>MKTT01000082.1 GCA_001898385.1 Planctomycetales bacterium 71-10
CCGGCGAGGACGGCGTTGATGCCGGCGACGGTGGTGAACCGGAACCGCACCGACCCGGTCACGTCCCACGTCAGGTACGCCCCGCCGCTGAACGACGAGACCGTCCGGGAGTCGAGCACCGCCCCCGTCGCCGGGTCGACCACGTCGATCCGCTGGACGCGCGCCGTCGTCGAGTAGTCCAGCATGTAGAGCGACACCCGGTGCGCCCGCCCGTCGGTCAGGGCCACGTCCACCGTGAACGTCCCGGCGCTCCAGGTCGAGGCCTGGCGGCCCGAGCCGGACGACTTGGCGAGGACGCGGCGCTGGTCGCTGGAGGCGGCCCAGACGGAGGGGGTGGCGTTGGCGGAAAGCTCGACGCGGGCGTAGGACGGCAGCGAGTCCGAGTCGTTGAGGATCAGCCGGCCCTCGCCGCCGTACGCCCCGATCCAGTCCCCCTGCGTCGCCGCGTCCTTCGCCGCGAAAGAGGCCGTGCCGGGCCAAACCGGTGCATCGAAGAAGATGCCGGAGAAGATAGCGTTGCCCCCGGCGAGGGACGTGAATCGGAACCTCACAGAGCCGGTGACGTTCCAGGAGAGATACGCCCCGCCGCTGAACGACGAGATCGTCTGCGAGTCGAGCACCGCCCCCGTCGCCGGGTCGACCACGTCGATCCGCTGGACCCTCCCCGCCGACGTCCAGTCGACCATGTAGAAGGATACGCGATGCGCCTGCCCGTCGGTCAGGTCCACGTCCACCGAGAACTGGGGCCCCCGCCAGGTCAAGGCCATGCGAGAGCCCCCGATCATGAGGGCGCGAGTATCGGTCGTCGAGGTGGTCCATGTGAATCGCTGGTCGCCCGCGATGGACCACACCGCATAGGACGGGGTGGACGCGCCGCCGCCCAGGGCGAGGCTCCCCTCCTTACCGTAGACGCCGATCCAATTGCCTTTGGTGGCGACGTCCTTCGTAACGAACCCCGCGCTCGGGGCGACCGCGACGGGGGCCGGGCCTGGATTGGGCCCCGAAGCGTCGTCGATGAAGACCCCGGAGAGGACGGCGTTGTTGCCGGACTCCAGGACGATCCGGAAGAAGACGTGGCCGGTCACGTTCCAGGACATGTAGACGCCCGAGTTGAACTGGGACGCTTGCCGTGTGTCGAGGATCGTCCCCGTGGCGGCGTCGACGACCTCGATCCTCTGGACGACGTCGATGGAGTTGTAGTCGACCATGTAGAGCGAGACCCGGTGGGGCCGCCCGTCGGTCAGGTTCACGTCGACGACGATCTCGCGGCCGTTCCACTGGGTCAACGCCCTCTTCGATCCATCCGGGGCGCGAGGCGATCGGACGTCGCTGGAGGTCCCCGCAAAGTCTCGGGAGGATGTCGCGGAGACCGACACCGCGGCGTAGGAGGGCAGGGTTGGGTCGAATCCGACCAACACCTGGCCGCCGGTCCCGTACGTCCCCGGCCAGGCGCCGCGGGTGATCACGTCGTCCCCGGCGTACACTCCGTCGGGGCGAGCGTCGTCGATGAACAGGGCGCTGACCGCCGCGGTCGTCCCGCCCGTCTTGGTGACCCGGAAGAGGACGCTCCCCGAGACGTCCCAGGACGCATACGTCCCGTGCTCGAAGGAGGAGAACGTCCGAGAATCGAGCGTCGCACCGGTCGCCGCATCGACGACGTCGATGCGCTGGCTCCTCCGGCCGAAGTCCCAATCGACCAGATACAGCGTGACCCGGTGGGCCTTCCCGTCGGTGAAGTCGGCGGCGATCGTGAACGCGTCCGACGTCCAGGCCGAGGCGATCTCGGCCCTCGTCTGGGGCTGCGCCAGGGCGCGGTCGTCGTCCGTGTATCGGCTCCAGACGGTCGCGGACGCGCCGGAGACGGAGACCGACGCATACGTCGGGTAGACGCCGGAGTCGCCGGCCACGACGACGCCGGCCCGGCCGACGAGCGATTTCCAGGCGCCCGTGCCCAGCATCGCCCCGCGATAGGCGGCCGTGGCCTGGGCGATCGGCGCGCCGACGCGGATGGGTACGTACTCGCGCGACGTGCCGCCCCGCGAGTCGGTCGCCTCGACCGTGACGAGGTACTCCCCGTCGACGGCGGGCGCGAAGACGAAGGTCGGGCTCGTCAGGGTCGAGATGACCTGCTCCCCGCGCGTCACGGTCCATGTGAGCGACGGGGCGACGCCCGTGGAGGAGCGGGCGTCGACCAGCCGGGCCATGGCCCAGTCGGCGGGTATGGCGAGGTTCGTCCCCGACGGCGCGCCGACGACGAGCGAGAGGCTGGAAACCCCCGAGACGTCGACGCTGATCGGCAGGGAGGCGCCCGCCTTCATCGTCGGCGAGGTATAGAGCACCCGCCCGTCGCCGATCACCTTGAAGACCGCCTGGCCCGAGCCGACGCCGGCCCGGTCGTCCACGCCGATGAGGGATGAGAAGGTCGTGTAAAGGCCGCCGAGCGGGATCGTGATCGTCGAGGAGCTCGACGTCCCGAGCCCTCGGGGGTAGGTGACGCCGCCGAGGCGGAGTTGGCCCGTGCCGAACCCGCCGTTGTAGACCCCGTCCTTGACGATCGGGCCGCCCGTCGCCGAGGCGAAATCGGCCGCCGCCTTCTCGGCGAACGCCTGGAAGGCGACCGGGGAGGAGGAGGTCGTCGTCGTCGGAGCGAGCCGCACGGCCATGGCGGCGGCCTCCGCGGCGGTCGGCGAGGCCGGGTCGAGGTTCGATCGCAGCAGCGCCAGGTCCTGGCCGTCGACCTTGCCGTCGTGGTTGAAATCGCCCTGCGCCCACCAGACCCCGACGCGGTTCATGTTCGCGGCGACGACCTGGAAGTCGCCGTAGTCGACGTCGCCGTCCCCGTCGGCGTCGCCCGGCGTGAGGATCATGCTCATCACCCCGTCCCACCGCGGGCTGCCCGTGGTCGTGACGGCGGTCTTCAGCCCCCAGAAGTCGCCGAAAGCGGTGTAGAGCCCGATGAAGGCGCCCCCGGCCGACTCCCAGGCCGCGTAAGCCTTGCGGTACAGGTCATACATCGCCGGGTGGTTGATCAGGGCGGTCCGGACGGACAGGTCGGCCACGAGGTCCGGTTCCACCCCGCCCTCGTAAGTCCCCAGCGGCAGGCCGTATGCCGCGGCGACCTGCACGTTCTGCTTCATGTAGTTGGCGATCACGTCGATCTGGCTGTTGATCGACGCGAGCAGCGTGCTCAGATCGGTCGACGAACTCAGCGACGCGGCGATGTTGCCGTAGGGGGCGATCGCCGTCGCCTTGAAGATCTTCGAAGGGTCGCCGAAGACGCGGGCCACCGCGGACAACCCGGTGCTCAGGAAGTCGGGCCGCAGGGTGAACCCCGAGAACACGGGGAGCACCCGGTCGGAGTCGGCCCCGAACTCGTCGTAGAAGATCCGGGCGACGCGCGCGGCCTGGAGCGCCGACTCCTGGGCCACCCGCTGGAATGGGTCCGTGGCCGTGACCCGGGGATCGCCCTGGGCCATGGCTAGCACCTGGTTGTACGCGGAGAAGTAGTAGTTCCAGGTCTCGTTGCTGTACTCGACGTAGACCTTCAGGCCCGGGTCGAGGTCCCGGCGGACCAGCGCCGCCAGCCGGCGCAGGTAGTCGTCGTCGGCCAGGGCGGGGACCGGCAGCCAGATGTCGTCCCCGGTCTCGTTGGCCAGGGCGATCATCTCCTCGTAGGAGACGAAGAACGTGCCGTCGCCGAACCTGTCCGACGGGATCCGCTCCGACCAGGAGGAGACGACGGACTGGTTCGTCCTGGTCCAGTCGAGGAAGCGGATGAAGTCGAACGGCTTCAGCGAGGCGATGAACTCCCTCGTGTACATGGGCCCGCCCTCGGAGTATCCGGGGGCCCAGATGTGCAGGTCGGACATCGGGGATGCGGAGGCGGTCGACGTGATCGTCATGTAGAGCTTGCGGGACGCCGAATCCGCCCCCGCGGCCCCGCCGACCACCACGGTCCCGCGCGTGATCCCGTCGGCCCCGGTCGTCATCGGCCCGGCCAGGGCCCCGACGCCGGAGAAGGCGACCGTCGCGTCGCCCCGGAAGCTCACGTTGTAGACGCCGTCGGGGTAGCTGGACAGGTTCGCGAAGGCCGTCGCCGGCTCCAGCGCATACCCCGCCGCCGACCTCTTGATGGAGGCGTCGCGGGCCCAGGCCCCGCCGGACAGCCGGCCCCAACCGTCCATGATCTGGCCGACGTCGGAGAAGATCAGGTCGGGGGACTCGGTGTCGAACCAGAGCAGGTTGGCCCCCGCGCCGCTGGGCAACGCGCGCGGTTCCATGCGATCGAGGGCCGGCCGGAAGCCGACAGTCCGCTTTCGGAATTTCATATGTATTCCTGTTGCCAGTCCTGAGCGGTGGGGGGCGATTCGGGGCGGCCTGAGGAGTTGGAGAGCCTCGGGGGCCGGTCCGGTCTGACGTCGACCGTGGGCGCACGTCGATCCACCGCGATGGGGATCGCCTGCACCGCATCGAGATTTAATTAGAGAATGAGAATAGGAACAGGTTGGCGAATAAGAGTCTAACAGGGGCTATGCCCTTGACAAGGTTCGGCGTGGATTTTGTCGATCCGTGATCACATTAAGCTCGGCTTGATGGGCTTCATCGATCCGCGAGTGGATGCCTCGCCGCGGGAAACTCCCCCCTTCGAATTCGGCGGCGGCCTTTCAAGTCGGGGGGCGGCGTTGCATAATCCGGCGTGGGGCGGGTCACGGGGAACTTTCCACGGCGACGGGGCGTCGAAGATCCCAAATGACGAGCAACCGCGACGATTCCAGCCTGGTGGAAGCTTGCCGAGCCGGCCGGACCGAGGCCTACGGGGAGCTCGTCGCCCGCTACCAGGGCAGGCTCTACCCGATGGTGCTCCGGCTGGTGGGCTCGCGGGAGGATGCGCTGGACGTGCTCCAGGACGCCTTCGTGCGCGGGTTCGAGAAGCTGGACCAGTATCGCGGGGGGAGCTCGTTCTACACCTGGATCTACCGGATCGCGGTGAACCTGGCGATGAACCGCCTGAGGCGGCGGCGATTCCGCCGGGCGCTGAGCCTCCTCGACCCCCGCGGCGTGCGACCGGCCTTCGACCCGCCGGACGAGTCGCCGACCGGAGCGCCCTCGTATGAGGCCGAGCGCGCGGAGCGGGAGGCGATGGTGGAATCGGCGTTGAACGCCCTTGAGCCCGACCACCGCGCGGTCGTGATCCTGAAGGACTTCGAAGGTCGGCGCTACGAGGAGATCGGCGAGCTGCTGGGGATCCCCGTCGGGACGGTGCGGAGCCGGCTCCACCGGGCTCGCCAGCAACTGCGGCGGCGTCTCCTGCCGCTGGCCGAGGAGGGGCCGCCCGGGACGGCGGCCGTCACGGACGTCGAGCAGGCGATCTCATGACCCGGGCGGCCCGAAGCTCCCGCCCTCGCACACGACCCCTCGACCTCGGGGCAGACATGACCGACGAACCGAACCCCCTGATCTCGACCCTCCTCGACGACGAGTCGCCCCCGGACCGGCGGCGGGCCGCCGAGGCCGCCGCCGCGGCCGACCCGGCGCTGGCCGAGGAGCTGCGCTCGCTGGCGGTCTGCCGCGACCTCGTCGCGGGCCTGTCCCGGCCCGGCCCGCCGGACCTCTCGGGTGCCGTGCTCCGGAGCATCGCCGCGAGGCGGCGGTCTCGGGCCGTCTCGCGAGCGGCGGCCGCGGCCGTGCTGGTCGCCGGCGGCCTGGCCGCCTACTCGGCCGGCCGCGCCCGCCCGGGCGGGCCCGCGCCGGTGCCGCGCCTCGCGCCCGCGACGCCCGTCGTCGCGACCGCCGCCCCCGCCGCGCCCGCCCCCGAGCCGCCGTCGCCCGCGCCGGCGGCCGTAGCGGCGAGCGAGTTCGTCGGGCCTTCGGACCCGCGGCCCCTGGTCGTACGGCGGCTGCTCGAGCGCCCGGGCCCCGTCCGCATCCTCCTGGCGACCGGGATCCGGCCGGCGGACGTCGCGGAGGTGGCCTCCCTCATCGGCCTCTCCTCGCACCGTGATTTCCACAGGTTCGACCTCCCCGCCGAGGGGGGCCGACCCGGGGCCGCCGTCTTCGCGGCCGAGTTGGATCCCGGCGAGTTGAAGACCCTGCGGATGCGGCTCCTCGACGCCCTCCCCGAGGGCGTCGAGGAGCAGGAGTCCGGCCCGACCCTGCTGGCCGACGTGGCGCGATCCGGCGCGGCGACGACCCTGCGGGGCGACCCCGCGGCCGAGATCCTCGTGCCCCGCGGCGAGATGGCCATCCGGCTCCCCCGCGACGTATCGCCGCCGTCGCCCGACGCCCCCCCTGCCCCGACGGCCGAGGCCGATCCCGCCGCCGACGACGGGGACGGCCCGAGTGTGGTGCTGATCTGGATCCCGGGCGCCGGCTGAGGCGGCCCCGAGGCGCATCTCGCGGCGCACCCGACTTCCCCGGTGGATAGGGATCAGTCATACTATCCCTCTGCCAAGGGAGGCGGGCCGCGAGGCCCCGGCCCCCGTCGCGCCCGGAGAACCCAGCGTCGTGTCCAACATCCCTGAAGCGTCGGCGAGCCCCCCGCCCCGGCTCGTCATCTCCCTCGCGACCTACAACGAGGCCGAGAACGTCGAGCCCCTGGTCGCCGGCATCCGGGATTTCGCCCCCGACGCCTCCATCCTCATCATCGACGACAATTCCCCCGACGGGACCGGCGCGATCGCCGAGCGCCTCGCCGGCACGCTGAAGGACGTGGCCGTCATCCATCGCGCCGGCAAGCTCGGCCTCGGCACGGCCACCCTGGAGGCGATGGCGTACGCCATCCGCAACGGGTTCGACTATCTCCTGAACATGGACGCCGACTTCAGCCACCCCCCGCGATTCATCCCCGCCCTCCGGGCCGGCATGGCCGACCACGACGTCATGATCGGCTCGCGGTACGTCCCCGGCGGCGGCGTGGAGGGGGAGTTCAACCTGAAGCGGAAGTTCATGAGCACAGGCATCAACATGTACGCCCGGACGTTCCTCGGCCTGAAGACCCGCGACAACAGCGGGGCGTTCCGCTGCTACCGCGTCTCGAAGCTCGCGCAGATCGACTTCACGAAGGTCCGCTCGCGGGGCTACTCCTTCCAGGAGGAGATCCTGTTCTGGTGCCGTCAGGTCGGCTGCCGGTTCGGCGAGACGCCTATCCTCTTCGAGAATCGCCGTGCGGGGATGTCGAAGATCAATTCTCGCGAGGCCGCGGCCGCGCTCTGGATCATCTTTCGGCTGGGATTGGGCAGGCTGCTCGGCCGCGTGTGAGCCGATCGGCCGTTCGGGATGGTGACGCGATGATCGAGGTCCAGCGCCTTTCCAAGAGCTACGGCCCCGTCCGGGCCCTGGACGGGGTCTCGTTCGAACTGGGGCGGTCCGAGGTCGCCGGCCTGCTCGGCCCCAACGGCGCGGGCAAGACCACGACGATGAGGATCCTGACCACCTACCTCGCCCCGACGAGCGGCCGGGCCTCCCTCTGCGGTCGCGACGTCCTCGACGAGCCGCTGGAGGTCCGCCGCAACGTCGGCTACCTGCCGGAGAACGTCCCCCTCTACCCCGAGATGCGCGTCCGCGAATTGCTCAGTTTCCGCGCCAAGCTGAAGGACGTGCCGCGCTCGAAGCGAAGGCGGGCGGTCTCCGAGGCCCTCTCCCGCTGCGGCCTGGGCGAGGTGGAGGACCGCAGCCTCGGGAAGCTGTCGAGAGGGTTCCGCCAGCGCGTCGGCCTGGCCGACGCCATCCTCGCCGACCCGCCGATCCTGATCCTCGACGAGCCGACCGCCGGCCTGGACCCGATCCAGGTCCGCGAGGTCCGCGCCCTGATCCGCGAGTTGGGCGAGCGTCATACGGTCCTCCTCTCCACGCACATCATGTCGGAGGTCGAGGCGGTCTGCTCTCGCGCCATCATCATCGCGAGGGGCCGGATCGCCCTCGACGGCCGCCTGGAGGACTTCCGGAAGGGCGAGGCGATCCGGGTCGAGGCCCGGGGTGCCGGCGACGCCGTCCGCAGGGCCCTCTCGGCCGTCCACGGCGTCGCGTCGGCCCGGCTGGAGTGGGAGCGGGACGGCGTCGTCTCTTTCGAGGTGACCCCGACGCCCGGCGAGGACCCCCGCGAGGCCGTCTCCGCCCGCCTGGTGTCGGGCGGCTGGCCGCTCCGGGCGCTGGAGCACCGCCGGCGCTCCCTCGAAGAGTTGTTCGTGGAGGCGGTCACCCGCTCGGACCTCGACGCCATGGGCCGGGAGGCGAGCTGACATCATGCGACACGCCATCACCATCGCCTCCCGAGAGCTGGCCTCGTACTTCCTCGGGCCGACGGCGTACCTCGTTCTACTTGGCTTTCAAGTCGTCGCTTTCTTGAACTTCTGGGAGCTGGTGGAATCGCTGGCGCGGCCGCAGGTGGAATTCTCCAGCCTGCGCGACCCGATGAGCGCGTACATCTCCGGGAGTACGCCGTTCTGGTTCGCGATCCTGCTCGCCATCCCGGTCCTGACGATGCGGCTGCTCGCGGAGGAGAACCGCTCGGGGACGATCGAGACGCTGGCGACCCTGCCGATCACGGAGGGGGAGCTCGTGGTCGGGAAGTGGCTCGCGGGGGTCGTGATGTATCTGGCGCTGCTCGTCCCGTTCGCGATGTACCTGCCGTTCCTGTACCACCAGGGGAAGTACGAGTTCGACGTCGGCCCGTTCGCGAGCCTGGGGATCGGGCTGACGACGATGGGGATGGCGTTCGTGGCGATCGGGCTGTTCTTCAGCTCGCTGACGCGGAACCAGGTCGTGGCCGCGGTCTGGACGTTCGTCGCCCTGTTCGCGCTGGTGGTGATGACGCTCCTGATCTCCTACTTCCCGGCGGCGCGGGGGTGGGACGGCTGGGCGGGGGCGGCCCGTCACGTCGCGGTGATCCACCAGATCCACGACTTCGCGCTGGGCCGCCTGGACCTGCGGACCATCGCGCTGCACCTGTCCGCCTGCATCTTCGTGCTGTATGCGACGACGACGCTCCTGGCCGCGAGGCGGGGATGCTGAGCCGCGGCGACTCGACGGGGCCTCGCCCATGATCACGCCTCCCGACCCCTGGAGCCTCCTGGGCCGGCCCGAGCTGTGGCTCGCCGCGGCGGCGGTGCTCGCCTTCCTGGTCCTGTTCTGGATCCTGAGGGGGGCCCCGCCGGGGGCCTCCGCGCCGGGAGACGGCGAGGCCGGCGCGCCAGCGTCGTCCTATCGCGATCGGGTCGTCGCGGGGGTCGCGACGGGCCTGCTGCTGATCGTGCTGGGGGCCGTGCTGGCCGCCTACCGCGGGGTGGCGTGGTCCCTCCCGGCCTTCGCGATGGGCTTCGGCCTGGTCCTGGCGCTCGTGATCGTCAACGATCGCTATCGCCACGTCAGCCCCGCGTTGCGCCGGACGGTGGCGCTCTCGCGAGCGGGGCTGAACACGGCGCTCGTGGCCGGGATCCTGCTCGTCGCGAACGTGATCGCGTTCCGCTACGGCGGGCATGTGGTCGACCTGACCCGGGAGCGGACCCATTCGCTCTCCAGCCAGAGCCTGAACCAGGTGGATTCGCTGGAGGTCCCGGTCGTCTTCCATCTCGTCCACGGCCGGAGCGCCCTGGCGAGGCGGCAAGAGGACCGGGTCGCGCAGCTCCTGGAGCTGTACCGATCGGCCCGGCCCGACCTGGTGCGCGTGGAGCGGTTGGACCGCTACGTCGACCTCGCGCGGGGCGACGAGCTGGCGCGGCGCTCGCCCGAGTTGGGGATGATGCCCGGGGGGGGGATCCTGATCGAGTACGGCTCGGGGGACTCCGCGCGGTTCGCGACGGTCGGCAACCAGGAGATGTTCGAGTCCGACGGGCCGGACGCGAGTCGGGGCGCGGGCGTCTACGCCTCGGCCTTCCGGGGCGAGGACGCCGTCACGTCGGCCCTGATCCGCCTCCACGAGGGGAGCACGATCAAGGTCGGGTTCACGACGGGGCACGACGAGTCCGCGTCCGAGCGGCCCGCTTCCGAGGGGTCGGGGATCGACCGCTGGAAGGCTCGGCTGGCCGCCTCGGGATGCGAGGCGACCCCGATCAACCTGCTGGCAGGCCCGGTCCCCGAGGACGTCGAGCTGGTGGTCGTCGCCGGGCCGAAGGGGGCGTTCAAGCCCCAGGAGGCCGCCCGGCTGAAGGAATACGCCGACCGCGGCGGCCCGGTCCTGGCGTGCCTCGACGGCTCGGCCCCGACCGGCCTGGAAGCCTTCCTCAAGTCGTTCAACCTGGAGCTGGGCCCCGGGCGGCTCGTCGACCCCCGGCTCAACCTGAACGGCCGGCCGTCGTTCGTCTTCTGCCTGCTGGAGCCGGCGCTGCGGCACCCGATGACCGACGGCCTCTCGGGCGATCGCGCGACGCTCATCGTCAACGGGTCGCCGATCCGGTTCGTCGGGACGAAGGGGGCCGCGGACGATTCGCCCGCCTCCGTCAATCCGCGGATGCTCCCCTCGGCCGTCCTGCGGAGCGGCCCGTCGTCGTGGGTCGAGTCCGAGCCGGCCCCGGCGCGGCCCGCGTTCGACAAGGAGAAGGATCAGCAAGGTCCGGTCGTGGTGGCCGCGGCCGTCTCCGAACGAGCGTCCCAGGGTCCCGGCGGCCCCCCCCCCCCCAAACCGAGGCTCGTGCTGATCTCGGGTCGATCCGTCGGCGACGACGCCGTGGTCGAGGCCGAGCCGACGAATCTCGACCTGCTGATGAACGCCGTGAGTTGGCTCCGAGGCCGACAGGGTTCGGTCGGGGTGCCGGCCAAGGTCCATTCGGCGCTCACCCTGGTCGCCGACCCCGGCCTGCGCTGGCGCTTGATCCTGGCGCCGACCGTCGTGGCCGCGGCCGGCGTCGCCGCGCTCGGGGCCCTGGTCTACCTGGTCCGTCGCGATTGACGCGGTCCCCTTCCTCCCCAGAGACCATGCGCAGACCACGCTCGACCTACTTCCTGATCGGAGCCTTCTTCGCGGCGCTGCTGGCCCTGTGGGGCCTGGAACGCGCGGGCGTGCTCACGGAGGCCGAGCGCCTGCGGCGGCGCGACCGCGTGCTGCCCGACCTGGTCGACCTGGATCCGGCCGACGTGCGCCGGGTCGAGATCGCCCGCGAGGACGGGCGGCTGGTCTTCGACCGCCGCGGCCCCCGGCGCTGGCTCCTCGCCGACCCTCCCGGGGTCGACGCCGCCCCCGAGGAGGTCGAACGGCTCGTCGCGACGCTTCGGGGCCTCCGCAGGTCCCCGGAGGCGGGAGAGGTCGACGGGCCGGCGTCCTCCTACGGCCTGGCCCCGCCCGCGGCGACCGTCCGGCTCTGGAAGGATCCGTCCGGCTCGCCGATCGCGACGCTCGAACTCGGCCGCGCGGCGCAGCAGGAGCAGTTCGTCAGGCCGGGGCCCGGGGGGGCCGTGACGGTCGTCGCGGCGCGGGCGCTGGCCGCCGTCGAGCGACCGGCCGTCGAGTGGCGCGAGACCGCGCCCGTGCCCGCCCGGGCCTTCCCGGTCGCGAGCGTGACGTTCCGCCGCGACGGCCTGGAGGCGACGGCGGAGCGGGGCCGGCGCGGGACGTGGCGGCTGACCTCGCCCGTGAAGTTCCCGGCCGAGGGCTACCGGATCGAGAGGCTCTTCGAGGCCCTCGGGGCCCTTCGCGTCGACCCCAAGGCGAAGGGTTTCGTCGCCGATCGGGCCCTTGATCTCGCCGCCTACGGCCTGGCCCCGCCCGTCGCGACGATCGAACTGAAGCCCGCCGCCCCCGAGGCCGAGCCGCTGGTCCTGATGGTGGGCTCGTCGCCGCCGGATCGCCCGGACGACGTCTACATCCGCGTGGGCGGCCGGGACGACGTCATGGCGGTGGATGGCCGGTTCCGCCGGGAACTGCCCGAATTCTTGAAGGACCTGCGCAGCCGTCGGGTCGCCGACCTCGACGCGACGGCCGTCGACCGGATCGAGATCGACGGCCCCGGCGGCCCGTTCAAGCTGGCGAGGGACCGCGAGGGTTGGTCGCTGGCCGCCCCCATTCCCTCGCGGGCCGACCGGGCCCAGGTCGACGCCCTGCTGAAGGCCGTGGAGGACCTGCAAACCTCGGACTTCTTCGAACCGGGGACGATCGGCGAGCCGGAGGTGGATCATCCCCCGCGTCGGCTCCGGATCTGGCAGTCCGCGGGCGACGGAGGCACGTCGGAGGCCGATTCGACGCCGACGTTCTCGCTGGCGGTCGGTCGGCACGACGCCCTCCGGAAAGTCGTCTTCGCCCGCGCCGAGGGGGATACGGCGATCCTCGCCATCCCGGACCTGTTCCTCGCGGCGCTGCCGACGACCTCCTACGCCTTCCGGGACACGGCCTTGCCGGCGGTCCGGCCGACCGACGTGGCCCGGCTGACGATCGTCCGCCCGGGACGGACGACGGTCCTGGATCCGGCCGATCCGGCCGGGGCGCCCAATCGATGGAAGATGGTCCTGCCCGTCGCGGCCGACGCCGACCTCGGGGCCGTCACGACGGCCGTCGCCCGGCTGTCCGAACTGCGAGCTTCCGCCTTCGTCGCCGACGCCGGGGGCGACCTCGCGCGCTTCGGCCTGACGAACCCCCTCATGGAAGTGCGATGGGAGTCGACGTCGCCGAAGGGGGCCGGCCCGACGTCGCGAAGCCTCCTCATCGGCGCGGCGACGCCGGACGACCCTTCGAAGCATTACGGGACACTCACGGGCTTCCCCACCGTTTTCACGATCGACGCCGAGGCCCTGGCTCCGTTCGGGGCCGAATTCCACGAGGCGCGCGTCCTTGCGTTCCGCCCGGAAGCGGTCCGCCGCCTGGTCCTCCGCTCCGAGACGCGGACCCTCGCCTACCGTCGCCGGCCGCAGTCGGGAAGCGGACCGGCCGCCTGGATCCCGGAGCCCGGCACGCCGACGCAGGGCGTGGACCTCTCGCGGTTCGACAGCCTGGTCCGGGCCCTCTCCGAGCTGCGGGCGATCCGGTTCATCCAGTACGAGGGCCCGTTCCCTCCCGGTGCCGGCCTGCGTTCGCCGCGGCTGACGATCACGGCGGAGGTCGAGGGCCGCAAAGACCCCGTCCGGCTCCGCGTCGGCTCGAAGTTCCTCGGCGACTGGGTCTGCGCCGCGACGGGGGACGCCGCGGAGGGGCCGGCTTTCCTCCTTCAGGGCCCGGCCTGGGAGGGGCTGATCCTGGGCGTCGAGGGGGGCCTGCCGCCGATCCCCGACGACCCGTTCGCCCCTCCCGACGCCCCCTGATTCCGAAGTCCCCCCGCGACCGCGTCGATCGCTTTCTCGTATAATCCCTCCAGGATCAGGCCCGTTCGCCCGCGCGGAGTCGTCTCGTGCTGCACATCGTCAAATACCCCCACCCCGTCCTCCGCTTCGCCTCGCGTCCCGTGGAGCGGATCGACGAGGACCTCAAGGCGGTCGTCCGCGAGATGTTCTCGCTGATGTACGAGGCCCGGGGCGTCGGCCTGGCGGCGAATCAGGTCGGCCTGCCGTTCCGCTTCTTCATCCTGAACGTGACCGCCGATCCGGAGCAGAAGGACCAGGAGCTGGTCTTCATCAACCCCGAGATCGTCAAGCGCCATTCCTGGGACGACGACGAGGAGGGCTGCCTGAGCTTCCCCGGCCTGTACTCGAAGGTGCGGCGTCCGAAGAAAGTGAAGGTCCGGGCGTACAACCTGGCGGGCGAGGAGGTCGAGTTCGAGTCCGACGACCTGTTCGGCCGGGCCATGCAGCACGAGGCCGACCACCTGGACGGCAAGCTGTTCATCGACTACCTCGGCCCGCTCGCCAGGCACGGGATCAAGGGGAACCTCCGGACGTTCGAAAGCGAGTTCCGCGAGGCCCAGAAGGCCGGGACTTATCCGGACGACGCCGAGATCGTCAAGCGGCTGAAGGAGATGCCCGCCCCCTCCCTCGCCGCCATCGCCAGCCCCGCCGCGGCCGACGCCTGACCCGCCCGGCCAGGAGGCCCGCATGGACAAGCCGCTCTCGATCGTCATGCTGGGGACCGGGGACTTCGCCCTCCCCGCCTTCGTCGCGCTCCTCGACGCCGGGTTCCGCGCCCTCGCGCTCGTCACCCAGCCCGACCGCCCCCAGGGCCGCAAGCAAGAGCTGATCCCCAGCCTCATCAAGCGGGAGGCCCAGGCCCGCGGCGTGCCCGTCTTCCAGCCCGAGCGCGTGAACGACCCCGGGGCGGTCGAGCATATTCGGGGGCTCGCGCCGGACTTCCTCATCACGGCGGCCTACGGCCAGATCCTCTCGGCCGAGTTGCTGGGAGTGCCGCGCGTGGGGGCGCTGAACCTCCACGGCTCGATCCTGCCGGCCTATCGCGGCGCCGCGCCGGTGGCGCGGGCGATCCAGAACGGCGAGGCCGAGTCCGGCGTGACGGTCATCCAGATGACGCCTCGCGTCGACGCCGGCGGGATGATCGCCTTCGCCCGTACGCCGATCGACCCGGATGAGACCGCCGGCGAGCTTGAGGATCGGCTGGCCGCCCTCGGCGCGCCGCTGCTCGTCGAGGCCGTGCGTCGAGTCGCGGAGGGCCGGGCCGAGATCCTGCCCCAGGACGCCTCGCTCGTCACCAGGGCCCCGAAGCTCCGCAAGGAAGACGGCGTCATCGACTGGACGCTCCCCGCGCGGCGCATCCACGACCTCGTCCGGGCCATGCAGCCCTGGCCGACGGCGTCGACCGCCTGGACGGCCCTCCCCTGGACGCCCAAGGGGCCGATCCGGCTGATCGTGCGCAAGACGGCCGTCGTCGACGGCTCCGGCGAGCCGGGGACGGTGATCGCCGCGACGAAGGACGGGATCGACGTCGCGGCCGGCGCGGGGGCCGTCCGGCTGACGGTGGTGCAGGCCTCGGGGAAGAAGCCGATGCCCGCCGACGAATTCCTCCGCGGCCACCACATCCAGCCCGGCGACAGGATGGGCGACTGACGCGACAGGAGTCCACGACCCGCGATGGCCGCCCGCACGATCGCCGTGGGAGACGTCCACGGCTGCTCCAAGGCCCTCGACGCGCTGATCGAGGCGATCGCGCCGACGCCGGACGACACGATCGTCATGCTGGGGGACTACGTCAACCGCGGGCCCAACTCCCGCGGCGTGCTCGACGCCCTGGCCGACCTCCGCCGCCGCTGCCGCCTGGTCCCGATCCTCGGCAACCACGACGAGATGCTCCTCCAGGCCCGCGCCTGGCTCCCGAGGAAGACCGTCCCCAAGGGCTCCAAGGCCCCGCGGCCGCGCTCCGGTCGCGACTGGGGCCGCGAGCTGCCCAGGCTGACGCCCGCGAACATCGCCTTCCTCGAAAGCTGCGTCCCTTACTTCGAGACCGAATCCCACATCTTCGTCCACGCCGCCTACGACCCGGCCCGCCCCATGAGCCGCCAGCCCGAGGCGCTGCTGCGTTGGCATTCGCTCCGCGACGGCGTGCCGCGGCCCCACTACTCGGGCAAGACCGTCATCGCCGGCCACAGCTCGCAGAAGAACGGCAAGATCCTGGACCTGGGCCACATCATCTGCATCGACACCTACTGCCACGGCGGCGGCTGGCTGACCGCTCTGGACGTCGGCTCGGGCAAGGTCTGGCAGGCGGACCGAGGCGGCCGGATCCGGGGCCGACGGCGGTCGCGGTGAGCCGCCCCGGCGATATCCTGGCTTGGTCTCCCCGGCCGGCGGGCGGTATGATGGGGGGAGAATCCTCTCATTTCTGAAACGACCGTCCAATGAGGACGAGGCGATCATGACAGGCAAACCGGCGGCGGCCCCGAGGGCCCACGGGCTGGAGATGCTCGGGATCGACCGCGAGGCCGTGACGTTCTGGAACCTGCCCGCCCCCATCCTGTACGAGCACGCCGTCCGCCACGGCGAGGGCCTCATCGCCCACCTCGGGCCGCTGGTCGTCGACACGGGCTGCCACACCGGTCGGTCGCCCGACGACAAGTTCACCGTCGACGAACCCTCCAGCCGCGACCGGATCTGGTGGGGCGCGTTCAACCACCCGATCTCCGAGGCCCATTTCGACGGCGTCTGGGCCCGCATGCGCGAGTTCCTCGCGATCCCGGAACTGTACGTCCAGGACTGCTACGGCGGTGCCGACCCGCGCTTCCGGCTGCCGGTGCGGATCGTGTCGCAATACGCGTGGCACAGCCTGTTCATGAGGAACATGCTGATCCGCGAGCACGACGAAGCGACACTGCACGACTTCCGGCCCGAATTCACGATCATCGACGCGCCCGACTTCAAGGCCGACCCGACGACCGACGGCACGCGCTCGGGGACCTGCATCCTCATCCACCTGGCGAAGAAGCTGGTCCTCATCGGCGGGACCCAGTACGCGGGCGAGATGAAGAAGTCGGTCTTCTCCATCCTCAACTACCTGCTCCCGCTGCGCGGGGTGCTGGGGATGCACTGCTCGGCCAACTACGGAGCGGATCGGGACGACGTCGCCCTGTTCTTCGGCCTCTCGGGGACGGGCAAGACGACGCTCTCGACCTCGCCCGACCGCACCCTGATCGGCGACGACGAGCACGGCTGGAGCGACGACGGCGTCTTCAACTTCGAAGGCGGCTGCTACGCCAAGGCCATCCGGATCCGCGAGGAGACCGAGCCCGAGATCTACGCCACCACCCGGAGATTCGGCACGCTCCTGGAGAACGTCGTCATCGACCCGACGACCCGGCGGCTCGACCTCGACAGCGCCGCGAGGACCGAGAACACCCGCGCCTCCTACCCGATCACCCACGTCCCCAACGCCGACCCGGCGGGCGTGGGCGGGCACCCGAAGAACATCTTCTTCCTGACGTATGACGCTTTCGGGGTCCTGCCGCCGATCGCCCGGCTGACCGCCGAGCAGGCGATGTTCCACTTCCTCGCCGGCTACACGTCGAAGGTCGCCGGCACGGAGCAGGGAATCACGGAGCCGCAGGTGGTCTTCAGCCCGTGCTTCGGCGGGCCGTTCCTGCCGTTGCACCCGAAAGACTATGCGAAGCTCCTCGGCGAGAAGATCGATCGCCACGACGTCCGCTGCTGGCTGGTCAACACCGGCATCACCGGCGGGCCTTACGGCATCGGCCGGCGGATCGCCATGCCCGTGACGCGGTCGCTCGTCAACGCGGCGCTGGGCGGCAAGCTGGACGACGTGCCGACACGGGAGGACCGGGCCTTCCACATCAGCCGCCTGGCGTCCTGCCCCGGCCTGGAAGGCTCCGTCCTCGACCCGCGCGCCTCCTGGGCCGACCCCGAAGCCTACGACCGCAAGGCCGCCGAGCTGTCCGCGAAGTTCGAAGAGAACCACGACAAGTACGAGAAGGCCTGACCTTTCCGCATCAGGCCGACGGCTTGCCGATCCTCGTCTCCTCGACGAACGCCTCGGTCGCGTGGTCGATCGTCCGCCCCCGCCGCCCCGGCGTGGGGTGGACGTACAGCGAGTGGGCGTCGATCACGTCGCGATGCGGCGGCGGCGGCGCCATCGCGTACCGAACGGGCTGGGCGTGGTCGGCGAGCTGGAGCTTCGGGTTGTACACGCTGTTGAACTTCCACAGCATCTTCAGCGTGTTCGTCTGCCCGCGCGACAGGTTGTTCGCCAGGATCCCGCCGAGCGCCCACACGGCCTTCCAGCCCAGGTGCTTGCGGTTGAGCACCTGCTGGGTCTTCACCAGCTCCGCGTAGAACTCGTGCAGCGGCATCGTCGTGGGGAGGACGGCGTGCTGGATGTCGAACAGGCGATAGTCGCGCGACGTCACCCGTCGCGCCTCGGTGAGCCAGCTCTCGGTCCCCGGGTACGGCGTGTTGACGCTGATGTTGACGATCTCCGGGATCTCCAGGCACCACTGCCGGATCACCTCGAAGCGGTCGCGGTCCCAGGCCGGGTCGGCGATGATGTTGATCGCCACCATGATCCCCAGCGACCGCGCGAACTCGATCGCCTCGAAGCTCTTGGAGAGCGTCGTCCGCTTGCGGAACCGCTTGAGGCCCTCCTCGTCGATCGCCTCCACGCCCAGGAACATGTACTGGAGGCCCAGCGTCTTCCAGAGCTTGAAGACCTCCTTGTTGCGCAGGAGGACGTCGCCGCGGGTCTCCAGGTAATACTGCTTCTTGATGCCCCGGCTCGCGATCGCCTCGCCCAGCCTCATGCCGTGATCGGCCTGGATGAAGGCCACGTCGTCGACGATGAAGACGCCCGGCTCGCGGATCGTGGCCAGCTCGTCCACCGACGACTCGACCGACTTCACCCGATAACTGCGCCCGTAGAACGTCCAGGCCGAGCAGAACGAACAGTCCCACGGGCAGCCGCGGCTGAACTCGATGGAGGCGCACGGGTCGAGGACGCCGATGAAGTACTTCCGCCGCTTGCGCAGCAGGTCGCGCGCGGGGGTCAGGTCGTCCAGGTCCTTGACGAACGCCGCCGGCGGGCCGGAGCCGCCGGGGACGACGACGCCCGGCACCTCCACGAGGCCGAAGGCGTCGCGGTCCGCGGCGGCCTCGACCAGCCGGGCGACGGACGCCTCGCCCTCCCCCTTCAGGACGCAGTCGATGGCCCCGTCCGCGTGCTGGAGGACGTCGTTCGCCACGAACGACGCGCTATGGCCGCCGACGAAGATGAAGGCGTCCGGCAGGCGGTCGCGGGTGGCCTTCGCCAGGTCGACGACCTCCGGCACGTTGGCCAGGTAGTTGAGCGAGAAGGCGACGGCCTCGGGCCGCCAGGATTCGACCTCGCGGAAGTAGGCGGCGTGGTCGTCGACCTGGAGGTCGATCAGCCGGACGTCGTGCCCCGCCCTCCTCAGCTCCGCGGCGATCGTCTCGATCCCCAGCGGCTCCAGCCGCAGGAAGACCTTGGTGTACATGAGGGAGCTGGGGTGGACGGCCAGGATTCGCATGGGTAGTCCGCGGGGTCTCGATGTCGGGGGGGCCGTCCCGGGCTTCGCGGGAGGCGGCGTTCGGGGCCGGGCGATGCACGCGACATGCCGGCCCCGTTCGCGCGCATTCGAGAGACGTTCCCATATTTCCGGGCCCTTGTTAAGATCGACGTGCCGGATCCGCCGACCCGCCCGACGACCTTGCCCGACAGTCCGCCCCGCGCCGCCTGGGAGTGCCACGAGAGATGGCCGACGAACCGACCGCGCAGCCCTCGAAGAAGCTGTACATCGAGACCGTCGGCTGCCAGATGAACGTGCTCGACAGTGAGCTGGTCGTCGCCCGCCTGCGCGACGACGGCTACGTCCTGACCGACGACATCGACCAGGCCGACGCCATCCTCTACAACACCTGCTCGGTCCGCCAGCACGCCGAGGACAAGATCTACAGCGCCCTGGGGCGGATCAAGCACCTCAAGCGCAAGAAGCCCGAGCTGTCCGTCGGCGTCCTGGGCTGCATGGCCCAGAAGGACCAGGGCTCCATCCTCAAGCGGGCGCCGCACGTCGACGTCGTCATAGGACCGGGCCAGCTCGGCCGCGTGCCGGAGCTGCTGGCCAAGGCCAAGGCCGACGCGAAGCCGCAGCTCGCCGTGAGCCTGGCGCGCACCGCCGGCAGCCGCGAGCACGTCACGTCCAGCTTCGACAGCTACGACGCCGACCGCGAGCCGGCCGTCCGCCCCAGCCCGTTCCAGGCGTACCTCCGCGTGATGATGGGGTGCGACAAGTTCTGCACCTACTGCATCGTCCCCTCCGTCCGCGGCCCCGAGCAGAGCCGCCCGCCGGACTCCATCGTGGCCGAGGCCCGGCTCCTCGCCCTCCAGGGGGTGAAGGAGATCACCCTCATCGGCCAGACGGTCAACAGCTACAAGCACAGGACGCCCGACGGCCGGATCACCCGCCTCTCGGACCTCCTCGCCCGGCTCCACGACATCGACGGCATCGTCCGGATCAAGTTCATCACGAACTTCCCCAACGACATGACGGACGACCTCCTCCAGGCCGTCCGCGACCTGCCGAAAGTCTCGCGCTACATCCACGTCCCGGCCCAGAGCGGCTGCGACGCCGTCCTCAAGCGGATGAAGAGGATGTACACCGCGGCCTCCTACGACGAGATGCTCGCCCGCCTGCGCGAGACGATCCCGGGGTCGTCGGTCTCCAGCGACTTCATCGTCGGCTTCTGCGGCGAGACGGACGAGTCGTTCGAGAAGACCGCCCGCCTGCTGGAGCGCTCGCGGTTCAAGAACAGCTTCATCTTCAAGTACAGCCCGCGCACGGGCACCAAGGCCGACGGCCTCTTCGCCGACGACGTCCCCGAGGACGTCAAGCGGCGGCGCAACCACATCCTCCTGGACCTCCAGACGGCGATCAGCCTGGAAGACAACCGGGCGTTCATCGGCCGCGAGGTCGACGTGCTGGTGGAAGGGCCGAGCAAGTCGACGACCCGCAAGGAAGGCTGGGACGGGCCCGACCAGATGACCGGCCGCACCGCCTGCGACCGCATCGTCGTCTTCCCCGGCCCCGAAAGCCTGACCGGCGAGACGGCCCGCGTCCGGATCGACCAGGCCAGCGCCGTGACCCTCTTCGGCGGCCTCGCCGACGGGGCGGTCGAGCGGCCGGCGTGAGCGGGGCCATGCCGAGCCGGCTCGAAGGGCTGGTGGACTGCTGGATGGCGTGGGGGGGCGTCGACTCCTCCCTCCGGCCCGACCCCACGGCGCTGGCCCGGGGCTTCGGCCCCGACGCCGCCCGCCCCGGCGCGTCGCCCGGCGAGCTGGCCGCCTGGGAGAACCGCCACGGCTTCCGGCTCCCGCCGGGCCTCCGGGCCTGGCTCCTCCTGTCCGACGGCCTCCACCGCGACGCCCCGCTGATCCACCCCATCTCGGCCATCGGCCCGATGATCCTCTTCGGCCCGATGGACGACCTGCACATCCAGCCCGAGAGTTGGTTCGAGCTGGGCAACCCAAACGTGGAGACGGTCTGCATCGACCTGGCCTACCGCTGGCCGGGGGGCGGCTGCCCGATCTTCGTCTCCGGCGACGAGGAGTCCGGCACCAAGCCCCGGATCATCGCCCGCAGTTTCGAGGAATGGTTCCTCGAACTCCTGGCCCACGAGGGTCGGGAATACTGGCTCGAACCCGGTTTCGAAACCTTCGGCGCCCCGTGGGCGTCCCACCGGCGGTACACCCCCCAGCCCGACCTCCCCGCGCCGCTGCGGGCGATCGCCGCCGAGGTCGGCCCGCTGGTCCTGGCCGGCGTCGCCGAGCGCGACATCGCCGCCAGGACCGGCTTGAACCACGACGACTTGGAGGCGATCATCCGACACATCCAGCACGTCCCGCCCAACGTGGCCTCGCCCTGAGGCGGGCCGGGCCCGGGCCCTCGGGAAGCTCGCTGTGAACGTCGAATGGTTCGTGCGCCAGTTGGAGTATCCCGAGCTGACCCGCAGGTGGCTCCAGGGCCTGGGCGTGCGCGACCTCGACCGCGGCACCCGCGACATCGAGGACCTCGGCCGCCACGCCGGGCCCGACGCCCGCCCCCGCCTCGCCCGCCTCGCCGTCCTGTTCGACACCCACCTGCCCCGCAGCTCCGACCCGGGGATGGCCCTGGCCAACTTCGAGCGCCATGTCGCCGTCCTGCCGGACCCCGCCGCCGGGCTCGACCGGCTGATCTCCCGCCCGCGCACCGTCGAGATCCTGCTCCAGGTCTTCAGCACCAGCCAGCACCTGAGTGACCTGCTGATCCGCCGCCCCGAGCTGATCGACTGGCTCCAGGCCGGAGCCGAGCGCCGCGACCGCGGGACGCTGATCGCCGACCTCTGGAGCACGCTGACCGGCCCGGAGGCCGAGGCGGACGCCCGGCTCGCGATCCGTCGCTTCCGGCTCCGCGAGACCCTGCGCATCGGCTACAACGACATCGTCCGCGGCTTCCCCCTGGAGGTCACCACGACCGACCTGTCGCACCTGGCCGACGCCTGCGTGGAGGCCGCCGTCCGCCTGGCCCGAGCGAACGCCGAGCGCCGCTACGGCTCGCCCGCGCGGGCCGACGGCGAACCCGCGCGCTTCGCCGTGCTCGCGATGGGGAAGCTCGGCGGCGTCGAGCTGAATTACAGCTCGGACATCGACCTGATCTTCCTGTACGACGAGGACGGCGCCACGGCCGGCCCTCGGGTCGTCTCCAACGCCGAGTTCTTCGCGAGGATGAGCGCCGAGGTCGTCCAGCTCCTCTCGGATCACACGACGCTGGGCATCGCCTACCGCGTCGACATGCGGCTGCGGCCCGAAGGGGACCAGGGCGTGCTGGCCCGCTCGCTGGACGCCACGCTCAACTACTATGTCAACCGCGGCCGGACTTGGGAGCGCCAGGCCCTCATCAAATGCCGACCCATCGCCGGCGATCCCGACCTCGGGGCCGGCTTCATCGCGGCCATCACCCCGTTCGTCTACCGACGCTACCTCAGCGCCGCGGAGATTTCCGAGATCAAGTCGCTGAAGCGGCGGATCGAGCAGCGCACCGTGTCGGCCGGCCGCGCGGACACCGAGGTCAAGACGGGCCGCGGCGGGATCCGGGACGTCGAGTTCGTCGTCCAGTTCCTCCAGCTCCTCCACGGCGGCGAGTACCCCGTCGTCCGCAGCGCCAACACGCTGGAGGCCATCGACCGGCTGGAGCAGGTGGGCTCGCTCACGGCCGAGGAGCGGGGCGTCATGGACGACACCTACCGCTTCCTCCGCCAGGTCGAGCACCGCTTGCAGATCCTCTTCGACCGGCAGACGCACGAGATGCCCCGGTCGATGGAGGAGCTGCGCACGCTGGCGATCCGCATGGGATACCTCCCGCTCGGCCCGCTGGAGGACCGCTCCGGCCCGGCCGACCGCTTCCTCGCCGACTACCGCGGCAAGACCGAGCTGAACCGCCGGATCCTCAACCACATCCTCCACCAGGCGTTCCTCGACGGCGAGGGGGACGGCGAGGAGGCCGACCCGGTCGTCGACCTCGTGCTCGACCCCGACCCGAGCGAGGAGCACGTCTCCTCCGTCCTCTCGCGTTATCCGTTCCGGGACCGGGCGGCGGCGTATCAGAACCTGATGGCCCTGGCGCGCGAGGATTTCCCCTTCCTATCCCAGGCCCGTTGCCGCCACTTCCTGGCCTCCATCGCCCCTCGGCTGCTCCAGGCGGTGGGCAAGACGGCCGACCCGGATTTGACGCTGGCGAACCTGGAGCGGGTCTCGGCCTCGCTGGGGGCCAAGGCGATCCTCTGGGAGCTATTCGCGTTCAACCCGCCGAGTCTCCGCCTGTACGTCGAGCTGTGCGCCACCAGCCAGCTCGTCTCGCGGATCCTCACCAACAACCCGGGGATGATCGACGACCTGATGGACTCGCTCGTCGTCGACCGCCCCCTCCCCGGCGCGGCGATCAAGGGGGAGCTGGCCGAGCTGACCCGGGGCTCGATCGAGGACCTCGCCCCGATCCTCTGGAGCTTCCGCAACAAGGAGTGGGTCCGGATCGGCGCCCGCGACGTCCTGTCGCGCGAGCCGATCCGCGAGGTGGCGCGCGAGCTGGCGGACGTCGCCGAGGCGATCGTGGGCCAGGTCGCGCGCGACCAGTGGTCGCGACGCGTGAAGAAGTACGGCGCGCCGACCCGCCCGGCCGACGGGGGCCGCGACCGCTGGGCGATCCTCGCCCTGGGCAAGCTGGGCGGGCGCGAGCTGAACTATCACAGCGACCTGGACCTCGTCTTCCTGCACGAGAGCGACGGCTTCACGGCCGGGCCCGAGGCCACCTCGAACCAGCAGTTCGTGGCCGACGTCGCCCAGCGCATCCTGAAGGCGATGGCCGGCGGCTCGGGCGGGATGCTCTACCAGGTCGACACCCGCCTGCGGCCCCACGGCGCGGCGGGGCCGCTGGTCAACACGCTGGAGGCGTTCGCCGGATATTACGCCTCCGCGGCCCAGTCGTGGGAACGGCTGGCGCTCACCCGGGGCCGCGTCGTCTTCGCCACGGGCGGCTTCGGCCGCCACGTCGACGAGGCGATCCGCTCGATCCTGGCCCGGCCCGTCGACGCCGAGGCCCTCGGCCGCGACGTGGCCGCCATGCGCCGCCGGCTCGAAGGGTCGCGCGGCCCGAAGGATCTCAAGCGCGGTGCCGGCGGGCTGGCGGACGTCGAGTTCGTCGTCCAGTACCTCATGCTCGTCCACGCCGCGGGGCGGCCCGACGTCCTCCGCCCCAACACCTGGGAGGCCCTGGACGCCCTCGCCGCCGCCGGGGCGCTCCCCGCGGATCTCCACCGCGAGCTGCGCGACATCTACAACTTCCTGTTCAGCCTCGACGCCCGCCTCCGCCTCATCCACGACCGCGCCGGGGCCGAGCTGCCCACCGAGCCCGAGGACCTCACCCGCCTCGCCCGCCGGCTCAAGTACGACGCCCCCGACGCCACCGAGGCCGTCTCCGCCTTCCTGCTCGACGCCGCCCGCTACACGACCCGCGCGCGGGCCATCTTCCAGCAGGTCGTCCCGGCCGGCGACGCCGCGGGCTGAACCGGCCCGCCGGCCAGAGTCTTGAGCCCCCCCGCCGCGCCGCCTACCATCGATTCCTCTCGGCCGGCCGGCCGATGGCGGCCCGGCGGCGCCCCCGTCCGTTGCGGAGTCGATCCCATGATGAGCCTGGCCCTCGCGCTCGCGGCCGTCGCCACGTCGCCGACGATCTTCACGCCCAGCGACCTCCCCCGGCTGGCCCAGGGCGTCCCCCTCGACCCCGACGAGCCGCGGACGCTCCGCGTGTGGGTGCCCGCGAACCAGCAATGGTCGCTGACCCGCGAGGGAGACGTCGTCACGCTCAAGCCCGCGACCGTCCCGGGCGAGTCCACCCCGCGCTGGCTGGACCTCGGCGTCGTCCAGGGCCCGTTCAAGCTGGCGACCGCCCCCGAGAAGGCCCCCGAGCCGGCGAAGGACTCGAAGGCCCAGGAGCCCCCGCCGCCCCCCCCCTGCCCCGCCCTGATCGTCCTGGACCCGGACCCGAAGGGCGACCCGAATCGGCTGCTGGAGATCGCCCGGGGGGCGTCGGATTCGACGGCCCCCGCGCCCGACGGGCGTCGCGGTCAGGCCCGAACGAACCGCGAAGGCGCCGACTTCCGCGCCCCGGCCACCGCCGCCGCCTGGCGCGACCGCGCGGCGCACCTCCGCGAGCAGATGAAGGTGACGCTCGGCCTCTGGCCCGCCCCGCCCAGGACGCCGCTCGCCCCCAAGGTCTACGGCCGCATCGAGCGCGACGGCTACACCATCGAGAAGGTCGTCCTGGAGACCCTGCCCGGCTTCACGCTCAGCGGCAACCTCTACCGGCCCAGCCCCGCGCCGACCGGCAAAATCCCGGCCATCCTCTGCCCCCACGGCCACTGGGAGATCGGCCGGATGCAGGACGACGTCCAGCACCGCTGCATCCGGTGGGCCAAGCTCGGCGCGGTCGTCTTCATGTACGACATGGTCGGCTATAACGACTCGAAGCCGTTCACGCACGAGTTCCTGAACGATCGACTGCGGCGCTGGGGTCTCAGCCTCTTCTCGCTCCAGACCTGGAACAGCATCCGGGCCCTCGACTGGATCTCGACGCTCCCCGACGTCGACCCGGCGCGGATCGGCTGCACCGGCGAATCCGGCGGCGGCACCCAGACGTTCATCCTGGCGGCGCTCGACGATCGCATCAAGGTCGCCGCGCCCGTCGTGATGATCTCCGACTACTTCCAGGGCGGATGCGTCTGCGAGAACGCCGCCGGCCTGCGGATCGGGACCGACAACATCGAGTTCGGAGCCCTCTTCGCCCCCCGGCCCATGATCCTCGTGGGAGCCACCGGCGACTGGACGGCCAAGACGATGACCCACGCCTTCCCCGCCATCCGCGGCGTCTACTCGCTCGTCGGATCGCCCGACGACCTGGAGGCGGCCGTTTTCGACTTCCCCCACAACTACAACCAGACCAGCCGCAACGCCGTCTACGCCTTCATGGGCCGCCGCCTGCTGGGCCTGGACGACTCCGTCGACACCCGCGAAGGGGAGCAGAAGGCCGAGACGGCCGAGACCCTGGTCACCTTCGACGCCGAGCATCCCGCCCCCGACCGCAAGACCCCCGCGCAGCTCGAAGACCACCTGATCGCGACGATCGCCGAGCAGCTCGAAGCCGTGGCCCCCGCGCGCGGCGACGCCGCCTGGCAGGCCGCCCGGCCGTTCCTGAAGACGGCGCTGAGGGTCCGCGTCGGCCTGGAGTCGCCCGCGCCCGAGGCCGTCGACGCCCAGGTCGTGCGACGGGCGAGCCGCGAGGCCCTGTCGATCGTCCACTACCGCATCGGCCGCCGCGACAAGGGCGAGGCGATCCCCGTCGTCCGCATCACGCCGGCCCGATCGAACGGGCGGCTGACGGTCGTCGCCGACGATCGGGGCAAGGCCGCGCTCGCGACGCCCTCGGGCGAACTCTCCGACGCGGCCCGCGCCCTGCTCGACCGCGGCCAGTCGGTCGTCGGGTTCGACCCGCTGTTCGTCGGCGAGTCGATCGACCCGTCGCGGCCGGTCCCCCACCGGCCGGAAGTCGTCCACGGCCTGACCTACAACCCGTCCGTCGCCGCCGACCAGATGCAGGACCTGGCGACCGTCGCCGCCTGGGCCAACGCCCAGCCCGACGTCCGCGAGGTCTCGCTGATCGCCTCCGGCCTCGCCGGCCGCCAGGCCCTCCTGGCCCTCCCGCTGATCCCGAACCTCGCCCGCACGGCGATCGACCTCGAAGGCGGCGACGACTCCGACGGGCGCGGTCCCGCCCCGGCCCCGATCGACCTCCCCGGCGTCCAGCAGTTCGGCGGGCTCAAGGCCGCCGCCGCGCTCGCCGCCCCGGCCCCCCTGCGGATCTCCCGGCCGGGGGCGGGCTTCGCGAAGCCGTGGCCGAAGGCCGCTTATGAGCTGGCGGGGGCGGCCGAACAACTCCGATTCGACGACGCCCCGCCCCCCGCCGCCGACCTCGCCCGCTGGATCGACGCGGGCGAATGACTTGGAATCCCGCAAGCGGGAGGCGATTTCGCCAGAACTGGCCATCCCGCTTGCGGGACGATCGAGTGCCGAATCGTCCTTAAAGCGCCCCGCGACGCTCCAGGGCCTTGTAGTGGAAGAACGAGTAGGCGACGGGGATCAGGGCCGTCGCCAGCAGCACGCCGAGCGCCGCGACGAGCGGGGCGCCCAGCAGCACGACGGCCAGGCCGACGATCGAGCCGCCGACCATCAGCCACGCCGCCAGCCGATGCGTGTCGTTCCAGACGCGGTCGCTGGCGAGCGTCCAGGGGACGCGGATCCCGATGTAGAAGTTCTTGCGCACCTTCCCCATCACGTTCCCCATCAGGCCGAAGAAGACGAAGATCCCGGCCGCCAGCGCCCGGCCCATGTCGAAGGATCTCTCGCCGCGCACCTCCTGGAAGGTCGTCATGAGGATGACGACCTGGATGTAGGCGAACAGCCCGATCGTCGTGGCCATGACGTACAGGTACGTCGGCCGGAACGAGTCGACCTCGAACGACTTCGGCGACAGCGCCGGCAGGAATGCGAAGAGGATCAGGAGGCCCGTCGCCACCGCCGGCATCAGGAACACGGTCGACCGGCCGCCCCGGCCGTCGACCTGGCCCTGGATGTTCCAGTGGGTCGGGATCGACTCGGGCAGATTCGGATAGGCCCAGGCCGATACGCCCCACGCGAAGGCCGCCAGGGCGACGGCGACGATCCAGCAGGCCCGATTCATGACTTCCCCCCCTCCTCGCCGCCCTTCGGCTCGCCGCCGAACAGGTCCCAGATCCTCGCCATCACGTCCTGGAGGACCGTCGTATTGAGCGCGTAGTAGATCTGCTGCCCCTCGCGCCGGGTCGTCACCAGGTCGGCGTCCTTGAGCACCGAGAAGTGGTGCGACATCGACGGCTTGGAGACGTCGAAGTGCTCCGCCAGCTCCCCGGCCGTCATCTCGCCCCGGCCCAGGAGCTGGAGGATCTTCCTCCGAGAAGGATCCGAAAGCGCCTTGAACACCTCGTTCATCGCGTCCCCGCGGGTGGATTCGCCGATCCCGGGCGGATATTTAGTCCGTCGTCGAATTATCGATCGCACGCCCCGGGCGGTCAAGGCAGGCCGCTCAGGCCTCGTCGAGCGTGACCTTGGGCGGGAGCGGCTGCGGCTGGTACGCCAGGAGGTCGGAGATCAGGGCTTCGGGATCGGTGGAGACGAGGAGCGGGTCGAGGAATCGGCGTCGGATGAAGCCGTTGTCCGCGCCGAATTCCAGGAGCGCGAGGAGCGGGTCGAAGTAGCCCTCGACGTTGAGCAGGCCGATGGGCTTGCCGTGGATCCCCAGGCCGGCCCAGCTCAGGATCTCGAAGAACTCCTCGTAGGTGCCGATGCCGCCGGGGAGCGTGAGGAAGGCGTCGGAGCGGGCGGTCATCATGGCCTTGCGCTCGTGCATGCCGGGGACGACGTGCAGCTCGGTGAGGCCGTGGTGGGCGATCTCGTGCGAGGAGAGGGCCTCGGGGATGACGCCGATCACCTCGCCCCCCTCGGCGAGCGCCGCGTCGGCGACCACGCCCATGAGGCCCACCCGTCCGCCGCCGTACACGAGGCCGACCTTCTTTCGGGCGATGGCACGGCCGACCCGCTCGGCGTGCTCGCGAAAGGCCGGAGAGTTCCCGAACGAGGATCCGCAGAAGACGCAGATGCGTGGGCGTTCCATCATGATTTCTTGCGAAGACCTTTCGACTCGATTCGACGCTCAGAGCCTCGCCGCGCCGAGCTTGGCGTCGCTCGTGTTGCGGAGGATCGTGACGTAATACAGGGCCAGGAGCCCGGCGATGTACGCCAGCGTCACGAAGACTCCGACGCCGATCGGCACGATCGCCTCGGGTCCCCCCTCGCCGGGGTTGAGGGCGTCTGGCGAGCCGGGCGGCGGGGCCGGGCCCGCGGCGGGGGCGAGGGCTCCGTACACGACCATCGCCGTCGCCAGCCCCGCCGAGCCGCCTCCGAGCACGACGACCAGCAGGTGCATGATGTAGAAGATCGAGAGCGGGTTCACTCGCTCCACGCGCTTCGCGGGCAGGCCCAGCAGGGCGTTGAGCTTGGCGACCTCGTAGATCAGGCCGATGCGGGCGCGGATCAGCAGGAAGCTGATGAAGATCGCCAGCACGGCGAGCGTCGCGAAGGTCGCGGGGAGGCACCAACGCTGGACGACGCGGAGCGGCACCATCGGCGCGACGTCCGCCTTGACGTTCAGCAGCCCCGTCGCCGCCGCCACCAGGATCGAGGCGACGGCCAGGAAGATGCCGACGGAGCGGTTGCGATCCGTCACGAGCTGGTGGATCGTCCGCGAGACGTGGAGGAATCGGACCTCCGGCGCGAGCGCCGGGTGGGCCTCGGGCTTCCAGCCGACTGCGGCCTCCTCGCCCAGCATCTCGATCTCGGCCAGGCGACGATCGATCGATTCCTCGCCGCCGACGTCGTCGCCGAGCCCCTGGGCGTGCTCGCGGAGCCCGACCTGCCCGGCGAGGGACGGCGGGGCGGGGGCCGAGGGGGCCTGGGGGGCTTCGGGCTTCTCTGCGTCGCTCATGGGCTGGACCTCGCGGTGCCGGCGGTCGGGCGGCGTTGGTCGGCTTCGCCCCGCCATCATGCTTCGAAGGGGCCGCGATCCGCAAGATGGGCCGTCCAAGTCCCCGCCTCGCCAAGGGCTTAGGACGACCGCGCCGGACGTCCGACTCGGCATGGGCGGAAGCTGAGCTTTCGACTAGACTGCCGCCCGCCCGGAGCCTGCACGGGCGACGTCGACGACAGACGCGCGGCGCGGTCCGGGATGGAGCCCGGCCCGCACGAGGCCCTGACCGCCGCTCCCGGCGGACGGTCGAGGCGCGTCACCGGCCGGGGAGGATCGCATGAGCAAGGAAGCTGTCGGCAGATTGCTGCTCGTGGAGGATGAACACGTCCTCCGCGGCCTCGTCCATCAGTTCCTCGCCCTGGAGAATTACGAGGTCGAGCCCGTGGCCGACGGCCGGGAGGCGATCGACGCGTATGCGGCGCGAGGGCCCTATGACCTGATCCTGATGGACCTCAACCTCCCCCACGTCCCGGGCGTGGAAGCCTGCCGGCAGATCCGGCGCATGAACCGCCATCAGCCCGTCCTGGTGTGCAGCGCGGCGATCCTCGAATCGCACACCGAGGCCCTGCACGCCCTGGGGGTCTACGACTCGCTGATGAAGCCATATCACCCGGCCGAGTTGGCGACCGCGGTCCGGCGGATCTTGGCCGAAGGGCCGGGAGCCGCCCCGTCCGCGCCGACCTGGCGGGACCACCGGGCCCACGCGGGACCCGGGCCGAAGGCCGCGGCGCATCCGTCCGCCTTGTCGGAACTTCGAGGATTCGAGTAAGCTGAGGAATCGTGAGCCGTCGGGGCGGGGAGCCCGCCGACGAGGGCCGGACTCTCCGCAAGGCCGCGCCTTGCCGCTCATTCTATCGAGACCCGAGGGACGGTTTCATGGCTGGGAAACCGCTGAATCGACTGGAACTGCGTCGCCAGAGCGAGGCCGCCGAGCCTCTCGACCCCATGGAGGACGAGACCGACGACGTCGTCGAGGTCGACGATGACGAAGAGGTCTCCGCACGCCCGAAGAAGAAGGCCAAGGCCCCCGCGAAGACCAAGGCCAAGTCGTCCCGCGCCGCCAAGCCGGCCGCCCGGATGAAGATCGTCTGGGTGGTCATGAACGACGCCTACAAGGCCGTCGGCACCTTCGACTTCAACCAGAAGGAGGCCGCCGAGGCCCGCGCCGCCGAGCTGACCGCCAAGGGCAAGGGGACCCACTTCGTCCAGCGCGTGAAGGAAGAGATGCCCGCCGACGCGCCCGGCATCGGCGCCTCGATCCCCCGCCCCGAGGTCGCCCCCTCCCGCGCCAAGGCCGCCAAGGCCGCCAAGCCGGTCATCGAGGCCGTCGTCGAGGACGAGGTCGAAGACGAGGACGAGGACGACGTCGAGGTCGAAGACGATTCGGACGACGACGACGAGTGACGGACGGCCTCCGGGCCCTCCGTCCTCGCCCCCATCGATCCCCCCGCGAAAGTCGCACGGCCCGCCGTCGCCTCCCCGGCGACGGCGGGCCGTCGTCCGTCCCGGGGGCCGTCGGCCTCAGCGGGCCGCCTTGCGGCGTCCGGCCTTCGCTCGCTCGATCTCCTCGTCGTGCTGCCGCTTGAAGATTTCGTTGAGGTCGTCCTCCTCGCCGGGGCGGGTGAGGTCCTGGCCCTTCTTGGTGACGGCGATGAAGCCGATGCACATCTCGTCCGTCGTCCCCTCGCCCCAGCGGACGCGGACCGGGTGGGCGGCGTTCGGATTGCGCGGGTTGGAGGCCGAGTTGTCGAAGTGGGCGACGGCGTGGACCACCGACCCCTTGGGCAGGTCGATCGGCTCCTGGAAGTAGTATTGCGACTGCCAGTTGAAGTCCCAATCGTCGATGCGGATCAGGTCGCGCGTCGAGCCGTCGGGGAAGGTGACGAACATGTGCATGTCCTTCCCCAGCAGGTGCATGTGCGGGGCGACGGCGCGGGCCTCGGCGTCGACGGGGACGGTCCACGCCGCGCGGACCTCGACGTTCGGCTCTCCGGGCGGGAGGTCCAGGCCGTAGTTGAACGCGCCATTCCAGTGGAGGGTCTGGCGGACGGGCTTGCGGGCGAACTTCAGGCCGATGCGGGTGCGGTCGGTCTCGGGCTTGCCGGTCGGGTGGTAGTGGACCTGGAGGATGACGTCGGCGCCCTTCGGCAGGGAGCGGCCGACGCCGTCGGCGAGGATGCTCGGCGTCGCGCCGGGGGCCCAGCCGCCGAGGTCGCCGTTCACCTCCACGCCCGGCCCGGAGAAGTTGGTATAGCCGGGCCCTTCCGCGGCGGCGTCGAGCTTCCGGGCCTCGCCCGAGACGTCGACGTATCCCAGGACGTGGTGGACGACGCGCGGGTTGCCCGCCCGGTACTCGATGCCGGAGACGTAGACGTCCTCGGGGAGGCCCGTGGGGATCACGAAGCAGCGGTAGACGTCGTCGCCCGAGGCGGGGATGGGGAAGTCGGCGCCGATGTCCAGGACGAGGTCGGGGCCGCCCTCGATGGACCAGTCGGCCGGGAAGTCGCGGGGCGCGGGGAGGTCCTTGGGGTCGCCCTCGGGCGCGCCCAACTCGGCCCAGACGGCGATGGCCTCGATCTCGGCGGGCGAGAGCGAGCGGTCGTGCTGGAACCTCGGGCCGACCCCGGGCGCAGCCTTCCACGGCGGCATGGAGCGGTCGGCGACGACGTTCGCCAGGTCGTCGGCCCGCTTGCGGGCCTGCTCATAGGAGTCGAGCGCGAACGGCCCGGCCTGGCCCTGGCGGTGGCACTCGCGGCAATGGTTCTGGAGGATCGCCGCCACGTCCCGGGCGTAGGTGGGGACCGCCTCGACCTCCGGGAGCGGGCAGCCCACGGCCGCGACGGCCGCGTCCTTCACCTCGCCGCCGGCCAGGACCGCGGAAATCGCCGGGCCGAGTTCGCCCGAGCCGGGGGCCGCCTTGCGGACGCCCCGGGCCGCGAACTGGTCGTCGATCCGGCCGTGATAGCGGAGCCGGCCGGAGGCGTCGAACAGGAACGCCTCGGGCGTGACCGTCGCGCCCACCCTCCGCGCCAGCCGGCCGCGGGGGTCGAGCGCGACGGCGGGCTTGAGGCCGTATTCCCTGGCATGTTCGACCAGGTCGGCGACGCTCGCGTCGGGGTCGACGCACGCGGCGACCCACTTCACGCGCGGCGGCGGGAACTCGTCGTGGAGCTTGTTGATCGTGGGGACGATCGCGTTGGCGATCGGGCACTCGGTCGAGTAGAACACGACGACCGTCGCGCCGTCGGGCGGGGGCGTCGGGTCGATCGTCGAGCCGTCGAGGCTCCGAAGCTCGCCCAGCCTCGCCGGGGCCTCCGGCGGGCCCTCGGACGCCGTCGCGGCGAGGGCCGTCAACAAGGATAAGGATGCGGTCGCGATCAGGCCGCGCCGCCACGTCATGCCTCGCATGTCCACGCTGAGCCCCCGGGGTCGTCGTCGCGGTGGTCCTTCATGACAGCGTAGCGCGGGGGGGGCTCGCGTGGCAAGCGTCAATCCATGTCACTTCGCGAGGGGCCGGACGGAGACCTCCTTGAAGGTGACGACCGAGGCGTCGTCGTGGTTCTGGAGGCCGATATAGCCCGCCTGGGGACGGGCCCGGCGGGACGGGTCTCCCGGGCCGTCCTTGGCCTCGGCGTCGGGCTTGAGGGTCGCGGCGTCGAAGTCGGCGACGGGCGTGCCGTTGATCTGGGTCGTGATCCGGTCCCCCTTCAGGGTGATCTCCAGCGTGTTCCATTCGAGGGGCTTGGCCGGCTGGTTCTGGGCCGGGGCGAAGGTGTAGATGGAGCCGGTGCGGCGGTCGGGCTTGCCGCCGTCGGCGATCTGGACTTCGAACCCGTTGTGGACGGCGAACCAGGGCTCGGCCGGCTTGTCGGCGATCCGGACGTAGACGCCGGAGTTCGAGCGTTCGGTGCCCGTCTTGTAGACCACGCGGATCACGCAGTCGCCCAGCTTCTCGCGCGAGTACCAGAGCAGGCCCATCCCGCCCTCGGTCTTGAGCCGGCCGTCCTCCACGACGAACCGGCCGGGGCCGACGTGCTCCCAGCCTTCCAGGCCCTTGCCGTCGAAGATGGGGCACCATTCCGACGACTGGGCGAAGAGGGGGCCGCCCAGGGCGACGGCCAGGGACAAGGTCGCGGCAACGTACGAAAGGCGTCGGATCATCATGACGTCCTCGCTTGGGGGTTCGGGGAGGAACGAGGCGGAAGGCCGGCGGGAAGGCTCGCGCGACCTCGGGCGGGGTCGCTGCGCCCGATGAATCGTGAATCTACGGGCCCGCGCACGGTCGATCAAGCATCCCCCGGCCTGCGGGGCGCCTCGCCGCGATCGATGGACCGGCCCCTCCTTCGCCCCCCCGCAACGACCGAGGACGCCGGGGTCGATCCCTCGGCGCCGGCCGGTGCCGGATTCAGTCGGCGGGACCCGACCGCTATCATGGGGCCTCCCCATCGGGATCTGGACGGCGACCCGGTCCGAGGACCACGGCTGATGCGCGCTGCTTATATCGAAGAGACCGGCCCCCCCGAGGCGATCCGCGTCGGCGACCTCCCCATCCCCGAGGCCGGACCAGGCCAGGCGCTGGTGCGGATCCGGGCGGTCGCCTTGAACCCGTTCGACCTCTACCTACGGTCGGGGATGGTGGCGATGCCCATGGCCTTCCCTTACGTCCTGGCGAGCGACTTCGCCGGGGTCGTGGAGAAGGCCGGCCCCGGGGCGGGCCGGTTCCGGCCGGGCGATCGCGTGTGGGGGTCGAACCAGGGGCTCCTGGGCCGCCAGGGCGTCGCGGCGGAGTTCGCGGCGATCGACGAGGAGTGGCTCAACCCCACCCCCGCCCTGCTCCCCGACGCCGACGCCGCGGCGATGGCGATGGTCGGGATCACGGCCCACCTGGGCCTCTTCCACCGCGCCGGGCTGAAGGAGGGCGAGTCCGTCTACGTCCCCGGCGGTGCCGGCGGCGTGGGCTCCATGGTCGTCCAGATGGCCAAGGCCGTCGGTGCCCGCGTGGCGACCTCCGCCGGCAGCCCCGAGCGCGTCGACCTCTGCAAGCAGCTCGGTACCGACCTGGCCTTCAACTACAAGACCGAAGACCTCCGCGCCCGGCTCATCGAGTTCGCCCCGGAGGGGGTCGACGTCTGGTACGAAACCCAACGCGAGCCCGACCTGGCCACGAGCGTCCCGCTGCTCCGCAAGCGCGGGCGGATGGTCCTGATGGCCGGCCGCGCGGCGACGCCCTGCCTGCCGCTCGGCTCGTTCTACCCCCGCGACTGCTCGATCCTCGGCTTCGCGATGTTCAACGCCTCGGCCGAGGAACAGCGGCGCTGCGCGTCGGACATGGTCCGCTGGATCGAGGACGGTCGGCTCAAGCCGCTGGTCGGCCGCGCCTTCCCGCTCGACGATGCCGCCGACGCCGAGCGGTTCCTGGAGGCGAACACGATCGGCAAGGCGGGGGACCTCGCCGGCAAGGTCGTGATCCTGGTCGACTGATCCACCCGCCCGCCCGTCACCCGAAGAGGCCCGTTCGCCGATGAACCTGCTCACCACCTTCGCCGGCTCCATGATGGAAGGGTTCCTCCCCGCGGGGTGGGACCTCGCCCGGATCGACGCCTGCTGCTCCCAGCCCCCCGCCTCGATCGCCGACCGCCAGCCCTGGTGGAACCCCCGCTTCGAGGCGATCCCCTGCCGCGACGTGGCGGACTTCGACGTGATGATGGGGCACGAGATCGCCGCCACGATCCGAGACGCCCGCGACCGCGGCAAGCCGGCCGCCTTCATCCTCCCCGTCGGGCCGATGGGCATGTACCGCTGGGCCGTCTACTTCCTCAAGGAGTGGGGCGTCTCTTGCGATCACGTGCACGGCTTCAACATGGACGAATGGAGCGACCGCGACGGCAAAACCCTGCCGTCCGACGACCCCGGCGCGTTCCAGAACGCGATGCAGCAGGCGTTCTACGGGCCGCTCGGCAAGCTCACCGTCCCCGAGACGCAGCGTCATTTCGCCACGCCCGACAGCCTCCCGCGCTACGCCGAGCAGATCGGCGAGCTGAAGGCGAAGGGGGCGGAGCTGACGGTGGTATTCGGCATCGGCCGGGTCTGCCACATCGCCTTCTGGGAGCCCCACTTCGCCGCCGAGTACCCCTCGGTCGACGAGTGGAAGCAGGCCACCCACCGGCTCGGCGCGCGGCTCCACCCGCTGACGATCGAGCAGAACGCCCTCACCAGCTTCCGGAGCCGGACCACGCTGGTCCCGGCGTTCGCCAACACGATCGGCCCCGGCCTGTTCCTCCAGGCCGACCGGATCACCGGCGGGGCCGAGGGGGTCTTCGGCCGCGGCATGCAGTGGCAGGGCGCCAGCCTCTGGATGACGCTCCGCTACGGCCCCGACCCCTGGGTCCCCAGCACCTTCATGCCCACCCTCCCCGGCCGCCTCTTCTACCACGAGGAACTCGCCGGGCCCCTCACGCCCGACATGAACTGAAGGTCGCGACTACGCGGGGCGATCGGCCGAGCCCGCCCCGCGTCCCGGGCCCGGCGCGGGCGCGGGTGGGGCCTTGTCGCGTCCCGGGCGGCGATTTAGAGTGTGGCTTCGGCTCTGTTCAAATGTCTGCATGACGCGCGGCGAGGCTCTCCATGACCGCCTTCTTCCCCGACATCCCCAAGATCCAGTACGGCGGGCCCAGGTCGCGGAACCCGCTGGAGTTCAAGCACTACAACCCCGACGAGGTCGTCGGCGACAAAACGATGAAGGAGCACCTGCGCTTCTCCGTCGTCTACTGGCACACCTTCACCAACCCCCTCTCCGACCCCTTCGGCGCAGGCACGGCCCTGCGGCCGTGGGACGACGGCACCAACTCGGTCGCCAACGCCCAGACCCGCGCCCGGGTCGCCTTCGAGTTCATCGAGAAACTGGGCGCGCCGTTCTACGCCTTCCACGACCGCGACGTCGCCCCGGAGGGCCGCAACCTCAAGGAGAGCCACGCCAACCTCGACGCCGTCGCCAAGGTGCTGAAGGAGGAGCAGGAGCGGACCGGGATCAAGCTCCTCTGGGGCACGGCCAACCTCTTCTCCAACCCTCGCTACATGCACGGCGCGGCGACCAGCCCCAACTTCGACGTCTTCGCCTTCGCCGCCGCCCAGGTGAAGAAGGCCATGGAGGTGACGCACGACCTCGGCGGCGAGGGCTACACGTTCTGGGGGGGCCGAGAAGGCTACATGACCCTCCTGAACACCGACATGAAGCGCGAGCTGGACCACCTCGGCCGCTTCCTCCAGATGGCGGTCGACTACAAGAAGCAGATCGGCTTCCAGGGGACGTTCTACATCGAGCCCAAGCCCAAGGAGCCGACCAAGCACCAGTACGACTCCGACGCCGCGGCCTGCCTCAACTTCCTCCGCACCTACGACCTCCTCCCGCACTTCAAGCTCAACCTGGAGACCAACCACGCCACGCTGGCCGGGCACGAGATGATGCACGAGATGGAAGTCGCCATCGGGGCCGGCGCGCTGGGCTCGATCGACGCCAACACGGGCGACTACCTCCTGGGCTGGGACACCGACCAGTTCCCGACCAACATCTACTTGACGGCGCAGTGCATGCTCGGCCTGCTCCAGATGGGCGGCTTCACCACCGGCGGCGTCAACTTCGACGCCAAGGTCCGGCGCGAGAGCTTCGAGCCCGTCGACCTGTTCCACGCCCACATCGGCGGGATGGACGCCTTCGCCCGCGGCCTGAAGATCGCCCACGCGATCCGCCAGGACGGCCGCTTCGCCGAGTTCATCAAGGATCGGTATTCGAGCTGGGACGGCGAGCTGGGCCGTCGCGTCGAGGCCGGCGGCGCGAGCTTCGCCGACCTGGAGGCGTACATCCTCCCCAAGGGGGATGCGGCGAAGAACCCGAGCGGCCGGCAGGAGATGCTCGAAAACCTGTTCAACGACTACATCTGACGCACCCTCCGCGCCGGGGCCCATCGCGGGCCCCGGCGGCGGTCAGATGGACGCCGCCTCGGTCCGGTGGAACGCCATGCTCGCGAACGTCACGCAGCAACGCCCGCCGTCGTCGACGGCCTGGTCGTAGCGGAGCAGCTCGCCGCGGCTCGGGCCGATCGCGTGCAGGAGCGTGTAGGTCGCGGCCAGGCCGCAGACGCGCCAGCGATCGTCGACCTCGGCCGCGGTGCGGAACCACCCGGCCGGGTCGGACGCCTCGGCGCGGGCCAGCATCTCCCGGTCGAACCGCCGGATCCGCTCGCGGAACCCGGCGTCGACCGGCTCCGCATCGCCGAACTCCGGGCCGACGTGGCAGAGGTCCACGCCCCCGACGTAGGCGACCTTCCGCCCGTCCCCCCGCTCGACGTCGCGAAGCGCCGCGATGAACCGGGCGACTTCGGGATCGGTGATCGGGTCGACCCGGCTCTCGACGAAGTCGTGGAACGACCCCACCAGGATCGGGACGATCGTGAAGGGCCGGTCGCCGAGGACGTGCTTGAGGAGCACGGCCTGGAACTCGATCGAGTGCTCCGAACGGTGCGTCAGCTCGTCGGCGAAGGGGTCGCCGCCCGTCGCCTCCGCGAGCCGGTCGACGAACCCGCGGTCGGTCCGAACCACGCCGAGGGGCGTCGCGAAGTCCTTCCGCGTGAGGATGAACCGGCTCGGGCAATACTGGTGCGCCACGCCCAGGACGATGAAGACCTCGGCGTCGCTCTGCTCGACCAGCCGCTTGTAGGCCCAGGTGTACGCCGCGCCGCCCCGGCCGAAATCGATGTGCGGGCTGATGACCGCGCGGAGGCCGACGTCGGCCTTGCCGTTCTCGGGCGCGGGGAGCGCGAGCGGCCCCGCCCCGCCCCGGGATTTGAAGTAGGCGTCGAGCTGGCCCCCCAACCGCCGAGGGTCGGATTCGTAGGAACGCCCAGCCAGAGCCGCGGGTCGCACCTCGGCTTCATGGTAGGCGCGGACGGCCGCCTCGAAGGTCGGACCCTCGAACGCGACCGACCGATCCAGGTCGGCGATCAGCCGACGCACGAGGCCCAGGTCCACGGCCCGTCCGGCCGTCTCGCGGGCGATCCGCTGGACGTCCTCGGCGCGGTTGAGCCCGTTGAAATGCCGGACGACGCATTCGAACAGTTCGAGCGGCAGGACGATGGGGGCGGGACAGAACCGTTGCGGGTCGTCCAGGATGATCAGCGGCGGGTCGTTGTTCGGGATTCGGCGCGCGGTGAGTCGACGGAGCCGGGGGCGTTCGGGAGCGGGCATAGATCGTCCGGGTTCCAGAAGCGGCGGGAGAAGTGCGACTCCGGGCACGACTTCGGAATCTTCGGGGACCGGACGGCCCGCGTCAAGCGCGACGATCAGGGAGATTGGCGCGGGCCCCGGGGCTCGATGGCGATCAGCGGCAGGGGCCAGGTGGGGGGGGCCATGTCCTGGATGGGTCCGGGTTGCATGTCCAACTCCTTCCTCGTTCGATCGATTCCCCGTCTCGACGGTTCGCCGGATGGTCTCGTGACGGGTTGGCGGACGGAAGACGCCGGGCCTTAATGCAAGGTTCGCGCCAAAAACCGGGTCGTATCGAAACACGCTTCCTTGAAAGGGTTTGCGATTGATGTTGAGGGCCCCCGTCATCCCCATGCTCCCGGAATCTCGCAAGTTCTTCGTGCGACCTGACCGGAAAAACGACAATCGGCGCCCCCGCCGACCGAGGACGGCCGGATGCTCTGGCCGGATTCCGGAGGCTTTGGTAAGAAGTCCCTCAAGCGTCGAGGGCACGCGCGCCGAGAGGCGGTGCGACTCCGACTCGATCGGAACGGGTCCGCCCGGGGACGACACGCTCGATAGGAGGAGGGAGCCATGCGAAGACGGGGAGCGATGATCGGCCTGGGCGGGATGCTCGGAACCGTAGTGCTGGGCGGCGCGTCGGCGTTCGGACAGGCCGAGGAGCCGGCGGCTGCCAAGCCCCCCGCCCAGGCCCAGGCGGCCAACATCGACGTGGAGACGCTGCTGAAGCGCTGGGAAGTGCAAAGTTCGAAGCTCGGGACCCTGGACGTCTCGATCTTCCGCACCGACAAGATCCCGGCGTTCGAAGAGATCGAGTACTACGAGGGTCGGGCCATCTTCAAGAACCCGAACCTCGCCTTCATCGACTTCAAGAAGATCAAGCAGGACGCGCAGGGGAAGCCCGTGAAGAAGGAGGACGGCTCATCGTGGGAGAGCGCCCACGACGAGCGGATCATCTGCACCGGCTCCGAGGTGTGGCAGTACAGGAGCGACACGAAGCAGATCTTCGTGTTCCCCCTGGAGAAGGACCAGGCCGACAGGGCGATCGAGGAGGGCCCCCTCCCCTTCCTGTTCAACATGAAGGCCGACGAGGCCAAGGCCCGCTACGACATGAAGATGATGTCGCCGCCGAACGCGACGTCATACGCCGTGGCGATCACGCCGAAGCTCGACGTCGACCGCGAGAGCTTCAGCCGGGCGTCGGTGCAGCTCGATCGGTCGTTCATGCTCCCCGTCCGGATCATCCTGGTCTCGCCCGACGGCAAGAGCACCAAGGATTTCAAGATGGAGGCCGTGAAGCCGAACGCGGCCGTCAAGGACGAGAACTTCGTCGGCAAGCCGTTCGAGAAGTGGAAGCTGGTCCGGAACCCCGGCGGCAACGCCCCCGGGATGCGCCGCGCGCCCGCCCAGCCGCCGGCCGGGGCCGGCGGGGCTGGAGCCGGCGAGGCGGGCCGCCCCGCGGCGGCCAACGCCGTCCGACCCGCGATCGCGCCGGCTGCACGTCGCTGAGACGGCGCGACCGATCGCCCCGCGAGCCCCCGAGCCCTCCCCGCGGAGGGCTCTTGCTTGCGCCGGGCGTCCCCCCGCCGCGTTTGACGGTCATTTTCGCCGGCCCTATAATCAGCGCGGTTGAACGGTCAAGGACGCGATCGTCGCGATCCCGGGCGCGACCGGTTCCGCGACTCGTGACGGGGCCGACCCGAGTCGCCCGGCGAGCCCCCGGACGCGAGGCCGCTCGGACGCACGCCCGGGCACGGCGACGCCGCGACGACGCTCGCGGAGGGAGTCCGACTCTGATGAAGCGCCCCGCTGTCGCCCCTCTCGGCCTCCTCTCGGCGATCGCCCTCGTGCTCACCAACGTCGCGGCTCGGGCCCAGGCCCCCGACGCGCCCCCCCCCAAGGACGAGCCGACGCCCGGCCAGTTCTTCACCGTCACCGAGCCCATCACCCACGAGCAGATCGTCCAGATCCGCGCCCGGACGCGCCATCTCGTCGACAAGGCGTCGCGCGGCGTGCAGGGGAAGAGCCCGATCCTCGTCTTCCAGTTCCTCCCCGGCGACGCCGCGCCCGGGACGAGCGAATTCGGGGCGTCTTACGACCTGGCGAACTACATCGCTCGCGACCTCGGCGGCGCCCGCCTGACGGTCGCCTATGTGCCGAAGCCGCTCGCCGGCTTCGCCGCGCTGCCGGTCCTGGCCTGCACCGAGATCATCATGGGCTCTCAGGCGAGCCTCGGCCCGATCACCCCCGAAGGCCAATCCTACGACCCCGCGCTCCGCGATCCCGTCCGGTTCCTGGCCGTGCGGAAGGCTCGCGACCCGGACCTGATCCTCGGCATGCTCGACCGCGACGCCGACCTGCGGCTGGTCAGGACCGCCGACAAGGGCTCCCGCTACGTCATGGCCGAGAACATGCCCGACTTCCTGCGATCGCACCAGGTCGTCGACGACAGGCCGGCCTGGGAAGGCGCCGGGCGCGGCGTCCTCACGGCCGACCGGGCGCGCGACGAGGGCTTCTGCAAGCGCGTAGCCGAGACCCCCGCGGAGGTCGCGGCCATCTATCGCATCGGCGGCCAGTCGACCGTCGACGACCCGACCCTGGGCGAACTCCTGCGGCCGGTCTGGATCCAGATCGAAGGGCCCATCGAGCCGGCCATGGTCTCGTACCTCGGCCGTCGCATCGACCAGGCCCGGCGCGAGAAGGCCAACCTGGTCTTCTTCGAGATCGACAGTCCGGGGGGCCTGATCGAGCCGGCCGACTCGATCGCCGACCTGATCGCCGGCGTCCAGGACATGAAGACGGTCGCCTACATCAACGAACGCGCGCTGGGCGTCGCCTCCCTGATCACCCTGGCCTGCCGCGACATCCTCTTCTCTGAGAACGGCCGCCTCGGCCGGGTCGACCAGCTCGTGACCGGCCGCGGCGCGGTCGAGGATCTCTCCGAGGGCCAGGTCGCCGCCCTGGCCGAGAAGGCCGCGTTCCTCGCGACGAAGAAGGGCCACCCCCCGGCCGTCGCCCGGGCCATGGTCGATCCCGACGTCGAGATGGTCGACGCGCTCGATCGGGAATCGGGGGGGCTCCGCATCCTCCCGCGCGAGGTCGCCGAGGCCGACCGCGCCCGCTTCCAGGACGTCGTGGCGCGCGACCCGGGGGCCGAGGGGCCGCTCACGGTGACGGCCGCGGACGCCGACGCCTTCGGCGTGGGCCAGGCGGTCCGCGGCGTGGAGGAGCTGAAAGCCCTGTACGGCCTCCAGGGCGTCCCGATCCGCGTCGAGGGGCCCGGCTGGGTCGACTCGCTCGTCACCACGCTGACCGACCCCTACGTCAGCTGGATCCTGCTGTTCGTCGGCCTGTTCATGATGGTGCTGGAGCTGAAGCTCCCCGGCATCGGCCTGCCGGCGATCATCTCCGCCCTGGCGTTCATGCTCTTCTTCTGGAGCCACTACCTCAGCGGCACGGCCGACCAGCTGGAGATCATCCTGTTCCTGCTCGGCCTGATCTCGCTGGCGGTCGAGCTGTTCGTCCTCCCAGGCTTCGGCGTCTTCGGCATGGCGGGGATCGTGCTGATGCTCGTCAGCATCGTCATGGCGAGCCACACCTTCACCTGGCCGACCCAGGAGTACGAATACCGCGAGATGGGCGTCACGCTCATCCAGTTGACGGCCGCCCTGCTCGGAGTGACCGCCGGCGCGGTGATCCTGGCCCGGTATCTCCCGGGCATCCCCGTCTTCAACAAGCTCATCCTGGAGCCCGAGCCCTGGGGCGGGGCCGAGGCCGTCGACCCGACGGCCAAGCCGTCCATGGAAGGCTATGACTCTCTGACCTTCCTGATCGGCGAGACCGGCCGGACCACGTCCCCCCTGCGGCCGACCGGCAAGGCCCGCTTCGGCAACCTGTTGATCGACGTCACCGCCGACAACTTCTACATCGAGCCCGACAGCCTCGTCGAGGTCGTCGACGTCCAGGGGACCCGCGTGATCGTCAAGAAGTGGACGAGCCCGGACCCCGGCCTCGGCGAGGCCGACACGATCTGAGGCCCCGGTCGGAGCGGCCCGGCTCAGATTCGTCTTCGTAGGCTGGGTCGCGACCCAGCCCGGGATACGCGACGCCTCGTTCGGGCTGGGTCGCGACCCAGCCTACGGAGACCGGTTCCAGGGACCGGGCCGAGGCGTCCCGCCGTGTTCAGTTGTTGTAGAACTTCTGGAGCGCCTTGTGGACCACATGGACGACCATGTGACGGCTGACGGGCTTCTCCAGGACGCAGTAGGCGTGCTCGGAGAGGGCGCGACGCATCAGGTTCTCGTTCCAGTCGCCCGAGATCATGATGGCCGGCAGGGCCGAGCGCATCTGGCGGACGAGGGCCAGCGTCTCCAGCCCGGAGAGCCGGGGCAGGTGCATGTCGAGGACGGCGACGTGGACGGGGTGGACGCGGACGATGTCGATGGCCTCCTCGCCGCTCTCGGCGAGGAAGGTCCGATAGCCGTGGGGCACGAAGATGTCCCGGAGGGTTTCGCGCACCCCCGCGTCATCGTCCGTGATGAGGATCGAATAATCCGGAATCGTTGGTGACGCCATAGTCCCGACCCACAAGATCCGCGTCGAAGTCGTCGACGGCCTGGATCCTAAGCAAGCCCCAGGCCAATCGTTCGAACCGTCGCCCCCCCATCAGACTCGGCCGCGTCAACTTGTTGCAATCCCGATTCTTAGGATTTCGCGAATTCCGCGATCGGCGGCCTCGGCCGCGACGTTTCGCGGCCTCCTGCCGGCCGATTTGGCAGTCAACGGGTGGTCGTAGGGGCGGGCGCGTCGGCCGCCCCGCCGGCCGCGCGGGCGAGTCGCGAGAAGAGGCCCTTGGACTCGCCCCAGCGCTTGTCGGGGTCGAACGCCTCGACGGCGGCCAGGTCGGTCGGGTTGGCCTTCAGGCGTTCGTAGCGATAGGACTCCAGGAGCCCCCCGTCCGCCTGGTGGGCGGTCACGACGACCGGCATCAGGCTGTCGGGGTCGAGGAAGACCCGCCAGATCTCCTTCGTCGGCGTGATGCGCTGGATCAGGTGGCAGGGGCGATCGACCCCCTCGACGGCCTGGAGCCCCTTGTAGGTGAGCCGGCCCTCGGCCCCCGTCGGGCGTCCCTGCGCGTCGACCTGCTTCGACAGGTTGTTGAAGATCGTGTCGAAGCCGGCCTCGGTGATGGCGTGTCGGCTGTTGCGGAGGGCGAGCACGCTGTCGACCGGGATCGTCATGCGGGGGATCGGGATGGCCGAATTGGCCACGTTGACGTGCATCATCCGGTCGTTGATCGCCGCGGAATAGATGACCTCGCGCCCCTGGTTCGGGCCGTCGGGCCACTCCAGGCGCACAGCCTTGGGGTTGCGCCGGATGCTCAGCAGGGCCTTCTCCTCCGGCAGGACGCTGCCGTTGACGCGCTCGGTCCGGGTGATGGCGACCTGATAGGTCTGCATCGCTTCGAGCCGGTCGCGGGCGTCGTCGAGCAACGCCTTGAGCGCGGCCTCGGGCGACTTCTCCGGCCCGTTCGCGGCGACTTCGGGGGCGTCGACGGCCGGTTCGGCCTGCGCCGGGGCCGCGGCGATCGGCTCGGCCGCGGGGGCCTGGGGCTCGCGAGGGGCTTCGGGCTCCGGGCCGGCGACCTCGGGGCCGAGGGCCGGCTCGGGGCGGGGCGCGGCCGCGGCCATCAGCGGGCCGGGCTTGCCGTCGTCGGCCTTCAGGACCGGGACGCTCTCCGGCCGGCCGAGGGTGACGCGCAGGCTGGGGTCGGGCCTCTGACGACCGGCCTCCGGCAGCGGCTCGGGCGCGGCGGACGGCTTGCGTTCGCCATCGCCGGACGCGGGCTTGGGGGCCGGCTCGGCCGCGGGGGCGGCCTGGTTCGGGTCGCCCCCGCGCGCGGCGATGACGGCCTTGGAGTTGGCCATCTGCTGGGCGTAGGCGTCGTACCCGCCGGGCTCGGCCGTGGCGCGCGACCAGAGAAGTCCCGACATCGCGCTCGCGCCGGCGTGCCAGACTTGCCCGCCCGTGGCGCATCCCGTCCCGCAGGCCAGCCCGGCCGCGACGATGGAGTTCAGTCCGATGCGCCGGACGACCCGGAGCTTCCTTGCGGCGTGGTTCGCCGGATTCATGAGCGACACTCCCCCTCGATGGGGATTCCGCCCGACGGAAGGTCGGGGCGGCGGCCTGGAGCCCTGGCCTCGATTCGACAAGCGTTCGCACGCATACCACAATCGGATTCGCGCGTCCAGGCCGACCGCCGCGCGCGAGTCCATGCCGAGGCTCCGCCCCGCCCTATCTTACCCAGCCCATCTCACCGCGACCCGGAGTCGATCGCCGCGAGCGTCGGGAAGGACCGGACGGCCTCGACGTCGGGGATCAGGTGCGGTTGCTTGTATTGTTCGACGGTCCCGCCGCTCCGGGCGAGTCGCTGCTTCTGGAATTCCGCCCACGCGCCGTCGCGGATGCGGATCGTGCGGACGGGGCCGAGGCGGAGGGTGTCGCGCTTGGCGGCGTACTCCACGTTGAGCGCCCGGAGCCGCTCCTCCACGGCCGCGTCGAGCCGCTCCGCCGTCGCGTCGTCGGGAAGATCGGACGTCTCGACGAGCAGGCCGTAAGACGGCGGGTCGCCCCAGACGGGGAGGAGCAGGTACGACCTCAGCCGGACCCCGGCGTCCCGCTGGGCGGCCTCCACGGCCGTGATGACCTGATGCTCCGACAGCTTCTCCCCCGTCAGGCTGGAGAAGTGGGCCCCCTTGTTCAGGAACTCGACGACCGGGGCCTCGCCGTGGAAGCCCACGCAGCGCACCAGGTCGAAGATGTTGTAGCGATAGAGCCCCCCGGCGGTCGTCAGGAGGATGAAGTAGTTCCTCCCCTCGATCAGGTCGGCCGCCTCGACGACCTGGGGGTCCGCCTTCTCGGCCTCCTCCTCGGGGATGAACTCGAAATAGTGGTGGCGGACGTCGAGGACGCCGGCCGGGGTGCCGTCCTCGATCGGGATCGTCATGCGGCCTTCGGACGCGATCAGGCCCACGTCGCGCACCGGCTTCTCGCCGAAGAACTCGGGATACCCGCGCAGGTACGCCCGCATCGTGCCGCCCATCCAGTTGGACAGGAACTCCAGGTTGGGCCAGTAGTCCTTCGGCAGCAGCCGGCCGTGCTCGGCGACGAGTTTCTCCAGCCGCCGCGCCGCGTCCTTGCGACGGATGCTCATGCGGAACCTCAACTCCTTCCGTACGTCGGCCGGGATGGCCCACTTGGAGGCGAGCGTGCCGTCGTACAGGTCGCGGATCAGGGTCTCGCGCTCGCGATCCCCCAGTCGGACCATGTTCAGGATCGTGCTGGGGTTGGCCGCGATGATCGTCCCCAGGTTCTTGTGGGCCGAGGAACGGAGCGCGAGGTAGTACTTCGACTCCACGTCCTTGATCCGCGACCCCGACGGCGGCATGCAGTAGGTCGTCCGGATCATCCGCGACTGCATCGAAGCCGTCAGGCCGGTGATCGCCCCGCAGGGGATGCCGGCGGGCGTGTAGCTCTCGCGCCAGTCGCTGGCGATCTGGAGGATGGGGCGGAGGCCGTTCTCGATGATGTCGGGGTGGGCGTCGAACGCGGTGATCCCCCAGACGAGCCAGCCCTCGCGGTAGTCGTTCAGGGCCTCGCGAGTGACGGGGATGGTCTTGGGGCGGTTGGTGGTCCCGGAGGTCATCGCGAACATCAGCACTTCCGTCCCGGGGCCGAACAGGGCCGAGACGTCGCCGTTGCGGACGCGGTCGATGTAAGGCTCGTGGCGGCCGTAGTCGCCGATGGGGACCCGGCGGCGGAAGTCCTCGGGCGACCGGATCTCGCCGAAGTGGTGGTCGCGGCCGAAGGCGGAGTCGGCGTTGCGGGCGATGCGCGAAAGCAGCAGGTCGCGCTGGACGCTGCGCGCCTCCCGCGCCTGCCGCTGGAACTCGGCGGCCAGCCGGCGGGCGCGGTTCGCGATCGGGCGGCCGACCAGCCGCTTGAGGAACGTGAGCATGGGCGTCCCGGGGTTGGAGGGTCAGCCGGTGACGGGCGAGGCGACGTTCGCGATCAGGCCGGCCTCGACGGGCCGGGCCGAGTCCTCGAAGCGGCCGAAGGCCGAGGAGACGGCCTCTTCCTCGACCTCGACCAGCGGCCGACGGGGCGCGTTGCGGTCGACGAACTCCCCGAGCCGACGGGCGTAGGCCTCGGGCTCGGTCTCCCGCGAGCGGTTGTGCTTGGCGTCCGGCACGATCCACAGCTCCTTGGGCTCGCTCGCCAGGGCGAAGAACTCGCGGGCGATGTCCGGCCCGATGTAGACGTCGCGCCCGCCGTGGATCTGGAGCCAGGCGCGGGGGGCGAGCGAGGCGACGGCCCGCTCGACGCTCGGATAGGAGCAGTTGCGGTTCCGCTCGGTCCCCGCCCGGGCCACGTCGCCCAGCGTCGAGAAGATGAACCGCGGGACGAGCCGGAGGAACCACTTGGCCCGGACGAAGATCTCCGCCCAGCGGACGATGTAGGCGGTCATGGTGCCGCGCGTCGGGAAGGCGCCGTCGGTCACGACGCCCCAGACGTCGGGCTCGTCGGCGGCCACCAGGATCGCCGTCCCCCCGCCCCGGCTGACGCCGAACAGCCCGTAGCCGGCCAGGTCCCGGTCGGGCCGCTTCCGCAGGTGGGCCAGGGCCGCCTTGAGGTCGTCGACCTCGTGGTCCGACGCATACTGGAGCGGGTCGTAGCTCGGATCGACGTCGCTCGCGCCGTGGCTGCGGAAGTCGAAGCTGAAGACGTCGAAGCCGCGATCGCGGAGGTGGTCCAGGTAGGGGGCGTAGCTCCAGCGGTCGCTGAGGAACTCGTGGCAGAAGACCAGAACGCCGACGCGGGAATCCGTGCGGGCCTTGAAGTAGCTCCCGCGCAGGGTCAGCCCCTCGGGCGTGCGGAACTCGCTCGGCTCGCCGACGTCCTCGGGGGTGAGCTTCAGCGGGAGGAACATGGGGCGCTCCTCGAAGATCCGCCGGATCACCGGGCAGTAGGCCCAGATGCAGTACAGGAGGAAGCCGCCCATGACGACGGCGGGCGTGAGCGCGAGGATCGCCAGGATGAGGAGCAGCGAGGAGAGGCCGGCCACGGATGCGCCCTCGTTGGGGTTCGCCCGCGCCGATCATCCACGGCCGCGGACCCCGGGACGGGGCCGGCGGGCGGCCGGTCGATCGGCGGCGTGCTTCGGTCAGTCGGTGTAGCGTTTCAGGATCAAGGTGATGTTCTGCCCGCCGAAGCCGAAGCTGTTGGAGAGCGCCACGTCGACCCGCTTCTTCCTCGCCTCGTGCGGGATGTAGTCGAGATCGCACTCCGGATCCGGGTCGTCCAGGTTGATCGTCGGGGGGAGGAGGCCGTCGCGGATCGTCAGCAGGCAGACGATAGCCTCGACGCTCCCCGCGGCGGCGATCAGGTGCCCCATCATGCTCTTGGTGCTGGAGATCGGGACCTTGTAGGCCGTCTCGCCGAAGGTCTTCTTGATGGCCAGCGTCTCGATCGAGTCGTTGACCGACGTGCTGGTGCCGTGGGCGTTGATGTAATCGATCTGCTCGGGGGCCACGCCCGCGCCGGCGAGGGCCTCGCGCAGGCAGGCGATGGCGCCGCGGCCTTCCTCGTGGCTGTCGGTGATCCGGAAGGCGTCGGCCGTGGAGCCGTAGCCGACGATCTCCCCGTAGATCTTCGCGCCTCGGGCCCTGGCGTGCTCCAGCTCCTCCAGCACGAGCATCCCGGCACCCTCGCCGATGATGAAGCCGTCGCGGTCCTTGTCGAACGGGCGGCTGGCCTTCGTCGGCTCGTCGTTGCGGGTGGAGAGGGCCGTCAGCAGGATGAACCCGGTCACGCCGAACGGGTGGATCATGCTGTGGGTGCCGCCGGACAGCATGACGTCCGCGCAGTCGTGGCGGATCATCTCGTATGCCTCGCCGATCGCCTGCGAGCTGGCGGCGCAGGCGGTGAGGCAGTTCGAGTTCGCCCCCCGGGCGCCGAAGCGGGCGGCGAGGTGGGCGGCCGGGGTGCCCGGCTCCTGCTCGGACTCGTGGATGACGTGCAGGTCGTGGACGCCGTTCCTGGTGAACTCCTCGGTGGCGACCTTGCCCCCCTTGCCCGTCTTGTACACCAGCTTCACGAACCGGACGAAGTCCTGCTGGCCCTCGCCGGCACCGAGGTAGACGCCGAACCGCGACCGATCCAGGGCCTCGTAGTCGGCCAGGCCGGAGTCGTCCATGGCCATCTTGCCGGCGGCCAGGGCGAACCGCGTGTTCCGCGAGTGCTCCTTCCAGCGCTCGGCGTCGTCGAGGTAGTCGGCCAGGTCGAAGCCCTTGACCTCGGCGGCGATCCGCGTGGGGAACGTGTGGGCGTCGAACAGCGAGATCGGGCCGACGCCGCTCTTGCCGGCCAGCAGGGCCGACCAGGTCGACTCGACGTCCCGGCCCACCGGGGTGACCATTCCCATTCCTGTGACGACGACCCGACGCATGGGGTGACTTCCCGGGCCTGGGCCCGACCTCTTGGAGAACCGAGACGGATCGATCGATCGGATTCGGGCCGGACGCCCGCGTTCAGCCTTCGGCGGAGACCGGCCCGCCCCGGACGACGACCGCGGCGGCCTGGCCGTTGATGGTGACGTTGCTGTTGACGAAGACCGGCGACCCCGACGGCCGCGGCGGGCCCGTCACGACGTCGATCTCGCACGCCGGGTCGAGGTCGTCGCAGTTCAGGGTCGGCGGGATCAGGCCCCGGTTCACGCCCACGAGGCTGGCGATCAGCTCGACCGCGCCGGCCCCGGAGGCGATGTTCCCCAGATACCCCTTCAGCCCGGTGACGGGGACGGCCTTCGGGCCGAAGACGCGGGCGAAGGCGCGGGCCTCGGCCAGGTCGCCCAGCCGGAAGCCGGCGGCGTGGGCGTTGACGTGGCCGACGTCCTCGGCCTTGATCCCCGCCTCGCGAAGGGCGGCCCGGACGGCGATCTCGGTCCCGACGCCTTCCGGATCCTGGCCACCGGTCGGGACGGCGTCGCAGCCGGACCCGGCGCCGAGGACCTCGCCGTGGATCCGGGCCCCGCGGGCCAGGGCGTGCCCCAGCTCCTCCAGGATCAGGATGCCGGCGCCCTCGCCCGGCAGGGTGCCGTCGCGGCGGGCGTCGAACGGCCGGAGGCCCTGAGAGGGCTCGCCGTCCCAGCGCGACATCGTGTCGTACAGGGCCATCCGGGTCATGCTGAGCGGGTGGATCTTCGAGTCCGCCCCGCCGGTCACCATCACGTCGGCCTTGCCCCGGGCGATGATCCGGGCGGCCTCGGCGACGGCCAGGTTGGAGGAGGCGTCGGCCTCGGTGATCGAGTTGCTGGGGCCCTGGCAGTCCATCAGGATGGAGATGTGGCAGGCCAGCATGTTGGGCAGGTACTTCAGCAGCCAGATCGGCTCGATGACGCCGATCCCCTCCCGCCCCCACACCGGGAACTCGAACTGCCCCGTGTTCGACGAGGCCATCGAGATCGCCGGGGCCAGCTCGTCCAGGTCGGTCGAGATCAGCCCCGCCCCCAGGTCGATGCCGATCCGCGTGGGGTCGACCCCGCCGTCGACCAGGCCGGCGTCGCTCATGGCACGCTGGGCGGCGGCGACGGCGAGCTGGATGTCGCGGGCCATGTACTTCCGGCTCTTGCCCAGCGCCTTGCGGAACTTGGGCAGGGCGTAGCCCTTCAGGAAGTCGAAGTCGCGGATCTCGGCGACGATGTCGTTGGGCAGGCCGGCGACCGGGAACGCCTCGACGCGCCGGAGCGCCCCTTGGCCGGAAGCGATCCGCTCCCAGATGCGATCGGGGGAGTCACCCAGGGGCGTGACGAAACCCATCCCGGTGATGACGACGCGGCGTTCGGAACCAAGCATGAATGACCCGTCGAATTCCCGTAGAGGGCCCAGTCGATCCTCCGCGGGGCGTCGCCCGGCCCGAGGCCGGCCGCGAGGCTCCCGCGCAACGTCACCAACCCCCGAATGCGGACAGTCTACCCGAAAATCGCCGCCTTGGCGACCGACCCCGGGTCACTCCGCGGGCGAGGCCGCCGGCGGGCCGTTGGCCTCGCCGTCCGCCCCCGCGCCCGCGTCCAGCTCCTTGGCCCGCTGCTGGGCCTTGGCCAGGTCCAGGACGCCGAGCAACTGCTGCGTGAAGACGAAGTTCTTGGGGCCGAAGATCTGGTTGGCCCGCGTGTTGTCCAGGTGCGCGAAGACGATCTCGGAGTCGCAGAGCAGCTCCCCGTCCAGGAACGCCTTGGCGTCGACGACCGCCCCTTCGGCCCGCAGGTCGGTCAGCGTCACCTCATAGGTGAGCTGGTCGCCGGCGCAGGCCACGCCGAAGAACTCGGCCCGCGGGATCTTGGCCAGGACCACCTTCTGCGCGAACTCGCCCGCCTCCCCCACCAGGATCCCCCCCGTCTGGGCCAGCCCCTCGATGATGAGGGACGCGGGCATGACGGGGTAGCCCGGGAAGTGGTCGTGCAGGTGCTCCTCGGCGAGGGTCAGGTTCTTGATCGCTCGCGCGAACTGACCGCTCCGGAACTCCGTGAACTTGTCGATCCAGATCCATCGCATGGTCGAGCGCGCCGCCGGGGCCGTGGGGGAAGGGGAGGATGCGGGCCGGACGCCCGCCCGCGGCGGACGACGCGAGGGACCTTCCCCCTCCCGCCGCCGGTCCGCGGGCCGTTCCGTTCGGCCCCGTCGAGGCGGATGGCCCGCCTCAGGCCGCCAGCTTGCTCTGGACGTACTGGACCAGCATGTCGACCGTGTAAAGGTCGCCCATCTTCTCGACGTCCGGATCCGCCTCGAACTTGGACAGGTCGGCGAACGGCAGCCGGGCCTTCAGCTCCGACACGCCCTTCGACGTCAGCTTGCCGTCGGCGATCCACTCCGGGTCGGCGACCAGGTTCTCCGGGAACAGCTCGCCGCGGGGGATCTTGATCCCGAAGTTCCGCTCGAGCCGGAAGACGATGTCCAGGAAGTCGATCGACTCGGCGCCGAGGTCGCCCTGGAGGGTCGACTCGCGGTTGACGTCGTCCTCGTCCACGCCCAGGGCGTCGACCAGGGTGGACTGGACCTTCTCGAAGATCTCGTCGTATGCGGGCATGTCATCCTCAGGATATAAGGGGTACACGGGCTCGCACTCGATCCCCGGCGAATCGGGACGCGGACGTGCCTCCGATCAAGTCGGCTCACTTAATCGTCGGCGAGATCGAGCGGCGAACTTCAAGTGGGGCGGGTCGCAAGGTGGAGGCCCGATTCGCTTGGAGGGAAGCTCCCGGTTCCTTCGGCCTGGTCCCGGGGGCTCACCTGGCATTGTCCAGCAAATCGGGATTCCTTGCAACACCATCACGCTCAGGCAATGATACGACCCGATCCGGCGGGATACGGAGACTTTCCGGCCCGCTCCGGATCGGCCTGGGTGGTTTGCGCCGGATGCGTCGATCGCGCGACCGACCCGGGGGGCTCAGATCAGCTTGACGCCCGCGGGCTCGGGAGTCCGGGAGATCGCCTTGGCCCCCACCGACCCCTTGCGGAGGGTGGCGTAGAGGTCGCGCAGGCCGGCGACGATCATGGCGTCGGTCGCGTGCAGGGCCGGGTTCTTGTCGCGGAGGTTGTATCGGGTCAGGACGATGCGCCCCTTGACCATCTCCTGGCCGTCGATCACGCCGACGCCCTTGAAGGTCGCCAGCGGCCCCTCGTTGGAGATCATCTCCACCTTGAGCTCGAGCTGCCGGCCGGGCTCGACGAAGCTGCCGTACTTGATCGTCTTCGCCTGCTTCAGCACGATGATGCTGTGGGCGAAGTCCTCGGTCTCGCGGATCAGCCACGCGCCGGCCTGGGTGAGCGCCTCCAGCATGAGCACCCCCGGCATGACCGGGAAGCCCGGGAAGTGGTCGGCGAGGTACTCCTCGGCCAGCGACAGGTTCTTGACGGCGTGCAGCGAGCGGCCGGGCTGGACGTCCAGGATCCGGTCGATGAGGACGAAACGCATGGAAGCTCCCGAGATCAAGAGGGCGAGACTCAAGGGGCTCGACTCGCGAGCCGTCCGGTATCCGACGCATCGCGGGGATCCGCCGCGGGCGACCCCGCATCATATCGCCGGCCGAGGGGCGGCTTCAAGGTCCGGCCGCGGCGGGGGGGTGGGGGCGCGCGGGCCTAACCCCTTCTCATGGAAGATACAACCTGCGCCACCGCGGTCAAATCCGATCGGCCCGGCGCGCGGCGAGGCGCGGCCTTTCAGCTAGGAAGTCGGCCTCCGCGGCCCTATACTTGAGCTGCGGCGGCCTCCCCGCCGCGGAATCCGGACCCGCCCCCGCCCCGGTGGAGAGCCACGATCATGGCGTCGAGCCTCCTCGGCGTTGCGAGTTTGCTGACGGCGGCCCTGGCGACGGCCTGCCCGACCGGCCCGGTCGACTGGTCGCGCGACGGCCTCTGGATCGCCTGGACGGCCGTCGAGTTGCCCGACTCCCCCGCCCTGCCCCGCGGCTGGCTCCGATCCCCGCTCGGCGACGAGCCGCCCCCCGCGTCGGGCCGGAATAGCCATCGCATCTGGGCGACGCGGTTCCCGTCGCTGGAATCGGCCCTGATCCTGGATTCGCCCCACCCCCTGTCCTCCCCCTGCTGGTCGGCGGACGGTCGCTCGATGGCCTACGCGCGATTCGTCTCCTCGGACCCGGCCCGCGACGGCGTCCAGCGCGGGAGGTTCGAGGTCGTGATCCGCTCGGGCCTCGACCGGGAACGTTCGGTGGTGATCGATCCCGGCCTGGCGCTGGATGCCGAGGGCAGGAAATCCCTCGCCGCTTCACGGCCCGCGCTCGGCCCGGATGGGCGTCGCGTGGTCGTCCCTCGGCCGGGGCGGGAGAGCGGGCTGTGGCTCGTGCTCCTGGACGATTCCGGGGCCGTGATGACGCTCGAAGACGCCGTCGCCCCGGCGTGGTCGCCCGACGGCCGCCGCCTCGCCTTCCTGAAGGTGCGACCGGGCCCGGCCGGCCCTCCCGTCGTGTCGCTCCACGTCTCGCCCCCGGCGGCTCGCCTCGATGGCCCGCTGGGCATCGAGAACGCGTTGACGCCCGACTTCCTCGCCTGGGCCCCGGACGGCCGGTCCCTCCTGGCGATCGCGAACCCCATGCGCGGGCCCTTCCGCAGCACCCAGCTCGACCTCGTGCGCATCGGCCTCGACGGCGGGCCCGCGGGCCGGCCGTCGAACCTGGAGTCCACGCCGCCGGCGAACGCCAACCGCCGGCTCCAGGGCCAGGTCGGGATGGCCGACCCGGGCAAGCCCCCGTCGCTGCGCATCGAGCTGTCGATGGACGCGGGCCAGGAGGAAGGCGTCTGCCTGGTGGAGACGAACGGCCGCGAGCAGATCTTGCGATGGGGGAACCTGCTGACGCAGAACACGTTCAAGCGATTCCACCCCCTCGACCCGGGCCTGCGCATCGACGCCCCCGCCCTCGCGCCGGACGGCCGGACGGCGGCCTTCCGCGTCGACGACGGCACGGGGGCGGGGCTCCTCGCGCTCATCGACCTGAACACCGAGGAATTGTCGCTCGTCGCCCCCGACGAGGCGACCCGAAGGCGCTGGCTGGACCGGCTCGCCGATTGCGCCCTGTCCCATCTCCTGGAGTGGATCCCCGGGGAGGAAGTGGCGTCGGCCCGCCCGACGGTCCTGCCGATCCTCGCCGAGCTGGGCGGGCTGCATCAGCGGCGGTACACACTGTCCCGGCTGGCCCGCTTCGCGTCGCCGTTGCTCAAGGAACGGGCCGGCGAGGGCCCCGACGGACTCGACGAATTCCGTCTCTTCTTCTCCTATCTCAATCAGGACTACGCCTCCGCGTCGCGATGGCTCGACGCCGTCGAGGCCGGGACGGACGACCCCGAGGCCCTCCTGCGATGGCTGGGCCTTCGCGCCCAGATCTTCCTGGGGGACGGCCAGGTCGAGAAGGCGCGCGGGATCATCGACTACCTGGCGCGCGAGACGCGCAGGCCCTCGCTCTCCGTCGAAGAGACGGCCGGAGGTTACAAGCTCTCGGGTGAGCCGCTCCCCGATGCGGCCTGGGTCGATCACCTCCGGCAGAAGTCCTCCGACCTCGCCGCCCAGCGGATTCGCCCCGGCCGCGGCGATCGCGTCGACGGAGGGGAGCCCGTCGATCCGTTCTCCGACTTCGAAGCCGGGGGCCCGGACCCGATCCCCAACATCCCCTTCGCCCCCCCGCCGGGGGTCGTCCCCATCGTGCCCGACGAGTTCAACCCGCCCGGCCTGCGGCCCCGGAACCTGATGGTCCCGCCCGCCCCGGACGGCCGGCCGGTCGCCCCGCTGCTCCCCCGCGCCGGGGGATTGCGGCTGGAGGTGGAGGAATAGCCTAGAAGGCCGTCATCAGGACGAGCTGCGCGGCCCGGATCAAGCTCGCCCGCTCGGCCGGCGTGATCGCCCCCCGCGCGGCCACGCCGTCCAGGGTCTTCAGGGCGTTCGAGATCACGAAGCCCTGCATGGCGTTGAGCTTCAGGGCCTCGCCGTGGGACTGGAGGGTGCGGAGGACGTCTCGGATCGTGAGGGCTTCCTCCAGGGGGTTGTCCGGCTGGTCGCTCCAGGTCGGGAGCATACCGGCGTCGGCCGCTCGGGCGGCGACCCGGTGGATGACCCGGCTGATCTCCGTCAGCTTGGGATAGTCGAGGGTGTCGGGCGTGTCGGCGGGCGAATGATAGCGCGGGTTCTCCCCCGTGCTGAAGAAGAGGAAGGGGACCTTGCGGGTGCGGAACGGGCCGTAGTCGCTGCGGTTCAGGACGAGCAGGTCGGCCCCCAGGACGCCCATGCGCACGGGCCGGCCCGCGACGGCCTCATGGAGCCACGGGCGGAGCGCCGGGACGTGCTCGGTCCCCATGACGAAGAAGAAGTCGTCGCAGACCCCGCCCAGCGACCGTCCGATCATGTCGGCGGTGATGAAGAGGTCGATGGACTCCAGGGCAAACGGCGGGTGCGCCGCAAAGTAGCGCGAGCCGTACAGGCCCGCCTCCTCCTGGTCGAACGCCAGGAAGACGACCGAGCGCCTCGGCTTCTCCGCGCGGGCCGCGAGGCAGCGGGCGGATTCGAGCATCATGGCCACGCCCGAGGCGTTGTCGTCGGCCCCGGGGTAGAGGACGCCGCGGCGGACGCCCAAGTGGTCGTAATGCGCGGAGAGGATGACGTATCGTCCGGCGAGGTCCGGGTCGCTCCCGCGGATCACGGCCCCCACGTTCCGCCCCGTCGTTTCAACGGGCGGCGCGGGGGGGATCTCCTGGACGTACCGGCCGGCGAACAGGGGCTCCAGGCCGAGGCGTCGGAACTCGTCGGCGATGAGCCCCGCGGCCTTGCGGCCCCCTTCCCCGCCGCGCCCTTCCAACTCGGGCGAGGCCAGGGTCCTCACCCAGCGTTCGAGGTTCGGCCGCTCGGGCTCGTCGCCGGCCGCGACGCCGGCGCCGAGGAGGCTCGCCGCCGTCGCGACCGCGACGAACCGGCGGATCGAGACGACCGTCGTCGCGGTCGCGTGCGGGCGACTCTTCGCAGGAGGCATAACCATTCCTCGGCGTTGGAAATCCGCGCGACGGGCCGCCGCTCGACGGGGGATCGTGTGGCAAGTTACCCCTGGATCGGGTTTGGAACCCTACACGGAGGTGGATCGTGTCGCGAGGCTCATGGATCAAGGCGTTCGCTCTGGCCCTGGCTTTTTCGCTGGGCGGCTCGGCGAAGGCCCAGGACTGGAACGACTACCTGCACTGGCCGTACGTGCCCCCGCAGGTCCCGGGCAACGGGTTCGAGTACAACGGCCTCTACGACGGCTGGTACAAGTACCCCCGCGAGCAGCGGATCGTGCCCCAGATCCAGGGGCCGTACTACCGCAACTTCTACGGCGGCTATCGGGTGCTCGACAAGTTCCGTCACCCCCACGGCTGGCACGACTGGAACAAGAAGAAGTTCTACCAGGGCAACCACTTCGTGCTCGACGTCTTCTGATCCGGTCGGGCCTGGATCGGGGGACGGCCAGGACGGGCCCCGGCCTCAAATCTCGCCCGAGTGCTCCCGATGGAAGCCGCCCCGCCCCCCTCTCCCGAAGGGGGCCGCCGGGGCGGCTTCGTGCTTGCGCGGTCAGCCCAGGGCCAGCGCGATCCGATAGTACGCCTCGGCCGCCAGGGCGACCTGCTCCAGATCGACCCATTCGTCCTTGGTGTGCGCCTGGGCGATGTCCCCGGGCCCGAAGACGACGGCCGGGATGCCGACCTCGCCCAGCGGGCCGGCGTCGGTCCCGTAGGGGACGCCGACCAGCTCCGGGCTCCGGCCGGTGGCCTCGGCGACGGCCGCGGCGAACGGCTCCAGCCAGGGGCCGATCGGCGTCTCCAGGGCCGGCATGCGGCCCCACGGCTCGACGAACGTCACGCCGTCCAGGCCACACCGCGAGGCCACGAACCGGCGGACCCGGTCGACGGCCGCGTCCGGGCCCTCGCCGGGGACCAGGCGGCGGTCGATCTCGATCTCGCAGAAGTCCGGCACGATGTTGACGCTCTGCCCGCCGAAGATCCGGCCCACCGACATCGTCGGTGCGCCGAGCTTCGGGTGCGGAGCGGAGCCGGCCAGGTCGCCCGCATGCTCGGCCAGCGCGGAGACGACCTCCGCCATGCGGTAGATGGCGTTCGACCCGAGGTGGGGCGTCGAGCTGTGGCAGGCCACGCCCCGCGCCTGCACCTTCCAGCGCACCGACCCCTTGTGCCAGGGGACGAGGTCCAGCTTCGTCGGCTCGGCCACGACCGCCAGGTCGATCCCCTCCTGGGTCTCGGCCAGGAGGCTCGACCCGATGTGGGTGTACTCCTCGTCCACGGTGCAGGCGAGGACGACCGACGCCGAACGCGCCGGCCGCTCCAACCAGAGGCGGCGGAAGGCCATGAGCATGGCGGCCATCCCGGCCTTCACGTCGCACGACCCGCGCCCGTACATCCGGCCGCCGTCGACGCGGGGCTCGAATGGCGGGATGGTCATGCCGTCGATCGGGACGGTGTCCTGGTGGACGTCGAACAGGAGGGTGCGGGCGGAGGGGGCTGGCGCGTCATAGCGGGCCAGGAGGTTCGACCGCTCGGGGGCGGCCTGCTGGCGGACGACCGGGATTCCGGCCTCCAGGAACCATCCCTCCAGGAAGGCGCCGATGCGGCCTTCGTAATACTCCGGGCCGCTCACGTCCCTCCCCATCGGGTTGACGCTGGGGATGGCGACGAGGTCGGCGAGGAGGCGGGTCGTCTCATCCACGGTCCGCGGGCTCCGTCGGCGGCGAGGGGGGCCGGCCGGGCTCGGCTCCGCCCGCCCCCGGCCGCATCGAGTCGTGGCCTCGCGGCTCACGTCACGTCACTTCACTTCACCCGTTCCAGGTACTCGGCCGTGCGGGTGTCGATCCGGATCTTCTCGCCAGGCTTGATGAACGGCGGCACCTGGACCTTCAGCCCGGTCTCCAGCGTCGCCTCCTTATACTGGTTCGTCGCCGTGGCTCCCTGGAGGGCCGGCGGCGTGTCGGTCACGGTCAGTTCGACGGCGTCCGGGATCTCGATCGAGACCGGCTTGTCGTTGATGTACTTGACCATCACCCTCGCGTTCGGCAGCAGGAAGTCCATCGACGTCCCGATGATCTCGGGCGAGAAGTGGAGTTGGTCGTAGGTCTCCGTGTCCATGAAGACGTGCTCGTCGCCGGCCGAGTACAGGTATTCGTACGCCTTGGTCTCGACGTACGGGACCTCGACCTGGTCGACGGAGCGGAGGCGCTTGTCGATCAGCGTCCCGTTGTTCATATTCCGGAGCTTGGTCTGGACCATCGCCCGGAGGTTGCCCGGGGTGTGATGGGCGAAGTCGACCACGACGTAGTTCACGCCCTCCATCGTGATCACCATGCCGCGGCGGACGTCGTTCGCTTTGATCATCATGGCAGATAGCGTCTCTCAACAGGCGACGGACGGCCGCGGCGGCTCCCTCGCACCGCGCCGTCCTCTGGTTGATCTCCGGGGCGGTGCCGCGGCGCCGCGCGAGGAATCCCGACGCTCGAATTTACTGGCGCCGCGTCGCTCTGCCTAGTGCGGCCTCCACTTCCGGCGTCGCGATGGGTGAGCGTCTCGAAAGTGGGTGGGAGATTCAGCAGGCCGCGCCGTCGATCGAGGCGTTCCTCCGCGTCCGGCCTTCCAACCGATCCAGGGCGGAGCACCTCGATCGACGGCGTTTGTGCGGCATCAGGATCTGCCGAAGAAGCCGTCGACTCGGTTGCGACAGTATGCCAATAGGACTTACGCAGTAGGCGGCATCCGGTCGAGGGGCCGTCCCCGGTAGGCCCGGACGGCCTCGCGGACGACGGCCGTCTTGGCCTCGTACCAGCTGACCCCGGTGGCGTAGAAGTTCCACGACAGCCGGGCGAACGCCCGGATCGCCATGCCGATGTGGTTCCGCTGGGCGCGGGCCGACCGCGCCTGGCATCGCTCGACGTTGCAGCACTGCTTCAAGGCCCGGTGGTACTCCTCCACCGCCCAGCACCGCTCGGCCAGGTCCTGCCGGCCGAGCTCGTCCATCGCGAGGTCGTTGGTCGCCCAGTATTCAACGTCCCCGTCTCGGGAGACCGCCTTGAACACGCGGATCGGGCCGAACCCCTCCATATGGACGACGACCCCGCCGTCGCCGATCGTCAGCTGCGAGACCGGCCGGTAGCCGGCTATGAAGCCACAGCCTCTGGCCGTGTGACCCGAAGAGCTTCGAGCGGTCCGGCGTGCATAGGCGTGGGAAAGGGCATAGGCTCCACCTCCGGGAAGGCCCTCTCGGGCAGGAGGGGGAGCCTATGCATGAGTGGCAGAACCTGTCCCATTGTGCGGTGGGACTGCAAGTACCACGTGGTGATCATACCGAAGTACCGGCGTCGCATCTTCTACGGAAAGTTTCGCCGGCAGGTCGGCGTGATCTTGAGGGATCTGTGCCGTCAGAGGTCGATCGGTTTGGTGGAAGGGCACGCGATGCCGGACCACGTGCACCTGTGCCTGAACATCCCGCCCAAGTACAGCGTGGCGCACACGATCGGCTTCCTGAAGGGTAAGTCGGCTTCCTGAAGGGTAAGAGCGCCGTGAGGATTCATCGGGAGTTGTTGCGAGAACGTCGGCTGACGGGCCTGCACTTCTGGTCGGCGGGTTACTGCGTGAGCACCGTGGGCCTGGACGAGGCTCGGGTGCGGCAGTACATCCGCGAACAGGAGGAGCTGGAGCGTCGGCAAGGGGAGTTCGAGTTCGAGTAGAGCCAACGGCCCCAGGGGGGCCTTCCCGACGTGGCTGCCCCTTCAGGGGCGACCGAACGAAACCGGCCCCCTCGGGGGGGCCTCCCTGATACCTCGGCCTCTGCCCGAGCAGCCTCATTCGGCTCATGCCCCGATCCTACGGCGACCATCGACCGGGCGCAATCTGTGCCGTTGTCTACTACTGCGTAACTCCTATGGCAGAAGAGATGGATGCCGCCGGGATGCTCGTCGAGCCACGCCTTCAAGACGTCGGCGAGGAACGACGAGAGCGGCACGCGCCGCGTCGTCTGCCTGCCCCGAACCCGCTTCCTTTCCCGGAGGATCGCCGCGCGGCCGGTGAAGTCGACGTCGGCGATCCGCACGCGCAAGAGTTCGCTCCGCCTCGCCCCCGTGTGCGCCGCGAAGCAGACCATCGGGTAGATCCACGGATGGCGGGCCGCGGATTTCACGTGCTCGAGGAACGAAGCGAGCTCGTCGGACGTGAGATAGAGCGATTCCCAGAGTTCCTCGATCTGTTCGTCGCTCAGGCCGCCGCAGGCGATCTGCCTCCGAATCTCGTCACGCGTCTGGAAGTGCGGCTTCTGCCGGGTCTTGCCGTAGACGAGGCCCTTTCCAGGCCAGTCGCCGTCGAGGATCCCCGCCGCACGGCCCCAGTTCCAGGCGGCCCGCAGGCCGTGGATTTCCTTCTTGGCCGTCTCCGGCGAAACCCCGCACGCGGCGCGGCGGTCGATGTGCTTCTGCAGGTCGGCCTGCGCGAGCCCCGAGAGCCGGTAGTCGTCGCCCAGGGTCTCGATCAGGTGCTTGAAATGGATGGCCGCCGTGTCGAGGGAGCTCTTCTCGTGGGCCCCCTCGTGGGTGGCGAGGTAACGGTCGCGCAACTCGCCGAGCGTCCCGAATCGCCGCGTCCCTGCGCGGTGGACGGTGCGTTTCGCCGGCGGCGTCCCGTCGTGCCGGACGAACTCGACGAGGTCGACGTCGGGGGGGATCTCAAGGAGCCCCTGACGCAACCGGAGCAGGAGGTACTCGACGTGGGAGGCCTTGGCCTCCGCCTCTTCTCGAGCGACCGGGCCGAGCGCGAACGTGTAGCGTTTCTTCTCGAAGCGGAACTGGCAGTACCAGCCGCTCTTCTTTTGCTGAAGCGATGCCATGAGTCACCCTCCCGGAGGGTCAACGCCACCGCCGTCCCGCCCCAATCCGTGCAGCAAAACTGCAGCAAACCCCGACCTGGCGCATGAGAAAGGGGTCAGGGCTTTTCGCCCTGACCCCTTATCCCGCATTAGTGCCGGAGACAGGACTTGAACCTGCACGGGCATGGTTAGCCCACTAGCCCCTCAAGCACCGCCGTCCATCCGCCGCGTCGGCGTAACGCCCACCACGCCAACGCCTTGTACCGCGCGATGATCGGCCCCGCAACCCGGAAAATACCCGTTTCGAGGGGTTTTTCGGGCCATAGCGGGTATCTACCCGCCGACTTTCCGGCCCACTAGCCGAAAGTCTAGTGGGCGTGCGGGGCGGGCCGCGGCATACGACCGGGCCCGCCCCGCATCAATGGTCTCCAACGGCCGGGTTGTCAAAGAACGCACTCACTCACGCTGCATCCGGCCGGGTTCCCGTCCCGGCAAAGTTGCCGAAACGGGACCGGGGCCGGATTCACTGGTCCGGGTCGTGCCGGACGACGACCTGGAGGCCCTCGCGGACGGGACGACCTCCCGTCGACTCGACCGCGAACCGGGCGACCATCGAGCCCTCGTTGCTCATCTCGACGTCGGCCCTCCCGACCTGGGGGAGCAGCCAGTCCAGCAGCTTCGCCCGGAAGGCCCGGACCGTCGCCTCCCGCTCGGGGTAGTGGGCCGTCGCCCCGTAGGCGCCCAGGTCGGACGGGTCGTCGGCCTCGCCCCGCCGCAGACGCGCCGCCAGGACGAAGCCCCCGCCGATCCCCGTCGCCGCCCACGCCTTCTTGTCCAGGGGGCCGCCGCCGATCTTCCCGTCGATGAAGCGGGCCCAGGTCGCTTCCGGCTCCGGCAAGACGTGGACGTCGAGGGCGAACCGGCCGCCGCCGACCAGCCACTCCAGGTCCAGCTTCATCCGGTCCGACGGATACTCGCGGGCGTGGGCCGTCAGGGCGTCGAGGGCGGAGGGGGGGGGTATACATTGTAAACCCCCTTGGCCGGCCCGACGTGGTGACCACGGATCACCCCCCTCCCCGATCGAGGAGGCGGGCTCCATGGCCCAGAACACCCCGTCCAGCTCCGGGTCGTACTCGGCCCGGAACTCGTCGGGGAGGCCAAGCTGGTCGACATCTTCGACGACCAGGTCGTCCAGCCTGGCGTGCAGGCCGCGTCGGGCCCGGATCAGCCGGGCCTCCTCCGGGGAGAGGGCGAGGACCTCGCGGGGGAAGGTGGCGGGCTCATAGCGCGAAGGGGCCGGGCCGCCGGGCGTGTTGCCCGGGGCGGAATCGTGGCGTACCATGGGTGTAGATTCTCCTGGTGCAGAACCGTGGGGGATCTTCCTGGGGGCGGGGCGGTCGGATCACTACTCCGGCCGCCCCCTCTCGTTCCACGTCGAAGGCATCGCTTCGATGCGGAAATGCTACTCGCGGGTACATACCGAGGTCAACCCCGCAGGGTATGTACTTTATTCTCACCCGAGTGATTGCCCGGTCGTCACCCTGGTTGTACCTTTGGGCGACGCTGGGTAAGCTGGTCGTGCGCGCGAGGGGATTTGCGGACAACGATGAGGACCAGGCCTGTGGCCAAGCGGAAAGCGGTTCAGAAACCGCAAGCGATCGGGCGGAAACCCGTAGCCCTCACGATCAAAGGAAACCTTGAATGGCGGGCGTGGGTAGATCGCGGCGCAGCGTTCTGCCGCACCGATACGTCGAAGCTCGTCGACGCCGCCCTGGTCGACTACCTGAAGGCGAAGGGGTTCGAGGAGCCGGTGCCGCCGCGGTGATGGGAGGATCGATGGGCTTCAACGCGGGGAATTGGCTCGACTTTACAGCGATCGTCGTATCGATCGTAGCTCTTTCCCTGGCTCTGTTCTCCTGGCGCAAAAGCTATGCGGTCGAGCGGCGGATGCTGGAGATCGAAGAGGCCAGGGACCGTGCCGCGGAACTACAATCCGGCAAAGCGAATCTGACGGCCCGCCTGGAACGAAAATCAAAACACTCGCATGTTTTGATTGTTTGTAATGGCGGCCCCGGGGAGGCTAGATCTGTCAGCCTCCAGCTCGACGGCAAACCGGCATCTGAGTATCCGTGCGGGCAACAGGTCCCGGATCGGATCAACTGTCTACTCCCGTCGGGGGAGGCGAGATACATTTTCGTCCCAAACCTGTCCGTCCGGCTCCCGAGGTCGATCCAGATTGCCTGGGAGGACGATTCAGGTCAGCCCGGCAGGCTCGATTCACACTTGTGATCGATGTGAACTTGCGAAACTAACGAGCATCGATCCACCGTCCGTCTTCGCTATAATGGCCGCATGCTTCTAAGCCTGCAGCCTGCCAGATGGCGTCAAACATTGGACGTACAAGCGCATCCAAATCAGCTTCATAGCTTTCAACGAAGACTTCGGGAAACAAAAGCTCGTCGCGGTCAAATCGGTGGGGGGCTCCCCACCCATGCCGATCCGTCGAGATGGTGTACTCGCCAGCCCCCAGGAAGCTGACCAGCATACAAATCGGAGGTTGGACATCGAGATTGGATAAGACTCGCAGGTAACGCTCGATGGCAGTCTTGAGGATTCTTTCGAGCAAGGTCGCGTTGACTAGCCTGCGAAAAGGCTCATTCTCGGGAGTTATGTGTTCGTCTACATAAGTCATCGTATAGGAATCCACCGCCTCGACTACGCCCGACCTATTAAATTGAACATATCCTGTCGTCTTGACACCTGATGAAGTCCTGACCTCAGTTGTTTTTAGACATCCATCAATGTTGATTCGTGACACGCCGATATTGTGATCCTGCAACATGGGGCGAGCGTCGACGGAGTCACGAACAAGGGCTGCGGCGTTCGTGTTGGCTGGACCTCCCATGCTCTCCAACGGCACCATGTGAAGCACGATTCTGGGGCCATCGTGCGTGATGATAGCCGGCGTTTCGCCTGCAGCGATTTTCATCAGCCGCTCCACGCGAAGACGACGGATGCGCTCAGGGATCTCGGCTGACGTCAGGAAAGCCGATCGCAGCTCTCCGACATCCATGGCGTGTTTGCTTGAGCTGCAGCGAATGAAGAATCTAGAGCCGCTCGTAACCATGTGCGGTGCCGATAGGCTCTTGGGAATACGCACCACGATCACCGGCGAGTTGGAAGGAAAACCCGGAACAACCCTGAATTGGTACCCGACGATCCGCGGCTGAACGAGTGTCCTCAGCCAGTTCTCCAAACGGAGGATCTCTTGGTCGGGGTTCACGCCCGGCAAGCCAACGATGCGGCTGGGGGTGGCAGTATTGCGATCCGCCGCCTTCTTCTCCTCGACGCCGCCGCCAGGCAATCCCTGGCCAGCTGGCCGTTGAGGGCGGCATAGAAGGCCTCGTCTCGATCGAAGTCGCTCATGGTAAGGGTTCCACGTGGGGGATTTCTGTAGATTCCGTACCTATAGCGTAGATCCGCCTACGCACTGCAAATCCTGACGCACGAACGTCTTGCGAATAGCGTAGATTCCGTAGCCGTTTTCTCACGGCTGAAGAGCAAAGTAGATGTCAGGGAGTGTCCAAAAAGACTCCAATCAAGTACATGCAATCAATCTTGATATATGGTTCCAAGGGGTGACCCGATAAGGTTTCCAGAGAATCCGTCTACGCAATCTACTGAATTCGCAAGTGGTTACAGATTTAGTTTTTGCGGCTGAACGGCAGGTCTACGTTTTTCTACGGAATTCCGGAATTGGGGATCACTTGAGTACATCCCCCGAGAGAATGAGCGGGTGGATCACCCAGGTCGGGGAGGGGTTGCGCCCACGTTTGCCGGCTTCCCGGACGATCTCGACCGGCCTCACCGCCCCTTTGTCCCTCAGCCAGTCGAGGGCTGCCGCGAGCCTGGGGGGCTCTTGATGGAATAGCTTGTTGGCTCGCTGGTAGAGGTCCCTCTCTGTGAAGGTCGCGGCCTCCGCCTTCCTGGCCCATGTCAGGATGGACCGTGCGTCGTCGGGGACGATGGTCGCCCGCCCCTGGGCGTAGAACCGATGGGCGTGCGACTTGAAGTAGCCGACCAGCCGCCAGGCCATGGCGATCGTCGCGGCCTCGACCGGCCGCACGGGATGGACCACGCCTTGCAGCGGGGCGGCGTCGTGCATCAGGTGCAGGACCAGGGCGAGCCGGCCGGCGTACTGCTCGAGCTTCCCCCACGCCCCCTCGAGGCTGCGCGGGAAGTCGAAGGCCTGCATCTCCAGCCGATGGGCGTTGCAGGCGTCGGCCCAGGGTCGGCGGGCGTCGGTGGCCAGCACGGCCAGGTGCGGCCTGGGGCCGAAGTCGGTCGGGATCATCGTGCGGGCCCACAGGGATTCGACGAGCCGACGCCAGTCTTCGGAGACCCCGACCGGGATCCCGTCCTCGTGGTAGGGGCGCGAGACGCGATCGGGGTAAGCGAACAGGAACCGGGCCATGAAGCCGTCGTCGCGGCCCTTGGACTCGGCGAGGGACGAAGTCATGTCCGGGGTCAGGCCGCCCGCCACGGTGATGAAAGGATGGGGGACGACGATCGGCTCGAGCGAGTTCTTCGCCCGGTCGACGTCGACGGCCACGCCGCTCCAGGCGTCCAGGTAGAAGGGCCGGTCGGCCCCCTTCCCGGACTTGTACTGGTCCATGCCCAGGACGAACTTCGTCAGCTCGCCCGCCGCGATCGTGATCCCCCGCGGGTTCGCCTGCAGTATGGGGGCCAGGGCCTCGCGCGTCGGGTCGGTCGTCAGGACCCGCTCGGGGATCGGCTTCTCGCCCCGCCCCTCGTCATCCTTCGATCTCTTCCATTCCTCGCATTTTTGCTTCCACTGTTCGTTCAGCCGGGCCGCGATCCCCCGGACCGGCTTGAACGCCGCGTTCAACGCCGGCGTCTTCCCGCTCGAGGGGCCTCCCACGGACGCGATGAACAGGGCCGCCGACTCCCGATAGCCGGGCTTGATCTCCAGCTCGGCCGACCGGCCGATCGCCGCCGAGGCGGCCCCCAGGACGCCCGCGGCGACGAAGTCCACCGGACAACCGATCGACTCGGCCGCGGCCTCGACCAGCCTCCGGGCCGGGCCCGGGAGGACGTCCAGCGGGAACGGCTCGACGTCGGGCGACTCGCCGATACGCAGCGGCGGCCATTCGTCAGCCTCGGCCGCCGGGGTCGGCTCAGGCGCGGCGACCTGCGTCGGCGTCGGCCTGGTCGAGGGCGAGGGCCGGACGCCCACCCCGGACAGGTCCCGGGGCTCGCCGAGACCCTTCTGCATGCCGCTCCGGATCGTCGCCAGCGCGGCGGGGCCGTCGCCGTACTGGTTGGCGCGGCATGCGTCCAGCAGCCCGGCGACCGCCTCGGATTCGGGCAGCACTCCGGCGGCCACGAACTGCCCCAGCTTCATGGCCGAGGTGTTGAGTTGGATGTTGCGACGACCCTCGGCCGTCCCCGCCAGGATGGCCAGCTCGGCCGCGACGGCGTCCCGGACGTACTTCTCCCTGCGCAAGGCCGGGTCGCCCGGGGCCGTCACCCGGATGAGCCATCCGTCGGAGGGGGCCGGCTCCTGGACGGGGACCGGGCCGGGGGTCGCGATCGGCGCGGGGGCGGGGGTCGACTCCGCCCGGATCGCCGAGCGTTCGACGATCGCCTCGAGGATGGCGATCGTCGCATCGGGGACCTCGGCGACGACCCACTCGCGCGGCCTGCCGTCGGTGCCGAGGGTCGGCGGGCAGGCGGATTGCAGCTGCTTCAGGCTCCCGTCCTCCTTCCAGCCGCCGACCCGGATCTCGAGTCCGGGGAAGTCGGGCAGGTGGAACACGCCCGCGGAGGAGCCCTTGCCCTCGACCGCGCCCGCCGCCTGCAGCAGCTCGAGGAAACCCTTCCGGACCTGCAGCAGCCGGTGCGGCCCCCGGGTCGACGTCCAGCCCATGGTATGGACGACCTCGCCGCCCATGAGGCGGAGGAAGGATTCCTCCCCCTCGGGGCCGTCGACCTCGAAGTCGATCAGCCACCAGCCGGGCGGGACCTTCCCCGGGCCCAGGCACAGGCCCACGCCCGCGTCGGGATGGTCGTCGAACTTCCTCTTGATCGCGCTTTTGATCTGGCAGCCGGCCCCCCAGGCCTTGCCGATGGGCCGCTTGCCGAACCCGTCGGGCTGCTCGATCGCCGAGTAGAGGGCGACGGGGTGGAACCCCTTCGCCAGCAGCTCCAGGGCGACCGCCCGCGCCGTCCTCCCCTTCGAGTCTCGGGGCAGCGGGGGCCGGGCCGTCGCCGGCGTCCTGTCCAGCTCGGGGCTCATCGGCGGCCCCCTTTCCGCTTCCGCCGCCTCGGCTCGGGAGCCGGCCGGCCGGCGTCCCGGGCCTCCAGGGCTTCCTCCGCCATCGCCTCGATGCGGGCGACCGACCCCGGCTTGCGCCGGCACTTCTCGCACAACGCGTAGACGTAGACCGTCCGGCCGCCTCGCGAGTGCGGCGCGTAGGTCGCGCCCCAGGCCGCCCGCCGCCCGCAGAGCCGGCAGCCGTCCCGGACGGCCTCCAGGACCATGTCCTCGATCTCCACGGCGGCCATCGCGGCCTTGAACCGGCCGGCCGCCCCCGAATCCCGCTGTTCGCCCCTCATGGAGTCCTCTCAAGGTCGGTGGGATGATCTCCCAGCCGTCGGAGACCCTTCGTCACCAGCCCTTCGCCCGCAACAGCGCGCGGGCCCTCAGCCCCCGCTCCTCGACGGACGCCTTCGGCGGCGCGCCGACGCGATCGGCCGTCAGGGCCTCCAGGTACTCCGAGACCCACTCGGGGGTCGTCAGCCATCCGGCCGGCGTCCGCACGGCGCGGAGCTTGATCCGCCCGGCCTCGGGCCGGACCGACTTCGTCCCGTTGAGGATCGACCGCATGACGGACTGCGGGGAGAGCCCCCGGCCGTCCGCGGAGGGGAAGAGCTTCCCCGCGGCGGCGGGGCCGATGTAGGAGGGCTCGCTCATCGGGCCGCCTCCGCGTCGAAGGGAGGGCAACCGGCGGCGATCCACTCGTCGACCTGCGACTCGTCCCAGCGACGGGAAGCGCCGATCCTGACGCCCGGCGGCATCAGGCCGTGATCGGCGAGCCTGCGGACCGACGCGGGATGGATGCCCAGCTTCTCGGCGACCTGGGCGGCCTTCACTAACCTGCGGGGCGAGGCCTGGGGGGTCGGCATGGGAGACGTCCTCGGTTCCATCGTCGGCCGGGGCGACGCGCCGCCGGCGATGGACCAAGTCTCTCCAGGCCTTCGGACGGAATAATTCCGAGGGCATTTATTCCGAAGCGTCGGAGGCCGCGACCCCCGAAAAACACAGGGCGGGAGAGGCGGAAAATTTCCATTCGGAATAAATGATCGGGCTTGACCGATTTATTCCGAGGCATTTATTCCGAGCGTCGGGCCCGCTTCCGCGCCCGGTCGATCGCCAGGTCCAGGGCGCGGAACTTGATCCCCCTCAGCTCGCAGAATTCCCGCTTTAGCGTCCCCTGGCCCCTGGCCGCGTCCCAATCCGCGACGAGCCGGGCGTCCGCCTCCGCGTCGCTGGCGGCGGGCCGGCCCTTCCTCCGGAATCCGGCGCGGGTCGCGGGGCGTGGGGCCTCGGCCGCCGGCGGGGGCAGGGCCGCCGGCGTCTGCGGGGGCGGGCCGGCGGGCGTCGGCGCGGGGATCGCCTCGCGGCGGCTCGACTTCGTCAGCGCGAACCGGCCTTCGGGCGGCAGCATGGCGTCGAGGGTCTCGACCACGTTCGCGAGGTGCATCCGGACGTTCGCGTCGAACCAGTAGTCGGCGACCTCCGCCAGCAACTCCGGGGTGGCCCGGCGATCGAACGGCGACCGCAACGCCAGGCCCTTGAGCGCGTCGACCCGGTCCATGACCGAGGAGTGGATGGCGACCGCGCCGAACCGGACGGGCGGCGACGGGGGGATCGAGCCGGCCGCGGGCATGAACAACCCGCCCATGACGACCAGGTGCATCCTGCGGCCGTCGGCGTCGATCGTCGTCGACGAAGGGTCGTAGATCGTCGGGAGCTTCAGCGTGGCCCGGAGCGTGTTGTGAAGCGTCAGCAACCTCCTGGTCCCGAAGGCCTGCGCGTATCGGTCGGGCGGGACGTTGGTCGTGACGATCGCCCTGGCCACGTAGTCGTTGAGCGACCACGCGGCGAAGTAGATGAACGGCGTCTGGCCCCAGCCGCCGGCCACCCGAGGGGGCTCGTCGACCAATCCGATCTTCGGAGGCTGTCCACTCATCGTCGCTGTTCCTGGGTGGCCGGCGCGGCCGCCGGGGCAGGAACAGCCCCCGGACGGCCCGCCGGCTCGGTCCACTGATCAGGCGGACCCACCTATTATAGTCGACAGGCGCTCAGCCGACCTGCAACGCCGCCGACCTGGCCTTCACCATGTCGCGTTCGGCGTAGATTTGGGTGACGTCGGCCGCGCTGTGCCCCAGGGCGACCTGGGCGGCCTCCAGGCCCAGCCGCGAGCGGACCTCGGTGGCGAACGAGTGCCGCAGCTGGTTCGGGGCGAACGACGGCACGCCCGCCTTCTCGCAGGCCCGAGCGATCGAGCGCCGCATCGAGTGTAGCTTGGAGGGGAAGACGACCCCCGAGCCGGCCGCGATCAGGAACGGGGCCAGGATCGTCCGGGCCCTGGGCCCGATGAAGACGACGCGGTCCCGGTCCTTGTGCTCCGTCTTGTGGCTCGCCGGCCGGTAAGCCCAGCACTCCGGGTCGGTCCGGTCGACGTCCTCCACGCGCATGGCGAAGGCCTCGCCCGGCCTCATGCCGGTGAGCCTCATGAGCCGCACCATCGCGGCGAAGCGGGGGGAGAGCCGGGCCGCCGCGGCCTCGATCACGGCGTCGGGGACGGCCGAGACGGCCGGCTTCTCCCTGGCCTCGGTCCGGCCCTTCTGCAGTGGCGGGAGGGCCGCCAGGTTGGCCACGATCGTCCCGGCGAGGTATTCCTGAGCGACGGCCCAGCGGAACATCCGGCGGATCCGGTTCGCCGCCGAGTTGATGTACCGCCGGCTCCCGCCCCGGCGGGCCATCTCCTTGCGGACCAGGTCGAGCTTCTTGGGCCCGAACTGCGCGGCGAGCGTCAGCCCGAACAGCTCCTCCAGCGGCTTCAGCGCGTACTTGATGACCTCGTGCTCGCCGGTCGGCTCGCCGTTCTTGCGGTAGTACGACTCGGCGTGGGCCGAGTAGCGGAGCACCAGCTCGCTGATCGTCAGCGTCGGGGCCGACGCCTCGGGCAGGACGACCGACGGGTCGTCGGCGGCGGCGAGGCCCGCGACGAACCGGGCGTAGGCCTGGCGGGACTCGGGGCTGCCGAACTCGCCGGGGAAGTAATGGTCCTTCCCCCGGTAGCGGACGCGGGCGCGTCCGGTCGCCTTGTGGAGGCGGTAGGCGGGGGGCTTGCATCCCAGCTTGGGCATGGCGGAGGTCTCCATACGGGCAAGCGGGTAGGATCTACCCGCTTCGCGTGATGGGAGACGCCGCCTTCCCGGACGCCCGGGAGGTACATCGGGGAGATGTCGGCGTTGCGTAAACGCTTGAGGGCCTGGCATTTAGGCCAGGCCCTCATCAGTGCCGGAGACAGGACTTGAACCTGCACGGGCATGGTTAGCCCACTAGCCCCTCAAGCTAGCGTGTCTGCCAATTCCACCACTCCGGCGAAACGATGATTTGTATGTGAGACGTCATTGTGCGCGGAAAGCGTAGGTATGTCAAGGGACTAAGGTCTGTATCACAAATCGAGTAGGCGCGAGTACCTTTCAATCATGGCGGTTTCGACCATGCAGCATCGTCCCAGGGGCGGGGATTTCGGGCGTGCGGGGCTTGACGGTTGGCGCGGATGTGCGTGACGGGGCATGAGGGAGAGGATGAGCGGGGGGCGATCCGCGTGAGTGGAGATGGAAACGAGCCTCACGGCCATGGAGCCGCCCCCCTCCATGAGCAGGATATCCGTCGACCGGATCGCCGATGCCGCGGCGTGCCTCTCGGCAGCTTACGGGGCCGTCGTCGAGCGATTCCGGGCGTGCGAGTGTAGCAGGCAGGCGGTCTATGATCAGGGGAGTCGGGTCTACGAGGCCGCCGCGCGGGCGGCCCGGGGGCGGAGGATCGACGACCGGAGGGGCTCGACCGCCTGCGGCGCGAGAACGACGAGCTTCGAGCTCGGCTGGCGCGCTCCGTCGAGTTCGGCCGCGACCGGCAGGCGAGGTTCGTCGCCGCGGCGTCGGCCATGGGGGGGCGTCCGGCGGGCTCGGGACCTCCTGACGCTGGTCGTCGGCGAGCGGAGGCCCCTTCGCGGTCGGCGGTCGGCCGCTGGGCGGCGGCCGCCGGCGAGGCCGCCGGGCGGGCCCTCGCCCGGCTCGAGGACCGCTGCCGCGGCATGATCGCCGTCGGCTGCCTGGACGAGATCCTCTTCCACGCCCGCCCCGTCCTGGTGGCCGTGGAGCCGGCCTCCATGACCTGGGTGCTCGGCCGTCGCGTCGAGACTCTGAACGGAGAGGCCTGGGCCCAGGCCCTCCGCATCCTCCCCGATCTGGCGTACGCCGTCGCCGACGCCGGCCGGCCCCTGCAAGCGGGCCTGACGCCGGCCCGTCGCGAGCGACGCGGCTCGGCCGCCCCCCTCCGGATCCGTCGCTCGACGTCTTCCACACCAAATACCAGGCGAACAAGGCCCAGGCGATCGCCTGGAGCCGGGTGCGACGCGACTTCGACGCCTACGCAGCCGCCCGCGGCCGCCTCGAACGGGCCCGCCGCGGCGGGACGCCCGCCCATGCGTAAGGCTCGCGAGCCGTCGCCTCCCGGCGAGCCGTCGAGGCCTCCTTCGCCGAGCACGAGGCCATGACGACGGCCTGGACTGCGATCGCGGAGGCCCCGGAAGTCCGCCGCCCCGACGGCCGCCTCAACGACCGCGCCTGGGCCGAGGCCCGCATCGCCGAGCGTCTATTCGGCCCTCCGTGGCCGCGCCTGGAAGCCGGTCGTCGGCCACCTCCGCGCCACCGCCGCCGAGTCGGTCGCCTCGGCGGCCCTGTGCGTCCCGGCCGGGGCGGCCCCGCCGCACCGCGTACATTCCTTGACATACGGACGTCATCACGTCATGATGATCGAATGAACGCCACGCCGGGGAGCGGCATCCCGCCGCACGTCCACATCGCCCGAGCCCCTCGGAGGAAGATCGCCGCCCGGCCGGGGAGGCGCCCGACGCCGGCCCCAGTCGAGGGACGGCCCAGGGTCGCCCCGGGGAACCGCCGATGATCGTCGCCGGGCCGTTGGATTCCCTGCTCATCGGCCTGGCCGCGCTGGCCTCGGGCGTCTTCGGCGGCATGCTCGGCATGGCGGCGGGGATCTTCATCGTCCCCGCGCTGACGCTGGCCTTCGGGCTCGACATGACCCACGCCGTGGGCGCCAGCCTGGTCTCGGCGATCGCCTGTTCCTGCGGGAGCGCGGCCAGCGCGATGGAGAATCGGCTCACGAACGTGCGGCTGGCCGTCCTGCTGGAGATCGGCACGACGATGGGGGCCCTGACGGGCGTGGCCCTCAGTGGCGTCTTCCCCGAGTCGGCCCTGTACCTGCTCTTCGCGGCGATCCTGGTGCTGTCGGCCCATCAGATGGCCCGCAAGCGGAAAGCGGACCTCTCGCCTCAGGATCTGACGTCGCCCGCGGATCCATGGGCGACCCGGCTGAGGCTCCATTCCAGCTTCCCCGACCCGCTGACGCGGCGAGACGTCGCCTACAGCGTGGATCGGGTAGGGCTCGGGCTCTTCCTGATGTACGGCGCGGGAGCGATGTCATCCCTGCTCGGGATCGGCAGCGGAGTCCTGAAGGTCCCCGCGATGGATTCGGCGATGCGACTCCCGATCAAGGTCTCCTCGGCGACGTCGAACTTCATGATCGGCGTCACCGCGAGCGCGAGCGCGGGCATCTATTACGCCCGGGGGGACGTCCTCCCCGAGGTCGCGGCGCCCGTCGCCCTCGGTTCGATCCTCGGGGCCTACCTGGGGACGAAGATCCTGATGCGGACCTCCAACGAACGCATCCGATCCCTCTTCATCGTGATCCTCCTGGCCCTGGCGGTGAAGATGTCCATGGCCGCGTTTCAGGGGCCGGCATCGGCCCCGGGGGGGTGACGATGGGGCCGGCGATGGACGATCGCGACCGCCTCCTGCGCCTGGAGAGCATGCTGTCCGGCCTGCTGCGGTACGGGGCGCTCATCGCCTCCGCCTGGATCGCCGCGGGGATGGCCCTGGGCCTGCACGCCGACCGTGGGGGCCGCTGCGCGGCGATCGGGATCGTGCTGCTGATCGCCCTGCCGGCCCTGCGGATCGCGCTGACGACGGCGATTTTCCTCATCGAGAGGGACTACCTCTTCGCCGCCTTTTCCAGCACCGTCCTCGCCATCATCACGGTCGGATTCATCGCGGGCGTCGCCCTGTCCCGCCCCGCAAGAGGGCCGGACATGGATCGGCTCGGTTCCTCGGCGCCTGGAGGCGCGGGGGACCGGCCGAAGTCGGTCCGCGGCACCTCACCTTGACGACGGCAGCCGTTCAGACCGTGACGGGATCGCGGTCGAGCAGCCGGAGCTGGACATCGCGCATCAAGCACTCGGAGATGAGCCCTTCCCACCGACCGTCCACGCAGTCGGGGGCGCCCTGGCGGGCGGCGATCCAGGCGTCGTCGCGACGGGTCATGGCTTCCAGGGCGCGGGCGTCCATCGCCCCCAACTCGTCGAGAAGCTCCTTGAGGAATCGCTCGGTCTCGGCGTCGAGGATGGGCCTGTAGACCTGCTCGTCGATGTTCCTCCAGCCGAATTTCTCGAACCGCTTGTAGACCGACCGCAGCACCGGGCCGTGGGCCCACGCCTCGAACCGGCCGAGGAACAACGGCCGGCCGAAGACCGCGAGATAGCGGGCCTGTGCGAAATAGAGCAGCTTCTGGAGCTTCGCGAGGCTCAGGTACGACCCGGCCTCGTGGCTGTCCCAGACGATGAAGTTGGTCACTTCCTGGACGCAGGAGCGGCCCATGGCGACGCCTCCTTCGAGAGATGGGGGGGAGGGGCCCTACCTCATTCCATCGTACCTCGGGCCGCCCTGCGCACAACGTTCCCGTCGGGAATTTCCGAAACCTTCGATGTATTAATTCGGCGTGCGGATCGTGACGCGCCGGGGGGCCGGGCCGTCCAGCGGCAGCACCCAACTCCCGGGACGCCGGGCGATCGGGGCCGGGACGGACGTCGATCGCGGATCGTCGGGGATGTTGTGGACGACGAGCCGCGACGGGCCCGATCGCCACGGCTGGACCGTGAACGCGACCTCGCCGGGCCGGTCCACCTCGACGTCCACGCTCCCCGGGGCGGCGACCCACAGGCCGCTCGATCGCAGGGCGCGGAACTGGTAGGGGCGGGCCCGGGAGCCGACCAGCAGCCGCACCGCGCCCGGTTGCAACGTCCCGGGATTGATGTCGGCCGGGTTCCGCACCTGCTCGCTCAGGTTGAACGAGTCGGGCAGCAGCCCCTGGCTGGGATGGCCGATCGGGTACGACTGGAGGATGCCCGACGCCGCGATGCCGTCGGCGATCCGGCCCCAGGGGCCGTCGGGATCGATGCGGGCGAGGTCGACCAGGGCGTCGGCGTAGACGAGCCCGCACCACTGCACCGGCAGACCGATCCAGTTCGGGGCGACCCAGTTGGTCGAGCCCAGGACGGGCGTGGTGGCGTAGGGGCCCACCGCGCCCGGCGTCCGGCCGTCGGTCGGGTCGACGAGGTAGACGAACGGCACGCCGGTCCAGGCCCAGTAGCGGGCGGCCTCCAGGAACGAGGCGTCGCCCGTCAGCTCGTAGCCCAGGGCGAAGGCCCGGACGAGGTAGGCGGAGGCCAGGACGTCGGGGGTGTGGAGCGCGATCTCCCAGGTCTGGGCGCCGCGCGGGACGCCGTCGCGGAAGCGGTCGCGGAGGACGGCCAGCAGTCGCAACGCCTCGTCGACGGCGGCGCGGTCGCCGGAATACGCGGCCTTCCGGAGCATGTCGTCGATCGGCTGGGCGGCGTAGCCGCTGGCCTCGTCGCTGAAGTGGGTGCGGCCGTAATCGAGCGAATCCCCCCCGCGGGCGCGGTAGCGGCGGGTGCCGTCGGGCTCGAAGTAGCGGGCCAGCCCCGCCGTCGCCTCGACGGCCCGATCGAGGCTCCGCAGCACCAGGTCGCCCCCCTCGCCCAGCACGAGCGGCGCGACCGGGTAGGTGTTGTGGCCGACGGCCCCGTGGAGGTATTGCGGCTCGGGCAGGGCCTTCGCCGCCTCGGCCGACGCCTCGCGCAGCCGCGACGCCAGCCTGGCGTCGTCCGTCAGCCCGGCGAGCTGGTCCATCATCCAGGCGGCGTCGGCCGCGGCGTGGGGCCGGAAGTTCGCCCCGGCCGCGTGGCGGTAGCGCGCGCCGTCCCGGATCGGCGAGTCGAGCCAGCCGGCCGCGGCCTGGCGGACGTAATCCTGCAAGCCGGGGGCCTGGGGGATCGGCGGCAGGCCCTTGAGCGCGACGTATTTCTGCACGGCCGGGACGATCGACGTCCCGTCCCCGGCGATCAGCAGGCCCGAGACCTTCAACGGCGCGCCGGGCTGGATGGTCGTCGGGGCGTCGGGGAACATCGAGCCTTCGCTCCGGTCGTCGCCCGTCGCCGCGGGGGCGATCAGCCCCATCAGGTGCCCGGAGCCGCCGAGCGTCCGGTCCGGCGAGTCGAACAGCGCCGCGGCCCGGTCCGTCCGATCCCAGACCATCCCCAGGTACTTCCCGCGCGCCTGCACGGCCATCAGCGGGAAGGTCAGCTTGCCGGCCGACGGCACCTTGCGGAGCGCGTCGCGCTCGCCGAGGTCGGCGGTCGAACTGCTCGGCTCGTTATCCAGATACTCGACGCCGGCCAGGATCGCCTGCCCCTTCGACGCGCCGAACGGCGGCCGCCCGTGGCCCGGCAGGACGACCATCAGGGGGACGTGGTACACCTCTCGCGGGGCGTCGACGGAGCATTCGGCCTCGAACGCGATCACGCCGGGCGAATGGGGCGCGAACCGGTGCGACAGCCGCCACGTCGCACCGTCCTCGTCCCGGAACTCCAGCGTGCTCCCGATCGATCCGCCCTCCCCGCCGCCCCCCGCGCGGCCGACCTTCGCGGCGTCGATCCACTTGACGGTCGGCTTGCCGTCGACGGTCGCCCGATAGGCGATCGCCGGGCGATCGTGGCCCACGGCGGACGTCCGGCCGTCGACGTCCACGGCGAACCCGCCGAAGCTCGCCGGGTCCTGCCTGACGGCGAGCGCGCCGGAGCGGACCTCGGGCGAGCCGGCCGGGGGCTTCGGCACGCCCGGGGCGGGGAACTGGGCCTCGATGACGGACCGCACGTCGAACCGGATCGATTCGAAGACGCAGGCCCCGGAAGTCCCCGGCGGGTCGATCCGGAAAGTCGTGCCGGGCCCCAGAGGCGGCAGGTGCAGCACGACGTCGCGCCACTCGCCCCCCCGGACCGGCTTCCGGACCGAGCGGTCCTCGTCGGTCCCCTGCCCCGCCCGCACATGGAAGAGTTGCAGCATCCCGGGGTGGTCGGACTTCAACCGGACGGTCGCCGTCAGCAAGACGCCTTCGGGCAGGTCGACCGTCGGGCCTCGGAAGTAGGGGTCGGGCCCGTTGATCGTCACGCGCACGCCCTCGGGCGTCGCCTCCAGCGCCTTCACGTCGTGGAGCGGCTGCCACGACCGGGACGCTTCCGGCTTGCGCAGGTCGATCGACGCAACCGGCTCCTGGCCGCACGCCGCGACGCCCCCCCATCCGACGGCCACGCCGACGATCAACGCGAGGGAATATCTCATGGGAGGGCTCCTGGGAGGCGGAGTTGGGGCGGGAGGTCCGATGCAGGGACGCCAGTCTAGGACACCCCCGGGGGCGGATCCAGGCTCCATCGGCTCCGGGACCCCGAAGACGAGGATTGTCGAAAAATATGAAATCCCGGAGTCTTTCCCGCAGATCATCCCCGGTGGACCCCGCGTTTTCGAGACCCATCGATCCCCCGACCCCGAACGAGCGAGGCAGAGGCCGTGACCCAGGAAGCCAAGATCACGCGAAGCGGGATGCGTCGACTCGGCGTCGGGGACCTACGGCCCGGTTCCGCGCGCGCCGGACGAGGCGAAGGGCGACCGTCGCCCGCGATCCCTTCGGCCGACTCCGCGCACCTCGTCCGATCGTTCGAATTCGACGATCAAACCCAATTTCTAGCGTCGAAATTTCGTCCTAAAATCGAATTGAATAATAGCTTGCGCGATTCGACTTCGAATCCCTCGGAGAGCGATCGAACCCGAAGGGAGCCAGGCGCCGGCAATCGAGCGCAGCGGCGGTCGCACCTCCGGGCGATCGCGTCGCGGCTCGTCCTCCTGGGCCTGGCGACGACGCCCTCGGCGACGCGCGGCGACCTCATCTACTTCCGCGACGGGGGCCGGATCCAGATCCCGGCGACGACCGAGGGCCGGTCGATCGTCGTCCGCCTCGGCGGCGAGAGTTACGAGTTCGCGGCGGAGGACATGGAGAAGAGAGTGCCGGGGCAGATCCCCGCGGAGGAATGGCCCGCACGGCGGGCGGCCGTCGCCAAGGAGCCGCCGAGCGCCCGGTTCGCCGCCGCCTGGTGGGCCCTCGAAAACGGCCTGGTCGATGAGGCGGCCGAGGAATTGTACGCGATCCACGCCGTCGACCCGTCCCACGAGCCCACCCGCCGGATGGTCGCGGTCCTGGACGACCTCAAGGCCCCTCGCGAGGATCCCGACTTCGGGCCGTTCCGCAAGGCGCTGGGAGTCTCGACGAAGGTCGCGCGCGGCCCGCAAGTCCTGCTGCTCCACCAGCATCCGGACGACGAGGCCGCCGAGCGCGTCGAGTTCATCGGCCGGATCGTCACCGCCTATCACCTCCTCTTCGCCGGATCAGGGGTGCCGCTGACGACCCCTCGCCGCAGGCTGGTCCTGGCGTGGTTCGCCGACCGGGCCGACTACCGGACCTTCCTCATGGCCAATGACGCCCAGGCGTTCGCGCCCACCCGCGGCTATTACCACCCGACCTGGAACGCCGTCGTCATCTACGATGCCCGGTCCAGCGATCAGCAGCGGGGCGACCGGGCCGCCTTCGCGAAGCGTCGCGAGGAGTTGGCCACGCTGCGCGAGGGCCTGGAAGGGCTCCCCGCGGCGGGCCGGCTGCGGATCGCGATCGCCGGCCGACGCCCGCAGGTCGTGGGGAAGTCGGACGGCCGGGCGCTGGCGGACCGGCTCGAACGCGACGTCCGCCGCGGCGAACTGCTCCTGGAAGCCGAGCGCCGCGCCTACGACGAGGGGATCACCGCCCACGAGATGGTCCACCTCCTGTCCGCGGACGGCGGGCTGAATCCTCGCCACGACGCCTTTCCGGTCTGGCTCCAGGAGGGGCTGGCGATGCAATTCGAAGTCGTGCGCGGCGGGCGTTGGGCCGGTATCGGCCAACCCCATGACATCCGACTGCCGGACTGGCGTCGCATCCAGCCCGCCCCCCTCCTGGAACCCCTTCTGCGAGACAGGGGCTTCGGCCGCGGCTACAGCCGCGACCCCTACGTCGAGGCCTGGGCCCTGGTCTATTTCCTGCGGGCCCGCCGCGGCGATCAGTTCCTCAAGTTCCTCGACCTCCTCCGCGCCCCCGGCGTCGATCTCGATTTTTCGCAGCCCCGTGACGCCTTCCGCCGCGCCTTCGGCGACGACGTCGCCGCACTCGAACTCGAATGGCGCCAATATCTTTCGACGACCAAAACCCCTCTGGAACTCCACGAACCGCATCCCCCGACGCCCGCCGAAACGCGTTCCCGCGATTGATGCGGTTGACAGATCCGCGGCGTCGGCTATGATGCTTTCCACAAGACGCAAGTACGGGGCGTAGCTCAGCTTGGCTAGAGCGCACGGTTCGGGTCCGTGAGGCCGGAGGTTCAAATCCTCTCGCCCCGATTATCAAGAAGGCCGACGGGAGAGCGCTCTCCCGTCGGCCTTCTTCGTTTCCCGTGATCCCGCCCGGCGGCCCCTGAACCCATCAAGGGCCGCCGATCGACGACTTATGCTTTCGCGGGCGTGAAGGTGAAGTCCTTGCCGTCGTAGTCGATCTCGACGACGTCGGCCGGGTTGACGCGCTGGTCGAGCAGTGCCCGGGCGAGCGGGTTGGCCAAACGCTGCTGGATCACCCGCTTGAGCGGCCGCGCACCATAGGCGGGGTCGAAGCCTTCCTCGGCCAATCGCTCCTTCGCCTTCTCCGTGATGCGGATCGCGAGGTTCGCCTCGGCGAGTTGCTTCTCCAGCCGCTTGAGCTGGATGCCGACGATCTGGCCCAGCTCCTTCCGCCCGAGCGGGTGGAAGATGATGGTCTCGTCGATCCGGTTCAGGAACTCGGGGAGGAACTCGCGCCGGAGGACTTCCTGGACCTGATGCCGCATCGTCGACTCGTCGGCCCCCTTGGCGGAGAGGTCGGCGATGACGTGGCTGCCCAGGTTCGAGGTCATGATGATGACCGTGTTCCGGAAGTCGACCGTGCGGCCCTGGCCGTCGGTCAGCCGGCCGTCGTCGAGCACCTGCAACAGGACGTTGAAGACGTCGCGGTGGGCCTTCTCGATCTCGTCGAGCAGGACGACCGAGTAGGGACGCCGGCGGACGGCCTCGGTGAGCCGGCCCCCTTCCTCATATCCGACGTAGCCCGGAGGGGCTCCGATCAGCCGGGCGACGTTGTGCCGCTCGCCGTATTCGCTCATGTCGAGGCGGACCATCGCGGTCTCGCTGTCGAACAGGAACTCGGCGAGGGCCTTCGCCAGTTCGGTCTTGCCGACGCCGGTGGGGCCGAGGAACAGGAACGAGCCGATCGGACGGTTCGGATCCTGGAGCCCCGCCCGGCTGCGACGGACCGCGTCGGCCACGGCGCGGACCGCGTCCTCCTGGTCGACCATCCGCAGGTGGATCTGGTCCTCCAGCTTCAGCAGCTTCTCGCGCTCGGTGGCCAGCATCCGCGAGACCGGCACGCCGGTCCACTGGCTGACGACCTCGGCGATCTCCTCCGAGTCGACCTCGCGCTTGAGCAACTGATTCGGCACCTTGGCCCCGTCCCCCGCCCCGTCGGCGGCCTCGGACTCCGCGATCCGCTTCTCCAGCGCCTTGCGTTCGGCGTCGAGGGCGGCGAGCTTCTGATAGCTCTGCTCGTCGGGCCGCTCGCCGTGCTGCTGCTTCTGGCGGATCTCGTCCATCAGCCGATTGAAGTCGTTCTTGATCGACTCCAGGTGCTCGCGGACCTTCTGCACGTCGCCGAGCCCGGACTTCTCCATCTCCCACTGGCGGCGGAGGTCCTGCAACTGCTTCTCGACCTGCTCGATGTCGGCCTCGACTTCGGCCAAGCGTTCCAGGGCGTGCGACTCCTCCTCCTTCTGGAGCATGCGTTGCGCGAGCTGGAGCTGGAGCAGCCGGCGCTGGAGGACGTCGATCTCGGTCGGGACCGATTGCAGCTCCATCGACAGCCGGCTGGCCGCCTCGTCGACGAGGTCGATGGCCTTGTCGGGGAGGAAGCGATCGGTGATGTAGCGCGAGGCCAGCTTGGCGGCCGAGACCAGGGCGGAGTCCTTGATCTTGACCTTGTGGTGGACCTCGTACTTCTCCTTGATGCCCCGGAGGATCGCGATCGTGTCGTCGATCGACGGCTCGCCGACGTGGACCGGCTGGAACCGCCGTTCGAGCGCCGGGTCCTTCTCGATGTGCTCGCGGTACTCGTCGAGCGTCGTGGCGCCGATGCAGCGCAGCTCGCCGCGGGCCAGGGCCGGCTTGAGCAGGTTGGCGGCGTCCATCGCGCCGTCGGACTTGCCCGCGCCGACGACCAGGTGGAGTTCGTCGATGAACAGGATGATCCGGCCGTCGGACTCGGAGACCTCCTTGAGGACGGCCTTCAGCCGCTCCTCGAACTCGCCGCGGTACTTGGCGCCCGCCACCAGCGCGCCCATGTCGAGCGCGATGAGCTTGCGGTTCTGGAGCGACTCCGGGACGTCGCCGGAGACGATGCGCTGGGCCAGGCCCTCGGCGATGGCCGTCTTGCCGACGCCCGGCTCGCCGATCAGCACGGGGTTGTTCTTGGTCCGGCGGCTGAGCACCTGCACGACGCGCCGGATCTCCGAGTCGCGGCCGATGACCGGGTCCATCTTCCCCTTGCGCACGGCCTCCACGAGGTCGCGGCCGTAGCGCTCCAGGGCCTGGTACTTGTCGTCCGGGTTCTGGTCGGTGACGGACTGGCCGCCGCGGACCTTCTGGAGCGCCTTGAGGACTTCGGGCGCGGTGACGCCCAGCGACTCCAGCAGCGCCTGGGTCTTGCTCTTGACCTTCGCCAGGCCCAGCAGCAGGTGCTCGACCGAGACGTACTGGTCCTTCATCCGGTCGGCCTCGGCCTGCGCGGCTTCGAGCACCTGCGCCAGGTCGGGGCCGATGGAAACCTCGCCGCCGGTCACGCGCGGCAGGGCGTCGAGCCCCTGCTGCGCCGCCTTGAGGACCTGGGCCGGATTGACGCCGAGCTGCGTGAAGAGCGCCCGGACGACCTGCTGGTTCGGGTCCAGCAGCGCGGCCAGCAGGTGCATGGGCTCCAGCCGCTGGTGGCTGCGCTCGGCCGCGAGGGCCTGGGCCCCCTGGAGCGCCTCCTGGCTCTTGAGAGTGAGCTTGTCGAATCGAAATGCCATGGTGTGAATATCCCCCTTTCGGACGCCGCGCCGTGCGACGGACGGCCCGCGGGGGCCTCACGCGTGGTCGCGCGGATGGTCGTCGATCTTTTCACGCCTTCTACGTCAACATGCGACACCTGGTTCGCGGGGAAACGTCAAGGGCCGAGGGCGGGTCGCCGGCCGGCGCGTGAGAACGGGACGAGGCCCGCGGAGATCGGGGCCTCGTCCCGCGGTCGTGGGGACGGCGTTCGGCGAGTCGGCGGTTACTTGCCTTCCTCGAACTCCACGTCGATCACGTCGTCGGGCTTGGCCCCGCCGGCGCCGGGGGCCTCGGAGGCCCCGCCGGCCGCCGCGCCGGCGCCCGGTGCGGCGTTGGCCGCGGCGTAGAGGTGCTCGGACATGGCCTGGGCGGCCTTGGACAGCTCGTCGACGGCCCGGTTGATGGCCGCGGCGTCGTCCCCCTTCTTGGCCTCGTTGACCTTGTCGATCGCGGCCTGGAGGGCGGTGCGGTCCCCCTCGCCCAGCTTGTCCTTGTTCTCCTCCAGCAGCTTCTCCATCGCGTAGACGCGCTGCTCGGCGGCGTTGCGGGCCTCGGCCAGCTCGCGGCGCTTCTTGTCCTCGGAGGCGTGGGCCTCGGCGTCGCGGTTCATCCGCTCGATCTCCTCCTTCGACAGGCCGCCGGAGGACTCGATGCGGATGGTGTGCTCCTTGCCTGTGGCCTTGTCGCGGGCCGTGACGTTGAGCAGGCCGTTGGCGTCGATGTTGAACGTGACCTCGATCTGGGGCGTCCCCATCCGCGCCGGCGGGATCCCTTCGAGGTTGAACTCGCCGAGGGCCCGGTTGTCCTGGGCCATCGGGCGCTCGCCCTGGAAGACCTTGATCGTCACGGCCGACTGGTTGTCCTCGGCGGTGGTGAAGGTCTCCTTCTTTTCGGTCGGGATCGTGGTGTTGCGGGGGACCAGGACGGTCATGACGCCCCCCTTGGTCTCCAGGCCGAGCGACAGCGGCGTGACGTCGAGGAGGAGCACCTCCTTGACCTCGCCGGTGAGGACCGCGCCCTGGATGGCCGCGCCGACGGCGACGACCTCGTCGGGGTTGACGCCCTTGTGGGGGTCCTTGCCGAAGATGTCCTTGACGATCTGCTGGACGCGAGGCATGCGCGTCGAGCCGCCGACCATCACGACCTCGTCGATCTGGCTCGGCTTCAGCTTGGCGTCGTCGAGGGCCTTGAGGACCGGGCCGCGGCAGCGCTCGAAGAGGTTGTCGGTCAGCTTCTCGAACTGGGCGCGGGTGATGGTCATCGTCAGGTGCTTGGGCCCCGACGCGTCGGCCGTGATGAACGGCAGGTTGATGTCGGCCTGCGTCTGGAACGAGAGGTCCTTCTTCGCCTTCTCGGCGGCCTCCTTGAGCCGCTGGAGGGCCATCGCGTCCTTGCGGAGGTCGATGGACTGCTCCTTCTTGAACTCGTCGGCGATGTAGTTGATGAGGGCCTCGTCCCAGTCGTCGCCACCCAGGTGGGTGTCGCCGTTGGTGGAGAGGACCTCGAACACGCCGTCGGCGACGTCGAGGATCGAGATGTCGAACGTGCCGCCGCCGAGGTCGAAGACCGCGATCTTCTCGTTCTTCTTCTTGTCGAGCCCGTACGCCAGCGCGGCGGCCGTCGGCTCGTTGATGATCCGCGCGACCTCCAGGCCGGCGATCTGGCCGGCGTCCTTGGTGGCCTGGCGCTGGCTGTCGTTGAAGTACGCGGGGACCGTGATGACGGCCTTGCGCACCTTGTGGCCGAGGTAGCTCTCGGCGGCCTCCTTCAGCTTCCGGAGGATGAGGGCCGAGATCTCCGGCGGCGTGTAGTCCTTGTTGTTCGCGTGGACCTTCACGAAGTCGGAGGATCCCCCCACGACCTTGTAGGGGACCATCTTCTCCTCGGACCCGACCTCCTCGTGGCGGCGGCCCATGAACCGCTTGATCGAGTAGACCGTCCCGGCAGGGTTGGTGATCGCCTGCCGCTTCGCCGGGTCGCCGACGAGGATCTCCCCCTTCGACGAGAACGCGACCACGGAGGGGGTCAGCCGGCTCCCCTCCTGGTTCGGGATGACGGTGACGTCGCCGCCTTCCATGACCGCGACCACGCTGTTCGTCGTCCCGAGGTCGATCCCGATGATCTTTTCGCCTTCCGCCACGTCCGATCTCCTTCCTTCCACGTTGAGGGGGGGACGAGGAAACCCGCGCGTCACGACGTCGCGCGAGGCGATCGGACGGGGGACGATCGTCGCGTCCCGCATCCAGTTCGCCGGCCCACGGCCGTTCTTCTTGCTGGAAGTCCGCCGAATCTCAACCGATGGCTTTGATGGATTCGCAAGCGTCGTGCCACATCATTCCGAACCCGAATCATCCGCAGCAAGTCCATCCTTCTCAAGAGATTGTGGCTGATGAAATTCTCCGTAGCCTCTTGGTGACGAACCGTTTCCCCTGCCGATATGGCATGCGGCCAAGAGGCGCGGTTTTGACGCCGTCAAATTGGCAGCCCGCTTCATGGGTCAACTGACCCAGCCCTTGCCGATCGCCCAGTCGTTGTGAAGTGGACGGCGGATCGGAATCCGGCCCGGGGGGATGGGAAAAGTCCTTGACAGGAGGCTCCTTCTCCTTTAATACCTTATGGCTGTGAATGTTGCGTCTACGAGGAGGCGACGCCCGGGGCGTCGCCGAGGGCGTGAGGCCGGTCCCAATGCGGCCCTCGACGCCCCCTCCGGCCGTGGGGGTCCGCCTTACTCCGAGTGTACTGATGGCCCGCAAGTCCTCATCGCCCGTCCGGCCTTCCTCCCAGACCAGCGGCGGGTCCGCCGAGCCCACGGACTCCAAGAAGGCACCGACGCTGGCCGGCCTGCGTAGCGAGATCGACCGCATCGACAAGGAGCTGGTCGCGATCCTGAACCGCCGCGCCGAGATCGCGGTGCAGATCGGCAAGGTCAAGAGCACCAACGGGTTGGAGGTCTTCTCCGCCGCCCGCGAGGAGGAGGTCCTGGCGAAGGTGCTGGGCGCCAGCCACGGGCCGTTGCCGAAAGACACGCTCCGCCTGATCTTCCGCGAGCTGATGAGCGGCACCCGGGCGCTCCAGCGGACCCTCCGGGTCGCCTGCCTGGGCCCCAAGTACAGCTACAGCCACCTGGCGTCGGTCGCCAAGTTCGGCGAGGCCGTCGAGCACGTCCCGCTGGGATCGATCGCGGCCGTCTTCGAAGAGTTGAACCGCCGCCACGTCCAGTTCGGCATCGTGCCCCTGGAGAACTCGACCGACGGCCGGATCGCCGACACGCTGGACATGTTCACCAAGCTCCCGAACCTCAAGATCCGGGCGGAGGTCCGCCTCCGGATCCACCATTGCCTCCTGGGGCGATGCGAGTGGAGCCAGGTCCGGCGGGTTTACTCCAAGAGCCAGGCGCTCTCGCAATGCCGCAACTGGCTCGGGAAGAACCTGCCGCAGGCGGCCAAGATCGAGGTCGTCTCCACGGCCGCCGCCGCCGAGCTGGCCCAGCGGGAGGAGTTCGCCGCGGCCGTGGCGAGCCGGCCCGCCGGCCAGGCGTACAAGCTGGACATCCTGGCGGAGAACATCGAGGACCAGGTCAACAACGTGACCCGGTTCGCCGTCATCGCCGAGACGCCCGAGGCCCGCACCGGCCGCGACAAGACGACGCTGATGGCCCGCATCCCCAACGACCCGGGCTCGCTCGCCAAGACGATCGCCCCGCTGGAGAAGCTGGGCGTCAACATGACCTGGATCGAGTCGTTCCCCATGCCCGGCTCGCCCAGCGACAAGAATCCCTCCTACCTCTTCTTCCTGGACGTCGAGGGGCACGTCGACGACCCCCTCGTGCAGAAGGCGATCGACGCCGTCCGCCGCCGCTGCGAGCGGCTCGACGTCCTCGGCTCCTACCCGCGCAGCGAGGTCGTCGAGAGCTGACCGGCCCCGCCGCCATTGCCGGGGCCTCCCCGCGGGGGGTATCCTGGCGCGGGGAGAGCGGCCGGGTTTCGGTTACGCGAAAGGATCGAGCGGGATGGGCGATTTGGCTTGCGTCAACGGCGATTTGATGGCCCCCGAACAGGCGACGGTGCCGATCTACGATCGCGGCTTCCTCTTCGGCGACTCGGTCTACGAGGTCTGCCGGATCTACGGCGGCCGTTGCTGGCTGGAAGCCGACCACCTGCTCCGGCTCAAGCGCAGCCTCCAGGAGCTGGAATTCCCGCCCTACGACCTCGACCGCCTCGTCGCCCGGATCTACCGGACCATCCGGGCGAGCTTCGTGAAGGAGGGCCTGGTCTACGTCCAGATCACCCGGGGCGTCGCGCCTCGCACTCACGCATTCCCGAACCCGCCGGTGCCGCCGACCGAGGTCATCATCGTTCGGCCCTACGACGACGCCCCGTCGGCCGCCCTCCGCGCGACCGGCGTCCCGGTCGTCAGCCGGCCCGACATCCGCTGGAAGCGCTGCGACATCAAGACGACGAACCTCCTCGGCAACGTGCTGGCCAACGATTCGGCCCATCGCGAGGGGGCGTATGAAGCCGTCCTGATCGACTCGCTGGGCTACGTCACCGAGGCGACGCACACCTCGGTCCTCTGGGTCCGCGAGGGCCGCATCGAGGGGACGCCCGAGGGGCCCGAGATCCTCATCGGCATGACCCGCCACCTGACCGAGCGGCTGGCGAAGAAGGTCGGCATCCCGTTCGTCGAGACCCGCGTCACCCTCCCTGCGCTCCAGGCGGCGGACGAGGCGTTCCTGGTCGGGACCTCGACCGAGGTCATGCCGATCGCGACCATCGACGGCAAGCCGATCGGCTCGGGCGCGCCGGGGCCGATTACGAAGAGGCTCCAGGAAGCGTACCGGGCCGAGCTGCAGGACTGGCTGGCCGACGCTACCCCCGCCCCGGCCCACGCCTCATGACGACGCCGGAGGCAGAGCCGTTCGACGCCGACGACCCGTTCGCGGCCCACTTCCACCGCGAGCCGTTGGGGGTCGTCGGCGTCTCGCTCCTCGTCCTGATCGACTCGCCCGAACCTCCGGAGGCGGCCTCCGCCTGGGACGCGAGCGTCGCATGGTTGCGGGCGGCGGGCCGGCCGGTCGAGCTGACCTTCAAGACGGTCGAGCGGTCGTCCCCTCGCCTCGGGGAGTCGATCCAGGAGGCGGCCGACCGGGCCGCCCACCCGATCCTCGCGCTGGCGGCCACCGCCGAGCCGCCGACACGGCGCGAGTGGGAGCCGCTCCTCAAGGCGCTCGACCAGGCGGATCACGTCTGGATGCGGCGTCCGGCAGGCTTCCCGGCCTCGGCGTGGCGGGGGACGGCCCGGGCCGTGCGGCGGGTCGTCTTCGGCGTCCCGCTCATGGACGTCCACTCCCCCTTGAGCCTCCACCGGGCCGAGAAGCTGCGCGCCATCCCGCTGCAATCGGGCTCGTCGTTCGTCGACGTGGAGCTGCCGGCGAAGGCGACGTTCCTCGGCCACGTCCTCGATGAGGCGGCCGCCCCGGCGCTCGCGAGGCCGACCTGGAACCGCGGCCGGCTCCGCGACCTGCGCCTGGTGTTCAAGGCCCCGACGTTCCGCCGCGGGCCGGCGGCCGGCTCAGGTCCACTTGAACCACTTCAGGGCGAGCCAGAACGTGCCGACGGCCCAGGCGGCGAGGATCGCCAGGGCCCGCAAGACCCCCTCGTGGCCGAGCCCCGCCCCCTCCAGGATCACCAGCCGCAGCCCGCCGACGAGTTGGGTCAGCGGGAGCGCCTGGATCAGCGGCTGGACGGCGGCCGGGAAGCGGTCGGACGAGAAGAAGACGCCGGATAGCAGCCACATCGGCATCATGATGAGGTTCATGAGCCCGCTGACGGTCTCGGTGGTGGCGGCCCGGCATGCGATCAGCAGGCCCAGGCCGGCGAACGCCAGCGCGCCGACGACGTCGATCAGGACCACGAGCCAGAGCCCGCCCCGGATCGGCATCTGGAACGCGAAGAGGCCGAGCGCCAGCAGCACCGCGAGGTCCGGGGTCAGGAAGGTGAGCCGCGCGGCGAGGATCGCCCCGAGGAAGTCGCGCCGGGGCATCGGCGTGGCGACGTAGCACTTCAGCAGCTTGCCGATCCGCAGGTTCACGAGGAAGAAGCCGACGCCCCAGAGGCCGCCCCCCATCGCGTTCAGGCCGATCAGGCCCGGGATGAGGAAGTCGATGTAGCGCGAGCCCGGCTCGGTGACCAGGACGTCCTGCGTCGCGACGGGATCGCTCCGGCCGGCGGCGCGCTGGACGAGATCGTTGACGGCCTCGCGCGCGGCGGCGGACTCCGGCCTCGTCGGGTCGTAACGGTAGGAGACGTTCGACCCCTCGCCCGGCTGCACCACCAGCGGCGTCTTGCCGGTCCGCAGCCGGTTCAGCGCCTCGGCCTCGGGACGGACGTCGAGGATGATCGGCGCCGAGGCGGCGGGGCCGCCGGTCGATCCGGCCGCCTTCGTGTTGTGCGCCTCGACGGCGTTCCGCAGGGCGTCCACTCCGGGGCCGGCGACGACGTCGACCGCCACGAGCGCGGGGGGGCGGCTCTGGAAGGCGTAGCCCAGGACGACCGCCAGCAGCGTCGGGAAGCCGTAGACCCAGAAGATGCGCGCGGGCTGGCGGAAGAACTCGCGCAGGCGGGAGAGGTAGAGCTGGAAGAACGGCGATTGCTGGAGCATGCACGATCCTTGATGCGAGTCGTCAGCGGCGGCCGGCCTTGCGGCGGCGGCGTCCCCGCCCGCCGGCGTCGGCCTCGGGCTCCTGGTCGTCGCGGAGGTGTCGGCCGGTCAGGGCGACGAAGACGTCCTCCAGGCTGACGTGGCGCGTGGTCAGCCGCGCCAGCGGCCGGCCCAGGTCCTCCAGGGCGTCGAGCAACGCCGGGAGGGCGCGGTGGGGCTCGCCCACGGTGAGCGAGTAGCCGTCGGCCTCGGCGCGGGCGGCGAGGACGGAGTCGAGCGCGGCGAACGCGGCGGGGTCGACCGGCTCCCCGTCCGCGAGGGCGAATTCGATGACGTGCTCTCCCCCCAGCCGGGCGATCAGGTCGGCCGGCGACCCCAGGGCGATGATCTTGCCCCGGTCGATCACGGCGACGCGGTCGCAGAGGCGTTCGGCCTCGTCCATGTAATGCGTGGTCAGGAGGACGGTCCGCCCTCGCGATTTCAGGTCGAGGACCACGTCCCAGAGCTGCCGTCGCGATTGGGGGTCGAGGCCCGTGGTCGGCTCGTCGAGGAACAGGATCTCCGGGTCGCCGATCAGCCCGACGGCCACGGCCACGCGCTGCTGCTGGCCGCCGGAGAGGTGTTCGAAGAGGGCGTCGGCCTTGGTCTCCAGCGAGACCCGGGCGATGGCGTCGTCGACGGACAGCCCGTGGCGGTAGAAGCTGCGGAACACGGTCAGCAGCTCGCGGATCGTCTCCTTCTCGGGGAAGCGGGTCTCCTGAAGGGTCACGCCGATCCGCTCCCGGATGGCGTTCGGCTCGCGGTCCCACGAGAGCCCGAGGACCTCCACCTCGCCCGAAGTCGGGCGGTTGAGCCCTTCCAGGATCTCGACGGTCGTCGTCTTCCCGGCGCCGTTGGGGCCGAGGAGGCCGAAGCACTCGCCGCGGCGGATCTCCAGGTCGATGCCGTCGACGGCGATCACGCGGGCGTCCCGCCCCGGATATTCCTTCCGGAGCGAGCGCACGCGGATGGCCGGCCCGTTCGAGTCGGCCGTCAAATCACGGCCCCTTCGCGGAGGACCGTCTGCTTCGGGACCACCACGACGCCGTCGCGGATGACGTGGGTCGCGGCCTCCTCGGAGTCGACGACGCCGGTCTCGTTGAGCACCTTCACGTTCCTGCCGATCCGGGCGTTCTTGTCGACGATGGCCCGCTCGATGACCGAGCCGGCCCCCACGCCCAGGTTCACGATCCCCTCGCCCGGATTGGAGCGCAGTTCGTGCGGCTGCTCATACCAGTCGGCACCCATCAGGTAGGAATCGCGGATGGTGACGTTGTCGCCGATGACCGACCGGACGCCGATCACGGAGTTCTCGATGACCGACCCGCGGCCGATGACGCAGCCGTCGCATATGAGGCTGTTGCGGACGGTCGCCCCCATGATCCGCGAGCTGGGGAGGAACCGGGGCCGGGTGAAGATCGGCTGCTCGCCGTGCGTGAAGTCGAACGGCGGGTGGTCCAGCGTCAGGTCGATGTTCGCCTGGTGGAACGCCCCGACGGTCCCGATGTCCTCCCAGTAGCCGTCGAACAGGTGGGCCTGCACGCGCTGCTGGGCGATGGTCTGGGGGAGCAGCTCGTGGCCGAAGTCGGTGGCCGTGCTGGAGTTCAGCAGGTCGACGAGGGTCTTCCTGTTGAAGACGTAGATGCCCATGCTGGCCAGGTAGGGGCGGCCCTGGGCCTTGAGGCCCAGTTTGTCCAGCCAGTTGGGGTCGGTGCGGACGCGGTTCAGCTTCTCCTGCGTCTTCGGCTTCTCCTCGAAGTCGATCACGCGGCCGTCGGCCTGGATCCGCATGATGCCGCAGGAGCGGGCTTCGGACTCCGGGACCGGCAGCGCGGCGATGGTCACGACCGCCTTGTTCTCGATGTGGGTCTTGATCATCTCCTGGAAGTCCATCCGGTAGAGCTGGTCGCCCGACAGGATGAGGACCAGGTCGTAGTCCTTCTCGGTGAAATAGGGGATGTTCCGCCGGACCGCGTCGGCCGTGCCCTGATACCAGTTCTCGCTTTCCATCGTCTGCTGGGCGGCGAGGATCTCGACGAATCCCCCTTCGAACGGGTCGAACTTGTAGGTGTTGTAGATGTGGCGGTGGAGGCTGACGGAGTTGAACTGGGTGACGACGAAGATGCGGTGCAGACCGGAATGGATGCAGTTCGACACGGGGATGTCGATGAGCCGATACTTGCCGGCGATGGGCACCGCGGGCTTGCTCCGCGACTTGGTCAGGGGGTAGAGGCGCGTCCCCCTACCACCTCCCAAGATCAACGAGATGACCCGAGGCATGGGACCCCTCCTTCAGGGCGAGGCAGGCCGTCGCCGACGGCGACGGCCGCACATGCGGCTAGAGGCTTCTTGACGGTTTCGAGCTTCGGTCTGCCAATATACACTTCGCGCGCCGGGGGCCGACGACGACGGCCGCGCGACCCCCGGCCGGGGCCCGTCGCATCCGCGGCGGCCTCCCGCGCTCACCAGCCGCGCGACATGTTCGACTCGACGACCTTGCGCGACTGCTCCAGGTCCGACCCGGTCTTCTGCATGTACAGCCGGACCGCGTGGACCTTGTCGCCGGCCGCGTTCGCCAGGCACTCGCGGGCGATCGAGCAGGGGTCGGCATCCGACGTCACGCCCAGCAGGTTCTTGGAGATGACCCAGGCGTCGCGGGGCCGGTGCGCCACCCGGATGATCTCCTCCGCCGGGTAGTTCGACCGGGCGAACGACCGGGCGGTGGCCTCGTCGTCGGCGGATGCAATCATGATATGCGACGTCGTCTCGACCTCGAAGAGAGGCATGATCGCCCCCCTTTTCGCACGGAGAAATTGAGAAAGGTGCGGCGGCGGGAGATGGGCCGGGCCCGCCGTCATTCGTCTCATCGACATCATGGATCGTACCCCTCCCGGGATGCCCGGTCAAAGGGGCTGAGGGACCATCCGACGGCGCGG
>MKTT01000083.1 GCA_001898385.1 Planctomycetales bacterium 71-10
CCCTCGTCCGCTTCCTCGCCCTCAAGCTCGACGAGATCTGGGGACGACTCCAACCAAGCCTGCACCCCGACCCGTGGTGGAGTTAAGTGAGGAGTCTCCGAATTCGCGGTCGCGGGCGGGGCTGGTCCCGCCGGAGCCGGCGGACGAGCTGGACGAGTACCTGGGGGGATGATCGTGGCGACCGCGGCGGACTGGATCGCGATCGAGGACTACGACCCGGTGCGGACCGAGGCCGATCGGCTCGCGCTCCGGGAGGGGTACGTCTTCGATGCTGGCCGGGCCAAGCGGGCGAGCGACTTCATCCAGCGGTTTTGCCGGGCTCGGGCCGGCGTCCACGCGGGCGAGCCGATCCGGCTGCTGCCCTGGCAGCTCGAGGTCGTGTGGCAGCTGTTCGGGTGGGTATCGGCCGAGACCGGGCTGAGGCGCTATCGCGAGGCCTACGTCGAGATCGCCAAGCGGAACGGCAAGTCGGTCCTGCTGTCGGCGATCTCGATCTACTGCCTGGTCGCCGACGGCGAGGTCGAGCCGGCGGTCTACGTCAACGCGGCCTCGCGGGAGCAGGCCTCGATCATCTATCGCGAGGCGGTCGCGATGGTCGAGGCCGACGCGCGGCTGCGGCGGGCCTTCGACAAGGTCGACTCGGCGCGCAAGCTCACCTGCACGAAGACGCGGGGCGTCCTGATCGCCAACAGCGCCGACGCCCCGGCGAAGGACGGGCTCGACCCCTCGGTCGTCATCTTCGACGAGTTGCACAGGCAGCCGGGCCGGAAGCTCTGGGAGCTGTTCGAGTTCTCGCAGGGTTCGAGGAAGCAGCCGCTGCTGCTGTCGATCACGACCGCGGGGGAGGACCTGCACCACGTCTGCTACGAGCAGCACGAGCGGGCCGTCCGCATCCTCGCCGGGGAGTCGTTCGACCTCCGGTTCCTGCCGATCGTCCACGGCCCCTGGGACGCGGAGGACGGCGGGGCGTCCATCGACGTGGACGACGAGGCGGCCTGGCGGCGGGCGAACCCGAGCCTCGGCTACGCCATCCCTATCGAGGGGTTCCGGGCCGAGCTGGAGAAGGCGAAGCAGTCGCCCGAGTCGCTGGCCAACTTCAAGCGGCTGAAGCTCAGCGTCTGGCTCCGGGAGACGGCCCGCTACTTCGACGTCGACGGCCTCGGCCGGGCCGGCGAGCGGCGGTCGATCGAGGAGATCGTCGCCTCCGGCGACCGCTGGTACGCGGGGTTCGACCTGTCGTCGACCCGCGACCTGACGGCGTCGGTCCTCATCGCGGGCGACTTCGAGGCCGGGTTCGACGTCTTCCTCCGGGCGTGGGTGCCCGAGGTCGAGGCCGTCATCCGCTCGGCCCAGGCGAAGGTCCCGTACCGCCGCTGGATCGAGGCGGGGGCGCTGACGGCGACGCCGGGCGAGCGGATCGACTACGACGTCGTCGCCGACGCCCTGGTCGAGGACTACGCGGCCCGGGACGTCGTCGCCGCCTACGCCGACAGCTACAACGCGGCGCTGGTCGCGCCCAAGCTCCTCGCGGCCGGGATCCCGTTCCAGACGATCCGCCAGGGGTTCTTGAGCTTGAGCCCCCCCACGAAGGAGCTGGAGCGGCTGATCGCGACCGGGAAGATCCGCACCGACGGCGACCCGGTCCTCGCCTGGTGCGTCGGCAACGCGATCGCGGAGCGCGACCACGCCGACAACGTCAAGCTCACGAAGAAGAAGTCGCGGGAGAAGATCGACGCCGCGGCGGCCCTGGTCAACGCGATCGCGGCGGCGCTCGACGACCAGGCGAGGCCGGACGAGCCGCTGGTCTGCATGAGCCTGGGGGGTGACTGACATGGGCGTCGCGACCAAACTCCGATCCCTGTTCGGCCTGGGCGGCCTGACGAGGCCCAGGCCGATCGACGGCGTGCCGGCGGACGTCGTGGCGGCGATCCTCGGCGCCAACCACTCGGGCGAGTGGATCACGCCGGACAACTGCCTGACGATCCCGGCCGTCTACGCCGCGGTCAACGCGATCTCGTCCGACATGGCGACGCTCCCGCTCGAGCTGCGGAGGCCGACGCCGGCCGGCGGCTCGGAGGTCGTGGCCGACCATCCCGCGGCCCTGCTGTTCGGCCGCAGCCCCGACGGCTCGACGACGCCCCAGCAGTTCCTGCGGGCCCTGGTCGCGCGGTCGCTGACCTGGGGCGACGGCTACGCCCGGATCGACTGGTCGGGGGGCTACCCCGTCCGGCTGAAGCTGCTGGACCCGGCCGCCGTGAAGCCGGTTGACGGGCCCGAGGGGGTCGACTACGTCGTCGGCGGCGAGCCGGTCTCGGGGTCGCGGATCCTCCACGTCGCCGAGCTGGGCCTCGACGGCGTGACGGGCCTCTCGCCGGTCGAGCTGTGCCGCCAGACGCTGGGCGTCTCCCGGGCGGCCGAGAGCTACGCGGCCCAGTACTTCGGCAACGGGGCCGTCCTCGACGGGTACTTCACGGTCCCGGCCCAGAACCAGGAGAAGCTCGACGGCTTCCGCGAGAACCTGCGGAAGCTGTTCGGCGGCGCGAACCGCCACGCCCCCTCGGCCTTCAGCACCGGCACCGAGTACAAGCGGATCGGCGGGTCGCCGCAGGAGAGCCAGCTCCTCGAGGTCCGGGCCTTCCAGCTCCAGGAGGTCGCGAGGATCTTCCGGATCCCGCCGCACAAGATCGGCGACGCCTCCAAGCTCTCCTACGCCTCGGCCGAGCAGGCGAACCTTTCGTACTACCTCGAGTCGCTGCGGCCGCGGTGCGAGGCCCTCGAGGCGGCCCTCGCCCTCAAGCTGCTGACCGAGACGGAGCGGGCGGCCGGCTGGTTCTGGCGGTTCGACTTCAGCGCCCTCCTCCGGACCGACCTGGCGGCCCGCGCGGGCTGGATCCGCAACCTCGCGGCCTCCGGGCTGCTGCGGGTGGACGAGGGCCGCGACATGGCCGACCTGCCGCCGATCGGCGGCGACAAGGGGGCCGAGATCCTCGTCCCGCTCAACACGGGGCCGTTGTCGGCCGTCGTCGACCAGGCCGCGAACAAGCCGGAGGCCAAGCCGTGAGCGATCGACGAATCCACGTCCGGGCCGGCGCCCCGACCCTCCGCGAGCGGGCCGAGGGCGGCATGCCGACGCTGGTCGGCCACGCGGCCGTGTTCGACGTCGAGACGACGCTGTTCGAGGGGAAGCGTTTCCGCCTCCGCGAGGTCGTCCGCCGCGGGGCGTTCGCCCGCGCGATCGCCGCGTCGCAGGACGTCACGGCCAACATGGACCACGACGATGCGATCCTACTCGGGAGGACGGCGCCCGGGACGGTCCGCCTGCGGGAGGACGACGTCGGCCTCGCGGTCGAGATCGACCTGCCCGACACGCAGCACGGACGCGACGTCGCGACGCTGGTCCGCCGGGGCGACCTGGCGGGGATGAGCTTCGCGTTCCGGCCCGCCCCGGGCGGCGAGCAGCGGACGATCGCGACCCTGCCCGACGGCCGGGACGACGTGTTCGACGAGCTGACGGACCTGGACCTGTACGACGTCTCGGCGGTGGCCAGGCCCGCCTACCGGGCGACCGACCTGGCCGTCCGGGCCGCGGCTTTGGAGGCCGCGCATCGGAGCAAGGCCCGCGAGGCGTGGCTCGCCCCGCGGCGGCGGAAGCTCGGGGCCCTGAAGGCCCGCATCACCAAGTAAGCGAGGAGCGAAGCATGAATCCGAACGACCTCCGCCGCCGGGCCGCCGAGCTGCTGTCGCAGGCCGAGGCCCTCCTGGCCGGCGTCCCCGAGGGCGAGGAGCCCCCGGCCGACCTATCCCAGCGGCACGACGACCTGGCCGCCCAGGCCGAGGCCCTGATCGACCGGGCGGAGCAGCTGGAGGCCATGGAGTCCCGCCGGGCCGCCCTGGCCGCCCGCGCCGCCGCCGGGCCCGGGGCGGGCGGCGGCGCGGCCCACGACGCCCGGAACACCCGCGGCGGCCGGCACGCCTACAGCGCCGCCCGCGCCCTGTCGTTCGCGGCCTCCGACCGCACGCCCGACGGCCTCGAGGGCGAGGTCCACTCCGACCTGGCGCGATCGCGGACCGTGGCGACCAAGGGCGTCCTCGTCGACATGACGGCCGCCGAGGTCGAGTATCGCGCCCACTCCGCGGCCGGGGCGATCGGCCAGGTCGTCGTGGGGCCGATTTGGCAGGCCCTGATGGCCCAGCTCGTCCTGTCCCAGGCCGGCATGCAGACCCTGGTCTCCTCGAGCCCGTTCAAGCTGCCGCTCGCGACGGCGGGCAACACCTACTGGGTGAGCAACGCCGCTCCGACCGAGGCCGACCGCTCGATCGGCTCGGCCGCGTTCTCGGCCCACACGCTCGCGGGCTCGACCGTCGCCGGCCGCCAGGACCTGGTGCAGTCCTCGGTGCCGCTGACCAACTACCTGTACTCGCAGCTCCTCGCCGACCTGGCCGTCGGGCTGCAGGCGGGCTGCCTGCACGGCTCGGGCGCGGCGGGCCAGCCCAAGGGCGCCTTCGCCTACGTCGCCGGCGACGGCGTCGACGTCCGCCCCGGCGCGACCAACGGCAAGGCGCTGACCTACGACGACGTCCTCGCGATGACCGGGGCCGTCGCCAAGGCCAACGCGGGCGAGGGCGCGTTCGTCACCAACCCCGCCGTGTTCAGCAAGCTCGAGGGGACGGTCAAGGTGACCGGCCAGGCGTCCTTCGTGGCGAGCGCCGATTCGATGACGATCGCCGACCGCCGCGCGCTGACGACCAGCTCGGTGCGGGCCGACCTGACCAAGGGCTCCGGAACGGGCCTCTCCGCGATCATCTACGGTGACTGGACCAAGGCGCTGCTCGCGATGTTCAGCGGCATGGACATGCTGGTCAACCCCTACCGGGCCGACGGCGGCGTCCAGGTCTCGGGGTTCGTCGACGTCGACTTCGGCCTGGTCCGCCCCGCCGCGTTCAGCATCGCGACCGACGTCGTCTACTCCTGACATCCCGGGCCCCGGGGCGACCCGGGGCCTTCCGTCCGACCCGAGCGAACCGAGGAGCGAGCCGTGCGAATCCAGATGAACTGCCAGGCCCTGGTGGGGGGCCGGACCTACGCCGAGGGCGAGGTCGCCGAGATGCCGGATCCGGAGGCGAAGCGGCTGCTCGCCGAGGGGGCCGCGACCGTCGCGGCGGCCGAGGTCCGGACCGCCGTGGAGAGGCCGGCCCTCCGGAACGCGGCCGAGAAGGCCGTCAAGCCGATCGTCGGGGGCTGATCCGATGGGCCTCGAGGTCGTCACGCCCGCCGCCGTCGAGCCGATCTCCGTCGAGGAGGCGAAGGCCCACGCGCGCATCCTGACCGACGCCGACGACGCGCTGGTCGGGGTGCTCTGCAAGGCGGCCCGGCGGCACGTCGAGGCCCGCTGCAACCGCTCGCTGGCGGTCCAGACCTACGAGCTGTCGCTGCACGACATGCCGGCCCACGGCTGGCCGTGGGAACTCCCGAGGCCGCCGCTCGTCTCGGTGGAGTCGATCGTCGTCAGGGGGCCGGACGGTTCGCTCGGGGCGGTCGACCCGTCGGCCTACCGCGTCGTCCTCGGCACGCCCGGCCTGGTCGCGCCGGTCGGCGCCTGGCCGTCGGCGGCCCGAGGCCCGGCGGCCGTCACGGTCCGCTACGTCGCCGGCTGGACGCCCGAGGAACTGCCCGAAGACGCCCGCGTCGCGCTCCTCATGCTGGTCGCCCACTGGTACGACCGCCGCGAGCCCGTGGCGGCGGGGTCCCTCTCCGAGGTCCCTCTGGCCGTGGACGCGCCCCTGGGCGGGATCGATTGGAGGACGCGAGGATGATCGACCCCGGCCAAATGCGATCGCGGCTCGTCTACCAGGCGCCGACCCGCGTCGACGACGGGGCCGGCTCGTCCTCCGACGTCTGGGCCGACGTCTTTACGTTGTGGGCCCGCGTCCTCCCCGCCCGCGCGGACGAGACGGTCCAGGCCGGCCCGCAGGTCCAGGGGCGGATCGATTACGAGGTCGCCTGCCGGTTCGACCCGCGGATCGCGATCGACGGGCGGTTCGTGATCGAGGGGACGGGCCGCGTCCTCCACATCGCGGGCGTCGTGGATTGGGAGCTGCGGGGCGTCGAATTGACCATCAGGGCCCACGAGGTCCAGGGCTGATTTAGGAGGTCGCCATGCCGTTCGTCGTCGCGCGCGAGGGTGCGGTCCAGGTCCTCGGCGAGCTGCTGGCCTCGGGCGAGGACTGGCAGCTCGGGCTGTACAACAGCGCCTTCACCCCCACCGAGGCCGACACGGCCTCGACCTACACGAGCCGCGAGGCGGCGTTCTCGGGGTATTCCCGGAAGACTCTGGCCCGCGGCGTCGGGGCCGGGAAGTGGTCGGCGCCGGCCCTCGCGGCCCCCAGCGGGTCGCCCGCCTGGACCGGCCGCGGCCAGGTCGCGAGGTCGTCCTACGCGGGCCAGTCGTGGACCGTCGGCGCGACCGGCGACGCGGTCCACGGGTATTTCGTGCTCGGGGCGACGAGCGGCAAGCTGATCCTCGCCGGGTCGTTCGACACGCCGAGGACGGTCGCCTCGGGCGACGTCCTGAGCGTGACGCCCGTCGTCGAGATGTGATCGAGGGGGGCGTGACGCATGGCCTCCGCGACCATCCTATCCGTCGTCACCAAGCCGGCGAGCGACCCGACCGCCGGGGCCTGGCCCGACGGCGGAGCCCTCGGATACTGGTACAAGACGCAGTCGTCGCTCGCCGCCGTGGGAGCCGACGCCTCGCTGCCGCCGATCGTGACCTCGTGCGCGTGGGCGACCCCCTCGGGGATCGGCACCAGGACCGAGGCGGCCAACAGCCTCGCGACGATGGCCCTCCCGCCGGCGCTCGGCGGCGGGCGCATGATCTACACGTGGGGCGACATCGCCCTCGGCGGCGGCAAGATCCTGCTGACGACCACCGCCCCCGTCGTGGTCTCGCTCTGCTGCTACTCGCAGCTCGTCGCCGACCCGCGGCTCTCGATCCTCGACGCCGGCACGTCCGCCGTCCTGGACTCCGTGAGCCAGCCCAACACGGCCGTACCTCCCACGACCTGGTATCGCATCAGGGTCGACGGGGCCGTCGCGATAAGGTTCGACAGCACGGCGTGGCGCGTGTGCGGCGTCATTTTTTCCCCCGTCACCGCGTCCTACTCCGACCCCGGCCTCGGCGGCCTGGCGATCGGCGGCGAGTGGCCGGCGTCCCTGGCGATCGGCCTGGCGGCGCCGATCGGCCTGGCGATCGGGATCGGCGAGGGGATGGACCCGACGGCCACGCTCGTCGAGGCGGCGGGGGCCGGCCTGGCCCTCGGCGGCGACTGGCCGGCGTCGCTGGCGATCGGCCTGGACGCCCCCGGCGGCCTGGCGATCGGCGGCGGGTGGACGGCCGCGTCGGCCTCCGACCCGACCACGCTCCGGGCGGCGATCTTCGCCCGGCTCAAGTCGTCGACGGCCCTCGCCGCCGTCGTCGGGCCCCGCATCCATCACGGCCGGATCCCGCAGCGGGGCGAGTGGCCGGCGGTCGTCTTCCACGCCCCGGCGAGGAGCTACGGCCACAATCTGGGCGGCGGCGACGGGACCTCGACCGCGACCGTGCAGGTCGACTGCTGGGGGACGTCCCCGGACCAGTGCGAGGCCGCCGCGACGGCGGTCCGGCTGGCCTTCCAGGGGTTCCGCGGCCCGATCGGGACGGTCCGGTTCCTGGGCGTCTTCGTGGACGACGTCGGCGAGACGGCCGAGCGGGATCCGCCCGGCTCGGACGTCTGGAGTTATCGGCACATAATCACTTTAGAGGCGCGGCATCGCGTCTCCATCCCCACCTCCTGAGGGCCCAACATGGCCGTCGTCATCCCCGCCCTGGGCACCACGCTTTCGTATTCGACCACCGCCGACGGGACGTACACCACCGTCGGCAACATCCTGTCGGTCGGCTACCCGTCGGCCTCCGTCGAGGCCGTCGACACCGGCAACCTCGGGACGTTCATCAAGACCAGCCGGCCCGGCCAGGTCGATCCCGGCGAAGTCGGCTTCGACCTGCAGTACGACCCCGGCGATACGACCCACGCGGCGCTGCGGAAGTACGTCACGGGCGAGACCCCGCCCGCGGTCCTGTACTGGCGCGTGATCTCCCCGACCACGCCGGCCAAGGGGGAGCAGTTCCCCGGCTTCCTGACGGAGTGCAGCCCCGCGGCCGAGGACGCCAACGGCAATCTCGAGGGCTCGGCGACGATCAAGGTCGCCGGCGCGATCACAGCCTACGCGGCGGGCGGCGGCGGGGGCTGATCCCCGCCCGTCGGCCTCCGCCCTCCAACCCAATCCTTCACGGAGTTCGTCCGATGCTCACGAGAGATCAGATCCTGGCCGGGCCCCGGCCGCAGGTCGTCGAGGTCGAGGTCCCGGCCCTGGGCGGCAAGGTGTCCGTCCGCGGCATGACGGTCGGCGACCGCGACGCCTTCGAGATCGCCAACGCCGGCGACAAGGGCAAGTTCTTCCGCGCCCGGCTGGTCGCCGCCTCGGTGGTCGACGCCGACGGCTCGCCGATGTTCGGGGAGCGGGACCTCCCGGCGCTGGCGTCGCTGGCCGGCGGGACGTTCGAGCCCGTGATCGACGCGGCCATGAGGCTGAACAAGTACACGCCCGAAGAGGTCAAGGCGCTCGAGGGAAACTGAGGCGGCGGCCGGAGTCGCGCCTCGTCCACCGGCTCGCCCTCCTGCTGGGCAAGTCGCTGGCCGAGGTGCGGGCCCTCCCGGCCGCCGAGCTGGCGGAGTGGATCGCCTACGACCGGGTGGAGGGCCTCCCGGATCTCAACGCCTACCAGGCCCACGTCTGCCAGGCCGTGATCGGCGCGATGGGCGGCAAGCGGGTCCGCCTCGAGGACCTGATGCTGCGGCCCGCGACGGCGGCCGCGAAGCGGCTCACGCCCGAGGAGACGGTCGGGATGCTGGGCCGGGCGCTCGGCCGGGGCGGCGAGGCACGGCCGCCGGCCGAGGGGAGGACGTCGCCGTGAGACTCGGACTGTTGGTGGACGGCGAGCGGGTGGCGGTCGTGGACCTGGACACGGGGGATGAGGTCGCGGGGGTCATCTCGGCGCGGCTGGAGTCCACCCATCGGGGCGTCGTGGCTTCCATGACCTGGCGCGTCTCCGGCGCGTCCGGTCCCGGCGTCTTCGAGCCCGCCGACGAGGCCCCGGCGGAGGCCCCGACGCCGGCCCGCCCCCTCTCCCGCGAGGAGATCCTGGCCGCGGCCCCCGACCTCCCCCCCGACGCGCCGCCCTTCGAGGACGACGACGACGACGACCGGCCGCGGCCGCGGAGGCCGCTGTGACGCGGGCGGGGTCGGGCAAGAGGCCGGCGGGGACGGGCGTCGCCGTGACGATCACCGGCGTCAAGGCGATCGACCGCCGCCTCCGCAAGCTCGAGCCGAGGATCCAAAAGAAGGTCCTGACGCAGGCCATGCGCGCGGGGATGAAGATCATCCAGAAGGAGGTGAAGCTCAACGCCCGCAAGGCGTTCGCCTCGCGGACCGGGGCGACGGTCAAGGGGGTCAAGGTCCGGGCCGTGAAGCGGTCCCGCAAGCGGTTCGGGATCGACGTGAGGATCAACGGCGGTGCGTATGTGGGGAAGACGTTTTATTCGGCGTTCCTCGAATACGGCACGAGGCGCATGAAACCGAGGCCGTTCATGGCCCCGGCGTTCCGGTCCCAGGGGAAGACGGCCCGGGACGAGGCCCTGAAACGGGCCCTGGAAGGCGTGGAACGCGAGGTCCGCGACCTGGCGAAAGGGGGATGACGTGGCTCTGATCGGATCGATCGCCCTGAGCATGGTGGCGAACACGTCGGGCCTCGCGAAGGGCCTGGCCAAGGGGGCGTCGGCCGTCGAGTCCTGGGGCTCCGCGGCGACGAAGCGGCTCGCGGCCGGCGCGGCGGCCGGCGGCGCGGCCCTGGCCGCCCTCGGGATCAAGGCGGGCGCGTCGGCCGCCCACCTCGAGGAGGCCTACAACAAGACCGACCAGGTCTTCGGCGAGCATGGCGCGAGCGTCATCGCGACCGCGAACAAGATGGCCGACGCCTACGGGACCGAGCGCCAGGCCTACCTCGACGGCACGGCGGCCCTGGGCGGCCAGCTGCAAGGGGTCGGCTACGCCGAGAAGGACGCGGCGGCCCTGTCGACGCAGCTCGCCAACCTGGCCGCCGACGCGGCGGCGTTCCGGGACGTCGGCTTCGACGACGCGCTCCTGAAGATCCGATCCGGCCTCAGCGGCGAGGCCGAGCCGCTGAAGGCCTGGGGCATGGACATCTCCGACGCGGCCGTGAAGACCGAAGGGCTTCGGCTCGGGCTCGTGAAGGCCGGTCAGGAGATGGACAACAGCGCGAAGGTCCAGGCCCGCATGTCGCTGATCCAGAAGGGCCTCGCCAAGGACTCCGGGGCCCTGGCCCGCGAGAGCACCGGGACGGCCGCCCAGATCGGCGAGTTCTGGGGCCGGCTGGCCGGCCTCATGGAGACCATCGGCCAGACCACGGCCCCGATCCTCGGCTCCGCGCTGCAGGGGATCAACCAGGCGATCGTGGCGGTCGGCCTCGCCTGGGAGGACGGCGCGGCGGCCGTGACGGGCTGGTTCGGGTTCACCTCCGATTCGGTCGAGGGCGCGACCGGAGGCGTCGGGATCTTCGGCAAGGCCGTCGAGTGGCTGGGCACGGCCTGGGACATGGCCCGGGGCGGCGTCGCGACGTTCTTCAGCTACTTCGAGGCCGGCATCAGCAAGGTCTCCGGCTGGATGGCGAGCATCCTCGACGGCCTGTCCAAGCTCGGGGCCGGCGAGTGGGCCGCCTCGGCCCGCGACGCGCTGCAGGGCTACTCGGACGCGGCCCGATCGACCTCCGAGGGCCTGGCCGGCTACGCCGCGGAGGCGTTCGCGGACAAGGCCGGCCAGGCGTCCGATTCCTACTGGGCGCGGGCCCGCGCCAAGATCGACGCGGCGCGGCAGGAGATGGCGACCGCCAAGCAGGAAGAGGTCGGCGCGCCCAAGGCCGCCGAGGCCGCAGCCAAGCCCGCCAAGGGCAAGGCGTCCGAGTTCGCGGAGGCGATGAAGCTGGGTTCGACGGCCGCCGCCTCGACGCTGCTCCGCAGCCGCTACGGCCTGGGCAAGGACGGGGCCGCCGAGGCGCAGAAGCAGACCGCCGCCAACACGAAGGAAGTGGTCCCGGCGCTGAAGGCCATCGAGGCCGCCATCAAGGGCAAGGCCGCGGGCCCCGCCGTCGTCTCCATCGGATAGGAGGATCGCATCATGGGCGTGACGAGCATCGTCGACCTGTCGTCCGAATCGGGCTGGACCCTCGACGGGGGCCGCTCCTACACGGCCGAGGTCCAGGTCGAGACCGACGGGGCGACCGTCGGGGCGCGGGCGGTCCTCGACGCCCTGAACCTCTGGGCCGGCATGTCCTACCGCTGGCCGCTCACGGCCGAGACGCCGACCGAGGCCGACGCCCGATGCCTGCTCCAGTCGGTCAAGGTCTCGCCGTCGAGCAACGACCGGAAGCAGTGGAAGGCCGTCCTCGAGTTCTCGCCGCGAAGCTGGGAGGGCGACGACAAGGGCCCGGTCGACCCCGAGACCGGCGCCCGCGACCCCTTCGCCGCGCGGCCCACGGTCCGGGCCCGCTCCGAGGCCGAGGAGGTCGCCGCCACGACCGACCGCGACGGCGAGCCGGTGCTCAACAAGGCCGGCGACCCGTTCGACCCGCCGATGGCCCGGTCCCGCCGCACGACGATCTTCGAGGTCTCGCGGGTGGAGCGGTTCTTCGACGCCGGCCTGATCGACGCCTACGAGGACCACGTCAACGCCGCCGCCTGGATGGGCTTCCCGGCCGGGTCGGTCAAGTGCATCTCGATCGCGTCGGGGTGCGCGTGGGACGACGACGCCGGCGGCTACGCCTGGTCGACGGACTACGTCTTCGGCTACCGGCGGCCGGTCGACGTCGGCGGGTCGACGGTCTCGGGGTGGGCCGAGGTCGTGCTCAACGCCGGCTATCGGCAGCTCGTGAGCGGCGAGCGCAAGGCGATCATGGTCGACAACGCCCCGGTCTCGTCCCCGGTCCCCCTGAAGGCCGACGGGACGGCCGCCGGCCCCGCGGACGACCCCGTCTACCTCGCCTTCGACATGCTCGAGACGGCCGATTTCGGCGGCCTGGACATGCCGGCCGACCTGTTCAGCATCGGCACGGCCGAGCCCGACCCCGAAGACCCCGAAGACCCCGAAGACCCCGAGGGCCCCTGACATGGCGGCGAACGACGATGAAGGCGTGCTCATCACGAGGGGGTCGGTGCGGCGGATCGGGCGGGCCGTCGCGAGGGTCGAGGGCTCGCCGGCCTCGGGGCCCGGGGGGCCGTCGGGGGCCGCCGTCTACAACCCCGGCGTCCAGCGGGCCCGGGTCACGACGGCCATCCCCACCGGGACCGAGTCGTCCCCCAGCTCGACGGGGGCGGCCAGGCTCAAGGTCCGCGACTCGGCCGGGGCGTGGGTCGACGGCGAGACCGTCCAGGTCTACAACGACTTCACGATGCCGGCGTCGCTGCCCGTCGGCCGCATGGTCCGCGTCGCGTGGATCGCCGGCCAGTGGTGGCTGGTCTCCGCGAGCTGCTCCTGAGGGCCCGACGATGCTGTTCGACCCCGGATGTCCGAATTGCGGCTGCGGCCCGTCGTCGCCGACGTGCTGGGACGTCGTCTTCCCGGCGTCCGACCTCACGCTCACGGTCGTCCCGGCCGTCGGGTACGGCCCGTCCCGCGACGGGGCGATGCTATGGGACGGCGCGTCGACCTGGACTAGCGTGTGCGTCGCCTCGTGTATCTTCGTCCTCATCTGCGGCGTCGGGTCGAGCCCGTCGTTGGCCTCGCGTGTTTACAGCGGATGCCCCGCGGGCACCTCCTCCGCGATGTGTTCGACGACCTTGGCCTACCCTTCCAAACTGACCTTCGCGAATTCCACGCAGACGCCGTTCAGGCTGGAATTCCGGGTCCGCGACTGCAACGTGTGGGTGTCCATGTTCGGGCTGGACGCCCGCGTCGTCGTCACCCTCTGAGGCCCCCACCGATGCGTTGCCCCCACTGCCCCCGCCGGGGCCTCCCCTGCGACGGCGAGGTCATCCCTCGCCTGTGCCAGCTCGTCGACCCCTCGCACCCCGACCATCGGCCGGAGTACCGGGCGGCCCTGGCCCCGCCCCAGGCCTACCCGTCGATCGCGGCGCAGGCCCGCGGCCTGGCCGGCTCTCTGGCGACCTGGCTCCGTGCCGGCTGCCCGATCACCCCGGCGGCCGAGCGGGCGCGGCGGCGGGCGGTCTGCACCGGCTGCCCGGAGTTCGACGCCGAGGCGAGGCGGTGCCGGGCCTGCGGGTGCCTGGCGGACGTCAAGCCCTGGCTGGGCACGGCGACCTGCCCGCGGGGGAAATGGGGGACGGGTTGACCCGCACAGGAACCAATTCCGCCCCCTGGGACCTTTGCGGCGTGGTAACACTTTGGGCCGTGCGACCCGCGTATCACCCGTGCGCGAGCGGCGGCCCGGAGCGGTCCCGAGGCCCCAAAAACACGGGGTTTCCCTCGCATTTTCGCCGCCGCTCCCGCATCACCCGCGCCGTCGCGAGGCAGGATTTAGAGCGGCGACCCGTCGCTTGGCGCACGTATCGGGATAGGATGGAGAGTGGGAGGTCAAGCCATGCCCGCCTCATATTCGGAAGACCTTCGCCGCCGGGTCGTGGACGCCGTGGAGCGGCATGAGGGTTCGATCCGCCAGGTCGCGCGACGGTTCGCGGTCAGCCCCTCGTTCGTGGTGCGGTTGCTGCACCGGCGCCGCGAGGCCGGGACGATCGAGCCGCGGCCCCATCGCGGGGGGCGTGGGCCGCTGTTGGGCGCCGACGACCTGGCTCGTCTCGACGCGCTGATCCGCGAGGAGCCCGACGCCACCCGCGAGGAGCTGCGAAGACGGCTGGGGATCGCATGCAGCCTGATGACCCTCTCGCGGGCGTTCCGCCGCCTGAGGCTCACGCGCAAGAAGAAGACGCTGCACGCCGAGGAGCGGGACCGTCCCGACGTCCGGAGGAAGCGGGCCGCGTTCCGGAGGGCGGCGGGGGTCCCGCGTCGACGCCTGGTCTTCGTCGACGAGAGCGGCGTGACGACGTCGATGACGCGGCCCTACGGCCTGGCGCCGGTCGGTCGGCGCGTCCGCGCCGCGGCTCCCGGCCGCTGGCGGGCGGTCACGCTGATCTGCGGCTTGCGCGACGCCGGCGCCACGGCCCCGATGGCCTTCGAGGGGGCGACCGATCAGGCCGCGTTCGAGACCTACGCCGAGGACGTCCTCGCCCCCCGCCTCCACCCCGGAGACGTCGTCGTCCGGGACGATCTCCGCCCCCACAAGTCGGTCGCGGCCATCGCGGCGGTGGAGGCCGCGGGGGCTTCCGTACTCCCCCTGCCGCCGTGGAGTCCCGACCTCAACCCGATCGAGGAGATGTCCTCGAAGCTCAAGGGCTCGATGCGAGCGGCGGCGGCCCGGACCACCGAGGCCGTCTACGCCGCCATCGGCTCGGCCCTCCAGGGCGTCACCGCCGAGGACGCCCGAGGCTGGTTCCACTCCAGGGCCGCGTACGCTACGTGAGCGTTCGCCGCTCTAGGTTCCTGTGCCGCAAGGCGTGCGGGTTCGACTCCCGCCTCTCGCATTGGTTTGCAAGGCGACGACTTGGGTTGATCAGTGCGGGCCGATGGTCCAACCCGGGGCCGAGGTCGGCAAGGATTTGGTAACGACCTGCGGGTCGCGAGGGGCGGCGTCGCCGGGATCGACGCCGCCTCCTCTGTCCGCCGCGGCGGCATGCATGGGGTGTTCGAGGCGGCGTGGACTTCCCCTCGCGATGCGGGGAGTGGCGGGGCTGCGCCCCTGCGCCGGGCGGCGGCGTCGGGGCGGGCGTCACACGATCGGGATTCGTCCCGTTCTGTTTGGTGCGGTCCCTTCCCATCCGCGAGGAGCCTCGCATGCCAGACATCGACCCCACCGCAATCACCGAGCAGATGCGGACGTTCCACGCGCAGGACGTGGCCGAGCAGGCCGCGTGGATGCTGCACAGCCCGATGTGGCGGACGATCTCGGCCCGCTTCTACAACCTGCACGGCATCGACCTGCGCAAGCACGTCAAGTCGATCGTGAAGGTGAACCCGACGATCAACGCCGGCTTCGACTTCGTGCCGGTCGACGCCGAAGCCTGGGCGACCGCGCTGCAACGCGGGGGATTCCAGCCGGACCTGCGCGAGCGGATCCTGGGCATCCTCCCCTCGGTGGGGAGCATCGCGGCGCTGGCGACCCACGGGCAGGGGTATCGAGAGGACTCCGAGCCCAGCCTGCATTGCGCGGTCGCGAAGGACCTCTGCAACGTCCACCTCGACAACGTCGGCATCCGCCTGGGGAATTACAACGCCAACGCCCCCCAGCACGTCGCCGACGAGCTGATCTGGCAGGACAAGATCCTCCCGGGGATGTTGAAGGTCGGCATCTCGCCGCACTTCGTCAACCTCCTGCGCCGCGTCCACCCGATCGTCCCGAACCTCCGGCAGGTGACGGCGGTGACCAGGGAATGGCAGCCCCGCGTCGGCGTCGAAGCCGACATCGCCCGCGTCCGCAGCCTGGACGCCTCGAAGCAAGTGCGGGTCTACATCGACTTCTCGCACGCGTGCACCAACTCGACCTGCAACCTGATCAACAACATGCGGGAGAAGACGTACAACGACGATCGGGTCATGTTCACGATCGAGGTGACGGGCCTGTGAGGGCCCACGGCCCGGGTCGCGGCCGGGTCGCGGTCCATCGCCCCGGAGGTGGCTACTCCACGCCGTCGGAGGAGAAGTAGGCGAGGGCCTCGCGGTAGGCCCGTTCCACGGCCTGGAACTCGGCCGGATCCCCGCCCGCGTCCGGGTGCTTCTCCCGCGCGAGTCGCCGGTAGGCGGCCTTGATCGATCCCGTCGAGCAGGGGAAGCCGATGTCGAGGGCGGCGCACCAGGCGTGCCGCGAGGTCAGGTCGGCATGGACGCCCCGAATCCCCTTCTCCTCGCTGGCGTAGTAATACGAACCGTGGTGGAGCACTCGCCCTTCGCGGCGCAGCGTCTCGCGGTCCACGGCCAGCGAGCGCACCTTCGGCGCCGGGCCGTCGGCCGCCTCGGCCTGCGGCTCCTCCTCGCGGAAGGGCTCGCGGTCGATGTAGATCTTCCCGGTGGTCTGCCGAACGATCCGGTGCTTGACGACCACGACCTCGCCGCGCGAGCCGGCTTGCTCGCTCTCGGAGGCGGCGTACAGGAAGGTCGGGCGAGGCGCGACGCTCGGCTTTGCGGGGGCGCGGCGGCTTAGTCGGCTCTTCGGCTTCGGCCGGGCTTCAGCGTCCTCCGCGCGGGCCGCCCCGCCGCGCTTGTAGGCCGACGCCCACTTGCTCGGCAGTCGCCTGGATCCCGCGCCGGCCGACTCGCCGGCCTTCTTCTCGGCCGACTCGGCCGTCTTCTCGTACCCTTCGGATAGGGCCTTCGCCCCCTCCCGGGCGTCGGACTCCGACGCCCAAACGACCCAGCACCATCGACCGATCCCGACCGAGCAGCAGGCGTAGGCCGCCTGTTCATCCTGAATCATTCCCGCCGAACTCCTGCGAACTGGTATGGTCATGCCGCGCGTCGGGGTCGCCGCCACTTACAACGGCAGGCGCAGTTGCCGACCCACGCCCGGCTCCGGCCCGACGTCGAGCGAGGCAAGGGCCACCCCGAGGAGCCTGACGCCCTTGGCCACCGGGAAGAGCGGCCCGAGCAGCGCGATCACGATCTCCTCGAACATCGCCCGCGAGGCGATCGGGACGTCGTCGGTCCGGCTGCGCGTGATCTGCTGGAAGTCGGAATATTTGACCTTGAGGGTCGCCGTTCGCCCCCGGATCGCGGAGGTCTCGCAGTGGGACCACACCTTGTCGATGAGCGGTTCCAGGGCGGCGCGGGCGTCCTCGACGGTGAAGAGGTCGGCGCCGAACGTCGTCTCGGCGCCGATCGACTTGCGGACGCGATCGGGGAGCACGGGCCGGTCGTCGACGCCCCGGGCCAGCGAGAAGTAATAGGGGCCGGCCTTCCCGAAGTGCTCCTGGAGGAAGGCCGACGTCCGGGCTCGCAGGTCTCCCCCGGTGAGGATGCCGAGCCCCTCCATCTTCGCCCGGGTGACGGGGCCGATGCCGTGGAACTTGCCGACCGGCAGGCCCGCCACGAACGCCGGCCCCCGCTTCGGCGTGATGACGAACAGGCCGTCGGGCTTCCGCTCGTCGGACGCGATCTTCGCGAGGAACTTGTTGTAGGAGACGCCGGCCGACGCGGTCAGCCCGGTCTCGGCGCGGATCCTCGCCCGGATCTCCTCGGCGATCGCGGTGGCCGAGGCGATCCCCTTCAGGTTCTCGGTGACGTCGAGATACGCCTCGTCGAGCGAGAGCGGCTCAATGAGCGGCGTGTACTCGGCGAAGATCGTCCGGATCTGCCGCGAGATCGACCGATAGACGTCGAACCGCGGCTTCACGAAGATCAAGTCGGGACACTTCCGCTTCGCGCCGATGGAGGGCATCGCGGAGCGGACGCCGAATCGCCGCGCCTCATAGCTCGCGGCGGCCACGACGCCCCGCTCGCGCGAGCCGCCGACCGCCACCGGCTTGCCGCGAAGATCGGGATCGTCGCGCTGCTCGACGGAGGCGTAGAAGGCGTCCATGTCGACGTGGATGATCTTGCGTTGGCGTTCCGGGCGAACCACGTCCCCGCCCTCGACCCAGGCGATTGTTCGGACCAGCGACCTCGTCATTCGCGAGGAGTACGCCGGGAGTCTACCACAAGGATGTCCACGTGTGTACAAAATATCCGAAGGGAAATTCCGGCGAGAGCGACGGCCCGGCCATGGGGATCGAGGGTCACGTTTCTCCGGGGAGGGCCGGGCGATCGTGGCCCCGATCCCACGCGCGTTGATTGAAGTTCGCCGATCCGCCGCGGGGGATGGTGATCGTCTTCCAGTCGTCGCCGGCCAGGATGCGGGCGGTGAGGACGATCTGGCCGACGTGGTAGCCGCAGTGGGCCAGCGATCGCTGGATCGCCAGGGGGACGCTGTGCGGCTCGCCCCGGATGGTCACGGTCCGGGCGAGGTCGGCGGGGGATAGGGCCGAGAGGGCGTCGAAGAGGGCCCGCCAGCCGGACTCCCAGCAGGCGGACAGCTCGTCCCGGTCGGCGAAGGCGTCGACGAACTCGGCGTCGCGGTCGCGCCACGGCTTCTCGCCGTCGGTCGTCAGGAAGTCGGTCCATCGGGACCGGAGGTTCCCGGCGACGTGCTTCATGACGACGGCGATGCTGTTGGTGTTCGGGTCGAGGGCGATGCGCAGCTTCTCGTCGGGGAGTTGGGCCGTCGCCTGGTCCGCGAAGCCCTTGTTGGCGCGGAAGGAGGTCGACGAGGCGTCGATGAAAGCTCGCGCCAGGGAGTCGGTCTCGACGTCGTGTGTCGCCATGATGCCTCTCGATCGCGGGAGTGGGAGGGAGTGGGTCGAATCGTCGACCTTTCGACCCCGACCCACGACTCCGGGTTCGTGCCCTCGGTCGCTTCGCCGTCCGCCGGCCTCACGGGGCGAGTCCCGGCCAGGGGGGCGTCGCGCCGAGCTTCGCGGCCAACTCCCGCGTCCACGACCACGCGGCGGGCGGGGACGATTCGAGGCGAACGGCCGCCGGGTGGAGCAGGGCGAGGGCCTGCGGCGCGTCGAGGATGCGGCCGAGGTTCAGGAAGGCGGGGCCGTCGCGGACGGTGGCCGGCGGCGATTGGAGGATGAGCTTCGCGGGGGGGCCTTCGAGGATCGAGGCCCAGAGGGCGAGCGGGGCGGATTCGCCGCGGGCGATCAGCGTGAGCGGCGAGCCGTTGGACGGGCGCAGGCATCGCAGGGCGTCGCGGACCTCGGCGACGCGATGGGCGTCGAGCGTCGTCCCCAGGAGCGCGAACCGGCGGCGGATCCCCACGTCGCGCGACGGCGGCCACGCCGTACGGCCGATCCCGCGGGGTGCGAGGAAGGCCGTGCTCACGCCGGCGTCGGCCCTCGCCTTGAGGGCGGCGAACTCGGGCAGGCCGGAGGGGTCGGCGTCCCCCTCGAAGGCGTCGATCAGCGGGGCGTACCGCTTCCAGTCGTCGGCCGTCATCACGATCAGGTCGAGGCCGACGGACTTCGAGCGGCCGGGATCGTGGAACATCCACAGGCGTTGATGCAGGTCGGGATGGGCCTGGGGACCCACGTCGTAGGCCGTTGCGCCCAGGCCGGCCCTGACGATCTCGGTCGACCCCTGCGCATCCCGATCGGCGTAGGGATGTCGGACCAGGGTGGAGCCGTCGTCGGGCTCGGTGAAGGTCTTGAGCCGAAGCTCGCTGCGGAGACGGTCCTTCGTCGCGACCCATCCCTCGGCCGTCGGCTCGGGCGCGACGGCGACCGGGACGAACGACTCGTCGACGGTGTCGTTGACGTTCGCCGGCAGGGGCTCGCCGGGCTCCAGGACCTTCAGGAGTTCGATGGGGATGGACCGATCGGGCTCCCGGACGGCGGCGAGGGGCTGCGCGGCGTCGCCTTTGAGGTGCTTCTCGAACCAGGCGAAGGCGGGATGGCGGATCTCCGGCGTGTCGACGTGGCCCCCCTTGCCGATCACCAGGTCGAGGCGGTCGCGCGCGCCGTACCAGCCGTAGGCCGTCTCCAGACGGCCGTAGATCCGCCGGACGCCGGCCTCGGGGAAGATGGGGTCGGCGTCGGTGTTCTCGACGAGCAGCGCCTTGGGGGCGACGAGCGCGGCGAGCATCGTGTAATCCCAGCGGTATGTGTTCACAAAGTACATGCAGTCGCAATGGCCGTCGATCACGCCGTCGGGGTGGGGGCCCCCGGGGGCGCCGGCGACGACGTGGTCGCGCAGGTCGGTGATCCCGGCGACGGGGACGACGACCTTGAGGCGGTCGTCCACCGCGCCCAGGTACCACGACATCGCCCCGCCCCCCGACCGGCCGGTGACGCCCAGGCGCTCCGGGTCGACCTCGGGGCGGGAGCAGAGGTAGTCGAGCCCTCGGATCCCGTTCCAGACCTCGACGCCCGCCGGGGTGTACCCGCGTGACTGCCACCACCAGCGGCCGGAGCGGTAGGTGCCGTGGTGCTCGCCGGGGACCTCGCCGAGCTGGAGCGTGTCGACGACCAGGCAGACGTAGCCGTTGGCCGCGAACCAGGCGGCGTGGTGCTGGTAGTGGGCCTTGTTGCCGTAGATCACGCCGTCCTTCTCGACCTTGCCGTGGCCGCAGACGTACAGCACGGCCGGCAGCGGCTTCTCCACGACCTTCGGCCGATACAGGTTCGCCGTGACGTACAGGCCGGGCGACGACTGGTACAGGATCCGTTCGACCATGAAGTCGGGCCGCTCGATCACCCCTCGGACCTCGGCCTTCAGGTCCGTCCGCGGCGGCATCGGGTCGAGCCCCAGCATCTCGCGCATCCGGCGCTGAAGCTCCGGCCGCCTCGCCTTCCACTCCTCGGCCGTCTTCACGTCCAGTAACGGACGCGCGGCGATGGCCTCGGCCTCGGCCTTGAAGTAGGCGGCCAGTTCGGGCGGGATGGGATCCTTGGCGTGCGCGAAGGTCGCCAGGCAGGCGATGAGGGTCGCGCCCAGCGTCGTCGGTGCGGTTCGGATCGGCATGGACGGGGCTCCGGTGGTGGGTCAGGGGGCGGCCGGGAGGAACTGGGCGGCCCATTCGGCCTCGGCCGCGCTCAGGGGGGGCTGGGGCGGCCCGTCGTAGACGTCGTGCTCGTAACCGGCCTCGTCGTAGACGCGGTCGAGCAGGGCTTGCAGGTCCAGCGAGGCGTCCGGCCGCGAGGGCCGGAGGGGGATCGGGATGGTGGGGAGGCGGTCGGCCAGGCCGATCGGCCAGAAGCCCGCGTCGGGCCGTTCGTCGGGCCGGCTCACGAGGACCGAGTAGACGCAGTCCGGGCGGCCCTCGTCCGGCATCGGCGACCCGCCGCGCAGGAGGTCGATCTCGACGAGGTTCGTCCGCGAGCCGAGGACGCCCGCGCGCTTCGCCAGGTACTGCGACCGGTCCGGCCCGCTTCGACGCTTGTTCGACGGGCTGAGCAGTTCGACGACCGTGACCACCTCGCGCGAGGCGCGGTCGACGATCTGGAGGTAAGCCTCTTGGGTCGGCTCGACCTGGGTCAATCGCACGCGGGCGGGGGCGTCGAGGATCGCGACGCCCTCCGGCCGGGGCCCTTCGCGATGCGGCGTCTTCGCGACCGAGAGGTCGGCGCGGCCGAGGAGGTGGTCGTCCACGCGCGCGATGAAGTCCGGACGGATCTGCGCCCCGATCACGCCGGCGCCGAGGATCAGGAAGCGCTCATGGAAATCGTGCCAGGCGACGTCGCGTTCGAGGTACGGGTTCATCCCCGGGAAGGGCGAGGGCATGGTCGGATCTCCGGGGCGATGGATCCAGGGATGCGCTTCCAGGCGTCGAACGCCGGCGCGACGGGCGCGCCCGTCGCCATGTCGGCGAGGAGGCGGCCGACGAGGATGGAGAACTTGAAGCCGTGGCCGCTGCACGGGCTGGCGACGATCACGTCGGGCCGCGCGGGATGGGAGTCGACGAGGAACCGCTCGTCCGGCGCGACGGTGTAGAGGCAGGTCTCCGTCGCGACGACCTCGGCGCCGGCGAGGACCGGGAGGTGGCGGCGGAGGAAGTCGCGGACGAGGGCGACGTCGGCGGCGGCGACGGTCGCCGGCTCGTCGGGGTCGGTCTCGGGCCCGCCGTGCCGCGCGGCCTTCACGCCGGGGGCCAGGAATTCGGGCATGCCGTAGAACGCCTCGTCGGGCGTCGGGCCCATGTGGATGAAGGTCGGGAACCGGCCGACCTGGAACGGGGCCGGGTTCGGCGGGCGGAAGTAGAGGACCCGCTGGCGCGTGGGCCGGAGCGTCGCGGCCAGCTCCGGGACCAGCCGCCCGATCCACGAGCCGGCCGCCAAGACGAGCCGCTCGGCCTCGATCGTCAGCGCGTCCGAGACGATCGTCGGCCGCTCGCCGTCCAGGTCGATCCGGCGGACGGGCGTCTCGGCCAGGATGCGCGTGCCCGGGGCGCCGCGGGCCAGCTCGACCTCGGCCTCCAGCGCCCGAGCCGCGGCGACCATGCCGGCGTCGGGTTCGAAGACGGCCTCGTAATCGGCGGGGAGATCGAACGCCGGCTGGGCCGCGTTCCATTCGGATCCCGACATGACCCGATACGACACGCCGAGGTCCGCCAGGTTCGCCGCCACCCGGCCGACGTACCCGACGCCCGGCGGCCCGAACGAGACGCCGCCGGTGCGGACGTAGAGCGAGCGGCCGGCGTCGGCCTCCAGCTCGGCCCAGGCGCGGAAGGCTTCGGGCATGAGGCGGGCGTAGGTGGGGTCGGCGTACGAGTGCCGGATGATCCGCGCCGCGCCGTGCGAACTCCCCCGAGCATGGCCGAGCCCGAACTGCTCGACCAGCACGACCGGCTCGCCGCGACGGGCCAGGTGGTACGCCGCCGCGCACCCCACGGCCCCCGCGCCGACCACCACGTTCTTCGCGACCAGTCGCTCCATGGACGGCGGGCCCCCGGGCCGTGGCTGGCGGGATGAGGAACCGCCAGCGTACAGCGCGGGGGAGGGGGGCTCAACCGTTCGAGGTCCGCATCCCGGGCCGGGAGACGCGGGCGGCGACCGTCGGGGCGGCCGTCGTCGCCGAGGCCCGGCCCGCGAAGGCCGTCGCGGGCGAGGCGGCCCGGAACGGCGGGCGAGGCTTCGGGGCGGCCGGCGCGGCGTCGGACGTCGCGCCCATCGGTGCCGTCGCCACGGGCGCGGCGGCCATCGCGTTCCAGGTCGACCAGGAGGACGACGAGGCCGACGCGCTCGGCGTGCCGAAGACCTGGACGTCGTACAGGGAGTAATTGTTGCTCCCGTTGACCTTGGTGCAGTAGATCCGAAGGAAGCGGCCCGAGCCCGCGAGGCCCGACTGGAGATCGACGCCGACCTTCGTGTTCCCGGTCACGGAGCGGATGGTCGTCCAGGTCGAGCCGTCGTCGCTGACCTGGAGCTGGTAGTCCGCCGCCGCCGCCGCCCGCTCCCAGTTCAGGGCCACGGTCGACAGGTCGTACTTCGCCCCCAGGTCGATCGCCAGCCAGCCGATCGAATCCTTCTGCATCCACTGGCCGCTCGACCAGCGCGACGCGGAGGACGGGTCGATGGCCATCGCGGCCGCGTAGAAGTTGCTCTCGTTGGACGACGACGTGACCACCTTGCCCGACGCCAGGTTCGCGATCGCCTCGCCGTAGACGTTGAAGTCCCAGAGCGAATAGTTGTTGTTGATGGGCCCGGGGTTGAGGCAGAGCACCCGCACATACCGCCCGACCCCGCCCAGGTCGGCGAAGTAGGCCGGGCCGGACGAGCGGTTCCCCTTCACGTCGACCAGGGTGGTCCAGGTCGCGCCGTCGACGCTGGCCTGGACCTGGTAGTCGGCCGCATAGGCCGCCTCCCAGTTCAGGCGGACGTCCCGGATCGCCGAGACCGAGCCCAGGTCCACCGACAGCCAGGCCGTGCGCGAGCCCTGCATCCACTGGCCGCTCGACCATCGCGAGCCACCCAGGCCGTCGAACGCCGCCGAGGGGGCGAAGGCGTTGGACTCGGTCGACGTCGCCACGGCCGCCTTGCCGGCCGCCAGGTCGACCATCCGCGTCCCCATGACCTGGAAGTCGTACAGCGAGTAGTTGTTCGACCCCGCGCTCGTGCGGGTGCAGAAGACCCGGATGAACCGCCCCTCGCCGGACAGGCCGGTCAGCTCGACGGGTCCGGCCGACCGGTTCCCCGTCACCGTCTTGATGGTCGTCCAGCTCGCGCCGTCGGCGCTCATCTGGACCTGGTAGTCGACCGCGTAGGCCGTCTCCCAGTTCAGGCGGACGGACGCGACGTCGACGAAGTCCTGGAGGTCGACCTGATACCAGGCGGTCGAGTTGGGCTGCATCCACTGCCCGCTGGACCACCGCGTCGAAGACGAGAAGTCGACGGCCAGTGCGGGGTTGTACGACCACGATTCGATCGACGAGGAGGTCGCGGGCTTGCCGGCGGCGAGGTCGGCCAGAGGGCGGATTTCCACGGCGTCGACCGTGGCGTCCCCCTTCAGCGCCTTGAAGGCGATCGCGATCGCGCCCGAGCCGTCGGCCTGGACGATCAGGTCGCGGCCCACGCCCCGGTTCGCGCCGCCGGCCGCGACGAAGACGTCGAGGGCGGAGATCTGCGTGGCCCCGTTGACGAGCACGTCGAACAGCCGTTGGTTCGCCCCGGAGTAGCGGGTCTCGGAGAAGTCGAGCCGGACGCGGTAGGTCCCGCCGGGGGTCAGGCCGTCCACCTTGTAGGAGAACGCCGAGCCCTGGCGGGCCGTCTTCCAGACGGCGGCTGCGGGGGGAGAGTCGACGCCGGACGCGTCGACGGTCGCCGTGGTCGCGACGGCCGTCCCGCCCTGATAGTAGGCGTCGGCCGTCGAGCCGGCGTCGATCACGATCGAGCCGTCGGCCGCGACGAGGTTGGCGCGGGCCTTCGCGACCGCCGCCGCGGGGGCCAGCACGCCCCCGGTCTTCGACCATGCGCCGACGGACTGGGCCTTCGGCGTGACCGTCGAGGTCAGGACGTCGACGACCTGCCTCGCCGAGGTCCCGGCGGGGAGCAGCGAGGCCACCACTCCGGCCACGCCCGACGTGTAGGCGGCCGAGTACGACGTGAACCCCTCGGGCCCGGCGTAGGCCCCGAAGTCGACGTGGACGGCCCCCCAGTTCGACGCCGAAGTCAGCGTCCCGCCCGCGTCGGTCGCGGCGGCGACGACCACGTTGGTCGGGGTGGGGCGGGTGGAGGAGTAGGAGGCGTCGTCGGCGTAGGGGGGGAAGACCGCGATGGTCTCGATGCTCCGCGACGAGTTCCCCGGCGCGGTGACGACGACGGCCCCCTTCGATTCCGCGTAGGCGATCGCGTCGACCAGCGTCGATCCGTCGCGCGGGTCGGAGGCGTCCGTCAGGGTCGGATTGTAGGAGAAGTTGACGCTCAGGTTGATGACCGACGCCCCCTTGTCGGCCGCGTAGTAGACGCCTCGGATCAGTGCGTCGGCGTCGATGTTGAGGCCGGACGAGGTGTCGCGGATGGGCAGGATCTTGACGTCCGGGGCCCGCCCGGCGGCGGCCCCGGCGGCGACGATCCCCTGCACGGTCATGTTGGCGACGACCGACCCGTGGCCGTGCGCGGCGCTGGTGTCGACGATCGAGGAGGCCCCGGCGGAGGCGTACGACGTCTTGTTGTAGGCGTCGTATCCCGAGGCCAGGTCGAGATAAGGGACGACGGCGGCGTCGCTCAGGTCGACCCCGGAATCGATGATCGCGATCAGGGTGGTGAGGAGAGCCCGCGGTTCAAGGGCGAGGAGGCCGTGCAGACGGCGCGATGCGCCTCTTCGTCGTCGGATCATGGCGGGACGGCCTCGTGCTCGGGGTGGTGTTTCCGTTCGATGTGCCGAGGACTTGGACGTCTCCTTGCACAGTCTCGCCTCCTACCGGGAATATAGCAGCCGTTTTGAAGGAATCGGATTTCGTCCGAGGCCGTCCCGGACGACGGGTCGCACAACCAATCTCGCCGCGACGACCGGCGCGGGGCCGAAGGGGGGAAAACCGGGCGCGGGTCGGTGCTCGATTGACAGCGATTGAGTGCATACTTACTGTGAGGGTGAGTCCCTCCCGATCCGCCGCCCCCCCGCCGAGCCCCGGACGCCATCAGGTCGCGGACCCGCGACGCCGCGGTCGTCGGGATGGGTCGCCGCCCGCCGACGCCCTTCACCGAACCCTCGCGAGACGCCCTGCGATGAGAGGCATCGAGTTCTACGACCGACTCCTCGACGTCCCCGGGCCCTCGGCCATCGCTCAGCTCTTCTACGCGGGCGTCTTCCTGGTGGTCGTCGCCGTGCTGCTGCTGTCCGTGAACCGGATGCGCTGGCTGGGCCGCGCCCTGGGGATCGGCGGGGTCCTCTGCTTCATGCTGGCCATGTTCCTGATCCACGAGCAGAAGGTCGTGGAGACGAAGGACGGCCGCGTCACCATCACCCACTGGCGGTATTCGCCCGCCACGCGGTTCCAGGTCCGCGTCGCCCTGCTGGGCCTCCCCGCGGCGGCGGCGTTCCTGATGATGCAGGTCTACTGGTCCGTGAAGCGCCGGCAGCGGTCGCGGGTGCCGGCGCACCTCAAGGAGGGCCGCCTCCGGCTCCTCCGCGGCGACCTGGACGGCGCGCTGGCCGAGTTCAACGGGATCCTGGACGTCTCCCCCTACCTGGGCGAGGCCTACGCCCACCGCGCGGGCGTCTACCAGGCCCAGGGCCGGACCGACGACGCCCTGGCCGACCTCGACCAGGCGCTGCGGTGCGACCCGCAGCTCGCCGCCGCCTACCTCGTGCGGGGCCGCCTGCTGGCCGACCGCGGCTCCTTCGAGGCCGCCGGCGCCGACCTGGATCGCTACATCGCCATGCGGTCCAGCGACGTCGAGGGCTACCTCGCCCGCGGCCTCTGCCGGGCCCGGGAGGGGCGGGACGCCGAGGCCGTCGTCGACCTCCAGCGCGTCCTCAGGCTGACGAACCATTCCGACTTCACCGACCCCGCCCGCGTCGAGCTGGACCGGCTCTACGCCAAGGTCCCCGAGGCCGAGGAGACCGAGGCCCTCCAGCCCCCCGAGGTGCCGATCAAGTCGGTCCTTTCCGCCTTGCCGAAGTACGACGAGGACGCCGAGATCCCGGACGAGGTTCAGAGCCGGCCGGCCAGCGACCTCCCCAGCGCCACCCCGGCCGTGCAGGCGACTAGCCCCGACAAGACGCTGCCGCCCAGGTAGAGCGCCGCCGCCAGGAAGCGATCGCGCTCGATCAGCCCCACGGCCTCCAGCGTGTACGACGAGAACGTGGTGTAGCCGCCCAGGAACCCCACCACGATCGCCAGCCGCGCCGGCTCGTTCCCGCCGAAGCGGTGCGCGAGGACCGCGGACGACAGGCCGATCAGCAGCGAGCCGGCCACGTTGATGCAGAACGTGGCCCAGGGGAATTCCGGGCTCGTCCAGCGCGCCATCCAGACGGCCTGCCAGTACCGGGCGTTGACCCCCAGCGCCCCGCCGATCGTCAGGATGGCGACCTTCATCCAGGCTTCCGTCGTGATCATTTGGGCGGGATGATCCCCTTCTTGATGATGATGTTGCCGTAAAGCGCCCCCTCGCCGGTGGCGACGACGCCGAACGTGGTCTTGGCGCGGTCGTAGAACGCGAACCGTTCGACCTGCTCCATCGCGATGTGCCGCCCCTCGGCGCTGTCGAGGATGCGCTGGTATTCGGCCCAGATCGGAGCCGGCTCGCCCGGCTTGTCGAGCCGCCGCATCACGGCGGCCGGGGCCTCGACGAAGCCGTCGAGCGGGAACAGCTCCAGGATCGCCTCCAGGATCGCCGGCACCCCATGGCCGTCGGCCCGGACGAGCCGCTTCGCGCAGGTGACGGCCGGGAAGTTGGCGTCGGCGATCACCAGCTCGTCGCCGTGCCCCATCTGGGCGATCAGGTGCAGCAGCTCCGGCGAGAGGATCGGCGGGATCTTCTTGAGCATCTCGGGCGTCCTGGCGTGATCCTAGAGAGTGTGATGCGCTCGGCCGCGGCGCTCGCGCGACGCCCCAGGATAATCCCCCGGCCGGCCGGAAGCCATGAGGCCCCGCCACCGGCCGCCGGGGTCGGACACGCCCCAACTCCTCTGGCTCTCGCGCCGCCCCCTCGGGACGATACTCCCGCCCCCCGCGGTTTCAATAGCCGTCGGCCGAGATGATCTCGCCGCCGGCCCGGGTGGCCAAGGTCTGCCAGTTGACCGGGCTGATGCTGCTCTTGATGAAGCGGACGGATCCGTCGACCATCAGGGCGTTCACGCCGCCGGGGTGGTAGCTCCAGTAGTCCTCGACGTGCGCCTCCTGGTCGTTGGGCGTGCGCGCCCCGTCCTCGGTCCCGGCAGGGCCGAGGATCATCGTGAACGCCTCCTCGGGGTCGACCTTGAACTTGTCGGTCCCCCCCTCGACCGACGAGGTCGTGAACAGCCAGCCGCCCACCGCCCGGCCCGTCCAGGTGACGTAGCTGAGGTTGTGGCTGCGCTCGCTCACGGCGATCGTGTTGCTGGTCCCGTCGGTCACCGCCGCGAAAGGCAGCTTGCTGTTGCGGAAGAACATCCCCGCCCCCCGCCCCGGTCCGTCGCCGATCTCCCCCACGCCGAACATCCCGACGTAGTTGGCGCTCCCCACGGTGTACATCGTCTGCGTGTTGGTCTCGTCTCGCACGGGGACCGTCAGCGGGGGGGAATCGGACGGGCAGAGGTAAGCGGCGATCCGCATGGTCTGGATCGTGGTGTTGTGCGGCTGGGTGAGCGTGAAGTTGAAGTTGATCGCGTCGAACACCGCTCGCTGCTCGATCTGCGGCAGGATGAAGCTGGCCCACCCCCATCCGGGACCGATGTCGTCTTCGGCCGTGCCGGCGTCGCCGGAGTCCTTCTTGTAGAAGCTGGTATACCCGGGGGGGAAAACGCCGTGCGCGTCGTTGTAATTGTGCAGTGCCAGGCCGATCTGCTTGAGGTTGTTGGCGCACTGGGCACGGCGGGCGGCCTCGCGGGCCGCCTGTACGGCCGGCAGCAGGAGCGCGATCAGCACGGCGATGATGGCGATGACGACCAGCAGTTCGATCAGCGTGAACCCACGGGGCGCGCGGGCATTCGAACGGGGCATGGGACGACCTCCAGAGGATCGGATCGTGTCGATAGGAAGAGGATCGCCGCGGCGAGGCGGCCGTATCCGCGACGGATCAATCGGCTCGGGGGGCGCAGGGGCGGCGCGCAACGGGGCGCGGCGACGGCCGGACCGCTCATGCGGTCCGGTTCAGCTTAGGAAGCGAGCCCCCGGATCGGGGTCAGGCGACGGCCGGCGGCGCGCGGGGCGCGGAGGGTCCTTCGGGCGTTGCGAGGGCGACGGCCGGCGGCTCGTTGGGCGGCTGGATCGCCACGACGTCGACGACCGGGACGTCGTCGGAGGAGAGGAAGAACGCCGCCTGGGCGTTCAGATGGCAGACCGGGCAGTCATCGTGAGGGGTCGGTGGTGGAGCCTTCGGCTCGCCCGGCGCGGGGACCCCGAGCGACGCGAGATGGGCCTCGTGGTCGACTCCGGGGAGGGTGTGCAGGACCGGGCCGGCCGTCGCGAGGATCGCGTAGGCCGCAGCGAACAGGGTCAGCAAGATCCGTCGGGATCGTGCCGGCACGTCTTCAGCCCCATGGTCGTCGCGGATCGCGAGGACGCCCCCCCGATCGGCGATGCTTCACGAACCAGTCTTGCGATGCCAAGATCGTGAGTCAATCTTAATTTTCCCTGGCCTTGATCTCTTTCCTGCTGGGTAAGCATTCGGACTCGATCCCTCAATAAACAGCTTCGAAATCTCGCTGAGGTCGTCCCAGAAGTCGTCCGCGCCTACCGTGGCCGGCCCCTCGACCGGTTCCCACTTGCGGCGGAAGTCCTATGCCAAGGATCTCCGAAGGGCCGAGACCCCTCCATCTCGCTAAGGTGTCGGGCCGGGCGTTCGGATTTCAGGTTTGCGATTTTCCGACGGGATCGGGCCGAATCCCGGGACGCGCGGGGCCTGCGGCGCCCATAGAGTGGTGTAGGGCGACACGAGGACTCGGGGGCGGGCGATGGGGAGGACGGGGGACGGGACGCTCCGGCGGATCGAGGCGTTATTCCGGACGGGCCGGACGGGGTCGTGGAGCGACGGCCGGCTGCTGGCGAGCTTCGCCGACGGCCGCGGGGTCGAGCGCGAGGACGCCTTCGCGGCGCTGGTGCGCCGCCACGGGCCGATGGTCCTGGCCACCTGCCGTCGGATGCTGGGGGCGTCTCCCGACGCGGACGACGCCTTCCAGGCCGTGTTCCTCGTCCTGGCGCGCAAGGCGGGCTCGCTCCGCGACGTGGACGACGTCGGCGGCTGGCTGCGCGTGGTGGCGGTGCGGACCGGCCGCGAGGCGAGGGCGCGGGCGGCGAGGCTCCGCGCCCGCGAGGGCGCGGGACTGGGCGACTCCCACGCCGCCGCGGGCGTCGATCCCGACCTGTTCGAACTCCGGTCGGCGCTGGACGAGGAGCTGGAGCGGCTGCCGGGAGGGTTCCGCGAGGCGATCCGCCTCTGCGAGCTGGAGGGGCTCTCGCGCCGCGAGGCGGCCGAGCGCCTGGGACTGGCCGAGGGGACGCTGTCGAGCCGCCTGGCGCGGGGACGGTCACTGCTGCGCGACCGGCTCGCCCGCCGCGGCCTGGCCGTCGGCCTGCTCGGCGCGGCCCTCGCGCCGGAGCCCCGCGCCGCCCTCGCCGACGCCGCCGCGTCTCTCGCCGTCCACACAACCCGATCCGGCGCGGCCCCCGGGACGGTCTCGGAGGCCGTCGCCTCCCTGGCCGAAGGGGCCTTCGCCATGCTCGTCGCGTCTCGCTGGAAATCCCTCGTCGCGTCCGCCGGGACGCTGGGCGTCCTCGCCCTCGCCGCCGGCCTCGCCTGGTCCCAGGCCGCCCCCGCGCCCGACGAGCCGCCGCCCGGGGCGCTCCCGAAGGTCACGCCCGCGGCCCCGTCGCCCGTCCACGTTTTCGTGATGGAAGCGGACGGCGGGCTCGTCGCCGGGGCCGAGGTGCGGCTTAACCCGTATACCTTCGACGAACGCATCGGGACGACCGGCCGGGACGGCCGGTGCGTCTTCCAAGACCCGCCCGGCCTTCCCGACGACCGCTCGGTCCTCGTCTCGGTCGACGGCGGCCGGTTGGTCGGCGCCTGGCGGTGGCGGCCCTTCATGGACCGAGGCACACGCTCGGCCCCGGTCGGGATCGAGGTCCGGCCGCCGCGGGAGGTCGAGGTCCGCGTCGTCGACGTCCACGGCGAGCCCGTCGCGGGCGCCGAGGTGGAAGGCGTGGCCAATCGTCGTGTCGTCGCCCACGCCGAGGCGGGCGCCGACGGCCGCGCCCGCCTCCTCATCCCCGCGGGCGAAACCTCGCTCCGCTGGATCGCGGCCCGTCGGCGGGGCGTCGGCCTCGGCTATGCGGAGTTCGGAGACCAGGACCATCGCGGCACGGATATCGGGGTCGCAGCCTCCGAATTGCCCCGGTCGGTCGAGGTCTCACTCGCGCCGCAGACGCCGGTCCAGATCCGGGTCGTCGACGAGGCCGGCGCGCCGGTCACGGCGGGGCGGGTCGTCCCGGGGGGCGGGATCTACCAGCCGGGGCACCGCCACAACCTCGCCTATGCGGGGCGGCTCGTGGGCGAGCGCATCGGCCCGGACGGCGTCGCGAGATTCGACTGGTATCCTCGGTCCTCGCCGCGGGCCGACTTCGGGGCCGTGGTCCCGCCTCGGGGCGTCGGGTCGGTGGAAATCGGCTTCGGCGCCTCCGACTCCTACCTCCTCCGGGTCCGCCGGCCGGCGACGATCCGAGGCCGGGTGACGATGCCGGACGGTTCGCCGGCGCGGGACGTTATGGTGCAGGGGCTCGCGGACGCCGCCGTCACCGCCGTCGACGGCTCCTACGAGATTGCGGCCTCGCCGGAGCCGATGCAGGCCGTGTGGGTCGTCGACGGCGAGTACGCCGCCCCCGCGCGGATGGACGTCGTCCCCAGGGCCGAGGCGCCGGTGGAGGTCGACTTCCGGCTCGCGAAGGGGCTCCCCGTCCGGGGCGTCGTCACCGCCGGGCCCGATCATCACCCCGAGCCGGGGCTGACCGTCTGGCTCGTCGAGGAGGGCGTGCCCATCCCCGAGGGCGTCCCGAAGGAGGGCGCCGCGGGGGATTCGCGGAAGGAAGCGACCAAGGTGAAGCGGGATGAAGCCTACCTCGTCAAGAAGGAGGCCCCGGGGGCGGCACCGCAGCCGAGGGTGCGCAAGACCGGTCGGTCAGTCCTCGCGACGACCGACGAACGCGGCCGATACACGTTCCGGGTCGCGCCGGGGACGTACCGGATCGCCGTGCCGACGCTGCGCCGGGCGGAGATCTTCGAGGTCCGCGACGAGACCGGCGTCGTCCGGGACTTCCACAAGGACCGGCAGGAATCCCGGCTGCTCGCCGGCCGAGTGGTCGACGAGCGGGGCGAGCCCGTCGCCGGCGCCCGCGTCGAGGCCATGAGCACCGACGGTCTGTCCGCGACCCGCCCGCTTACGACCGACGGCGAGGGCCGATTCCGGGCCGACGCCCGGCCGGTCTCCCACTGGGTGACGGCGACGAGCGACGACGGATTGCTGGCCGGGTACATCGAGGCCGCGGCCGACGCGGAGGACTTCGAGGTCGTCATGAAGCCCGCCGCGCGGGCGACGGGGATCGTCTGCGACCGCTCCGGCGAGCCCAGGCCGCGGCAGATGCTGCTCTGGGAACGGCTCGCCGAGGGCCGACGCGAGGACGGGGAGGCGTGGACCTTCACGATCCCCGGCCCGTCGACGTTCGCCGACGACGCCGGCCGATTCACGTCGCCGCCGCTGGTCCCCGGCCTCGAATACCGGGCCGAGCTGATCCCGCAGTCGAACCGGCCGCCGGATTTCGCGGACGTCGCCCTGGGGCCTGTCCGCCCGACGGGTCCCGGGCCGCTCGACCTGGGCGCGATGCGGGTCGACGATCGGCCGCTCGAAGTGCAGTTTCGGGAGCGGAGGGAGCGGGAGCGGGAGGCGAAGTGAAGACCGCCGCGTCCCTCCCCGCCGACGATGGGAAGGGACGCGGCGGGATGGGCCGTCACCGGATGGGGTTGAAGACCAGGCCGGTGAGGAGCTTGGGGAAGAAGTAGGTGCTCTTGGGGGGCATGGTTTCGAGGGCCGAGGCGATGGCCTCGACGTGGTCCATGCTGGCGGGGGGGACGAGGCAGGCGAGGTCGCAGCCCTTGGCGTCGACGTCGTCCTTGACCTCGCTGGCGAGGTGGACGTAGCGGGTGGAGCGGTCCTTCGCCAGCGGGGCGAGCAGGTGGTCGAGGACGAGCACCTGGAGGATGCTCACGCCGAGCGACCGCCAGTCGGCGCCGTGGTCGGCGGCGAGCCTGTCCATGGTGGCGTCGGAACGGAGCCGGGCGACGGTCCACTTGCCGTCGGCGACGGTGCCGAACGCCAGGACGTCCTGCTCGGCGGCCGACTCGGTGGCCAGCGCGGCGGCTTCCAGGCCGGCGTCGCCCTCGCCGACGACTTCCAGCTCGAACTCGGGGGCGAGGCGGTTGGCCAACTCCGCCGCGGTGAGGCCGGGGAAGCCCTTGACCAGCCGGTGGGTCGGCAGGATGAGCAGGCCGGGGTCGCTCATGGAGACCATCATCATGAGGCAGAAGTTGGCCGGGTCGTCGGGGCCGGTCAGCTCGCCGGCGGTCTCCTTCTCGTTGCGGAAGCGGAGGCCGGTCTCGTAGCGGTGGTGGCCGTCGGCGATGAACGTCGGCCTCGGGCCCATCAGGCCGTTGACCGCCGTGATCACCTCGGGGTCGGTGCAGAGCCAGAGCTTGTTGACGACGCCCAGGTGGTCCTCGGCGACCAGCGGGGTCTTGTCCTTGATCCCCTCCTCGACCTTCCGCAGGACCTCGTTCGTCGGGTCGGGGTAGAGGCCGAAGATGGGGCTGAGGTTGAAGCCGGTGGCCTGGTAGAGGGCCAGGCGGTCGGCCTTGGGGCCGGCGAGGGTCTGCTCGTGCGGGAAGATCTTGCCGGAGCCGAACGGCTCCAGCCGCACGCGGGCGAAGAAGCCCTTGCGGACGTGGGTCTTCCCCTCGACCTGGTACGTCTGCTCGTAGACGTAGAACGCCGGCTGGTCCTCGGTGCGGAGCACGCCGTCGCGCTGCCAGTCCTTGAGGAACCGGGCGGCGCGGGTGTAGGGGCTCTCGTCGGGGGAGTCGCCGGGCTCGGCCTTGTTCAGCTCCATGCGGATGCTGTTGTAGGGGCTGGCCTGATACAGCTTCTCTTGCAGATCCGCGCCGATCACGTCGTAAGGCGGGGCGACCACGTCGGACAGGGCGCCGACCTGGGCCACGTCGTAGCGGACGCCTCGGAAGGCACGCACGTCGGGCATCTGGGGTGTTCTCTTATATGTGTTGGGATCGAGGTGGGGGAAGGCGCGACGCCCCGGGGGCCGGCGGGCGGCCCCGGGGCGTTTCGCTGAGAAGGGGGCGGCGGCGCGGGGGTCGCCCCCGGCCGCCGGGCGGGGCCGATCAATAGCGGTAGTGATCGGACTTGTAGGGGCCTTCCTTGGGGACGTTGATGTAGGCGGCCTGCTCGGGCGTCAGCTCGGTGAGCTGGACGTTCAGCTTCTTGAGCTGGAGCCGGGCGACGTGCTCGTCCAGCTTCTTGGGCAGGACGTAGACGCCGATGGGGTACTTGGCGTTGTGCCGCCACAGCTCGATCTGGGCGAGCGTCTGGTTGGCGAACGAGGAGGACATGACGTAGGAGGGGTGGCCGGTGCCGCAGCCGAGGTTGACCAGGCGCCCCTTGGCCAGCAGGATGATCCGCTTGCCGTCGGGGAAGATGACGTGGTCGACCTGGGGCTTGATCTCCTCCCACTGGTACTTCTCGAGCGACGCGACGTCGATCTCGTTGTCGAAGTGGCCGATGTTGCAGACGATGGCCTGGTCCTTCATCCGGGCCATGTGGTCGTGGGTGATGACCCGGAAGTTGCCGGTCGTGGTCACGAAGATGTCGGCCTTGTCGGCGGCGTAGTCCAGGGTGACGACGCGGTAGCCTTCCATCGCGGCCTGGAGGGCGCAGATGGGGTCGATCTCGGTGATCCAGACCTGGGCGGAGAGGGCGCGGAGGGCCTGGGCGGAGCCCTTGCCGACGTCGCCGTAGCCGGCGACGACGGCGATCTTGCCGGCGACCATGACGTCGGTGGCGCGCTTGATGCCGTCGACCAGCGACTCGCGGCAGCCGTAGAGGTTGTCGAACTTGGACTTGGTGACGGAGTCGTTGACGTTGATGGCGGGGAACTTCAGCTCGCCGCGCTGGTGCATCTGGTAGAGGCGGTGGACGCCGGTGGTGGTCTCCTCGGTGACGCCCTTGACGGCGGCGAGGCGCTCGGCGTACCAGCCGGGCTCGGAGGCGAGCCGCTTCTTGATCGCGGCGAAGAGGATGCGCTCCTCCTCACTGCCGGGCTTGTCGAGGACGGAGGCGTCGGCCTCGGCGCGGGCGCCGAGGTGGAGCAGCAGGGTGGCGTCGCCGCCGTCGTCGAGGATCATGTTCGAGAAGCCGCCGTCGGCCCACTCGAAGATCTTGTGGGTGAACTCCCAGTACTCCTCCAGCGACTCGCCCTTGAAGGCGAAGACGGGGATGCCGGCGTCGGCGATGGCGGCGGCGGCGTGGTCCTGGGTGGAGAAGATGTTGCAGGACGCCCAGCGGACCTCGGCACCGAGCGCCTTGAGGGTCTCGATCAGGACGGCCGTCTGGATGGTCATGTGGAGCGAGCCGGTGATGCGGGCGCCCTTCAGGGGCTGGCTCGCGGCGTACTCCTCGCGGATGGCCATCAGGCCGGGCATCTCGGTCTCGGCGATGGCGATCTCGCGACGGCCCCAGGGGGCGAGGGCGATGTCGGCGATGACGTAGTCGTGGGAGGCGGGGGCGGTCTTCGCGGTCTTCTCGGCGACGGCGCTCACGTTCAAAGTCTCCGGAAACGATGAACGGGCGCCGTTGCACGAAATCTCCACCCCATCGAGCCTGGCAGGCGCGCCCCTGCGCGCCGTCGCAGCGCCCCTCGACGGGATGGCGTCGGCCCGCCGACTTGGGCGGGCCTCCGTGTCGGGGCGAGGCCCCGATTAGGCCCATTCATACCAAACCGCGACGACCGGCGACAAGGCGAACGGCTCGCGCGGGTCTAGCTCTCGATCTCGGAGATGGATCGGGGGCGAGTCCCCGGGGGGATGGATGGGGCGGCCGGCCCGGCCGCCCGGAGTAGGCCCGCTTCGGGGCGACCGGACCGGTCACCCCACCTCCGATCCGCCGAATCTCCAGGATCGAGAGCGCCACCCGGTTCGCGCCCCACGCCGGGCCGCTTTTGACCGCCGCGCCGGCTTGCGGGTAAGATGTCCGGCCGTCGCCGGTCGTCGCGATCCGGCCGTTTCCTCGCCCTTCGCCCTGGTTCGAGTGGAGTCCGCCCGCCGTGGTGCCCGCCAAGGATTTCAAGCGCCGGATGGTCGTCGAGATCGACGGCGCGCCGCACATGATCGAGCAGATCCAGGTCCAGACGCCCTCGGCCCGGGGCGCGGCGACGCTGTACAAGATCAAGGCCCGCAACCTCAAGACGAAGAACCGCGTCGAGAAGGCGTACCGCGGGACCGACGCCCTGAACGAGTCGAGCTTCGAGCGCAAGCCGATCCAGTACCTCTACCGCGACGGCGACGAGCTGCATTTCATGGACTCGGGGGACTTCTCGCAGTTCTCCTTCCGGGCCGACGACCTGGCCGACCAGCTCCCGTTCCTGAGCGAGAACATGCCGGGCGTGGAGGCCCTGGTGGTCGACGACGAGGTGATCGCCATCGACCTGCCCGACACGATCGAGATGACCATCGTCGACACCGCGCCCGGCGTCCGGGGGAACTCGGCGACCGGCCGGACCAAGCCCGCCACCCTCTCCACCGGCCACGTCGTCCAGGTGCCCGAGCACATGGAGCCGCAGACCGCCGTCCGCGTGGACACCCGCACCGGCGAATACCTCGGGCGCGTCTGAGCCCGCCCTGCCCGCACGCCTCCCGCAGCCGGTCGCGACGCCGCGGCCGGCGCGGTCTCGCCGACCCGTCGAAAGGGGCCGGCGCGTCAGAACCGCCTTGCCGGGCCGCCGGATTCGGCGCGAATAGGGGCCGTCGGGAAATCGTCTGTTAAACTGGAATGTGATCGCCCGACCTCGCCGTCGCGGCCTCTCTTCTCCGACAGACGACACCCAAGAATCCCACGACCCGCCCGGGACTTCGATCGACCCGGGCCGCCCTCGCGCGGCCTCCCCGGGCCATTTCGATACGGAAGGCGCCTACCCATGTCGACCACTCGGTTTCGCAATCGCCTGCTCGCCGGCGGGATGCTCCTGGCGGCCTCTTCCGCAGCCCCGGCCCTCGCCGACGACCCCAAGGCGACGCCCCCCGACGTCGCCAAGACTGAGAAGGCCGAAGTTGAAGTGCCGGCCGTGAGCCTGCTGGACGCGATGCGCGACGGCCTGGTGGACGTGCAGGCCGAGGGGAAGGGCGACGGCCGGATGACGGTGGCGGTGACCAACCGGTCGAAGCGGCGGCTCAACGTCGTCCTGCCGCCGGGCCTCGTCGCCTCCGGCGCCGCCGGCCAGTTCGGCGGCATGGGCGGCATGGGCGGCGGCATGGGCGGCATGGGCGGCGGCATGGGCGGCATGGGCGGCGGCATGGGCGGCATGGGCGGCGGCATGGGCGGCATGGGCGGCGGCATGGGCGGCGGCATGGGCGGCGGCATGATGGGGGGCGGTATGGGCTCCCGCACGATGCCCCCCATGATGGGGATGATGATGCTGGCCCGCCTGATCATGGCGCTGTGCGGCGACTACGACAGCTGGGACCAGCGCAGCCTGGCCAGCGGCATGATGGGCGGTATGGGCGGCATGGGGATGGGCGGCGGCATGGGAGGCATGGGAGGCATGGGCGGCATGGGCGGCATGGGCGGCGGCATGCGGTCGGTGGCCCCGACCGGCCTGCCGTACGCGGCCCTGAAGCCGGGCCAGACCCGCAAGCTGCCGACCCGGCTCGTGAGCCTGAGCCCGCCGACCGACGAGGGTTCCATCCGACTCCCCGCCGAGGGCGAGAAGCTCCAGCTCGGCGACGTCTCGCAGCTGGGCGGCGACGCCCGCGTGGAGAAGGCGTTGCGGCGCCTGGCGGCGGAGAAGGCCCCGGAGTCGATCTCGCAGCTGGTGATGTGGCGGGTGGCGCAGGGGCTGGACTGGGCGACGATCGCCCAGATGGCCGAGAGGCGGGGGAAGAACTACGAGTACGAGCTGACGCTGGCGCAGGACTTCGTCGACCGGCTGGAGACGCTGAAGGACGACGAGTCGGGCGTGCTGCTGTTCCAGGTCGAGGCCAAGGGCTCCGACTCCGAAGTGACGGCGGCCGAGCTGACGAAGGCGCTGAAGGACAGGGCGGTGCTGGGCCTGTGGGCGCGCGAGGGGGTGCCGGCCGAGCCGACGGGGCCGGCGGTGGCCTGCCGGATCCGGGTCGACGGCGAGGAGGCGACGGTGCAGGTGGCCTCCAGCAACAGCACGGGCCAGGCCTGGGTCCCGTTCGGCAAGTTCACGCTCGCGGTCCCGCGCAAGGAGGGGTCCCTGGACGCGGCCGTCCTCGCGGACGAGCTGGCGGGGGGCGTGCTGAGCCGCCTGGTGCGGGCGCAGGTGAGCCAGGGCCCGCGTGAGAAGGGGAAGGCGACGTACCGGATCAAGATCGACAACGCGTCGCCCTTGATCCTCAACGGGCTGGCGATCGCGGGGGTGGAGAAGGGGGCGGAGGAGCCGAAGGAGCTGTCGGGGATCTGCATCTCGCCGCGTCGGAGCATGACGTTCCCGGCGAGCGAGGAGGTGGTGAAGGAGCTGGGGCTGAAGAAGGGGGTCCGCGTCACCGCCGCCGACCTCAGCGGCCTCTGATACGTTCGGCTTCGGCCTAAGATCGACTTAATCTAGCTAGGCGACGCGGGCGGCTCCGGCCCCCGCGTCGCCTAGTTTTATTTGTAGGCCGCGCCCCGGCGACGGCCTTGCTTGCGGCGTCTGCCGACGTCGTCTCCCTCTTCACCGAGCCCAAGGAGACACCCTGGTGCACCCCAGCGAATCCCCCTTCCGAACCCCCCTTCGAGCCCTGGCCCTGGGGCTTGCCTGCATCACCGGCTCGACCGCCCTCGCATGGGCCGACGACCCCGTCGGCAATTCGGCCGCGGAGGTGCCGGATGAAGCCCTCGACCTGAGCCTGCTGGACGCGATGCGCGACGGGCTGGTGGACGCGCAGGCCGAGGGGGACGGGGACGGCCGGATGACGGTGGCGGTGACCAACCGGTCGAGGCGGCGGCTCAACGTCGTCCTGCCGCCGGGCCTCGTCGCCTCCGGCGCCGCCGGCCAGTTCGGCGGCATGGGCGGCATGGGCGGCGGCATGGGCATGGGCGGCATGGGGATGGGCGGCATGGGCGGCGGCATGGGAGGGATGCGCGGCGGGATGGGAGGAGGGATGGGCGGCGGCATGCGGCGCGGCATGTCGGGCACGATGCCCCCCATGATGGGGATGATGATGCTGGGCCGCGTGATCATGCAGCTCTGCGGCGACTACGACAGCTGGGACCAGCGCAGCCTGGCCAGCGGCATGATGGGGATGCGCGGCGGCATGGGTGGGATGGGCATGGGGGGCATGGGAGGCATGGGCGGCATGGGCGGCATGGGCATGGGCATGCGCTCCGTCCGGCCGACCGGCCTGCCGTACGCGGCCCTGAAGCCGGGCCAGACCCGCAAGCTGCCGACCCGGCTCGTGAGCCTGACGCCGCCCGCGGCCGACGGGTCGGTCACGCGGCCCGCGGAGGGGGAGGCGCTGCGCCTCGGCGACGCCTCGCAGTTGGGCGGGGGCCGTCGCACCACGGAGGCCCTGCGGCGGCTGTCGGCGGCGAAGGCCCCGACGCGGGTGGCGCAGATGGTGGCGTGGAACGTGGCCCAGGGGTATGACTGGGAGACGGTCGCCCGGCTCGCGGAGCCGTGGGGGAACCCCTACGAGTTGACGCTCGCCCGCGAGTTCGTCGAGCGCCTGGACGAGCGGCCGGTCGAGGAGGCGGGCCTGCTGCTGTACGAGGTCGTGGCCGCGGACGACGCATCGCAAGCCAGGGCCGACGAGGCGGCCCGCGCCCTGAAGGACAAGGCCGTGATCGGCCTGTGGGCTCGCGAGGGCGTGCCGTCGGAGCCCGACGGCCCGGCCGTGGGCTGCAAGGTGCGGGTTCGGGGCGAGGAGGCGGTCGTCCAGGTCGTGGCGTCCGGGAAGCAGGGCGATGCGTGGGTGCCGTTCGGCAAGTTCACCGTGCCGACGGCCCGGGAGGGTGCGGACTTCGACCCGATCGCCTTCAACGACGCCGTGGCCGCCGGCCTGCTGGATCGGCTGGTCGTGGCGAGGCTGGCGCGCGGGCCCCGCGAGAACGGGAAGCCGACGTACCGGATCCGGATCGACAACGCGTCGCCGCTGATCCTCAACGGGCTGGCGATCGCGGGCGCGGCCGAGGAAGCCGACGCGCCCCGGCAGCTGGCCGGCCTCGGCGTCCCGCCGCGGCGCAGCCTGACGGTCCCGGCCTCCATCCAGGCGGTCGAGGATCTCGGGCTGGAGGACGGCGTCCGGGTCGTCGCCGCCGACCTGAGCGGGCTCTGATCCGGGGCCGCCGATCCCCGCCGCGACGCCTCACGGCCGCGGCAGGAATCGCCAGGCGTCGCCCCGGCGCGTGTCCCGCGAGCTGAACAGGGCGGGGGCCATCGCGCCGGCGGCGATGCGGAGGCCGACCTCCAGCCGCGGGCCGGGCCGCGAGAAGAACGCCGAGCCGTCCGCCAGCGCGACCCGGCCTTCGCGCACGGCCGGCAGCGCCCGCCATTCGGGGCGGTCGGCCACGACCGCCAGCTCGCGCTCGGCCCGGTCCAGCTCGAAGCCGCAGAGGGCCAGGATGATCACCTCGGGTTCGGCGTCGGCGATCTCGCCCCAGGTGACGCGCCGGGACCGCTCCCCCGCGCGGCCGAGGACCTCTTCGCCGCCGGCCAGCCGGATGATGTCCGGGTTCCAGTGGCCGGAGCAGAACGGCGGGTCGAGCCATTCCAGCAGCAGGACGCGGGGCTTGGGCCGGGTCGGGGTGATGAACTCGTAGATCCAGCGCACCGTGCGGTGGAATCCGGCGACCAGGTACTCGGCCTCGACGGGGCGGTCGACCAGCTCGCCGACGCGGCGGAACATCGCGAACACGTCGTCGAGCGTCCGCGGGTCGACGCTCTCGACGTGCGGCGAGCCGGGGAGCCGGGCGGCGGCGCGGCGGACGGTCCGCTCGTTGACGGCGCAGACGTCGCACTGCTCCTGGGTGAGGATCAGGTCGGGCCGGAGCGCCTCCAGCATGGCCTCGTCGAGCGAATAGAGGCCCCCCTGGTGCTCGGAGACCAGGGCGTCGATCTCGGCGCCGGTCGCCTCGGCGGGGATGCGGCTGCTCGTGAGCTTCGGCAGCTCGCGCACGCTGGCCGGGTAGTCGCACTCGTGGGTCACGCCGACGAGGTCGTCCCGCCTCCCGAGGGCGCAGACCAGCTCGGTGAGGGACGGCAGGAGGCTGACGATCCGCATGGCGCGGCCCTCGGGGGCGCCGTTCACTTCGGCGGTTGGATCTCGGTCGTCGGGCCGACGGAGACGACGGTCATGGGCCAGAGGGGCCACTCGCGGAGGAGGCGTCGGACCTGGTCGACGGAGACCCGGGAGAAGGCCTCCAGCTCCTGCTCGATCGGGAGGTAGGCGCGGCGGTAGACCCAGTGGAAGCCGAGCGAGGCCAGCCGGCCCATCGGCCGCTCGCTGCGGAGGACGGAGCGGGCCAGCACCTTGTTCTTGGCCTGGGCCAGCTCCTCCTCGGTCACGCCCTTCGCCATGGCGTCGCGGCAGACCTCGGCGATGCGCCCGAGGTTGTCGTCGACGTCGTCGGGCTCGCAGGAGAGGAAGGTGTAGAAGCCGCCGGCCTGGTTGTAGTCCTGGTAGCTGATCTCGGCGCCGTCGGCGTAGCCGGGGTCGACCAGCGCCCAGTAGAGGTGGGAGCTGGTGTGGTCGCCGAGGATGGTGGCCAGCAGGTGGGCGGCGTAGCGGTCCTCGCTCTCCAGCGGGGGGCCGTCGGAGACGCCGACGATGGTCTGCTGGAGGTCCTCCTCGCGGAGGATGGCCTCGAAGGCGCGACGGCCGCGGACGGGCCGGGCCTCGCGGGTCGGTCGGTCGCCGGCCCAGGCGCGGCAGTGGTTCGACGCCAGCTCGACGAGCTGGCCCCAGTCCCCCTTGCCGGCGAAGCCCAGGACGATGTTCGCCGGGCTGTAGCGGCTGGCGAAGTAGGCCCGCATGTCCTCGGCCTTCATGGCGGTGATGGAGTCGACCGTGCCGAGGATGCTGTTCCCCAGCGGGTGGCCGCCGAAGTGGGCCGCCTTGGCCGCCTCGTAGGCGACGGACATGGGGTTGTCCATGTACATCCGGATCTCTTCGATGATGACCTTCTTCTCGGTCTCGAAGTCGTCCTCGCGGAGGGTGGGGCGGAGGATGTCGGCCAGGACGTCGAAGGCGCGCGGGAGGTATTCCGGGAGGCAGGTGAAGTGGTAGAAGGTGTCTTCCTCGGACGTCTGGGCGTTGTGCTTGGCGCCGACGCGGTCGAAGTCCTTGTTGACGGCCAGGGCGTCGCGGCGGGCGGTCCCCTTGAACGTCATGTGCTCCAGGAAGTGGGAGACGCCGGCCAGCTCGGGGGTCTCGTCGCGGCTGCCGGCCTTCACGAAGAAGCCGGCGGCGATCGAGTGCGCGTCGTCGTTCAGCTCGGCGATCACTTCCAGGCCGTTGTCGAGCGTCGTGTGGTGGAATCGCATCGCGTTCGGTCCTCCGCCCCGGGGCCCGTTCAGGCCGGGAGCTTCACGTCCAGGGGGGTGGGGCCCAGCGTCAGGATGGTCAGCTCGCCCGGCTTCAGGAGGGTCTTCGCGTAGCCGGAGACCGACTCGGGCGTCAGGGCGTCCAGCTCGGCGGAGATCTCGTCGAGCGGGCGGACGCGGCCGAGGAAGTACCAGTCGGACGCCAGGGCGTTCGACCGGCTCATGCTGGACTCCTGGGCCATGATGAGCGACGACTTGAGGCCGGCCCGCATGGTGTCCAGCTCCTCCAGGTCGACGCCGCCGTCGGCCAGGCGGGCGAACTCGGCGAGCATGACGTCTAGGGTCTCCTGGGCTCGCTCGGTGGAGGTGCCGGCGTAGCTGAGCATGGCGCCGCGGTTCCGCTGGCCCTCGTAGCTGGCGTAGACCGAGTAGCAGAGCCCGCGCTTCTCGCGGACCTCGGTGAACAGCCGGGCGGAGGAGTAGCCGCCGAGGATCGCGACGGCGGCGCGGGCGCGGTAGTAGTCGGGCCCGGCGACGGTCGCCGCGGGGGCGGCCATGGCGATCTGGATCTGCTGGGTCTCGCGGGCGATGTGGTCGAGCTTCGGCCCGGCGGGCGTCTCGACGAGCCTCGGCTCCGGGCGGGGCTCCCAGCGGCCGAACAGCTCGCCGACGGCGTCGCGGAGGCGGGACCAGTCGATCGCGCCGGCGACGCCCAGGATGGCCCCGTTGGGGCGGTACGCGGCCCGGTGGAAGGCCCGCAGCGACTTGGGGGCGATCCGCGCCACGTCCTCGGCCGACCCGGGCGAGGGGCGGCCCCAGGGCTCGGGGAAGTGCCGCCGGCGCAGCTCGTAGATCACCTTGGAGCCGGGGTCGTCCTCCAGGCTCCGGAGGTTCTGGAGGCAGAGCGAGCGGATCGGCTCCACCTCCTCGTCTTCGAACCGGGGGCGGAGGACGACGTCGGCGAAGATCTCCAGGGCGGGGATCAGGTTCGCCCCCAGGGTGGCGGCGGCGAAGCTGGTGTGGAGCGTCTGGGCGCTCTCCGAGTGGCTGACGCCCAGGTCGTCCAGGTCGTTCAGCAGGGCGCGGCTGTCGCGGTCGCCGGCGCCTCGCATCAGCCATTCGCAGGCCATGGTGGCGGCCCCGCCGCCGACCTGAAGGCCCTCGGCGACCTCGTAGGCGGCCCCGGCGGGGATCAGCAGGGTGAACGAGGCCGACTGCACGCCGGGCATCGCCTCGGCGACGAGCACCAGGCCGTTGGGGTACTCGTGCTGCTGGATCGTCGCGGTTTGCGCCGGCACGGCGTCCCCCCGATTGCGAGCGGGCCGCCGCCCCCCGCGGGGCCGGACGCCGCTCGGTCCTGTGGATCTCTCGGCCCGCTCCGGTCGAGGGGCCGCACCGAGGATACACGCAAGCGCCCCCGCCGCGGAAGGCCGGCCCGCGCCCCGGGCTCAGGAGGCGTCGACCGCCTTGTACAGCGTCTTCGCCTTGCGGAACCCCAGCGCCTTGTACAGCATCACGGCGGCGCGGTTCTCGGCCGTCACCTCCAGGTACGCCTTCCGCAGGCCGGCCTGGTGGAAGCCCCACAGCGCCCGGTTCACCAGCGCCCGGCCCAGGCCGAGTCCGCGGTAGGCCGGCAGAACCCCGACGTTCTGGATGGCACCGATCGGGCCGTAGTCCACGACCCCCTGGATCGTCCCGATATAACCATCCGGGGAGGCGATGAGCCAGGTGGCGGCCGGGAGGAACCCGGGCTTGCGGCGGATCTCCCGCATCAGCCGGAGGCAGCCGTGGCGGTCCCCCAGGCAGGGGAAGACCGAGGCGTCGACGGCGTCGCAGAAGCTCTGGTACTTGATCTCGGCGTGCTCGGCCAGGAGCGTCTCGTCCCACGGAGCCCAGAAGAACCGGCCGGGCAGCGGCGGCGACAGGTTCGACCCGTCCAGGTCGACCTCCATGCGCAGCCGCTTGTAGTAGGTGATCGCCATCTGACGCCCGAAGGTCCGCCCGCCCGCACGCCGACCACCCCGCCGGCCCATGGGGCGGCGGCCGACCCCGCGGCCCGAGGGTCGTGACATTCTAGGAAGGCCGCGCGGAGCGGTCAATCAGGCCGAGCCGCGGGGTGAACCTTTGGGTTTTGGCGGCCGATGCTCGGCGTCTTCCCCTCGCGGTGCTCCGTCGAGAACCCGGGGGAGCGAGCAAGCATCCTCCCCGGTTGTCTTGGGGAAAAGGATGGTTGTCATCACGCTTTTTCAAGGCCGCGGCCTTCAGGGCCGGGCGGATCGGGGACGCCATGGGGGCTTCTCGCCGCTGATGAGGAGGGTGGCGGTGCGGCCCCCGCTCGAACGGATCTCCCTCCTGGTGTGATAGGCCGCCGCCCCCATCCCGGTCGAGTCCGCCGACAAAACCTCGATCATCGTCGAGACGACGTTGGATCCGACGGCGGCCCCCCGCGCGGCGTTGCCCATCAGCTTGCCGATCGCCCTCCCGGCCGCCGCCCCCATCTTCTCGGCCCCTTTCTCAAGCGGGGTCGACGTCGCCTTGTCGTCCAGCCATCCCCCGACCTTCGCCCGGAGGCTTTTGTCCTTGTGATTCGTCACCAGGATCGTGTAGAGCGACGCCCCGGGGCGGCAGTCCTCGGACCTCACCACGATCGTCGCCGAGCGGGTGAAGATGGACGTATCCAAATAGAACGTCTCGCCATCGTCGGCGCGGACGACGAAGACGCCGTCCGGCAGCCCAATCGTAGGGGCCGAGGATTGCAGGATGGCCCGCCTGATCCCTTCCGACTCGGCATTGTAGTAGAATGTGCTCATGAATCGGCCTCGGGTCGTCGGACCGCGTCGCCGACCCCTCGGGATCAGGGGATTCGGGACCCGCCCCTCGACTCGAATCATAGAGCCGTGTGACGAAAGTGTCAATAAAGCGGATTTTGGTGCTAATGGGGCCGGTCAGGCGACCGTCGCCGGCGCCTCGGCGGCCGTGGCGATGAGGAAGCCGTTCACCACCGCCGCGATCCGCACGGCCTGGTGGACGCGGTCCTCGGAGTAGCCCTCGTTCAGCAGGCTCTGCTCGTGGGCCTTGATGCACATCTCGCAGCCGGCCAGCGCGGCGCAGGCCATCGAGGCCAGTTCGAACAGGGCCTTGGTGGTCGCCGGCTTGCCCATCCGGGCCATCCTCAGGCCCGCCTGGCGCTGGGAGTAGCTCGGCTTGCCGATCATGTGGCGGAACCGGTAGTAGACCGTGTTCATGCCCATGATGGCGGCGGCGGCCTTGGCGTCGGCGATCGCCGCGGGGGTCAGGTGGGCCGCGCCGGCCGTCGCGATCGCCTCGACCAGCTCGCCGGCCCGGAGGAAGTACGCCGAGGCCAGCGCCACGGCCCAGCGCTCGGCCGGCTCCAGGTCGCCGTTGTCCAGGACGTTGCCCAGGTTCAGCCGCATGTCCTTGGTGTCGTCGCCGAGGGTCGCCTTCAGCTCGTCGAGGGTGCGCATCGTCCTCTCCTCAGGGGGATGGGTGGGGTGTGCCTTGGGATTGCGGCGACTTGCGACGGAAGCCGTGGGGACGTCGTAACGGCCTTCCCCCCTGGCGGGGGAAGGTGGCCCGGAGGGCCGGATGAGCGACTGTGTTTCGAGTCAAGCGGATTTCACGCCGGATCGGGCGTGGTGGCGTTCCGGCCGGGGTCCCAGGGCTTCATGTCGCGGAGGAGGGCGTTGGCGATGGTCAGGAGCTTCCTCGCGACGGCGATCAGGACGACCTTGGCCGGCTTGCCGGCCGCCTCCAGGCGGTCGGCGAACGCCCGCAGCGCCGGGTTGAACCGCCGCGCCGCCAGGGCCGCCATGTACAGCGCCGAGCGCACCGCCGCACGGCCCCCCTGGATGTGCCGACGGCCCTTCCACCCGCCGCTCTCGGCGGCCATCGGGGCCAAGCCGGCCAGGGCCGAGACCTGGCCGCGGGTCAGGCGGCCCAGCTCGGGGAGCGCGGCCAGGAGCGTCCGGCTCAGGACCGGGCCGATCCCCGGCACGTCGCGCAGCAGGTCGTCCTTCTCGCGCCACGCCGGGCTGGAGCGGATCTTCTCGCCCAGCTCGCGGTCGACGTCCTTGAGGTGCGACCCCAGCCACCGCAGGTGCGCCTCGATGTCGCGGGCCACGCGCCGCGAGGCGGCGGCCTCCAGGCGGTTCTTCTCCATCGAGGCCATCTGCACCAACTGGCGGCGGCGGGCGAGCAGCGCCTCCAGCTCGCGGGCGGCGGCGTCGGGCAGCGGCCTAGGCTCGCCGGGGAGGGCCCGGGCGAAGGCGGCCGGGGACCTCGCGTCGATCGCGTCGGTCTTCGCCAGGCGGCCCATCGCCCTGGCGAAGGCGGCGGCCTGCTTGGGGTTGACGACGTCGACGGGCAGGCCGGCCGCGGCCAGGGCCGCGGCGGCGGCCTCCCCGTACCGGCCGGTGGCCTCCATCGCGACGCGGCGGGGCCGCAGCGGCAGGAGCCGGGCGACCAGCTCGGCGCGGCCCTCGGGCGTGTTGGCCGTCGTGAACGCCGGCCCGTCGTCGCCCACGGCCACGGCCGGCTCGGCCTTGGACACGTCGATCCCCACGAACGTCTCCGGTGCGGGCGTCCCCATGGCGCGGTCCTCCTGGGGCCGCGCCCGGGCCTTCGGCCCGGGCTTCGGCGTCGGTCCGGTTGCGTCGATCGGCCCCCCCTTGCTATGCGGCCTCGAGGGCCGCTCGACTGTTCGGGCTCGGCGACGCGGCGTTGAAGTGCGGGGCGGCGACCCTTGCTCATCCACGGCCTCGGGAGACCTAGGGGGTGTCGGTCTGCCGCCTCGCGTCCCCTCGCTATGTGAAGCCATCTCACGGCCCCTTTCAACATACAAGGGGGACGACGAGCGAGACGGCCGTCGGGATCCGGGGCCGGTCGGGCGGTCCGTCGAATTCCCACGGCCTCCGTGTTTCGCGTCCCCCTCATCTGACGCCTTCGGCGTCTGTCTTCCCCCGCGAGGGGGGAAGACGTCCGCGAGTCCGCGACGATCCGCCAAAACCCGAAGGCACGCCTGATGGGTGGAGCGGCGGGGCCGCCGGCGTCGCAGCATCGCGGCGACGGCCCCGCCGGAACCGACCTTCGGGGAGGGTCAGGCCTGGATCGTGGCCTCGCCCTTCTTCCAGTTGCAGGGGCACAGCTCGTCGGACTGCACGGCGTCGAGGACCCGCAGGATCTCGTCGACGCTCCGGCCGACGTTGCCGTTGTAGACCGCGACCCACTGGATGACGCCGTTGGGGTCGACCAGGAACGTCGCCCGGTTGGCGTAGCCCTCGACCGGGTCGCAGATCCCCAGCGCCGGGGCGAGCTTCTGCGCGGCGATCAGCGGGTAGTTCAGGTTGTGCAGGTCGTCGTGGTCGCGGCTCCAGGCCAGGTGCGAGAACTCGTTGTCCGTGCTGCCGCCGACGACCTCGCAGTCGCGGTCCTTGAAATCCGGCAGCCGGCGGCTGAACTCCACCAGCTCCGTCGGGCAGACGAACGTGAAGTCCTTCGGGTAGAAGAAGTAGACCACCCACTTGCCTTCGTACTGCTCGTCGCTGACGGTCACGAGGGCCTCGGGGCCGCTGTTGAAGCTCGCCTTCGCCGTGAACGCGGGGAACTTGTCGCCGACGGTCAACATCTTCGCTCGATCTCCAATGTCCGGGATACTGGGCCTCGGCCGAGAGCGTCCTCGGCCGGCGTCTGATCTCTCCGGCGGTTTCCGTCCTTATAGTAATCGCTGAACCGTATAATTCAACGGGCGCGATCGGCATAGGTGCTATAAGGACAGATTATGGAAATCCAGCAGCTCCGGATGTTCCTGAAGGTGGCGGAGCAGGGGAGCTTCACCCGCGCGGCGCGGGACTGCGGGGTGAGCCAGCCGGCGATCAGCCAGCAGATCGGCAAGCTGGAGGCGACCCTGGGCCGGCCGCTGTTCGAGCGGCAGGGGAGGCAGGTGGCGCTCACGGAGGCGGGCGAGACGCTTCGACGACGGGCGATGCAGATCGTTTCGCTCGTGGAGGATACGGCGCGGCTGCTGTGCGACGACGGCGAGACGGGGAAGGTGGTGGTCTCGGCCATCCCGACGGTCGCGCCGTACCTGATGCCGGGCCTGCTGGAGACGTTCCACGACCGCCACCCCCGGGCGCGGGTGGAGGTGAACGAGGAGGTGACGGAGGCGGTCGTCCGCCGCTGCGGCCTCGGCGAGATCGACGTCGGCGTGCTGGCGATGCCGGCCTCGCGCGGCTACCTGAAGTTCGAGACCCTGTTCCAGGAGGAGTTGCTGCTGGTCACGGCGGCCGACCACCCGCTGGCCGGCCGCGATCGGGTGGAGCTGGACGACCTCCGCGACTTCCCGTTCGTCCTGTTGGACGAGGCGCATTGCCTCTCCGACGACATCCGCGGCTTCTGCCGTCGTCGACTGTTCCAGCCCGTGACCACCGGCCGGGTGAGCCAGCTCGCGACGGTGCAAGAGCTGGTCGCGCAGGGCTTCGGCATCTCGCTCGTCCCCGCGATGGCCGTCCGACCCGATCCGTCGGGCCGGCTCCGCTATCGGTCCCTCGACGGCGAGCGCCCCTCGCGCACCATCACCGCCTGCTGGAACCCCGACCGCTACCAGTCGCGACTGATGCTCAGCTTCCTGGAGACGCTGAAACGGACGCGCATTGTTCCGTCGAAAACATAAGAGGAAGCTGATGAAAAGCGTCCTTCTCCCACGAGGGTGCTGCGTCGAAAACATAGGAAGAGGGTGATGACAAGCATCCTTCTCCCCTTGAGGGAGAAGGTGGCCGGAGGCCGGATGAGGGGTCGATCGCCTCCGCATCCCTCATCGAATCCCGGCTTTGCGTCCCACGGCCCCGGTCGCGCCACCCCTCATCCGGCCCTTCGGGCCACCTTCTCCCTCAAGGGGAGAAGGGATTATGCACGCTCGCTCTCAGCGTTTTCGACGGAGCACCACGAGGGGAGAAGGGGGGATTCATGCTCCCACTCCGATGTCTTCGACGGAGCAGACGCGCGTCAATTGAGCGCCCGGTGCGCCTTGCGGACCGCGTCGCCGACCTTGCGCTTCCCCTGCCATTCGCGATTGGGGCCGTCCGCGGCGGGCGCGGCGTCGGCCGGCGGGGGCGGGGCGACGGGTCCGCTCTGAGGGCCGCAGCCGGCGACGAGGGCCAGCAGCAGGGAGGGGGCGAGGAAGGCGGGTCGGGTTCGCATCGACGTGGGGCTCGCCGGGCCAGGGGGCGGGTTGGGGATGCCAAAGACTGTTCCAGAAGGTCGCGGGGCACCGCGACGCCTTCCCCCCTCGCGGGGGAAGGCAGACCCCGAAGGGGTCGGATGAGGGGGACGCTATGCACCGGCTCCGTCGGGATTCGAAGGCCCGTCCGACCGGCTCGGGATCACGACGGCCGTCCGGCGCGTCGTCTCCCTCATCCGGCCCTGCGGGCCACCTTCCCCCGCCAGGGGGGAAGGACGTTCCAATGCACCTTCTAAAACAGACACTCAGTAGGAGTCGGCGCTGACGATTTCGCCCTGGTCCCGGGTCCCGAGGGCCATGTAGGTCGCGATGCCGATCGACTCCTTGAGGAACTTCACCGAGCCGTCGGCGAAGACGAAGTTGGCCCCGCCGGGGTGCTGGCTGCGGAAGCCCCACTGGCCGAATTCCTTGTAGAGCGGGACGTTCAGGGTCCACGCCTTGTAGTCGGACATGTCGGGGTAGGTCGTGCCGGGGGGGAGCAGGTCGCCGTCGCCCCCCTTGAGCGGGGCGTTGATGCGCGGGAGCGTGAAGGCGATCCCCTGGGGCCGGGTCGTGTTCTCGACCGGGTAGTTCGACCCCCAGTAGAACGTGTTCGTCCACTGGTTGAAGACGGGGTCGGGGTCGTTGCGGAACCGGCTGGTCTCGCCGACGAGGATGGTGTTGCTGGTGCCGTCGGTGAACGAGGAGATCCGGTGTGACGTCGAGTCGCCGAAGGCCCCGTTGCTGACTTCCCCCTGCCAGCACTCGGGTCCGGCGTAGTAGCCCACCGTGTTCCAGGTGCCGCCGTTCGCCGCGTAGGACGACGGGGAGTAGCGGTCGCCGGCCGTCCCGGTGGTCTGTCGCCACCCGCCTTCCTCGCTCGGGCAGACGTACGAGGCGATCCAGACCCCCGTCCCCGTCGAGTTGACCGCCCCGGCGTGCCCGAACGCCCCCATGCTCTCCGCGGACGCGAAATGGAAGTTTAGCGCGTTGTAGACCGTCGACTGCTCCATGTTGGCGAGGATCAGGGCGAACAGCGACCAGCCCCGCGGGGCCCCCTGGGTGCCGTAGTCGCAGTTGAACGCGACGTCCATCGGCCCGTTCATGACCCGGCCGAGCGGGAGCGACCCGTGGGCGCTCTCGTAGTTCATGCAGGCCAGGCCGATCTGCTTCAGATTGTTCACGCACTGCGAGCGCCGCGCCGCCTCGCGCGCCGCCTGCACGGCGGGGAGGAGGAGGGCGATGAGGACCGCGATGATGGCGATCACCACCAGCAGCTCGATCAGCGTGAAACCTCGCGACGGCGCCGGCCTGCGGCATCGGGATGTCATGACGGGCCTCTCGGGGGTCACTCGGCGGCTACGACGGACCTCGAACGATCATCGGCCGCGTCCCGGAGAATCCTCGGCCGTTCCGCGGCCCGGCGCGCGTCGGGCGGCCGATCCCGACGCCTGATTGGGGTGCGCCTCGCGGATCGGATATGCGATCCGCGCGCCCGCGAACGGTCGCGCCACGCACGGGTGATTTACGGCGTGGTACGGGTCGGCCGGCGGTCCGTGACCTCCGCGCGGCCGAGGAGGGGCGTCAGGAACTCCTTCGCCCGCCGCAGGGCGTCGGCCCCGGCGTGGCTGTGGCGGCTCAGCTCGACATGGAGGCCGCCGCCGTAGCCGACCTCGCGCAGCGCCGCGAGGATCGGCGGGAAGTCCATCGTCCCCTCGCCGAACATCAGGTGGTCGTGGACGCCCTCGACCATGTCCTCGATGTGGACGTTGGCGATCCGAGGCCCCCAGCGCCGGATGTGATCGGCGATCGGCCCGCGCTCGATGCAGTGGACGTGGCCGACGTCCACGGTCAGGTCGAACAGCGGGTGCTTGATGCGTTCGTCGAGCCGGGCGAAGCGGTCGAAGGTGTCGATGAACATCCCCGGCTCGGGCTCGAACGCCAGCCGCACGCCCTTCGCCTCGGCGTGCTCGACCACCGGCCGCAGTGCCGCGGCCAGCCGGTCCATCGCCTGGTCCTCGGTCGCCCCGTCGCGGAGGATGCCCGACCAGAACGAGACGATCCCCGAGTCGAGCGCCGCGGCCATGTCGATCGCACGCTTGAGGAAGTCGACCCGCAGGGCGCGGCGGACGGGGTCGGGGTCCATCAGGGTCGGGTCGTGCTTGAGCCTCGGGTTGAGGAGGTAGCGAGCGCCGGTCTCGACGACCCGGCCGAGGCCCAGCGAGTCCAGCAGGTCGCGCGTGGCGACGACCTGGCGCGACAGGACGGCCGGGTCGTCGTAGGGATCGAGCGCTGCGGCGTCGAGCGTGACGGCGACGCTCTCGTAGCCCTCGTCGGCCAGCAGCCGGATGGCGTCGGACAGGCGGTGGTGGGCGAGGCCGTTGGTGTTGTAACCCAGGAGCATCGGGCGACCTCGATTCACGTCGCGTAGAGCCGGCGGGCCAGCAGGAAGGCCGGGGGCCAGAACGCCGCCACGGCCAGCGCCGGGAGCGGCCCGCACGCCGCGGCGACCAGGGCCACGTCGAGCCAGACCAGCGACAGCACGCCCGTCTTCACGGCCTTCTGGACCCTCTCCGGCGACGGGCTCCGCAGCGCCCGCGTCCCGGCCGCGAAGACCTTGAACGCCACCGCCGCCAGGACGAACACGCCCAGGAACGAGGCCGCGCAGTCGAGCGGGTCGGCGATCGCGAGCACGACGACGCCGAGCAGGGCCACGGCCGCTCGCTGGACCCAGAGCCCGATTTTCAGGTTCCTCGCCCCGCCGCCGAACGCCTCGGACCGGCTGATCCAGGTGACGCCCGCCACGAACAGGCCGAACGCGAACGCCCCGGCCCACGCCGCGGGGCTCTCCGGCCGGCGGGCCGCGACGACGCCCATCAGCATGTTCAGCCCGCGGCACGCCCCCATCGCCCACGGCCCGAGCCACATTTGTTTGGCCCAGGCGTCGTAGAAGACGATCGCCGCCGCCAGCAGCCCGGCGACCACGAGCGCTGGGCCCGCCAGGGACGCCAGCGCCAGGCCGAGCGCCAGCCCGCCCCAGCCGATCGCCGCGGCCAGGCCGATCGGCACCGCGCCCGAGGGGAGCGGCCGGCCGGGGCGCTCGGCGCGGTCGACCTCCAGGTCGAACCAGTCGTTCAGGGCCATCCCGGCGGCATAGAGGCTCATCGAGGCCCCCGCGATCGGCAGCCAGCCGCGCAGGTCGTCGAGCGCGCCGCCGACGATCAGCCAGCCGGCGAGGCCGTCGGCCGCGGCGGTGAAGACATTGGGGAGCCGGACGAGCTGGAGGACCGGCTTGATCGCGACCCGGCTCATCCGACCAGCGGCTTGAGGACTTCGTAGGCCCGACGCGCCGCGGCGTCCGGGTCGTCCTGGAACGGGTACAGCTCGACCGTCAGCCAGCCGTCGTAGCCGGTGGACTTGATCGCCGAGACGACCTCGGCGAAGTCGATGACGCCGTCGCCCGGGACCATGTGGTGGTGGACCCGCGTCGCGGCGATGTCCTCCAGGTGGTAGTGCCTCGTCAGGGGAGCCAGTGCGGCGATGGCCTTCGGCAGGTCTTCCGACATGCAGAAGGCGTGGCCGACGTCGAAGTTCAGCCCCAGCGCCTCCGACCCGACGCGCTCGTGGATCTCGACGTACTGATCGGTCCGCTCCAGCAGCAGTTCCGGCTCGGGCTCGATGAGGAGCAGGATCCCCAGCTTCTCCGCGTGCTCGGCCAGGGGCTTGAGCACTTCGACGAACTGGTCGACGGCCTGCGCCCGCGAGACGCCCGGCGGGATCGGCCCACCCGGCTCGGTGGTGATGTGCGGCGCGCCCAGCTCGGCGCAGAGGTCCAGCGCCCGTCGGGTGTGGTCGATCCGCACGCGGGCGTAGTTCGGGTCGGGCTCGATGAACGACGGATGCCAGTACGGCTGGCGATGGTCGGCCACCGCGTTCATCATGAACGCGTTGATGTTCGAGAACTCCAGGCCCGTCCGCGCCATCGCCTCGCGGATGGCCTTCTTGGGCCCTTCCAGCAGCCCCGCCGGCCAGGCGTGGGGGACGTCGGCCAGCAGCTCCAGGCCGTCATACCCGATCGCCGCGATCCGCTCCGCGGTCTCGTCGAACGGGTGCTTCAAATACGCATTCGAGCTGAAGGCGAGTTTCACGGCGGCGGTCTCGATGCGGCGGTTGAGGGGGGCGGGCCGATTCGATGCAGGCGGCCGGCTACTTCGCCCCCGCCTTGATGGCGGCGGCGTAGGCTTCGAGGCGGGCGAACTGCTTGAAGAAGTCGTTCTCGGGGTCGCCCTCGGGGCCCTTGAAGAAGCAGGAGAGGTGGAGCATCAGGCCCTTGCCGCCGCGCTGTTTCTCCACGTCGGCGAAGCGGGCGAGGTCGACGCCGAGGGGGGCGGCGAGGAGGCTGTCGCACCCTTGCCAGGTGAATTGCAGGGCCATCTTCGTGCCGAGGAAGCCCTTGAAGTGGATGTGGTCCCAGGCGGTCTTCCAGTCGCCCATGTCCGGGACGTACTCGATCGAGACGACCGAGGCCGGCTTGTAGCCGAGGATCTCGGTGATGACCTTGTCCTTGGTCTCGACCTTGGACGACTTGTTGTGGGGGTCGTCCAGCACCACGCCGTCGCGGTTGCCGAAGATGTTGTGGCCGACCCAGCTCATGACCTTGAAGTTCCGGTGGGCGAACATCGGCGCCAGCACCGTCTTCATCAGGGTCTCGCCGGTCTTGCCGTCCTTGCCGCCATACAGCGAACCCGTCTTCGCCGCCAGCTCGTGCGCGGCGGGGAACGACCCGCCCAGGCTGGGCGTGAAGTTCAGGTAGGTGTGGCCGCCTCGGAACGCCGCCAGGGCGTAGAGCGAGCTGGACGGCAGGACGGGGTCGCCGGGCCGGTCGAGCACGGCCTCCAGCGCCGCCAGCGACTCGTGCGGCGAGCCGGTGCGGAACGGGGGCTCGGTGCTGGAGACGTTCAGGACGATGAGGTGATCGATCCCCTCGGCCTGGATGAAGGCGTCGAGGTCGGCGGCGATGCGGTCGACGGCCTCGCGGGCGGTGCCGTCGGCGTCGTCCGCCCGCCAGTCGCCGAGCTTGGCGACGGTCGGGCTCAGGCCGTAGCGCGGGGCGGGGCGGACGCGGGCCGAGGCCGCGGCCAGCTCCTCGCGGCAGGCGCGGAGCCATTCGGCGTCGAAGACGCCGGAGGCGTCGCGGAACTCCTGGGCGGAGGCGTCGAAGGAGGTCTCGCGGATCTCGTGGCCGCCGACGACGAAGTCGCCCGGGTCGGGGAGGGGGAGGTCGCGGAAGGCCGGCAGGTCGGTCGTCAGCCCGACCTGGTCGACGAGCCCCTTCGCCATCGCGGCGAGCCCGACGGTGATGGTGGTCCCGACCCCGCCGAAGGCCCCCACGAGCCACAATCCGACACGCCGACGCGCCATGTTCGCTTCACCTGTTGATGCAGTGCAGGGGGGATGCGGAGGAGGGCGGCCGTCCCCCGGCGCGACGGCGCGCGGGACGGCTCATGGGAATCATTATGGGCCCTGCACGGCCGCGGTTCAACCCGAGCGAGGCCCGCGGGCGGCCCGTCCCAGCCGGGAGGACCACCCCGACCGTCGCGGCGGATCTCGACGGGGGCGTCAGCCGGAGTGGCGGCCGACGAGGAGGCTGGCGTTGTGGCCGCCGAAGCCGAAGCTGTTGGACATGACGTGGTCCACCTTGGCCTCGCGGGCGACGTTGGGGATGTAGTCCAGGTCGCAGCCCTCGCCGGGCTCATCGAGGTTGATGGTGGGGGGGAGGACGCCGCGGTGGATGGCCAGGACCGAGGCGATCAGCTCGACGCCGCCGGAGGCGCCCAGGAGGTGGCCGAGCTGGCTCTTGCTGCTGGAGATCTGGAGGCGTTGGGCGTGCGGGCCGAAGACCGTCTTCATGGCGACGGTCTCGGCGAGGTCGCCGAGCGGGGTGCTGGTGCCGTGGGCGTTGATGTAGTCGACGGCGTCCAGGGGGATGCGGGCGTCGGCCAGGCAGCGCTTCATGGCGCGGGCGGCGCCGCGGCCCTGCTCGTCGGGGGCGGTGATGTGGTAGCCGTCGCCGGCGGTGCCGTAGCCCAGCACCTCGGCGTAGATGCGGGCGCCGCGGGCGCGGGCGATCTCCTCGGCTTCGAAGATCAGGATGCCGGCGCCCTCGCCCATGACGAAGCCGTCGCGATCGCGGTCGAACGGGCGGCTGGCGCGCGCGGGGTCGTCGTTGCGGGTGGAGAGGGCCCGCATGGAGGCGAAGCCGCCCAGGCCCATGTGGGTGATGGCCGCCTCGCTGCCGCCGGTGATGATGACGTCGGCGTCGCCGCACTGGATCAGCTTCAAGGCGTCGCCCATGGCGTTGGAGGCCGAGGCGCAGGCCGTGGCCGTGGAGGTGATCGGCCCGCGGAGGCCCCAGCGGATGGAGACCTGGCCGCTGCCGGCGTTGACCATCAGCTTGGGGATGGTGAAGGGGCTGATGCGGGAGGGCCCCTTCTGCATCATCACGGTGTGCTGGGCTTCGAACTCGTTGAGCCCGCCGATCCCCGAGCCGATCATGACGCCGCAGTTCTCGGCGGGGAGCTTGGAGAAGTCGATGCCGGAGTCGGCGACGGCCGACTCGGAGGCCGCCAGCGCGAACTGGGCGAAGCGGTCGAGGTGGCGGGCCTCCTTCACGCCGAAGCGCGCGGCCCCGTCCCAGCCGCGGACCTGGCCGCCGAAGTGGACCTTGAACTCCGTCGTGTCGAACAGGTCGAGCGGGCCGACGCCGCTGCGGCCGGCGCAGAGCGCCTCCCAGAAGGCGTCCACGGTCTCGCCCAGCGACGTGACCAGCCCCATGCCGGTGATGACGACGCGTCGCGTCTCTGCCATGATCGTCTCGTCTCGCGGAAAGGCTTGGCTTGCGGCCGGGTCAGGGGGCGGGCGTGAGGGGGGGGCGGCCGACCGGCGGGCCGGGCGGCCTGGCGCGGCCCGCGTCGGCGGCCGGCCGGGGCCGGCTCCGCCGCGTCGGGGTCACTTGGCGTGCGCGTGCTGCTCGATGTAGTCGATCGCCTGGCCCACCGTCTGGATCTTCTCGGCCTCGTCGTCGGGGATGGTGATGTCGAACTCCTCCTCGAACTCCATGACCAGCTCGACGGTGTCCAGCGAGTCGGCGCCGAGGTCGTTGACGAACGACGTCTCCTTGCTGACCTGGTCCTTCGACACACCCATCTGCTCGCTGACGATCTCGATCACGCGCTCTTCCACGGACACGGGCGGACCTCCTGGTTGGAGTCGGTTCGGTATTCGGGCCTGCTGGTCCATCGCCCGAGCCGGGGGCGCAAGCCATGGGGGACGCAGGGGTCGGGGTCAAGGGGTACGGTCGCGATCGCCCCGGGACGGGTCGGCGCGGGGCGGCTCCGCTCGGCATCGGGCGCGGGCCCCATCCGGCGGCGGCCTTCGACGGGGGGGCGGTTCCTCCCTGGGTCGGGGCGGGCGGAGGCCCGTCCTCCCTGGAACGGCCCCGCATCCCGGATCCGTCGATCGATCGAGTCAAAATAGCATGGGTCGGGGGCCTTGTCCATCCGGACGGCCGGGCGATCGCGAGATCCCGCGCCCGCGTCGCGACCCCTACCAGGCTACCCAACCCAATCGGCCTTCGGCCATGCTTTCTGGAGGATATTCGGGCCGCCGCCGGCGTCAGACGGTCATGCCGCCGTCGACCGTCACGACCTGGCCGGTGACGTAGCTCGACGCCGGGCCGCTGAAGAACGCCACCATCTCGGCGATGTCCTCGGGCGCGCCCAGGCGCTTCAGGGGGATGCGCTCCTTGACCTCGGCCTTGATCTTGTCCGGCAGGACGTCGGTCATGTCGGTGGTGATGAATCCGGGGGCGACCACGTTCACGGTGATCCCGCGCGAGGCCAGCTCGCGGGCGATGGTCTGGCTGAAGCCGATGACGCCCGCCTTGCTCGCCGAGTAGTTGGCCTGGCCCGGGTTGCCCCGGATGCCCGACACGCTGCTGATGTTGACGATCCGGCCGTAGCGACCCCGCATCATCACCGCGCCGACGGCGCGGCACCAGAGGAACGTCCCCTTCAGGTTGACGTCGACCACCTGGTCCCAGGCGTCGTCCTCCATCCGGAGCATCAGGCCGTCCTTGGTGATCCCGGCGTTGTTCACCAGGACGTGGATCTTCTGGTACTTGGCCTCGACCTCGTCGACGACCCGCTTGACGTCCTCGGCCTTGGCGACGTCGGCCGCGAAGCCCTCGAACTCGCCGCCGGCGGCGAGGATGGCGTCCTTGGTCCCCTGCATCGCCTCCAGGGTCCTGGCGACGCCGACCACCCTCGCGCCGCACGCCGCCAGCTTCACGGCGATGGCGCGGCCGATGCCCCGCGAGGCCCCCGTCACCAGGGCGGTCTGCCCCTTCAGGTCCACGAGACAGCCCGCCTTCGGCGCGCCCGCATCTTCGGCCATATCGCCCTGGTCCTGACATCAAATAAGGTTCGCGCCCGCACGTCCGAGGGGCGTCCGCCGGCCCCGGCGACCCGGCCGGGGCGGGATCGTGCCGGTTATAATCGCCGGCCGAGATCCCCTTCAACCCCAATCCCGGGCGGGTCAGGGGAGGGTCGAGTAGATCACGATGTTCGCCGCGATCCGCAGGGCGCTCTCGTAGGTGTAGCCCTTGCAGTCCAGGCCCGAGTGCCGCTCCAGGGCGCAGCCGATGTCGAACTTGGAGTAGATGATGGACCAGTGGCCGTTGATCTTCACGCCTTCGAGCTGGGGGTAGTCCTTGCCGCCGCCGGCGGCCTTGGTGTACTGGCAGTCCTTCAGGTCCAGGCCGACCTGCGCCGTGAACAGCTCGTCGTCCTTGGGGATGGGGACGAGGGGGTTGTCCGGGAACAGCTCGGCGGCGAAGCGGCGGAAGGCGGAGTCGAAGCCGGGGCTGCCGCAGGCGGCGTCGGCGAAGATGGTCCCGCCGCCGGGGTTGACGTGCTTGCGGAGGGCCTCCACGTCCTCGGGCGTGAACGAGGCCGCGGCGCGGCCGTGGAAGTAGATCAGCGGGTAGTAGACCAGGCTCGGGTCGCTCGGGGCCAGGTCCTTCTGCGAGACCGCCACGTCGAAGCCGAAGGGGGGCTTGCGCAGGGCCTCCATCAGGTTGGGGACCGCCAGGGGGGCGATGTTCCAGTCGCCGGAGTGCTTGAGCTTGGCGATCCGCAGCGACCCCCGCTTGGGGGCGTCGTCCTTGAAGGAGTGGACCTCGCGGACGACCAGCTTGTCGGCCGGCAGCTCGCGGCCGGTGGCGTAGTCGATGATGTTCTGGCCGACCATCGTGGCCTTGGCGATGTGCTCGTTGCGGCGGTCGCGCTCGGAGCGGTCCATCTGGTTCCAGTAGCAGGAGAGGTCCTTCGGCGAGTAGATCACGACGGTCCGGCAGCCGTGCTTGATCCCCCACAGCGGGTAGGAGTCCGGGGCGATCAGGTGCTTGGCCCGCCAGACGGGGTGGTCGGACGAGAGGGGCCTGAGCTTGTACGCCTCCTCGGGGAAGACCCGCTTCATGAGGTCGCGGAAGCCGGCGTCGAACTCCTCCCGGCCGCAGCAGGCGTCGGCGACGAGGAAGCCCCCCTGGTCGACGTAGTCGCGGATGTTCCGCACGGCGACGTCGGAGAACTCGGGGGCCAGGTGGCCGTTGAAGAAGGCGATCGGGGCCTGGAGCAGGTCCTGCACCGAGGCCGAGCCGGGGTCGACCTCCTGCCAGGTGAGCAGGTGCTTCCAGTCTTGGGAGACCAGGTTGACGAGGTTGCGGACGTCGTCCGGGTCGTTGTCCCAGTCGCCGCGGGGGCCGTGGCGGAGCTTGTTCACCAGCACGGGGGCGCGGCCCTTGGCCAGGAACAAGAGCGCGAAGCTGGTGGCGATGAGCGGGTCGCCCTCGTTCACGGCCCCCTTCCACGAGCCGCTGAGCTTGTCCTGCTCGTGGACCAGGGCCTCGGCGCCCTCGCGATACCAGTCGTGGTCGCCGAAGAACCGGACGCCGCCGAGCCGGCCGGCGCGCTCGACGCCGTAGAGGAAGTAGAGCCGCCAGCTCTGGCCGGTGGGGAAGTTCTGGCCGACCTGGAACCGGCTGGCCATCCAGCCGATGCCGCGCTGGAGGTTGATGTTCACGCCCCCCTTGCCACAGTTCTGGATGGCCGCGCCGCGGATCTCCTCGGCCCCCTGGAACTTCCGCAGGCCGGTGATGACCAGGCTGGAGATGCCGGCGGCGGTCATGCTGGAGGTGGAGAGCTGGTCCTGGCTCTTGTGGTAGTAGCCCCAGCCGCCGTCGGCCCGCTGGGCGTTCTCCCAGTAGGCGCGGGCGAGGTTCCAGACCTCGGGCTTGACGTTGACGCCGGCCTCGGTGGCGGCGTGCAGGCCGAGCAGGGCGTACTGGGTGTTGGAGTTGTCGCCGCGGCGGCCGACCTTGGCGAGGTTGTAGCTCCAGGCGCCGGGCCAGGGGACGGAGTCGGCCGGCTTGATCTGGGCGCGCTCGAGCCAATCGGCGTTGGCGGCGATCCGGAGCTTGTCCTTCTCCGGCTCGGCCATGGCGTAGACCATCGTCTGGAGGGCGACGGCGTAGGTCGAGTCGAGCTGCTCGGGCGAGAAGCGGTGGAGGTAATTCAGGGCCGACTGGATCGTGGGCGAGTCGGCGGGCTCGCCGGCGGTGAGGAGGGCGAGGGCGACCAGGCTGGTCAGGCCGGTGCGGGCCTCGTTGGCGTTGTAGTCGCGCCAGCCGCCGGTGTCGGGGCTCTGCTGCTTCTTGAGGAAGCGGACGCCGTCGCGGATGGCCCGCTCGACCTCCTCGTGCGTGACGGCGGCCGGGGCCGGCGGGGGCGCCAGGGCCAGGAGGCCGCCGAGGGCCGCGATCGCGACCCGGATCCCTCGCTTCGTCGTCATGGCGAATCCTCCCCGGCCTCGGCCGACTTCCACTATCCCACAACCGTCGTCGCGGCGGCAAGGCGGGCGGGGCCGGGTAGGCCCTGGCGAGGGCCGCGGCGCTGGGGTAGCCTCGCATGCGACGCGATGCGGACGGAGGCCGGGGCGTCCCGCCTCCCCCCGCGACCGAACTCGTTCGACGGGACGATCCCATGACCACGAACCTCTCCCGCCGCGGATTCCTGGGCGGCGGCCTGGCCGCGGCCGGCGCGCTGGCCCTCGGCCGGCCTTCCCGCGCCCTGGCCCTCGGCTCCGCCCCCTTCCGTCTGGGCCTCCAGAGTTATTCGCTGCGGGGATACAAGGAAGGCGGCCGGTCCAGCCTGGAGAAGGCCCTGGCCGTGAGCCACAAGCTGGGCGTCCGCTACTGGGAGGCCTTCCCCGGCCACCTCCCGACCACGGCCGACGAGGCCGCCGTCGCCGGCTACAAGAAGGCGCTGGAGGGGGCCGAGGTCCAGGTCGTCGGCTACGGCGTGGTCCACATCCAGAAGGGCTCGCCGGAGAACCGCAAGTACTTCGAGTTCGCCAAGGCGATGGGGATCGAGTACCTCTCCATCGACCCCGACCCGGACGCCTTCGACGACCTGGACAAGCTGGTCGACGAGTTCCAGGTCGGCGCCGGCATCCACAACCACGGGCCGGGCCACCGCTACGACCTCATCGACGTGGTCGCCAAGGCCATCAAGGGCCACAGCCCGCTCGTCGGCTGCTGCATCGACTGCGGCCACTTCCTCCGCTCCAAGGAGGACCCCGTCCGCGCCGCCGAGGTCTTCGGCAAGCGGGTCTTCGGCGTCCACCTGAAGGACGTCAAGGACGCCGAGCACTTCACGATCCTGGGCAAGGGGGACCTCAACTACCCCGGCCTGTTCAAGGTCCTGAAGGCCAACGACTACAAGGGCCTGGTCGCCCTGGAGTACGAGGAGAACGAGCAGGACCCGGCGGACGACGTCCGCGCCTGCCTGGAAGAGGCCCTCAAGGCCATCGACTCGCTCTGATCCTCCCCGCATCGAAGGAGCCGCCCCGATGATCCCGCGCATCCTGGAGCCCGAGTCGATGGACGGCCCCGAGGAGGTCGCCCAGTACGACGCGATGGACCATCGGGCGGTCAACGACGCCTTCGTCGCGGACTTCCTCGCCGCCCACGGCCCCTGCCGGGGGGGCGAGATCCTCGACGTCGGGACCGGCACGGCCCGGATCCCGATCGCCCTGGCCCTGGCCGACCCGAACGCCCGGCTCGTCGGCTTCGACCTGGCCCCGGCCATGATCGAGCGGGCCGAGCGGAACGTCGCCGAGGCCGGCCTGACCGACCGCATCCGGTTCGTGCTGGGCGACGCCAAGGCCCCGACGGCCCTGGGCGACGCCCGGTGCGAGGCCGTGATCACCAACACGATCATCCACCACATCCCCGACCCGAAGCCCGCCCTCGCCGCGATGCTCGACCGCGTCGCCCCCGGCGGCACCCTGTTCGTCCGCGACCTCTACCGCCCTGATGATCAGGGGACCCTGGCGCGGTTGGTGGAGGAGCACGCCGGCGGCGAGTCGCCCGAGGCCCGCGAACTCTTCCGCGCCTCGCTCCACGCCGCCCTCACCCTCCCCGAGATCGCCGCCCTCGCCGCCTCCATCGGCCTCCCCGCCGACGCCGTCTCCATGACCTCCGACCGCCACTGGACCCTCGTCTGGAAGCGCCCGGCGTAAGGATCGGCGGGGCCGGAGGGTGGCTCCGTCCGCCTTGCCGCTGCGCGTGTTCCCGTGACGCAAGCTGTGATTTTGCATGCGATTGCGTCTTGTTGCCGTTGGGTTCGTCCGTCGACTTCGAATCGATTTGTTGGAGATCCGCGCTGGATTCCGTCACGGTGCGAGCCCGACCGAGCGGTCCCGCTTCGAGCGGCCGCCGCCCGCCGCGACGTCGTCCCCTCTCCCGCCGGGAGAGGGGACGACGTCGCGGCGGACCGGCTCAAGGCTCGGCGGCCCTATTTCCGCCTGGGGACGGCATTCCGGCCTTCATCCACGTCCCGAGTTGTCAAAGAGCACCGTCTCTCCGATACGATCACCGGCGGGCCCGAGCTGATTTCAGGTTTTCTGAAAATGAGGAGCCGATCGCCGGTCGTCGATCCCGCGAAGGCGGGCGGATATCAGCGGAGCCCTTCTCCGGGGAGGGACGACGATGACCGAAGGTGGTGACGATCGAGGGGCCGCTGCCCTGGGGCGACCAGGACGCGCCGGGGCACGTCAACCACGTCCGCTACTTCCGCTGGTACGAGACGCCCCGGATCGTCTACGCCGAGAAGGTGGGGCTGATGCGGCTGCGCCGCGAGCGGAACATCGGGCCGATCCTGGCGTCGGTGGTCGACCTTACCGGATGCGGTCCGCGCCGGTCGGCTGGGTGCCCTTTTCCTTAGGCTCGACGACGTCGGCCCCGGGCCGGATCGACTCCGCGATCCGTTCCATGAGGTTCATGTAAACGTCCCGCTCCCCCGCCGCCGCCGCCGCCGCCGGGAGCGTGAAGTTGACCGAGGCGACTCGGCGCTCGTCAAGTTTCACCAGGACCCACCGTATGGACGCGGCTTGCTTGGGGCCGTCGGGCGAGGCCGCGCCGGATTCGACCATGTTGGAGATGAGGCGCGGGGGCGTGTCGCTCAAAGTCCGCCATTCGAGCGGCCCGTTGATGATGTTTTGCGCCTGCAGCCCGTCGGCCAGTTGGCCCTTGAACTTGTCGAAGGTCAGCCCCGGTTCCAGCGTCACGACCTGCGCATAAATCAGGAAATCCGGCTCATTGCGGGCGAAGTTGTGCAGCCCGAGTTCCAGGACCCGGTCGGGCTCATCCGTCGGATAGGTGTGCATCAATGCCGGAACATTGATCGATGCGGTGCCCCTCCCGAGGGGGAGCGGCTCGTCGCGAAACGCCAGGTGCTCGGACGGCGACTCGATCCGGGTCCAGGTCCAACTCGCGCGGATGGACTCGATCTCATCCTTGACGGATCGCCCGGATATCGCGCCGCCCATGACCAGGTAAAGACGCCCGTCGTGGATCGCGGCCAGGGCCTCGACCGGACGGAGGGCCTTGCTGGGATTCGTCGCGGTGATTCGAAGGGCCCGCGCCCCGTCCAGTGAGGTCGGCTGGTCGTCGACCGCGCCGCGAAAGTTCCGTGCCAGCCCTTGGGCGGTTTCCTCCAGGGAATCCACCTTAGGTCGTGCGCATTCGATCATGATCAAGGCGGCGGGTTTCTCAGGCTCGGAGTCGGGGTTTGTCCACCGCGCGACCGTCTTTCCCGCGTTCCTTAATTGCTCGGTCCATCCTCTCGGTTCCCTGAACGCGACGCCGGCCGTCGGGTAGGCCGCGAGGTCGCCCCGAGGGGATGCAGGGGCGGGAGGATCGACGCCCACGCACAGGAGGGCCCACGCAATGCCGAACAGCGCCATGATACCCGCCCCCGGGTCTGGTTCGATCGTCGCCAACCTGCACGGGAGAGCGATGGAAATCCCCTCCGCTGCGGGGTCGAGGCCGTGAGTCCACGGGGCCGCCGTCACCGCCCCTTCGGGGCCCCGCACGAAGCGGCCTCATCCTAAAGGCGTCGCGTCGCGATCTCAATAGAAACCACCGATGATCTGCCCGATTCGACTATCGATTAACGATTTGCGGCATACCCGAGGGGTGCTCGTCGTTGCGCTTCCGTCGACCGGGATGTCAAAGGACATCATCTTGCCGGTACGATCGCCGGCCGGCTCGCGTGGATTCCAGGTTTCGGGAAAGAAGGGGCGACCGCGATGAGCGAGGGGGAGGGAGCGACGGCCGACGTCTCCGCGCCGCTGGCGGACTATCGGGTGACTATCGAGGTCCCGCTGCACTGGGGCGACCAGGACGCGCTGGGGCACGTCAACCACGTCCGGTACTTCCGCTGGTACGAGACGGCCCGGATCGTCTACGCGGAGAAGGTGGGGCTGATGCGGCTGCACCGCGAGCGGAACATCGGGCCGATCCTGGCGTCGGTGGCCAACGATTATCGGCGGCAACTGACGTTCCCGGACGTCGTCGACGTCGGCGTGCGGGCGACGCGGATTGGGATCAGCAGCATCGACCTGGAGCACCGGATCGTCAGCCGCGCCCGGAAGGCCCTCGCCGCCGAGGGGACCGCCACGCTAGTCGTCTTCGACTACAATCTCCAGCGGCCGACGCGCGTGCCGGACGACCTCCGCCGCGCGATCGAGGAGCTGGAAGGCCGCGAATTCCCCCGTTCCTGAATCCGACCGATCGCCCACCGCGTCTCCCCACGCCCAACACGACGGAACCGCCGTGAGCACCGACGCCGCGCCCGAAGCCGAAACTCCCGCCTCGCCCCGACTGAAGCGACTCCAGCTCGCGACGCTCGCGCTGCTGATGGCGGGCTACACGGGGTATTACTTCTGCCGGTCGAACTTCCCGGTCTGCACCCCGATGATCCGCGAGGAGCTGACGGCCTCCGGGATGACGGCGGACCAGGCGAAGATCGGCCTGGGGTCGATCATCACCCTGGGGGCGCTCGCCTACGCGGCGGGGAAGTTCCTGGGGGGCGGGATCACCGACCGGCTGGGGGGCTCGCGGATCTTCCTGGCGGGGATGCTGGGGTCGATCGCCTGCACGGTCGCCTTCACGTTCGGCGGTTCGCTGCCGTACTTCACCGTCGCGGCGGTGGGGAACCGGTTCATGCAGTCGCTGGGCTGGTTGGGCGTGGTGCGGGTGGTCTCGCGGTGGTTCCCGCACCGTCGGTTCGGCACGGTGATGGGGTTCGTCAGCCTGAGCTACCTGTTCGGCGACGCCATCTCCCGAAAGTTCATGAAGGTGCTGCTCGACTCCGGCTTCACCTGGCGCGGGGTGTACTTCGCCACGGCCGGCGTGCTGGCGGCGATGTTCGTCCTCAACGCCGTCTTCCTGCGCGAGAGCCCGGCCGACGTGGGCGAGGCCGAGCCCGAGCCGAACCCGGACAACCTGTTCGGAGCCGAGGGGGCGGAGGCGCGATCGTCGGGCCTGAAGGACGTGCTGGGCCCGCTGCTGCGGAGCCGAGTGTTCCTCTACGCCTGCCTCCTCTCCATCGGGCTGACGTTGCTCCGCGAGACGTTCCAGAACTGGACGCCGCTCTACCTGAAGGACGACCTGGGCTTCAGCGACGCCGAGGCCGCGGACAAGAGCGCGTGGTTCCCGTTCTTCGGCGGGGTCTCCGTCCTGATGGTCGGCTTCCTGAGCGACAAGCTGGGGAAGGGGGGGCGGGCGCTGGTGATCGTGGCGGGCCTGATGGCCGCGGCGGCGGCGTTGCTGATGCTGGCGATGAAGGCCACGCACGGGACGGCTTTCGGCCCGGCGGCGATGGTGGGCCTGATGGGATTCCTGCTGGTCGGCCCCTACTCGTTCCTCGCGGGCGCCGTGGCGCTCGACTTCGGCGGCAAGAAGGGCTCGGCCGCCGCCGCCGGGATCATCGACGGCGTCAGCTACATCGGCGGGATGGCCTCCGGCCTGGTCATGGCCCAGATCAGCAACGTCTTCGGCTGGTCCGGCGCGTTCGCCGTGCTGTCGATGGTGTCGCTGGTCACGGGGTTCGTCGCGCTGCGGTTCTACTGGGACCAGCAGAGGGGCGTCGCGGGGTGAAACGAGGTCGTTCGACGTCTTCCCCCCTCGCGGGGGAAGACAGACCCCGAAGGGGTCAGTAGAGGGGGAGGCGAAGCACGGTCGTCGTCGGGATCCGAAGGCCCGCTCGACCGGCCCGGGCTCCCGACGGTCGTCCGGTGCGTCGTCCCCCTCATCCGGCCCTTCGGGCCACCTTCCCCCGCGAGGGGGGAAGGCCGTTATGGCCAGCGGCGCGACTTGCTCACCGCGCCTCGGCCACGATCGCCGGGGCCTCCGCCGGTCGCCCCGCCATCGGGCCGGCGGCCGTGGTCGCGCCGGAGGCGACGCCGGCGACCATGCGGTCGACGGACGGGCTCATCCAGCTCAGGATGAGGGCCTGGGGGAAGACGCCCATCAGGACCGTCAGGACGACGAGCGGGGCGGAGATGCCGATCTCGCGCGGGGAGAGGTCGGGCAGGCCCTTCCACGCCTCGTTGCGGCCGAGGAACACGCGCTGGATCGTCCAGAGGATGTAGCCGGCCGTGAGGACGACCGCGGCGGCGGCGAGGACCCCCAGCGCCACGCTGTATCGGAACGCGGCCAGCACCACGAAGACCTCGGCCACGAACCCGCACAGGCCCGGCAGGCCCATCGAGCCGAAGAAGATCACATAGGAGACCGCGCCGTAGAGCGGCATGACGTTGTTCAGGCCGCCGAGCCGGTCCAGGTCGCGGGTGTGGGCCCGGTCGTAGATGACGCCGACGAGGAAGAACATCGCGGCCGAGGTGATGCCGTGGGCCAGCATCATGTACATGGCGCCGTTGACGCCGTAGGCGTAGTACCCCGCGCCGCCGGCCAGGTTCATCGCCGCCATCCCCAGCGTGACGTACCCCATGTGGCTGATCGAGCTGTACGCCACCAGCTTCTTGAAGTCGGTTTGCGCCATCGCCGCGAGCGCGCCGTAGAGGATGCTGAAGACGCCCAGGGCCGCGACGACGTACGACCAATCCAGCGCCCCGGCCGGCGCCAGCGGCCAGGCCAGGCGGATCATGCCGTAGCCGCCGATCTTCAGCAGCACGCCGGCCAGGATCATGCTGATGGGCGTCGGCGCCTGGACGTGGGCGTCGGGCAGCCAGGTGTGGAACGGGAACGACGGCAGCTTCACCAGGAAGCCGACCAGGAACAGCACGAACACCCAGTCCTGGATCCAGCGCCCGTAATACCCGGTCGTCGAGGCGATCGCCGTCAGCTTCACGATGTCGAACGAGCCGCCGCGGAAGTCGCCCGCGGGGGCGTCGCCGGTCCAGAAGTAGAGGATCAGGATCGCGACCAGGATGAAGACCGAGCCGAACAGCGTGTAGAGCAAAAACTTGATCGCCGCGTATTCCCGATTCTCGCCCCCCCAGAGGGCGATCAGGAAGTACATCGGCAGCAGCATGACCTCGAAGAAGACGTAGAACAGGAACAGGTCGAGCGCCAGGAACACGCCCGTCATGCTCGCCGCCAGCAGCAGGAACAGCGAGTAATACCCCCGCACCTGCTTCTCGATGGGCCATGAGGCCAGGCAGGCCAGCAGGCTCGTCAGGCCGGTGAGGACGACGAGGCTCACGCTGATGCCGTCCAGCCCCAGGTAATACTGGATGTGGAACGCCGGGATCCAGTCGTGGCGGACGACGAGGAAGCCGTCGCTCGCCGCGCGCTCGGCCAGCGGGGCCGCGGCGCGGGCGTCGCCGACGTAGGCGGCCAGCGCCGCGAGCGCCAGCGCGAACGCGACGGCCGTGAACGCCGTGGCGACGTACTTCACGAGCCGCTCGGACCCCTTCGGCACGAGCAGGACGGCCCCCGCGCCGATCAGGGGGACGAGCCACAGGGAGGTCAGCAGCAGGTTGTCGCTCATGTGCGGGGCGCCGGACGGAGGAGGGTTGCGATTCGGGGAGGCGTCGTCAGCCCACCCAGGCGAAGACGCCGGCGAACAGGCCGATCACGGCGAGCGCCAGGAACATCAGGTAGTTGCGGATCCGCCCGGTCTGGATCGACCGCGCCCGATCCCCGGCCAGGTACACCGAGGCCGCCAGGCCGTTCACCAGCCCGTCGACCCCGAGCCGGTCGAACATCCCGCCGGCCCGGCTGAGGAGTTCCACGGTCCGGGCCGCGCCGTTCACGACGGCGTCGATGACGAGCCGATCGAGCCCCGCGCACGCCTTCGCCAGTCGGAGGCAGGGGCGGACGAGGGCCATGGCGTACAACTCGTCGAAATACCACTTGTTCTTGAACAGGGCGTAGAGCGGCCGGAAGCGGACGGCCGCCCGCGCGGGGCTCAGTCGCAGCGACGGGGCGAACGGCAGGCCGGCCGGGGCGTAGTAGAGGACGGCCAGCAGCAGCCCCAGCGCGAGGATCGCCAGCGACGCCCCCACCGCGTACCAGTGCGCCCAGTGGGCGTCGATCGCGCCGGCCGGAGCGCCATACGCCAACATCCGTTCGAGGACCGGCGTCCCGATCGGCAGGCCGAGCCAGATCGTCCAGCCCGAGAACACGCTGAGCGCCGCCAGGATCACCAGAGGCCGGGTCATGACGGCCGGGCTCTCGTGGGCGTGGGCGACCGGGTTCAGGTCGTGCTGCGCGGCCCCGACGCCGTGCTCGGAGTCCTCCGCGGCCAGGGCGTGCTCCTCGTCCTGGGCGTGGATCACGCGGGCCGTGTGGGGGTCGGGGAAGCCGCGGGGCTCGCCGGCGAAGACCAGGAACCACATCCGGAACATGTAGAACGTCGTCAACACCGCCCCGACGGCCGGCAGGACGAACAGCAGGGCGTGATGCGGCTCGGCGGCGACCTTCGCGAGCGCCGCGGCGAGGATGGCGTCCTTCGAGTAGAACCCGCTGAAGAACGGTACGCCGGAGATGGCCAGGGTGCCGACCAGCATGGTCGCGGCGGTGGTCGGCATCTTCCGGCGGAGGCCGCCGAGGCCGGCCATCTCGTAGGTGTGGACGCTGTGGTAGACGCTGCCGGCACCCAGGAAGAGCAGGGCCTTGAAGAAGGCGTGCGTCAGCAGGTGGAACACGCCGGCCGCCCAGCCGCCGACCCCCAGCGCCAGCATCATGAACCCGAGCTGGCTGACGGTCGAGTACGCCAGCACCTTCTTGTAGTCGGTCTGCACCACGGCGATCGTCGCCGCGATGAACAGGGTGATCCCGCCGGCGTAGGCGACGACGTCCAGCACCTCGGGCGTGAAGACCGGGAAGAACCGGGCGACGAGGTACACGCCGGCCGCGACCATCGTCGCCGCGTGGATCAGGGCCGAGACGGGCGTCGGCCCGGCCATGGCGTCGGGGAGCCAGACGTGCAGCGGGAACTGCGCGCTCTTGCCGGCGCACCCGGCGAAGATCCCCAGCCCGGCCAGCGTGAGAAGCCCGTAGGAGATCGGCGCGGCGGCGTCCAGGGAGCCGTCGGGATGCCGCAGGATCGCGACGACCTCCCGGAAGTCGAACGTCCCCAACGCCGACCAGAGGACGCCCAGGCCGATGAGCATGCCGACGTCGCCCACGCGGTTGACCACGAACGCCTTGTTGGCGGCGTCGGCGTTGGGCTTCTCCTCGTACCAGAAGCCGATGAGGAGGTACGAGCAGACCCCCACCAACTCCCAGAACAGGAAGATCATGAACAGGTTCGGCGACGCGATCAGCCCGAGCATCGAGAAGCAGAACAGCGACAGGTACGCGAAGAACCGCGGATAGCGGGCGTCCTCGGCCATGTAGCTCGTCGAATAGGCGTGGATCAGCGTCGCGACGAACGTGACCATCAGGAACATGATCGCCGCCAGGCCGTCGACGCGGACCCCCAGCGGGATCGCCAGCCGCCGGCCCTCCTGCGGGGCGTCGAGGATCACCCAGTCGAACGAGCCCTCCCAGGCGTGGGCCTCGTGCGGGACGGCCTCGCCGTGGGCGGCCTCATGATGGCCCGGCTCGGCGAAGGCGGCGCGGTTCTCGACGAGGAAGTAGTCGACGAATCCGATTGCGCTCAGCGCGCACGAGGCGGCGATCGCGCCGGTGGCGATCCGGGCGTTGAGCCGGCCGAGACTTCGGATGAAGAGGATCTCGACGAGGAAGGCCGCCAGGGGGATCAGGACGGCGGCGGCGTAGAGACCCACCTGCCAGGGCATGTTCGGACGTCCTTCGTGGCATTCGACCGCGGCGACGCCCCCCGACCGGCGGCGTCGGACGGTTCCATCCCGGCGTCGACCCGGGGGGCGGGCCTCGCGGCGAGGCCCGCGGCATGCGCGCCGGCGCGTCATGCCGGGCGAGGCGTGAGCCTGAACTATGGCACACCGGGGCGGCCGTTTCAAGCCCCCGGCGGTCCTGGGCGGGACATCGACAAGCCCGCCGAACCCGTCCCGACGTCAAGCCTATCGCGGGCAGGCGAAGCGCCACGGCTCATGTCGGGCCGCGGAGGTCTTTCGAGGCGACTCGCCGACTCTTCCGCGGCGAGGATCTCGCGACTGGCTCCGCGTCCTCGGCGGTCAGGGAGGATCCGGGCCGGCCCGTTTTGAGAGGATCATGATGCGTCGTCGCCCGCGATCAGGTCGAGCATCGAATGGCAGATGGCGCGAACGCGGACCATCCGTTCGTCGTTGATGACCTCGATCGGGTCGACGTCCCAGGATGGAATTCGGGCGAGGACTCCCATCAATTCCCTGTACATCGTCACGAATTCGTCGCTCATCCCGGTGACGCCCGATTCGACGGCCCCATCCAGCCCCGAGTCGTCCGCCAGACGTTCGACCGCCTCGACGAACGAGGAGACCAGGCTGCCATCGGACCCGTCGGACAACCACAGGCTTTCCTGCTCCTCTCGGCTGCCGAGTTCATGCAGGGCTCCGATCACGAGGTCGCGATAGAAGCCGACGGGCTTCTCGGGGATGCGCGTCATAGCGGGCTCGCTCGTAGAGGTTCTGGATTGTGCCGCAATCCGTCAGCGAGGGTGATGGGCCTCGACTGGAGTAGACGCCGCTCTAGCGGGCGCGGGCCCTCAGCTTCTTCAGGCGTCGGATCCGGCCGCGGCTCTGCTTCGAAGGCCGGATCGCGTTGACGAGCAGCACCGCCCCGAGCCCGGCGACGCCCATCGCGGCGTAGCGGAGCGAGGGGAGCTTGCCCAGGTCCGAGATCGCCCAGAGGGCGTTCATCCACATCCAGGCGTTCAGGGCCAGGTCGTCGTCGAGCCGCTCGGCCCTCTTGCGATCGAGGAACAGGAGCGTCGCGCCCGACGCGAGCGTGAGCGCCGAGGCGACGTAAGCCGGCCGCGCGAGGCCGGCGAGCCAGAGCGCGTCCATGGCGAACCAGGCGGCCGAGTTCGCCGGGTCGACCACCCTCCGGGAAAACCACGAGGCGCGCTTCATCGCCGCTCCACGTCCAGACGAGGCTCCGGTCGGTCCGACACGAGCCGAGATTCTACCCGCTTCGGCGTCCGCGGGCCTATTCGCCGTGTCGATCCCGGGTCCGCCCTGCACCTGGAGCGTCCCTTGCCCCCGGCGTCGGCGATGTGGGATGATCGGCCCCACACCACATGAAGGGCGATGCGTCGCCCGGCGCCAGTCCACGGAGTCGTCATGCCTACGGTCACGGTCGAGGGGGAGAAGGCGTTCGAAGTCGAGGCGGGGCGGAAGCTCGTGCTGGCGATCGAGGACGCGGGGATCGACATCCTGCACCGCTGCGGCGGCAACGCCCGCTGCACCACCTGCCGCGTCGAGATCCTCGCCGGCGACGTCCCCCCGCCGGAGATGGAGGAGCGCGGCCGGCTCGCCCGCGAGCCCGAGTTCGGCCCCAACATCCGCCTCTCCTGCCAGATCCGCGTGGAGAGCGACCTGACCGTCAGGGTCGTCCAGCGCGCCTCCGTCACCGGCATCACGGCGGGGACCCGGCCGGAGGAGTGAGGAGGAGTCTCGTTTGACCGCGAGGCCGGCGACCTCGCCATCGCCCGCTGCCCGTCGCTGGCGGACCCGCTCGGCGTCCATGCCGTCGAGGTGGACGCGATCGACGCCCGGGCGGCCCGCTTCTACGCGAAGCATGGTTTCGTCCCGCTCCTCGACGACGAATTGCACCTCTATTTGCCGATCGCGACGATCCGCGGCCTGTTGCAGGGCTGACGACGCGGTTCGTCGCGTCGCCCGGTCCCGGGGAGTATTCCGATCGCCATGCGAGCCGCCACGCCTCTCCTCCCGCTCGTCCTCCTCCTGGCGTCCGCGCCGCTCGCCCGCGCGCAGCAGCCGGCCAGGGCGCACGAGGTCCCCGCGCTGGCCGTCGAGAAGTACAAGCTGGCCAACGGGCTGACGGTCCTCTTGCACGAGGACCACAAGACGCCCGTGACCGCCGTCCACGTCTGGTACAAGGTGGGGTCGCAGGACGAGAAGGCGGGGCGCACGGGGTTCGCGCACCTGTTCGAACACCTGATGTTCCAGGGGTCGAAGCACCACGACCGCGACTACTTCGGGCCGCTCGAACCGCTGGGGGCCGAGGTCAACGGCAACACGACCGAGGACCGCACGGTCTACTTCGAGTCGGTCCCCGCCAACGCGGCCGAGCTGGCCCTGTGGCTGGAGGCCGACCGCATGGGCTTCCTCGTCCCCGCCATGACGCAGGCCAAGCTCGACAACCAGCGCGACGTGGTGAAGAACGAGCGCCGGGAGTCCGTGGAGAACGTCCCGTACGGGATGTCGGAGGAGGCCCTGCGGCGGGCCCTCTACCCCGAAGGCCACCCCTACCGCCACGAGGTCATCGGCTCCATGGCCGACCTTTCGGCGGCGAGCCTGGACGACGTCTCGGCCTTCTTCCGCACCTACTACGCCCCGGACAACGCGATCCTCTCCATCGCCGGCGACATCGACAGGGCGAAGATCAAGGCCCAGGTGGAGAAGCTGTTCGGCCCGATCCCGAAGGGCCCGGCCGTGGCCCGGCCGAAGCCGTGGGTGCCGAAGCTCGACGGGCCGAAGCACCTGAAGGAGACCGACCGCGTCTCGCTCCCCCGCGCCCGGCTGGTCTGGCCCACGGTCCCCAGCCTCCACCCCGACGAGGTGGCGCTCGACGTGCTGGCGTCGGTGCTGGGGGGGCTGGACAAGGAGAACCGCCTGTACGTCGCGCTCATGCACGACCGCGACCTGGCCGCGAACGTCGACGCCTCCCACCCCACCCAGGCGCTCTCGGGGACGTTCGAGGTCGACCTGCTTGCGCCGCCGGACGGGGACCTGGACGAGGTCGTGAAGGTCGCCCGCGAGCAGATCGAGCGGCTGAAGCGCGAGGGCCCCACGGACGACGAGGTGGCCAAGTCGCGCAACGGCCGCGAGAGCGACCTGATCCAGGGCCTGCAATCGGTGCTCACCAAGGCCGAGACGTTCAGCACCTACGAGGCGCTGGCCGGCGACCCGACGGCCTACCGCGCCGAGCTGGACCGCCTGTTCGCCGTGACGGCCGGGGACGTGAAGCGGGTCGCGAATCGCTACCTGACCGACGCCTTCATCCGGATGGACGTGGTCCCAGGGCCGCCGGCCGAGCGTCCCGCCGAGCCCGAGGTCGCCCGCACGGCGCCCTCGCCGTTCGAGCCGACCCAGCAGGCCCGCGACACCGACGCCGCCGTCGCGACGCCGACCGTCGGCCCGCCCCCCGCGTTCGCCCCGCCGAGCTTCGAGCGCCGGACGCTGTCGAACGGGCTCTCGGTCTGGGTCGCGCCGCGCCGCGAACTGCCGATCGTCACGCTCCAGCTCGTCGTCCCCTACGGCGAGACGTCCTCGCCGGCGGGGAAGGAGGGGGCCGGGTCGCTGGCCGTCGGGCTGCTGGACGGCGGCACGGCATCCCGCACGGCCGCCCAGATGGCCGGCGAACTCTCCGAGATGGGCGCCGACCTGGGCCTGACGTGCAGTTTGGAATGGAGCGGCGCGAGCCTGACCACGCTGATCCGCCACCTCGACCGCGCGCTCGACGTCTACGCCGACGCCGTGCTGAACCCCGCGTTCCCGCAGGACGAGGTCGACCGCCGCAAGCTCCTCCGCCTGGCCGCGCTGGAGGCCCGCCGCGACTCGCCCGACGAGGTCTCCGCGGACGTCTTCCGCCGGCTGGTCTTCGGCGCGACGCACCCCTACGGGCGCCCGTCGCTGGGCACGCCGGCGACGGTCGAGTCGATCACCCGCGACGACCTGGCGGCGTTCCATCGCTCCATCTTCACGCCCAAGGCCGCGACGATCATCGTGGTCGGCGACGTCGAGCCCGACGCGATCGCGAAGGCGCTGGAGGCCCGCTTCGGCCGCTGGGAGGCCCGCCCCGCGCCCGCGAAGGTCGTCCCCGCGCCGCCGGGGGCGACGAACGCCGGGGCGCTGTTCGTGGTCGACTCGCCGGGCGCGGCGCAGTCGGTGCTGGCGGTGGGGCGGCTGGGCGTGGCGCGGAAGTCGCCCGAGGTCCCCGCGCTGTCGATCCTCAACGCGATCGTGGGCGGCCAGTTCTCCAGCCGCCTGAACATGAACCTGCGCGAGGACAAGGGCTACAGCTACGGCGTCAGCTCGGAGTTCCGCACGCTCCGCGCCCCGGGGTGGTTCGAGGCCCGGGGCTCGGTCCAGACGAACGTCACCCGCCAGTCCGTGGAGGAGCTTCGTCGCGAGCTGGCCGACCTGCAAGGCCCGAGGCCCCTCACCGACGAGGAGGTCGATTCCGCCAAGCGTCGCGCCGAGTACGGCTTCCCCAGCCGGTTCGAGACGACGTTCGACGTGGCCGACCAGCTCGCGGCCATCGCCGCCTACGAGCTGCCCGACGACCACCTCGCCACCTACCTCGGCCGGATCGCGGCCGTCGACCGCGCCGAGGCCCAGCGCCTGGCCGCAGAGCACCTGAAGCCCGCCTCCATGACCACCCTGATCGTCGGCGACCGCGCCGCGATCGAGCCCGAGCTGAAGAAGCTCCCCGACGGGGCGGCCGTGCGGTTCGTCGACGAGGACGGGGAGCCGGCGGAGGCGGAGTGAACCGACGCGGGTGCCCTTGTGGATTTGGGCATCCTAACGGCCTTCCCCCCCGGCGGGGGAAGGTGGCCCGGAGGGCCGGATGAGGGGGACGACGCGCGAAACGGCCGTCGCGCCCCCCGGGCCGGTCGGACGGGCCTTCGGCTCCCGATGGCACTCGTGCTCCGCGTCCCCCTCATCTGACCGCTTCGCGGTCTGTCTTCCCCCGCGAGGGGGGAAGACGTCCGACGCGATCCGCCGAATTCCAAAGGCACGCTCAAACGACGGCCGGGCCTCGCGGTCGGGGCGGTCGGGCGTCATAATGCTGGTCCTCTCCACCGGATGCGACCGCCCCCTTGCGCCTGCCCGCCGATTCCCGGAGACCGCGATGCCGCCGAGCGACCACGACGTCAACTCCACGCCGTACCAGGACCCGGAACTCGACCCGACGCTCGGCGCGCCGGCGGTGGAGGACGAGCCGGAGAGCCGGCCCGGCGGGCTGCCGCTGTACGTCTGGGTGCTCATCGCCGTGGCGGTCGCCGTCCCGCTGGGGCTGGTGTGGGGCGAGGGGGCGAAGTCGCTCCAGATCGTCCCCAACCTCATCATGCGGGCCCTGACCGCGCTGGCCGCGCCGCTGGTCGTGCTGGCGATCCTGCACGCGATCGTCGCCAACGACATCCGCGGCCGGCAGGGGGGCGTGATGATGCTCCTCTACCTCATCAACACCCTGGTCGCCATGGTGATCGGGCTGGTCCTGTCGAACCTCATCCGCCCCGGCCTGGGCGCGGCGCTCGGCGACCCGGGGGCGAATCAGGTCGTCGTCAAGAAGACGGTGACGGAGCTGGTCACGGAGCTGATCCCCAGGAGCATCGGCGAGGCGTTCGCCACCAACAACATCGCCCAGCTCGTCGTCCTGACCCTGGCGCTGGGGATCGGCCTGGTGAGGATCCGCGACGCCCACCGCGCGCAGGGGAAGGAGTCGTTCCAGACGGTCGTCGACCTCCTCTCCATCGCCTTCGAGCTGATGATGAAGGTGCTGCTCTGGGTCGTCGCGCTGGTGCCGCTGGCGGTGCTGGGGATCGTGGCGGCGCAGGTGGGGCAGGCGGAGGGGATGAAGGTCTTCCGGTCGCTGATCTGGCTGATCGGCGTCGTGCTGCTGGGCCTGGGCTTCCAGGTCGCCTGGTATCTGCTCCAGATGGCCGTCTTCGCGCGGATGTCGCCGCTGCGGTTCCTGCGCGGGGCGGCCGACGTGATGGCCAACACGATGAGCACGGCCAGCACCGCGGCGACGATCCCCATCACCCTCGGGGCGCTGGGGCGGCTGGGGGTCTCGCGGCAGTCGAGCCAGCTCTGCGCGTGCATCGGGACCAACTTCAACAACGACGGCACGGCGCTCTACCAGGCCACGGCCGCCCTGTTCATGGCCCAGGCGCTGGGGTTCGACCTGAGCCTGACCGACCAGGTGATCGTCGTGCTGACGACGCTGGTGGCCAGCGTGGGGGCCGGCGGCATCCCGTCGGGGAGCTTCGTCACCATGCCCTTGATCTTCGCCGCCGTCCGCCTCCCCGCCGACAAGATCCCCATCCTCCTGACCGTCGACTGGTTCCTCGACCGCTGCCGGACCACGTCGAACGTCCTGGGCGACATGACCGTCGCCGTCCTCGTCGACAAGTTCGTCCCGCCGTCGGAAGGGGCCGCCGAGGGAGAGTCGCCGGGGCGGTCGTGAATTCCCATTCAGGATCGTCGGTGTGGCATCGTGTACACCGGGGGCGCGGGCATAATGGCACCGTCGGCGTCATGGCGTCGCGCCCGGCCTCGTGCATGGCGACGGGGTTGATGGGACGACGCGCGAAGGCTCATGCGAGCCGTCCGGGACGCCGCCATCCCCCCATCGTGCGAGCACCTGATGAGCAAGTTCGACATCGCGTCGGGATCGACGTCTCCTGCGTTCGTCGCGCGTCCGATCCGCCGGGAGCGGGGCCGCCTGGGTAAGGGTCGTCGTCCGCGACTGGAGGGCCTGGAGCGGCGCCTGGCGCTGGCTTACGGCGGGACGGATTTCGACCTCCAGGCCGAGCTGAAGCTGGCCTCCCCGGCGTACTACGACGCCTTCGGGTGGTCGATCTCGGCGACGGCCGACGGCGACGCGGTGGCGGTCGGCGCGCCGGGGGCGCTCGACCCGGCGCTGGGGACGTGGCACCAGGGGAGCGTGACCGTCTTCCGTCGCGAGGAGGGGGCGTGGTCGCAGGATGCGGTCCTCAAGCCGCCCCTGTCGGACCAGGACGCCTTCATCATCGGCCGCGAGGTCGCGATCAGCGGCGACGGCGACGTGGTGGTGTCCACCGGCTGGGAGGGCGGCGAGGATCCGCCGTTCCGGCTCTACGTCTTCGAGCGCGAGGCCGGGAGCTGGAGCTTCCGGCAGTCGATCGAGCTGCCGCCGAGCGTGGGCGCCACGAGGGGATGGCCGTCGACGAACCGCATCTCGATCAGCGGCGACGGCGGCGTGATCGCGCTGGGGACGGCGAGCGGCCCGGCCGAGTACGCCGAGGCCCCCGGCTCCGTCCGCCTCTTCTCCCGGGGCGCGACCGGCGAATGGGCCCTGTCCGCCGAGCTGACCTCGCCCGGCCCCTGGTCGGACGAGACGTTCGGCGCGTCGGTCGGCCTCTCGGCCGACGGCGCCACCCTCGCGGTTGGCGCGGGGCTCGACGTCGGGGACGACTACAACCCCGGCGCGGTCTACGTCTATCACGCCGTCGAAGGGCAGTGGCTCGGCCTGACGACGATCGGGTTCATCGACTACGTCTGGGCGCTGGGCGAACGCCTCTCCATCAGCGACGACGGCCGGACCATCCTGGCCTCGGGCCGGAGTTGGGACGGGGGGGGATGGCAACAGGGCACGGCCTACGTCTTCGAGGAGATGGAGAACGGCGGCTGGAACTGGGTGGGCGCGCTCGTCGCCCCCTACGATTCGCAGTATGAGTCGCAGTTCGGCCTGTTCATGGACCTGTCCCCGGACGGGAAGACGGTCGTGGCCTCCGGATGGGACGAATCCGGGTCGCACCAGGCCGCGTTCGTGTACACGCGGGTAGACGGCGGCTGGTCGTCCCCGGCGGTCCTGGCCGCGCCGGGGGATCCGACTCCCGACGACTCCTTCGCGGCCTCCTTCGCCGTGGCCGACGACGACGTGTTCGTCCAGTCCGACCCGGCGGCCCTGGCCCGCGGTGCGGACTCCGTCTTCGTGTACAGGCGGGTGGCGGGCCCCGAGATCCTCGTCCAGCCGAGCGACGCGACGACCACGCCCGAGACGCCCGTCACGTTCCTCGCCGCGGCGGGGGGGGCGGGGGTCTCGGTGCGGTGGCAGGTGAGCGCCGACAACGGCTCCCAATGGGAGGACGTCCCGGGCGCGATCCACGACTGGTACACCGTCGCGTCCCCGCCGGCCGTCAACGGCAACCTGTACCGGGCGGTGTACACGGACGCCCAGGGCGGCGAGTCCGTCACCCGCGCCGCGCGGCTGGTCGTCGCCGAGGCGACCCCGGTGGTCACGGTGGACGTCGCCCCGAACCCGACGGCGCTGGACGATCCCATCACGTTCACGGTCCGGGTCTCGCCCCAGGTCCCCGGCGGGGCCTCGCCCTCGGGCGGGCGGATCACGCTGTTCTTCCTCAATTCCATCTATTACGCCGACGTGGTGGACGGCGTGGCGGTGATCGCCGCCTATCCGGCCTACTACCCCGGGACCTTCGCCGTCCGGGCGGGCTACGACGGCGCGAACGACCCCCGCTACCTCGACGCCGCCGGCTCGGCCGTCCTGGTGGTCGAGCACGCGAGGCCGGAGGTCGACGCCGCGCTGGCCGTCCCCGACCCGTATTACGGCCAGCCGAACCGGCTCGACGTGCGGCTGGAGAAGCCCGGCGACGTCGAGTGGCCCTACCTGCCGTCGCCGTCGGGGTTGATCTCGCTCTGGGACGGCGCCGAATACCTGGGCTCCGCGCCCCTGGCGATCGGTGCCGACGGGGCCGCGACGGCGAGCGTCCCGTTCGCGATCCGGGCGACCGGCCTTCAGTGGATCCGCTGGACCTACTCGGGCGACGAGTGGTATGCGGCCTCGTCCACGAGCATCGCGCTGGACCTGGACCGGGCGCCGACGACCCTGATCGCCGCGCCGATCTCCGGGTCGCCGATCTCCTATTACGGCCAGGGGGCCTACTACCGGATCCAGGCGACCGGACCGGGGGGGGCGCCGGCGGCCGGCACGGTCCGGATCACCTTCCCGGACGACGCCGCTTACAACGGCGGGACCTACACCTTGGGGAGAGACGGCACCCTGGACGTCGTCCTCTCCACCGAGCGCCGTCCGGGCGCCCACCGGGTGACGTTCGACTTCGACGGGACCACGGCGGCGGGCATCGCGACGTACACGACGGTCATGGGGATTTACAAGGCCCCGACGACCGTGGAGGTGGCGGCCGGCGTCTGGACCCAGGAACTCGGCGTCACGTTCACGGCCACGGTCGCCAACGCCGAGTCCTGGATCGCCCCGACCTCCGGCGTGGTGCAGTTCTACGTCGACAACGCGCTCATGGGCGAGGCGATCGTCGGCCACGACCACGTCGCGCGGTGGACGACGAAGGCCCTGCCGCTCGGCGTCCGCACCGTCGTCGCGGTCTACCGGGAATCGGCGAACTTCCAGGCGAGCCAGTCGGCCCCGATCCAGGTCCCCATCGTCCCCCGTCGGATCGAGACCACGACGACGCTCACCTCCAGCGCCAACCCGGCGGCTCCGGGCGAGCGCCTGACGTATTTCGCCGACGTCGCCGGCGCGAACGGCGAGCCGCGGCCGACGGCGGGCCTGGTCCGCTTCTATGTGGGCCTGAGGCCGATCGTGGAGGTCCCCATCGACGCGAGCGGCAGGGCGGGCCTCTTCGCCCGGTTCGACGCGGCGGGGTCCTACACGATGACGGCCGTCTACCTGGGGATGCCCGGGTTCCAGACCAGCCAGTCGGCCCACCTCAACCAGGTCGTCGCCGCCCCGGTCCCCGCCCGGGTCGCGACGACCGCGACCGCGACGCCCTCCACGGTCTCGGCCGCCGCGGCGGCGGCCGAGGAGGCTCGGGTCGCGCTCACGCCGGCCCAGGCGCGGCGCGCGGCGTTCGCGGCGAGGCTCGCCGCGCGACGGTCGTCCTTCAGGCCGATGCGGGGCTGAGGCCGCCGGCTCCCATCGGCCCCGAGATCCCGATCCGATCGACATCCACGAGGTACGCATGATCGTCGTCCGACCGCGAAAGTCGTCGCAGGGGCCGTCCGAATCGAACAGGCGGCGGGCCGTCCGGCCCCGCCCTGAGCTGCTGGAGGACCGGGTGGTCATGGCGACCGGCCCGTACTACCTCCAGGCCACGCTGACGCCCTCGACGCCGACGCCCGCGACGACCTTCGGGACGAACGTGGCGCTGTCGCGGGCCGGCGACCTCCTGGTCGTCGGCGCGCGCGACAGTACGGCCGCCGAGCCCACGTCGTCCGGGACCGTCACGACGTACCAGCGGGACGGGACGTGGTGGTCGCCGTCGTCGATCCTGGCCGGGCCCGCATCGAGCACGATGTTCGCCAACGGGCTGGCCCTGAGCGCCGACGGCGGGACGCTCGCGGTCGCCTGGCGGGGCGACGCGCCGTCCTAGACCACGGCGGTCGAGGTCTACGAGCGCTCCGGCGACGGCTGGGTCGGCACCGCCAGCCTGGCCGTGCCGACGCTGGGGATCCTCTCCGAGCTGGCGCTGAGCGCCGACGGGAGCGTCCTCGCGGTGGGGGCCCGGGACGGCTACTGGGACGAGGGGCTGCCGTCTCCCGGGTTCGTCCAGATGTTCGCCGAGACGGGGGCGGGATGGGAGCCGACCGCGCGGCTGGTCGCCCCCGACGGCGTCTGGGACGATCGGTTCGGGATCTCGGTGGCGCTCTCCGGCGACGGCGGGACGCTGGTCGTCGGTGCGGTCCCCCCGGCCCCCGACCAGCCTTCGCGGGCGGGGGTGGCCTACGTCTTCGAGGACGAGGGCGCGGGTTGGGGCCTGGAGGGCCGGATCGAGTCGCCGTCGTACTTCGGCTTCGGCTGGGAGTCGACGATCAGCGAGGACGGCTCGCGGCTGCTGGTGCAGGGCTACGATCAGGATCCGGGGTCCGTCCTCGTTCACGGGGTCGTCTACGCCTACGCCCGCGACGGCTCGACCTGGGACCTGGAGGCCCGGTTCGAAGGCGATGAGGAGGATGTCTCGTTCGGCGGCGCCCTGGGCCTGGACGCGGACGGCTCGACGGGCGTGATCGGCTCTTACCAGGCCGACCTGTATCGTGGCGCGGCGATCGTCGTCCGGCGGACCGGCTCGGTGTGGACGCGAGGGGAGGCGCTCTCGAACCCCGGGCTCGGTCCGAACAGCGCCCTGGGGGTCTCCGTCGCGATCGGCGGCCGGACGATCGCCGCGGGCGCGACGCGCGGTGTGGGCTCGGCGTCCCTCTTCTACGCGCCCGATGGCTTCGGGGTCGTCGCCGATCCGGTCGATCAGGCCGGCCATCCGTTCGCCCCCGTCGCGTTCACGGCGACGGCCGCGGGGGCGGACTCGATCGCGACGCAGTGGCAGACGAGCGCCGACGCCGGCCTGACCTGGGGGGACGTCCCCGGCGCGACCGATCCTCGGCTCTCGTTCACGCCGACGCTCGCCGACTCGGGCCGGTTGTATCGCGCCGTCTTCACCGACGGCGACGGCGCGACGGTCGTCACCCGGCCGGCGACGCTGACCGTCCTGGCGGCGACGCCCATCGTGACGATCGCCGCGGCGCCGAGCCGATTCAACGAGGAGGCGGTGTTCACGATCGTCGTCTCCGCGACGGGGGAGGAGCCGGCGCCCGTCGGCGGCTCGGTCGAATTCGCGATCGGATCGTTCCGGACCACGGCGGCGGTCGTCGACGGCGTCGCCACGGTCCGGGCGCCGGCCCTGACCCTGCGGCCGGGCGTGGCGATCGCGACGGCCGACTACTCGGGCGACGCGCCTGACATGGACCCCGGCGCGACGAGCCTCGACTACAACGTCCTGAAGGGGGCGGCCACGATCCGCCTCTCCGTGGACCCCGCCGCCCCGTCCTACGGCCAGGCGATCGACGTCGTCGCCGCGATCGACTACGGCGGGGCCGACCCGGGCGACGCCCCCCGGCCGACGGGCTACGTCCAGTTCGCCCAGCCGGGGCGAGACCTGGGGCTCGGCCCGGTGGTCGAGGCGGGGGGAGACGTCACGGCCGGCGTGGAGGCGTCCTTCTTCGGCCTGGCGGGGAACGTCGTGACCGCCCGCTACCTGGGCGACGACCTGTACGAGCCCTCCGCGATCGTGACGACGACGTTCGACCAGACGCCGGCCGCCACGATCCTCGTCGGCGCGGCGGCGCCGACGACCTTCGGCGAGCCGGTCCACTTCCGGGCCAAGGTCGGATCGGACTCGACGGCCCCGCCGACGGGGACCATCGTCGCGACGGTGCTGGACTCGTTCGGCGGGACCTTCCGCTATGAGCAAGCGGTGGGGGCCGGCGGGGTCGCCGATTTCGTGTTCGACGGGATGCGGGCTGGCCGGCTCTACGTCACGCTCGACTATTCCGATCCGGACGGCCGGTTCATGCCCAGCCGAGACTCCGAGACGGTCGACGTCGCCAGGGCACCGACCTCCATCGTGATGTCGTCTTCCACCGAACTCGCCGCGCCGGGGGGCTTGATCCGCTTCACGGCGACCGTCGTCTCGGCGATCACGGGCGCCCCCGTCGGTTCCGGGGGGGTGACGTTCGTAGCCAACGGCGTGGTCCTGGACTCGGTGTCGATCGACCCGGCCGGCGAGGCCTCGCTCTGGACCCGGCAATTGGCCGACGTCGGCTCCTACGCGATCGTCGGGATGTATGGGGGGTCGGAAGACTACCTGGGGAGCGATTCGGCCGTGTTCGTCCAGCACGTCGGCCCGTCGCCGGCCCTCCTGAGGCCCACGACGACCACGACGCTGACCACCAGCGCCTCCACCTCGACCGCGGGCGATCGGGTCGCGTTCACCGCGACGGTCGACAGCCCGAACGGCGGCCCGACGTGGGGGATGGTGGACTTCACGATCGGCGGCGTGATCGTGGCCACCGTGCCCGTGCAGCCGGACGGCCGGGCCACGCTGGAGACGTCGGCGCTGGTGTCGGGGGTTTACACGGTCTCGGCGTCGTTCCGCGGCTCGGACTACTACCAGTCGAGCGCCTCGCCCTCGCTGACGCAGACGGTCCTCCCGGGCGCGACGACGCCGACCACGACGAACACCCGGCTCGAATCGAGCGGCAGCCCCTCCCTGGTGGGGGACTCGATCGTCCTGACGGCCTCGGTCTGGGCGCCCGACGGCGGCCCGAGGCCGACCTCGGGAGTGGTCCGATTCTACGTCGGACTGCAAGCGGAGCGGGAGGTGGCCGTGGACGCCTCGGGGCAAGCCGTGCTGCCGATCTACTCGTTCATCCCGGGCGAGTACCTCGTGACCGCCGTCTACCTGGGGGCCGACGGCCATCAGCCCAGCCAATCCCAGCACCTCGTCCAGGTCGTTTCTCCCAGGCCGTCCGGAGCCGGCGCGACGATCGTCGAGGTCCCGGCGGGCCCCGCCATGCCGGTCGAGCCCGCCGCGCCCGCCGAGCCCGTCGGGCCCGCGCCGGCCTTGACTCGCCGCGAGCAGGCCCTCGCCCGGCTTCGGGCGAGGCGCGAGGCGGTGGCCGCGGCCCGGGCCGAGCGATTGGCGCGGCTCGCCCATCGCCGACCGCCGGCCGCGCGGATGCGGTGATCGAGATCAGTCCGCCGCCAGGGGCGACTCCAGCAGCCGGAGCGTCCCGGCGGCGGCGTCCAACTCGGCCCGCACTCCGTACGGGAGGACGGCGTTGTGCGGGATGTGGCCGACGGGGAAGCCGATCACGACCGGGTAAGGACGGCCGGCGAAATAGTCGCGGAAGACCTCGGCCAGCTCGGCCTCGTCGGTGCCGTCGAAGCCCCCCAGGACCACGCCGGCCGGCCCTTCGAGCAGCCCCGCCAGGCGGATCTGGCTGAGCATGCGGTCGACCCGGTATCCCGGCTCATCGGTGTCCTCCAGGAAGACGATCCGGCCCTCCGTCTCGATCTGGTACGGCGTCCCGACCGTCGCCGAGACCAGCGTCAGGTTGCCGCCGGTCAGCCGGCCCGCCGCCTTCCCCGGCGTCAGGGCCTTCGGCGCCTCGGCGGGCGAGGGGGCGGGGATCGTCAGGCCGGTCGTCGCGTCGTCGGCGTAGCGGCCGGTCGTCAGCAGGCTCCAGAGGAGGTCGGCGGCGTACTTGTGCTCGGCCGATTCGTCGTTCAGGTGCGACAGCGGCATCGGCCCGTGGAACGTCACCAGCCGGCACTTCGCGCCGATCGCCAGGTGGAGGCCGGTGAGGTCGGAGTAGCCGAGGACGATCTTGGGATGCTTGCGCAGGCCCTCGTAATCGACCCGGTCGAGGATCCGGGTGAGGCCGTAGCCGCCCCGGATCGAGAACACGGCGCGGGCGTCGGGGTCGCGGAGGGCCTCGTTCAGCTCGACGACGCGCTCGTCGTCGGTCCCGGCGAGGTAGCCGCGCTTGCGGCCGATCCCCTCGGGGACGACGACCTTGAAGCCCCTGGCTTCGAACAGCTCCTTGGCGCGGCGGACGCCGTCCATGTCGCCGGCGCTGGCCGGCGCGACGAACCGGATGACGTCGCCGGGTCGGAGCGGGCGGGGCTTGGCCCAGCCCTCGTCGGCGAGGGCGGGCGTCGTCAGGGCGGCGGCGATCAGGGCGAGCAGCGCGGGTCGGGCGGCGGGCATGGCGGGTCCGATCGTTTCAGGCGCGGGAGCGCATGCGTTCGAGGAGGTTGGCGGTGATCTGCTGGACCCTCGGGTCGACCCCCTTCGGGCGGGTGTAGACGTCGGGCATGACGAACCCCGGCGGGCTGGAGAGGCCGGTGGCCCACCAGATGGTGGAGGCGTTGAAGACGAAGTTCTCCCTCGGCCCGGGGTAGACCGTGGCCGTGTAGACGCCCTCGCCGCGCGGGCTCTTGGTCGGGCCGCTGGCGAGGACTTCGAGGCCGGGGACGTCCCAGGGCTCGCCGTGCCACTCCCAGCCGACCAGGCCGCCGATCGAGTCCCCCTCCTTCATGCCCGAGCCCTGGAACAGCCAGTGGTCGGGGCGTCGGCAGGTCCAGTCGCCGCCGCCGGTGACGGGGAAGGTGCTCTGCGCGCCGATGAGGGTGGCCTCGTTGGGGCCGTTCTTCTTGAAGCGGGCCTCCTCGGGGAAGCCCTGCTCGATCTCCTCCTTGCGGGGCGATCCGAAGCGGCCGACGCGCTCGATGATCCGGCCGGGGCGGCCGTCGGCGGAGGGGTGGACGTCGACCACGCCGCAGATGCTGTTGCCGGAGAGGAACGCCAGGTTCAGGCCCTCGTCGCGGGCCCGCTTCATGTTCTCGAACATCTCCAGCGACCAGTACTCGTCGTGGCCGATCGAGATCCACCCCTTCGCCCGCCTCAGGCCGGCGGGGTCGAGGTGGGTGTCGATGTTGGAGATGTACGTCACGTCATATCCGCGCTCCTCCATCCAGTAGGCCAGCGGGAACTCCCACAGGAGCCACTCGCCGGAGCCGACCGAGAGGGGGACGTCGAAGATCTGGCAGTACTTGCCGTAGGGGCGGTCGAAGCTGGTCTGGACGTCGGGGCCCCAGTACCACTGCTTCACGCCGTCGTCGTAGAGGGCGAACTGCGAGGGCCAGCGGTTGTAGGCGTTCCAGGTGTTGTCCGAGACCTGGAACAGGAAGTCGGCCTCGCGGTCGTCGCGGACGACGAAGACGACGTAGCTCTCCAGGCCCTCGCGCTCGGCCTTCAGCTTGCCGAGGTAGACGCCGCTGGCCCAGTCGTCCGGGATGGTGACGGCGACGGCCGGCTCCCAGAGGCATTCGCGGAGGCGCATCGGGCCGACCTCCGGGTCGGGCTGGACGACGCCGTTGAACGGGCCGAGCTTCTCGACCAGCCGGGCCCCCTTGCCCTGGTAGAAGCCCATCCGGAACAGCTCGATGGTGAACCGCGAGGCCGGGTTGGTGCTCACGTGGAAGGAGATCGACTCGCCGGGGCGGACGCTGGTGCGCGAGGCGTAGCCCTCGATCCCCGGGCTGCGGTACTTCGTGGCGGGGTCGACGCGGACGTTGGTGTTGATCCAGTCGGTCGTGCCGGGGCGGGCGTTCTCGGCCCGGATGCGGTCGGGGTCGGCGGGCGACGCGGCCCCCGCCTGGGCCAGCGCGGGGGCCAGGCCGGCGGCCGTGGTGGTCTTCATCCAGTCGCGGCGGTTCATGTCGGAGGGCCTCGCCATCGCAAGCGTCCCGATCATCTCCCCCGCCGTCGGGGGGCCGACCCCACTATGGGCCCGGCGACGGGCCGGTCGCAAGGCCCGTGCGGCGTCCCGGGCGCGGGGCGTGTTGCCGACGGGCAACGCGCGGCGGCGCCTGATTAGGCGGTTTCGATGCGGAATGCCGATGCAGGAGCGAGAAGGGGGCCGGGCCGCGTGCAGATCGGGCGTGTTTCGTGGGCCGGCGCGAACTCGACGAGCGAATTGGGTGGCGGAGGGGCGATGCGTGCTGATAAATTTGCTTCGGCCGAACCTCCTCTCGCTCGCCGGGACCTTCGACCGAACCCTTCGCCGACCGCCGGGCGCGAGCCGCCGCGGGAGGCGTCGCCCTGCGCCCGGCCCCAACACCGACGGGACCTCCCCCATGATCTTACGCCGCACCTTCGACCCGCACCATCGTCCCGAGGCATCGAATCGACGGGCCCGCCGCGAGGCGGCGAGGGCGGGGCGGAGATGCCGGCCCGATCGGGAGCTGCTGGAGGGGCGCGTGGCCCCGGCCGTCGGGGCCGTGCCGACGGGCCCCCTCCCGCCGGCGGAGGTCGCCCCCGGGGCGGGCTCGACGCTCCCGCTGGGGCTCCAGTACGCGGCGTCCGAGACGATCGGCGCGGCGGATCCGGCCTACGCGATGGCGCCCGCCGGCGCGGGCTATGCGCTGGCGAATTCGACGAACGACTACGCGGCCCGGGTCGACGCGGGGGGCTTCTCGGTGGACGCCGGGGGGGACTCGTGGTCGCTGACGGTCTCCGGGGTCGGCTACGGCGGCGCGACGACGCCCCTGGGCTCCGGCGTCGCGACCGCGACCGCGAACCGCGTCGAGTACGACTACGGCCCGATCTCGCAGTGGTTCGTGAACGGCCCGCTGGGGCTCCAGCAGGGCTTCACGCTGGCCGGCCGGCCGGCCGGCTCGGGCTCGGGCGACCCCCTGACGATCGACCTGGCGCTGGGCGGGAACCTCGTGGCGACCGCGGATCCCTCCGGGACGAGCGTCACCCTGGCGCGGGCCGACGGCTCCTCGTCGCTGGTCTACGGCGGGCTGATGGCCTATGACGCCGCCGGCTCGGCCGTCCCGGCCCGGATCGTCGCGAGCGGCGGGACGCTCTCGATCCTCGTGGACGACTCCGACGCGGTGTACCCGCTGACGGTCGACCCCTACGTCCAGCAGGCGCGGGTCGCCGGGTCGCCCGACAAGCCGCTGCAGTACTTCGGCAAGGCGGTGGCGATGACGCCGTCGGGGACGGTCGCGGCGATCGCCGCCACCAGCTCCCCGCCGACGAGCATCCGGGGGTCGGTCTACATCTTCACGACGAACGGGACGGCCTGGACGCGCGGGGCCGAGCTGACCTCCAGCGACGGCGTCGCGGGCGACGAGTTCGGCACCTCCCTGGCCCTGAGCGCCGACGGCTCGACCCTGGTGGTCGGGGCCCGCCGCATGGCCGTGTCGGGCCGCGCGGCCCAGGGGGCGGCGTACGTCTTCCGCCGCAACAACTCGACCGGGGCCTGGTCGCAGGTCTCGAAGCTGACGTCCAGCGGCGGCGCGGTGGGCGACTTCTTCGGCTACTCCACGGCCGTCAACGCCAGCGGCTCCATCATCGCGGTCGGGGCGCCGCTCGCGGACGTGGGCGGGAACGTCGACCAGGGGAGGGCCTACATCTTCGCGGCGAGTTCGGCGACGAGCTGGACGCAGGCGGCCGTGCTCGCCGCGCCCGACGGCGCGGCGGGGGCGCAGTACGGGTTCTCGATCGCGGTCGACTCGGCCGCGTCGGTCGTCGCGGTGGGCGCGCCGTCGGCCGACGGCTCGCGGGGGGCGATCTACGCCTACTTCCAGAATTCGCCGACGAAGCTGACGGCGGCCGACGGGGGCGGCGGCGACGGGCTGGGCTTCTCGGTGGCCGTGGACGACGACGGCTCATTCCTGGTCGCCGGGGCGCCCTACGTCGACGTCGCGGGTCGCGCCGACCAGGGGGCGGCGTACGTCTTCTCGAGGTCCTGGAATGCCTGGGCGCAGTCGGGGAAGCTGACGGCGGCCGACGGCGGCCAGATCGGCTTCTCGGTGGCGATCGACCCCATCGGCTCGACGGTCGCGGCCGGGGCCCCGGCGACGGCCGTCGACGCGAAGGCGTCGGCCGGCGCCGTCTACGTCTTCGAACGGGGGGCGAACGCCGCCTGGGCCCAGGCGGCCCGGCTCGTCGCGTCCGACGCCGCGGCGGCGGCGCAGATGGGCTCGGCGGTCGCGGTCGCCAACCGGACGGTGCTCGGCGGGGCCCCGTTCGTGTTCCCCTCGCCGGCCTCGTTCTCCCAGGGGGCGGCCTACTTCTTCCGCAACCCTCCGGCCCTCGCCGTGACCTCCAACCCGACGAACCAGACGGCCGCGGTGGGCGTCCCCGTCACGTTCACCGCCGCGTCGTCGGGCCCGGGGACCCGGACCGTGAGGTGGCAGTCCAGCACCGACGGCACGACCTGGACCGACGTGACCGGCGCGACCCAGGCGTGGTACACCTTCACCCCGGCGGCGGGCGACTCCGGCAAGCGGTTCCGCGCCGTGTTCGCCGACTCCGACGGCGACGCCGTCGCCACGACGGCCGCGCTGCTGACGGTCGTCAAGGCGGCGACGGTCCTCTCGGCCTCGACCGACCTGAACCCCCGGCGGATCGGCGACCCGCTGGCGATCACCGTCAGGGCCGCCGGCCCCGGCTCCATCGCCGCCTTCGCGACCCCGACCGGGTCCGTCTCCCTCTCCCTCCAGCGGGACGGGACCTCGGACGCGCCGATCCCGCTCGGGCCGGTCTCGCTTTCCGGCGGGCAGGCCGTCTTCAGCGCCCCCACGCTGGCCCTCGGGACGTACACGATCACGGCGACCTACGCCGGCGACGGCGTCTTCAACGCCGCGACCACGACGACGAGCCAGGTGGTGGTGCGCGGGACGTCCACGCTCACGGCCGCCGTGCCCACCGGCGCCAGCCCCGGCCAGCGGGTGACGCTGGTCGCCACCCTCACCGCCTCCGGCGGCCTGGGGAACATGGAAGGGGGCGTCACGATCCAGGACAACGGGGTGCCGATCGGGTTCCCGCAGACGACGACGGTCAACGGGGTGACGACGGCGACGTTCACGACGTCGGCCCTGGCGGCGGGGACGCACCGCT
>MKTT01000084.1 GCA_001898385.1 Planctomycetales bacterium 71-10
TCTCGTCGAGGGCCAGGACGTCGCCGCGGCGGTAGGGGGTGAGCCGGGCGATGTGGCCGAGGGACGACTTCTGGGTCTCGCGGAGGTAGGCGACCAGCGCGCCGGCGGCCTGGATCTCCGGGCTGCGGTCGTCGACGCCGAAGCCTTCCACGGTCGCCACGCCGAACTGGTCGAACAGGGCCTTGCGGGCCTGCTCGGCCTGGAAGTCCCACGACGGCCGGATGGTGACGGTCCCCGGCTGCATCCGGATGGAGCGGAGCCAGGGGGCGTCGATCGCGAGTTCGGAGGCGATCGTCTCGGCCGGGTTGAGGCGGGCCAGCTCGTCGGCCAGCTCGTGGCGCAACAGGCTGGTGAGCGAGAACCGGCCGGTCGACAGCTCGACCCAGGCGAGGCCCATCTTCGAGCCGGACTCGACCACGGCGGCGAGGTAGTTGGCCGTGCGGGGGTCGAGCAGGCCCTCGTCGGTGAGCGTGCCCGGGGAGACGACGCGGACGATGTCGCGGCGGACGAGGCCCTTGGCCTGCCTCGCGTCCTCGACCTGCTCGCACACGGCGGCGCGGCGGCCGGCCCGGACGATCTTGGCCAGGTACGTCTCCAGCGCCGGGTGGGGGAAGCCGGCCATCGGCACGGCCTGGTCCCCCTTGTCCTTGTCGCGGCTGGTGACGGCGATGCCCAGGAGGGCGGAGGCCTGGACGGCGTCCTCGCCGAACATCTCGTAGAAGTCGCCCATCCGGAAAAGCAGCAGGGCGTCGGGGTCGCGAGCCTTCATCTCGCGATACTGCTGCATCATCGGCGTCGAGGCGGATACGGACATCGGCGCTCCACCAACGCGAAGGCGGCCCGCACGCCGCTCGGGCGCGAGACCGCCTTGCCGAAAAACGAGATCGGGCGGGAGGTTCGGCCGCGGGGGGGCTCCCCCGGCGGCGGGGCCGTCGGCCGCCTCAGAACTTGTCGAGGGCGGTCTGCTCGTCGCCGTAGATCTCGAAGACCTGGTCGAGCCGGGTGATCCGGAAGACTTCCAGGAGGTCGGGGTGGATGCAGCAGAGCTTGAGCTTCCCCTTGACCGCGGACACCTTCTTCTTCAGGTTGATCAGCTTGCCGAGCGCGGCGCTGGAGAGGTACTGGACGTTGCCGAAGTTCAGCAGCAGGGACTTGTGGCCTTCGTCCTCGACCAGGCTGTAAAGCTGCTCGCCGACTTCCTGGATCTGCTCGTCGGTCACGATCTTGGTGTCGACGAAGCTGACGACGGTGACGCCGTCGACGGTTTCCAGGCGGAGGAGGCGACGGGGGCCTTGCGACATCGGGGAACTCCTGTCGGGGACGGAACCGCACCAAGTCATTCGGGCGTACTGGGAAGCGAATCGGCCGGTCCCGCACGCGGGCCGCCGGGGACGGCGCGGAAGGCGCAAGCGATCCCTCGGAGGCCGGAAACCTGCGTTACCAAACACATTTAGCAAATACAGCCGGGGAATCAAGGGCCCGCCGACGAAAAGCCGGGCGTCCGCGCCGCCCCCCTCGCGCCCGCGGCCGCCGCCTCATCCGAGGCCGCGTCCCCAGAGCCCCATCATACCACGCCGCCGGGGGGGGCCGCCGCGCGAAAATCCGCCCCGGCGGGGAGTCTTCGGGGCGGGGGACGACTACGCAAAGCCGGGCATCGCGCCTAGAATGAGACGACGACGTGGGACCGCCGATGACCCCGCGCGACGACGACCCTCCCCAGAGGACCCGACCGACATGCCAGGCGCGGTGGAGACCTTCGCGAACCAGTTCCCGGGCCGCGAGTACGAGATCGAGATCACTTGCCCCGAGTTCACGGCCGTCTGCCCCAAGACGGGCCAGCCGGATTTCGGGACGATCATCATCACCTACGTCCCGGCTGAGACCTGCCTGGAGCTGAAGAGCCTGAAGCTCTACATGTTCGACTTCCGCAACCGCGGGATCTTCTACGAGCACTCCATCAACACCATCCTCGACGACCTGGTCGCCTCGTGCACGCCGCGTCGGATGACGGTCGTGGGGCTGTTCAACCCCCGCGGCGGCATGACCTCGAAGATCACGGCGACGCACGAGGCGGCCCGCGCCTGAACCGTGGCGGGCGGGCCGGGGGAGGCCGCATGAGACCGGGGATCGTCACCCTCACGACGGATTTCGGGCACGAGGGGCCGTACGTCGCGGCCATGAAAGGGATCCTGCTCGGGCTGGCCCCGGGCGTGACGATGGTCGACGTCTGCCATTCGATCGCCCCGCAGAACGTCCTCGAAGGGGCGTTCGTGCTGGAGGGGATCGTGGAGGCGTTCCCGGAAGGGACGGTCCACCTGGTGGTCGTCGACCCGGGGGTGGGGACGGCCCGCCGGCTGCTGGCGGCGAAGGCCGCCGGCCAGTGGTTCGTGCTCCCGGACAACGGGCTGATCACCGGCGTCGCCCGCTCGCGAGGGGTCGAGGCGGCCTGGGAGATTTCGAACCCGCGCTTGGCCCGGCGCGAGGTCTCGCCCACGTTCCACGGCCGCGACGTCCTGGCACCGGCCGCCGCCCACCTGCTGAAGGGGGGGGACCCGGCCGACCTGGGGGCCGCGACCGAGAAGTACATCACCCTCCGCAATTTCGAACCGACGCCGGCCGAGCACGGCTGCATCGGCGAGGTGATCTTTCGCGACGCCTTCGGCAACCTCATCACCAACATCAAGGACGAGCAGCTCGCCTCGCGCCCCGCGAGCGGCTGGATCGTCGAGGTCGGCGGGCGGCGGGTCGAGGGGATCGGCCGGACCTACGGCGACAGCCCGCCCGGCTCGCTGATCGCGCTGCTGGGGAGCAGCGGCTGGGTGGAGGTCGCCGTGGTCAACGGCGACGCCGGCCGGCTCCTCTCGGCGGGGCCCGGCACGACGGTCTGGCTCCGCCCCAGGTTCTGAAGCCGAAGCGACCTCCCGACGGGAACCCTCCCTCATGGCCGCCGCGCCGCCGTCCTCCGACGAACTCCGACCCCGCAGCGACGAACCGGACGTCGCGCCGCGGCCCGCCCGCCGCAGGTCGCCCGACTCGACCACCAGCGACGAGATCAGCGTCCTCCTTTCCTCCTCGTTGGATAGCCCCGAGCCCGACCCGATGCTCGGCGGATCCAGCTCGTGGGACCTGGCCCGCGCCGCGGCCCGTCAGGCCGACGATCCGGCCTCCCTCACAGATCCGACTTCCGGCCTCGACGTGGGGGTCGACCTCGCCGCGCCGGTCGAGCCGGCATCCCATCGCGAGGAGCCAGGAGCATCCGAACGGCCCCACGATTGGGCCGGGCTCCTGGTGCGCAGCTACGCCAGCGCCGTCACCCTGGCGCTCGGTTGGCTGCTATGGACCGGGAAAGCATCGCCCCCGCCGGCCGAACCCGCCCGAGAGGTGCCGGCCCGTCGCCGCGCGGTCGAGCCCCCCCCGTCGGCGGTCGCGACCGCCGCACCGGCCTCTCCATCCCTCCGGACGACCGGCCTGGGCAGGCCGGTCGTCGTCGACGGGCTGGAGGTGACGCCTCTCCTCGTCCTGCGCAGGGGCGTTCGGGCCGTCCGGAGCCTGGGCGAGGAGTCGCTGGTCCGCGAGCACGACGGCTGCCTGGCCCTGACGGTCCGGCTCAAGAACCTCTCCGCGGACGGGGAGCGGCTCCGGCCGATCGTCGCCGCGGACCTGGTCGACGGCGACGCCTTTGCGATCGACGCGCCGCCGGGCCCGCGGGTCGCCATGTTCGCGCTCGCGCCCGGGAGCGGATGGGCCGTCGAGGACCAGACCTTCCCGGAGGTGGGCCCCGGCGAGATCGCGGACGTGGTCCTGCTGAGCGAGCCGCTGGGCGATCGCCGCCTGTCGCCGGGGATGACCTGGCGGTTCCGCGTGGCGACGGATCCGGCGCGGGAGCGTCGCGAAGGGCTTGGCGTGACGTTCGGCCCGGACGACATCCCCTAACGTCGCGACGCGGCCCAAGCGGTCCAGACGGGGAGGCGGTCGGCCAGGTCGGCGATCGGGCGGCGGGCGAACTTGAGGCGGTCGCCCTCGCCCAGGATCTCGGCCAGGCGCGGCAGGTCGTCGCCGAGGAGTTGGGCGACGCGCGGGTCGGCCGCGAGTTCCTCGGTCGTCCGGGCGCGGAGGGTCGGGCCGAGTTTCGCGGCCAGGTCGGCCCGGAGCCGGTCGCAGAGCGCCAGCAGGTGCTCGTCGGGCGAGGCGTCGTCGGCGAGCGCGGCGGGAGTGAACGACGGGTGCCGACGGCCTCGCAGCCGCCGGGCCAGCCAGGCGAGCGCGATCGCGGCGACGAGACTGACGAGCAGCCAGGCCGCCGATGCCCCGCCGTCATCCCACGGCTCCGGGCCCGGGTTGGGCCGGGGGAGGACGAGGGCCTCGGTGCGGGGCTCGGCGGGGTTCGTTTGGATCACGGCCGCCTCCGCCGGGCGGCGCGACGTTCGAAGACGTCCATCAGGGTCCGGAGCGGCTCGGTCTCCGTCGACATGTCGTGGCCGTCGATCGCGGCCGAGGTGCACCAGCGCACGAATGCCTGCCGCCGCTCCTCGGCGCGGCGGGCGTAGGCGGTGCGACGGCGGCCGCGACGGGTGTCGACGACGCGGCCGCCGTCGCCCTCGGCCTCGCGGACGGCGATCACGCCCACGTCCGGCAGCCGTTCCTCCAGCGGGTCGACGACGCGGATCGCGACGACGTCGTGGCGGCGGCTGGCCTGCCGCCAGGGGCCGAGGGGCTCGTCGGGGAAATCGCTCAGGACCACCAGCATCGCCCGTCGCGACGTCCGCCGCAGCCGGGGGAGGGCCGCCTGGAGCTGCGTCTTGCGCGAGGTCGTCGGCGTGGCCACCAGCGCGCGGACGACCTGGGCGAGGTGGCGGACGCCGCCGCCGGCCGGGACCTCCAGCTCGATCTTGTCGCTGACGATCAGCAGGCCGACGCGGTCGCCGTTGTGGACGGCCGCCGTGGCCAGGAGCGCCGCGGCCTGGGCGGCGCGGTCGGCCTTGGTGCGGGCCTCGCGGCCGAACCGCATGCTGGCCGAGGCGTCGACGACCAGCCAGAGGACGAACGAGCGCTCCTCGACGTACCGCCGCACGAAGGGCCGTCCCTGCCGGGCGGTGACGTTCCAGTCCAGGTGGCGGACGTCGTCGCCCGGCTCGTAGGCGCGCAGCTCGGCGAAGGTCAGGCCCTCGCCGGGGCGGGCCCCGTGGTACGCGCCGGCGAGCTGCTGGACGCTCTCCGGCCGCACGCGGAAGCGCAGCCGTCGCGCCCGACGGACGATGGCCGCGGCGTCGACGGCCCGGCCATCGGGCTCGGGCGTCGATCGGCGGCGGAACGGCCAGAACATGCGGGACCTCCGATCCGGCTCAGACCTCGGCGAGGCTCGCCTTCCGTTCGGCGGCCGGCCCGGCGGCGGGGCGGGGCTTGCAGGGGTCGAGCGCCAGGCGGATCGAGACCTCCCACCGGCCGGACTCGTCGCCGACGACGTGCCAGTGGGGGATGACGGCGGAGGACTGGTAGACGCCTTCGAATCCCCCCTCGCTCTGGCTGACGGTCTCGATGGGCAGGCACCAGACGCCGCCCGGCTTCGACCAGGCCAGGCCGACGGAGAGGTCCAGCCACTCGTCGGACAGGCTCAGGCCCTCCAGGTGGGGCCGGTCGATGCGGGCGTCGAGCATCCCCAGGCGTTCGCCGGCCGGGGTCGCGTAGTAGCGGTCGTCGGCGTGCCCGGCCATGCCCGCGAGGTTGATCTCGACGGCGAAGTGGAGGCACGCGTCGGCCGGGATCTCCTCGATCTCGTATCGGACTTCCAGCTCCGAGGAGCCAGCGGCGGCCTCGATGGTCTTCCGGACCTTGATCGGCCGGCCGTCGGCCAGTCCGGGACGCTCCATCGCCAGGGAGACCCGCTTCCCCTCGCGCTTGACGCGGGCCATGTAGGCGCCGGCGACGAAGTCGCCGCGCTCGACGTCGCGGCAGGCGGCCAGGTCGTCGAGCGTCGCGTCCAGGGGATAGAAGTGGTCGACGAACGCCTTGCGGGGGTGGTCGTCGTAGACGAGGCGATCGTCCAGGTCGTCGTGCTTGAGGACGACCTTGTCGTCGACCCCTGCGTGGGCCGCGCCGTGCTCGGCGGAGCCGCGGGCCCGGATGACGTCGAGGATGGTCTGGTGGTAAGCCTCGGGCCGGCGGTCGAGCGTCGCCAGGACGTTCACGCCGGTCCCGCGGACGTCCAGCTCGTACAGGTGCCCCCCCTGGGCCGGCCGGACGAAGGCGATGAGCCGGTCGTTCTCGATCCGGACCTCCTGGCGGGCGTCGAGGTTGAAGTCGCCGACCTCCAGTTCGACCCGAGGGCCGGCCTTCCCCTCGGCCTCGTCGAGCGCGTCGTGGCAGGCGATGAGGGCCTGGTAGATCGCCCCGCGCAGGTGCGGCAGGTAGAGCCCGCCGAACGCGCCGTGCCAGTACGGGCAATTGCACTGGCCGCGGTACAGCTCGCGGCGGGCGGCTTCGAGGTAGTCCGGGTCGACGTCGGGTCGGGCGGAGACCTCGGCGAGCCGCTTCGAGAGGCCGAGCATCCGGGCGTACATCTCGTCGCTCTCGGGATACCTCGCCTTGAAGTTCCGCCAGAACCCGCCGGCGCGGAAGAACGGCTTGAGGTCGGCGGAGCGATCGTGCTGGCGGATCATCCGGGCGGCCTGCTCGTAGGCGCGGTGCCGCGCGGGGGGGAGGGCCCACTCGGTCATCTCGCGGTACGACCCGTCGGAGATGTACACCTTGCCCAGCGGCAGCGTCGAGTCGACCGTCCGGCCGAGGGTCGTGGAGGCGAGCCAGTCCTTGTTGCCGACGATCATGTCGCAGAAGCGGTTGAGCCAGCCGCGGGTGTAGACGTGGTTGTACGTCTCGGGCCAGCAGCCGAACTTCTCGCCGTCGTCGGCGAACACCACGGCCGCGCCGGGACGGCGGGCGGCGAGGCCCCGGAGGAATTCATAGGTGGCGTGCGGCTCCTGGAAAGGGATCGTGTACCGCAGCGTCTCCGACCCGGGGAAGATCTTGAGGAGCCGGCCCTCGTCCTCGGTGAGGTAGTAGCCGAACAGGTCGTCGCCGGAGACCCCCGCGCGTTCGAAGTGGAAGTCGTCGAGCACGGTGTACTCGACGCCGGCCTCGGCGACGGCCGAGACCATGTGCTGCTCCCAGACCCGCTCCGGGGTCCACATCCCGCGGACCTTCGCGCCGAAGGTCTCCTCCAGGTACGCCGTGTACGACCGGATCTGCCCGACGCGGTCGGCGTGGGGGATCATGGTCATGATGGGCTCGAAGTAGCCGCCGCCCAGGATCTCGACGCGGCCGGCCTCGACGAGCGCCCGCACTCGGGCGACGTAATCGGGTTTCTGGTCGACCAGCCACTCCAGCAGGGGGCCGGAGGTGTGCAGGCAGAAGGTGATCTCCGGGTATCGCTCCAGCACCTCCAGGAACGGCAGGTAGCTGTCGCGGTAGGCGGCCTCGAAGACGCCCTCGAAGTTCCCCACGGGCTGGTGGTTGTGCAGCGCGAGGATCAGGCGCAGGTTCGACATGGGTCGGCCTCGGTGCGTGAAGCGGGTGCGGTCGCGGGGAGTTTGTCGGGCGAGGCGAGAAGGCCGAGGGCCGCCCCGGGGACGCGAAGGGAGGGGCGGGCGTGGGGGCCGTTCTTGAGGGGCATCGCGCGTCCCGAGGGGCCACGGATCGGCGTCGATCGTCGGTCAGGAGGTCCCGGACGCGACCGGCTGCGGGCGGCCCGCCGGTCGCTCCCGCGCGGGGACGCCCGCCGGGGGCGTCGCCTCGACCTCGCGCAGGAAGGCCGCGGCCTGCTCGGGCGGGACCGGGTTGATGTAGAACCCCGAGCCCCACTCGAACCCCGCGACCTTGGTCAACCGGGGGATCACCTCGATATGCCAATGATAGTGCGGCAGCTCCGAATGGTCAAAGGGGGCCGTATGAACGATGTAGTTGTACGACGGCGAGTCCAGCGCGACCTCCAGCTTGCCGAGCACCTGATGGAGCACGTGCCCCAGGTCGTCCACCGCCGGGCCCTGGATGTTCTCGTAGTGGCTCTCGTGCGACTTGGGGACGATCCAGGTCTCGAACGGGAACCGGCTGGCGTAGGGGCAGAAGGCGGTGAAGTGGGGGGTGTCGAGCACCACCCGCTTCTCGACGGACGTCTCCTGCTGGACCATGTCGCAGTAGATGCAGCGCCCGCGGTAGTTGTAGAACTCCAGGGCGCCGGTCATCTCCTCCCAGACCGAGATCGGCACGATGGGGGTGACGATGAGCTGGCTGTGGGCGTGCTCCAGGCTGGCGCCGGCGTTCTCGCCCACGTTCTTGAACAGCATGCCGTGGACCAGCCGGCGGTCGCGCTTCAGGTCGACGAGGCGGTCGCGGTAGACCCACAGGACGTCGCGCACGGCCGACTCGGGGAGCGTCGCGGCCGTGACGTGGTGCGCCGGGCTCTCGATGATGACCTCGTGCGCGCCGACGCCCGCCATGCGGTCGTACATGCCGTCGCCGCGCTTGTCCAGGTCGCCCTCGATGGCGAGGGCCGGGAAGCGGTTGGGGACGACCCGCACGCGCCAGCCGGGGGCGTCCGGCCCGCCGTGGTCGCGATAGGCGAGGATCTCGGGCGGGGTCATCGCCTCGTTCCCCTCGCAGAACGGGCAGACCTTGGACGAAGTCCCCGCCGGCGCGACCTTGAAGTCGTGGGGCCGGCGCGCCCGCTCGTGGGCGATGATGACCCAGCGGCCGACGATCGGGTCCTTGCGAAGCTCGGGCATCCCTGTCCCTCCTTCCGATCGGTTCAGACCTGCCACATGATCCGTTCGAAGTCCGCCGAGGGGGTCGTCAGCTCGAACACCCCCTCGCGCGGGGCGCGGTCGAGGCTGGATTCCCCCTGGAGCAGTTCGACGTAAAAGCGGATCGGGTCGCCCGGCTTCAGATCGAGGCGGTCGAAGGGGACCGACATCTCGAAGATCGCCCCGCACGCGGCCGAGACCGTCGCGCCGTTGACCGTGGGATGGCCGGCGTGGTTCAGGTAGCCGACCGGCCTCGGCTGCGACGGCGCGACGACGACCACCTCGCGCTCGGCCGGGTCGACGAACCCGATCCGCAGGCGGTCGACGGCCGCGAACCGCTCGTCGGCCCGGCCGCCGTCGGCGTCGACCCGGACGAGGAACCGCTCGGCGTCGAAGCCGAACCAGACGACGTGCATCAGCCCGCGCGTGACCAGCGTCATCGTGCCGCGGTCGTTGCCGCAGACGTAGCGGGCACCGTCGATCCACTCGAAGTAGGTCGCGCGGCCGTCGATCCGGGCGTTCAGGAAGCTCCGCGGCTGGTCGTTGAGCGCCCTCGGCGCGGCGGCGCGGGAGATGGGCTTGAACAGCGAGCCCGGCGGGTCGCAGCCGAGGAAGGCGTAGACGTTCCGCAGGTGCTTGCGGAACAGGTGGTCGAACAGGGCGTCCTGGGCGCACGAGTGATCGTCGCCGTACCACCAGAACCAATCAGAGCCCTCGGCGATGTAGATCTCCTCCCACGCGCGGGCCAGTTGGGCCGGGTCGTGGCGGCCGGAGCTTTGCTCGCGGACGAGGAACTCGCGGGTCTCGTGCAGGGCGTCCCAGCCGGCGTTGTCCTCGGAGTGGCCGACCCAGATCGCGAAGTTGTGGCTGATCCAACTCCCGGCGAACAGGCGCTGGAGCGTGTCGCCCGGCGGGTGCTCGCGGAGATGGTCGCCGACCTTCACCGGCCGGATGCGCGGGTCGCGGACCGCGTTCTGGTAGAGCGAACGCAGGAACGAGACGCCGCCGTCGGGGAAGTATTCCCAGCAGTTCTCGCCGTCGAGGACCACGGGGACGACCGTCGCATGGTGGCCGTGGCAGGCGTCGCCGATGGCGTGTAGCTTGGCGAGGAAGTCGCCGGCCGCGACCGGCCCCGGGCTGCGCTGATAGTGGAAGCCCACCTGATCGGACATCGAGTGGTCGCGGAAGACGATCCCGAGGTTCGAATCCCCCTCGCGGACGTTCCAGGCGCGATAGAGCAGGTCGGGCCGGCGGACGTGCCCCCGGCCGTCGCGGCCGACGAGGCCGCCGGTGGAACAGCCCAGGATCTCCTCATCCGTCGCGATCCACTCGATCCCGTGGCGGGCGAGGAGCGGGATGAGGGCCTGGCAGACCGAGCCCTCGCTGGGCCACATCCCGCGCGGGGGCGCTCCGAACCGCCGCGTGTGGCTCTCGACGGCGCGGCGGACGTGGACCTCGGCGTCCTCGGGGTAGCCCTCGCGATAGGCGGGGAGCGAGACCTCGGGCATGGCCTCGCGCGCCAGCTTCTTGTCGAGGAGCAGGGGGAGGATGGGATGATAGTAGGGCGTGGTGGTCAGCTCCACCTGGCCGCGCTCGGCCAGCTTGCGGTGGAGCGGGACGACCTGGGCGAGCAGATTCTTCTGCTTGTCCAGCAGCCATCGCTTGTCCTCCTCCGAGTAGTCCCGCCCGCGGTCGCGGAACGCGGCCAGTTCGGGATCCTTCTCGAAGAGGAGGGGGTGGAACCAGGTCAGGTTCGACCAGACCTGGAGGTCGCGCACGTCCCGCGGGCGGAACCGCGTGCGGGCCTGCTCGGCCGTCTGGCTCCACGACGAGCGCATCATGTACAGCTCGTGGTAGCGCGCGTGGGGCCGGATCATGGTGTCTTCCGACGCCATGAAGAAGTTGTCGAGCAGGAAATACAGGTCGTCGCGGTCCAGGCCGTCGGCCGGCATGCGGGAGACCGTCAGGTGGCGGTCGGTCGCGCCGGCGACGTAGGCGTCGAGCTGGTGCAGCAGGCTGGGGACCAGGTTGATCGTGCAGTGAAACTCGGGGACCTCCTCCAGGTGGAGGGCCATCCCTAGATAATCCTTGGTCGCGTGCAGGCGCACCCACGGCATGGGGTTCTCACCCGTCGCGTCATCCGGGTAGTACGGCTGGTGCTGATGCCACATCAAGGCCAGCGCGACTTGCGACATCCTGCGATCCCTCGCCCTAAGAGTCGCCCCGTGCCGTCCCTGGCATGCGACGGGGGCACTCTATTAAGGCTCGGAATGCGGGCCGGGGGACTTGAATGGATCCCGGTCGATCACGCCGAGGCGGCCGCCTTCGCGCCCTCCTGGGCAAGATGCGGCCGTTTGCGCCGGGCGATCTCCCGGTAGACCTCGACGTACTTCCGGGCCGAGCGGTCCCACGACCAGTCGGTCGACATGCCGGCGTGGACGAGCTTTGACCAGGCGTTGCGGTCGCGCCAGGCGTCGAGGACGCGGGCGAGGGCCTCCCACAGGGCGGCGGGGGTCGGTTCGCGGAAGACGAAGCCGGTCGCAGCGCCGTCGGCGAGGGTGGCGGGCGTGAGGTCGACCACGGTATCGACCAAGCCGCCCGTCGCGTGGACGACGGGGACGGTGCCGTGGGCCAGGCTGTAGAGCTGGTTCAGGCCGCAGGGCTCGAACAGGCTGGGCATCAGGAAGACGTCGGCCCCGGCCTCGATCTGGTGCGCCAGGGCGTCGGAGAACCCCAGGTGGGCCCAGACCTTGTCCGGGTATCGCTTCGCGAGCCCTTCGAGCAGGTCGTGGTACTTGGGATGGCCGGTCCCCAGGACGACGAGCTGGACGTCCAGGCCCAGGAGGCCGTCGGCGACGTCCGCCAGCAGGTCCCATCCCTTCTGGGGGTCGAGGCGGCCGATCTGGGCGAAGAGGGGGACGTCGGGGCGGACGGGGAGCCCGGCGTGCTCCTGGAGCCATGCCTTGCAGGCCGCCTTGCCCGTCGCGACCGTCTCCACGTCGTAGGGCTTGGCGATCATCGGCTCGCGCATCGGGCTCCACGACCCGACGTCGATCCCGTTGACGATCCCCCGGAGGTCCGCCCGGCGCTCGCGGAGGATCCCATCGAGGCCCGCCCCCTGGCGCTGGGTCTGGATCTCCTCGGCGTATGTGGGGCTCACGGTCGACAGGAAGTCGGCGTGGATGAGCCCGGCCTTCATGAAGCTGAGCTTGCCGTGGAATTCCAGGGAGGTGTGGTTGAAGTAGTCCCAGGAGAGGCCGGTGAGCGGCACGTCCCAGTGCCAGAACAGCCCCTGGTAGGCGAGGTTGTGGATCGTGAACAGGGACCCTGCGCCGGCCAGGCCGGGGGCGTCCTTGTAAAGGGTCTGGAGGTAGAGCGGGATCAGTCCGGTCTGCCAGTCGTTGCAGTGGAAGACGTCCGGCCGGAGCCCCAGGGCCGAGACGGCCTCCAGGACGGCTCGCTGGAAGAAGACGAAGCGCTCGCAGTTGTCCTCGAAGTCGTGCCCCAGGTGGCCGTAGAAGCCGTCGCGGTCGAAGTAGCGCGGCTGATCGACGAGGTAGACGGGGACGTCGGAGCCGGGGATGCGGCTCTCGAAGACGTGGCCGGAGATGGTGGCGGCACCGACGGGGACGCGGAGCGGGACGCCGGTGCCGACCAGCTCGGGGCCCTGGTCCCAGACCTTGCGGTAGCACGGGATGAACAGGGCGGCCTCGTGTCCGAGGTCGGCGACGGCCCGGGGGAGGGCCCCCGCGACGTCGGCGAGGCCCCCCGTCTTGGCGAACGGGACGCCCTCCGAAGCGACGAAGACGATGTTCACGACGCGCCGTCCCTCGGGGATGCTCGGACCCCGAGCCCCGACGAATCGCACGACGCCGGGGATGGTTCCGAAGGTGGTTTCCGCGCCGATCGGCGGGGGACCAGCCCGTTCCATGTTAGGAGAGACGGCCGGCCCTCACAACCACTCATCGGTCCCCGGTCGCCTCGGCATGAAGTCCGGCGGGCTTCGGATTCATCCCATCAGACCGGGTGCCTCGGCCCTGCGGCGATCGGCCGAGGGTCGACCGACGGGTCGTCGGCCGGGTAGTGCTCGAAGACCCAGCGTCGGAAGCGATCCGGCGCGTGCGGCAATCCTTCCGCCTTGAGCCAGGCGGCGTACTCGTCGATCGGCTCGTGCAGGCGCTGGGTGCCGAGGACGGGGAAGTGGCCGTAGAAGGCGGAGAAGCCGTCCATCGCCCGCTCGGGGGGGAGGCCCAGGACGGTCAGGTTGTAGACCACCGTCGCCAGCCCCGTGCGATCGGCGCCGGCCCGGCAGTGGATCAGGAGCGGCGGGCGGGCCGCGGCGAGGACGTCGATCAGGAGCAGCAGCTCGCGCCGGGTCGGACGCCTCACGGCGCTCAGCGGGAGGTCGTAGAAGTCCACGCCGGCCTCGCGCGCGCCCCGGACCTCCTCGACGTACCAGCGATCGGTCGCCTCGCCGCCGCGGAGGTTGAGGATGGAGGCCAGCTTGCGCTCCTCGATCAGCCCCCCCACCCAGCCGCCGGGGGTCGAGGATCGATAGGCCCGCCCCGGGGCGATCTCGCCGAGGTTCAGGCTGACGTAAGGGCGGATCGCCAGAGTCGCGAAGAAGAGGGCGACGGCCAGCCCGAAGAGCTGGGCCGAACGGCGGAAGTATCGCCTCGCGCGCCCCGGAGGCGTCGCGTCGGGCGACGGCGGGCGGTCCGCCGAGCGTCGCAGGATCATCGATTGGGACCTCCTTCATCGCCGGCCTGGGGACGAAGTTCATCTTGGGCCGGGGCCCCCGCGGGGTCAACCCGACCTCATGGCGAAGGCCGCCGCGAGCCGGGACGACGGGCGTCCTGGTTCGCGGCGGCCGGGGTCGGCGTCAGGCGATCGGGAGGATCAGCGGGCGCCGGGCTGGGTCAGGAGCGAGGGCGACGTGGTCGTCGCCGCGCCCGTCCCTCCGACGTTCGCCCCCTGCTGGAGGTACTGGATGCTCCGGAAGGTGAACGTCGCCTGGAGCATCGAGTTGATGACCGTCTGGAACGGCGCCGCGAGGCGGTCCAGGAAGATCGTCGTGCGGACGATCGGGTCGCGGTAGACGACCAGACGGTCGCCGGGCATGATCTGGTAGTTCGTGGTCGGGTCGCCGGCGCTGGTGATCGCGGCCAGGTTCACCGGCAGGGTCTGCTCGCAGCACGCGCCCGGGGGGGCGGGGCGGACGAGCCGGATGTTCTGGGGCGCGGCCGTGGGCATCAGGCCGCCGGCGTACTGGATGGCGTCGAGCACCGTCTCGTTGCCGGTGATCGGCAGCTTGCCGGGGGCGCCGACGTCGCCCAGGACGTAGTAGTTCTTGCTGTTGTAGGCCGTGACGTCGACGAACACCCGGTCGGAGTCACGGGGGTCGATCTGGATCGGCTTCCCGGTCTTCGGGTCGAAGTCCCACAGGCCGAGCAGCTCGTCGGTCAGGTACTTGCGCAGGTGGAGGACGACCTTCTCCTTCACCTCGGGGATCGTGAGGCCGGCGACGTAGACCTCGCCGTAGAAGCCCAGGGTGATCTTGCCGTCGGGCCGGACCAGGCGCTCGCCGGAGATCGGCCGGCCTTCCAGGGCGTCCAGCACCTCGACGAGGATCAGGTCCGGGGGCTCGACGACGTAGTCGGGCATCGAGACCTTCTTGAACTCGGTCGGGATGTTGCTGTTGGCGATGGTCTCCTCGGGCGTCTTCACCGTCTGGCAGCCGCAGGCGGCGCAAACGGCCAGCAACATCGCCACCCGGCCGGCCCGGCGGATACTCCCTATGCGTTCCATGCCTTCTCCTCCCGGCGTTCCGAGACCGGCTCGGCGGGGACCCCGCGCCCGGCCCGAGCGGCCGTCGCGGTCCTTCGCGACGTCTTCCGCTCGTCAGAGATCCCCGATCGTATTCCCTAACCTTCTTCGGCGGCCGTGGCAGGGGACCCTTATCGAGGATCCGACGTTCGGCCTTGACACGACCTACAATCGGCATAATGCCGCGCCCGCTCAAATCGAAACCCCGCAAGCCCGTTTATCGGGCCGATTCGGGGAAGAAGCCGGCGCCCCGGTTGTAGTATCGGCCGTTCGTCGCCCGGTTCGTCGGCCTGGACACGTTGACCGTCGTTCCTCGGCCGTAGCGACTGAAATAGTTCGACGCCTGGCCCGCCGGCAGCCGCAGCGTCGACCGCTTCTCGGCCAGTTCGCGGACGTTGAGATTCCCGGGCGTCGCCCCCCCGCGGACCCCGCTTGCCCGCCCCGAGCCGATGCCGGTCATGCGGCTCGCCATGGACGCGGCCGTCAGCCCCGCCTGGCCCCGCGAGAGCGGCACCCCGGTCCCCATCATCATCTGGGCCGCCAGCGGATCGACCATGACCGCCTGGCCGTTCCCGTTGAACATCACGGTCGGCTCGTTGGATGTCGCCTGCGCCCCGGCCGTGCCGCACGCCGTCGCCATGATCGCCGCCGCCCCCAGAAACCACCTCGATCGACCCTGCATGGTTCCTCCCTTCCGAATGACGTTCCTGGCTCTCCTCCTCCCTTCATCGGATCGATGGCGCGACCGTTCCAGTCATTCTCACGCCGACGACCCCGACATCCCCTAGTTCCCGGACCACCGCGGGATGCCGAATATTCGCAATCTATGTAATGTCCCGAAGCTACGCCAATTAGCCAGTTTGTCTGGAGGCCGAGAAGCCCTGGACCCGAATCGAAGGGCATGAGTCGTTGGGACGGCCTCCCCCAGGAGTCCCGGAGGCGGAGCGTACACCCGATTCGGACGAGGCAAGGAATGCGCACGAAATCGCGGAGAGGGCTTCTGGGCCCGCTGGTGCTCGCGGCGCTGGCGGGGATGATCCTGTCGGAGTCGGCCCAGGCGCAGCAGACCGGACTGTTCCCGCTGGCCCCGATTAAGCGGAAGCGGGTCCCCTGCAATCAGGAGGATCCGGTCTACCGCATCTACAAGGATCAGTACTTCGGCTACCATCCGACCCTTTGGCGGCCGTTCCCCAGCGGCTGGGGCGCGCCCAGCCCCGAGGCCCCGGATCGCGCGGCGTCGTTCAAGGCGATCCCGCTCGACGAGCCTCCGGCCTACATGAGGGGGGATGAGGAAGGCGGAGAGCCCGGCGACGAGCCGCAGGACGATCGCCCGCCGGCGCAGCCGAACGGGGATCGCCGCAATCCGGCCCTGCCGACGCCCCCGCCCGAGGACAATCGCAGCCCTTTCGAGATGGACGAACCCGGGGCGGCCCCGCGGACGGAGACGCCCCCCCGCCAGGCCCCCGCGACTCGCGCCGAGCCGGGCATCCCGGACGTCCCGGCCGACGACCCCAACCGATCGCCGTTCGACCCGCAGGCCGGCCCGCGCCCCGCGCCTTCGACGCCCGAGCTGTCTGCTCCGTCGCCCGCCCCGGCCGCGGCCCGGACCGGTCGCACTCGGCGTTCGGCCGAGGTCGACGCCGATCAGGCCGGCTCGCCGCTGCTGGCGATGCCCGATCCGGGCCTCGACCAGCCGTACGAGGCCCCGGACCTCGGCCGCGCCGCTGCGGCCCCCGGGGGGCACGACCACGCCAAGTCCGCCCCGCGCCGCAATCGGCTCGCGGCCGTGATGGACAACCTCGGCTGGACGGCGGTCCGGCGCTGAGGTCGCCCGACCGGGCCCCGGAGCCATGGGGCCCGGTCGATCGGGATCAGTCCGACGCCGCCGAGTCCAGGAGGACGACGTTGTCCACCCGGCAGACGACGTCCTGGAAGTCGTCGTTGGTGGAGTATTCCCACCCGATGATGTAGCTGTCGGGGACGACCTTCCCCGTGGCCTTGTCGCGATGGGGGTAGATCATCGCCTTGTAGGGCTGCGACGCCAGCCGCTTGTTGACGCGGGCGACGGCCGTGGGCTCGGAGAATACGCCGCCGTCGTCCAGGCCGTCGTTGGAAACCCAGAGGCCGAACGGGGCGTCGCCCGGGTCGAAGGCGAGCTTCGCGCCCTCCTCCAGCGGCGGCGGCAGGTTGTCTCCCGTCGCCAGGTCGTTCGTCGTATTCTTGAACGTATAAGTCCACGTCTCCGTCTTCGTCGGGGGCCCGTCCTTCGCCGGACGATACCAGCCGCCTCGGTTGCGCGTCTCCAGCCCCAGCGCGATGACGGGGGTGTAGGTGACGGGCCCGTCGGCGGCCCGGCGGAAGAGGGCCCGGACCTCGGCGGGATTCTCGCGGGCCGGGTTCAGCAGGTCGCCGAACATCGAGAGGCCGTAGCGGTCGCGGAGGACGACGGCCCAGTCGGGCTCGTTCGGCCCCGGCGCCACCTTCGGCTGGGCGGGCGACTGACCGGACGCGACGGCGGCGATCGCGGTCACCAGGCCGACGGTGGCGATGCGGGAGCGGGTTCGGGTCTTCATGTCATGCGGCTCCTCGGCTGACGTCGATCCAGGGCAACGGCGAACGAGGCCGACGGACGGCGAACGCGGCGAGGCCGAGGGTCGCGGCCAGGCCGGCGGCGGAGATCATCAGGCCGACCCGGAACGAGTCGGGCTCGTAGCTGAAGACGAGCCGGTGCGTCCCGGCCTCGACGGCCGCGCCTCGCATCATGCGGTTGATCCGGTAGATCGGCGCGGGGCGGCCGTCGATCGTGAGCTTCCATCCGGGGTAGTAGACGTCGGCCAGCACGACGATCCCCGGGGTCTCCAGGGTCGCCTCCAGCTCGACGCGGTCCGACCGAGGATACGCCACGCGCACCTTCTCCGACGCCCGCACCGGCGACCGGCGGGCGTAGGGGGCCAGGTCCGTCGCGTCGTCGGCCTCGACCCAGGCGACCTGGCGCAGGTCGCGGGCCACGCGGTTCGGGTCGCGCCAGATGGGGTCCTGGTCGTCGTACATGATGTCCTGCATCGGCCCCGCGCGGTCGCCTCGGGTGAGGCCCGAGATCCGCGTCAGGGGCTCGGCGGCGTGGACCACCCAGGCGCGGGGGTACTCGCGGCGGTTGCGGCGCACCTGGTAGTCCTTGGTCTCGACCCACTCCTTGGCCTTCGCGACGACCTCGGGCGTCTCGGGGCCTTCCTCGCGGCGGGGGTGGACGATCTCCGTGTCGAAGAGGAAGCTGGCGATCCCGCGGTTCTCGTCCATGTAGTCGTTCGTGGCCGAGGGGAGGATGAAGTAGCGGGTGTTCCACATGTCGAACGACTTGCGCGGGAAGTAGACGACCTTCTCGCCCGGCTTGATCTTCAGCGCGACGGCGAACTCGGGGCTGGTGGAGTAGGGGAAGCCGCCGAAGAACCACTCGTAATCGTACAGCTCGGCGACGCCGATCGTGTGCGTGTACTCGACGCCCAGGTTGATGCCGTACTTGGGCTGGATGGTGTCGCGCTCCCACTGCATGAAGTCGCGGACGCGGTCCGGGGACGATTTGGTCCCCCAGCCGACGGGGTTCCAGACCGGCGACCGATGGATCCGGTACGGCCCGTCCGCCGGCTTCTCGGCCTCGGCGGCCTTGATGACCTTCAGGACCTCGGGCTCGACCTCGAACATCGATTGCGGCGCCGTGGCGATCATCGCGCGGTTCGCCCACGCCAGGTCGGCTGTCAGCAGCACCAGCACCGCCGCCCCCGCCGCGGCGGGTCGTCTCGCCGCGAGCTTCGCGACGCCGAACACGGCCGCCGCCACGGCCGCGGCCTGGGCCAGGCCGGCCAGCGTCTCGCGCCGGGCCGCCGTCGGATTGAACGGGCCGAACGCGCTGGAGAGCGTCGATGTGCCCAGGGTTTTGAAGAGGGCGTCGAGGCCGAGGAACGCGGCCAGGAAGGCGACGGCCGACAGCCCGACGAGCCCCGCGGCCAGCCGCTTCACGGGCCGCGACCGCCCCCGGACCAGGTCGTCCCAGCCCAGGCCCGCGAGCGCCGCGAGGCCCAGGACGGAGAACGTCATCAGCTTGCTGGGGAACCGGAACTGGCGGAAGGCGGGGAGGAACGTGGTCATCGCCCAGTACAGGCCGCCGTCGCCGTCGCGGAGGTAGCCGTCCTTGCGGAGCGGCGGCTCGCGCACCGGGTCGAGCGGGCCGACGGCGGGCGTACCCAGGTGGAGCGTCTTCGCCGCGAGCCGGGTCGCCCAGATCGGGCTGGTGAACTGGCCGAAGCTCCCCAGCAGCGTGATCGCCACGATCCACGACAGCCAGACGCGCGTCGCGCGGCCGCGCCGGAACGCCAGCGCCGGGAGGGCTAAGAGGACGATCGCTCCGCCCAGGTAGAGCGAAGGCGTCCAGACCTTCCCGCGCTCCTCCGACAGCTTGATCAGGTCGATCCAGCTTGCATTGCCGTGGAAGTAGCTGCCGAAGGCGTTGGGCCAGAACATCTCGACGACCCGGAACGGCTCGACGCTGAACGGGTAGATCTCGTGCGGGCCCTCGGCGGCGGCGCGGACGGTCTGCTGGGTGAACTCGATCACCGGCAGCAGTTGCGCCGCGGTGATCGCCGCGGCCAGCGCGCCCGCGACGCCAAGCCCGACCGTCAGCCGCCACAGCGTTCGCCTCGCGGCGGTCGGCTTCTTGCGCCCGAAATAGAAGGCGATCGCCACGGCCCAGGCGAGCGGCACCGCCTTCGGCGCCCAGAGCATCCAGGGGAGGGCGGGTGTCGGCTGGTCGGAGGGATGGGGGGGACGGAGCCCGGGCGCGTAGGCCGCGACGACCAGCGTGACGGCCGTCCAGGCCGCCATGCCCAGCAGCACGAGCGCGACCACCTTTCGCCCGCCCGAGGGGCGAACGGGCTCGTCCGGGGCTTCGTCGCGGAAGGCCCGCCCTCCGGTTCGCGCCGAGGCCGCCGCGTAGCCCAGCGCGCACAGACCCAGCAGGTACGCGGCCTGGGGATCGCCGCCGAGCGCCTGCATCGCCAGGACGACGGCCAGGCCCGCGAGGGCCATCCGGCTCCCGTTGCGGAGCCAGCGATCCACGGCCAGGAATCCCAGGGGGAGCCACGCCGCGCCGACGAGGTAGATCACGTTGCAATACTGGAAGAGGATCGGCCCGCAGAAAGCATACGACAGCGCCGACAGCCCCGAGCCGACCCAGCTCGTCCCCCACGACCGCATCAAGGCGAGCATCGCGACGAACGTCAACGCGACGTGGCCGACGATGTAGACCCGCGCCGCCCAGGCATAGGGCAGGAGCCCGTACACCACCTTCCCCGGGTAGAGGACGGCGGCGGTGGGGTTGCCCATCAGGGGCATCCCGGAATTCTCCTCGGGCTCCCAGAGCGGCCAACGGCCCTCGCTCCACTCGCGCTGGACGCGCTCGTAGAGGGGGTAGTAGTAATGGGCGGCGTCTCGATAGGCGAACTGGTGGTCGTCGAAGAACACCCGGTGGAAGCAGGCCAGCAGCAGGGCGGCCAGGCATGCGAGGACCAGGGCGATCGTCGGGGCGGACGGGCGGTTCATGGAGGCGTCTCGGGGCGCTCGGGCGGGTCGACGCGACCTAATGTATCACACCCGGAGGCGCGCGAAGACGCCCGGCGTCTCGGGATCGAGGACGCCGGGCGTCTTCCGCGTTCAGGGCTCGCGCCGACGGGTCACATCCCCGGCGGGGTCAGCGCCTTGACCGGGTCCGGCGACGAGCCGTCGGGGCCCGGGGGGAGCTGGGCGGGGATCAGCTCGGCGGTGGTCTTCACCTCGCCGGTCAGGGCGTGCATGAAGGCGATGACGTCGGCGACCTCTTCCTTCGTCAGGTTGAGCGGCTTCATATCCTTGTCGAGCGACGGGTTCGGGTTGCCGCCCTTGTTGTAGTGATCCATCACCTCTTCGAGCGTCTTCAGGCTGCCGTCGTGCATGTACGGCCCGGAGAGGGCCGCGTTGCGGCAGGTCGGGGTCTTGAAGGCGCCCAGGCTGTGGTCGCCCTTCTGGCCGATCGGCTCCGGGGCCCAGCGGCCGGGGTCGGCGTGCTTCTTCTTCGCCTCATCCCAGCCGACGCCCAGGTTGTGGAACTCCTCGTCCGAGAAGTTGGCCCCGACGTGGCAGAGGGTGCATTTGGCCTTCTGAAGCTCGACGGTCGGCTCGTACTCGTCCTGGGGGCTGAGCCGCAGGCCGAACAGGACCATCCCGCGCTTCTCGCTCTCGTTCAGGGCGTCGAGGTCGCCGGTGACGTACTGGTCGTACTTCGAGTTCCCAGATAGGGCCGCCACGCGCTCGAAGGTGGCGATGGCCTTGGCCATGCCGTCCAGGGTGACGTCGGTGCCGAAGGTCTTGCGGAACATCTCGCGATAGGCCGGCACCTCGCGGAGCCGCTTGACGACGTCCTCGTGCTTCTGCTCGCCCATCTCGATCGGGTTGACCATCGGGCCCTGGGCCTGGCCCTCCAGGCTGGGCGACCGGCCGTCCCAGAACATATTCTTTCCGTAGGCCGTGTTGAAGACCGTCGGGGCGTTACGATTGCCGCGCTGGCCGTCGATGCCCGTCGAGGTCGCTCCGCCGTCGCTCCAGCCCTTGTCCGGGTTGTGGCAGGTGGCGCAGCTCACCGTGCCGTCGAGCGAGACGCGGGGGTCGAAGTAGAGGAGCCGGCCCAGTTCATACTTCCCCTTCGTCAGCGGGTTGGAGACCGGCACGACCGACTTGGCGGCGAGCGGCGGCAGGCCGCGGGGGGCCTTGACGACCAGCGGCTCGTCCTGGATCAGGCTGGGATCGGAGCGCTGCCAGAGGAACTCGGCCGGGCTGGCCGGATCCTCGTCGGCCGGCTTGTTGGGCTCGTCCTGCAACATCGCGAGGACGCGGGGGGGGCCGCCGGCGCTCGCCGTCATCGACTGCTGGAGCAGGACCAGGCCGGCGGCCAGCAAGAGGCCCGGGACGATCAGCCAGCGCGTTCTCGTCTGCATCATGAACCGACTCCGGATGGGGAGATGCCGAACAAGGTCGGGAGCCGCTTCAAGGGGCGCGGCGTCCCACGGCATGCGGCGGCCGGCCCTGTGGCGGGGCGAGGCCGTCGCGGTCGCATCGCATCACTTCCGTCTCTTGGCCAGGAACTCGTCGGCGTTCCGGCGGGCCCGCTCGACCAGCGCGTCTCCGCGGGCGGCGACGTACCGGGCCGGGCCCCCCTTGTCGGCCACCCGGGCCGGCGCGGAGGGCGTGTCGACCATCTCGGCCGCGCCCCAGGGGCAGACCTGGGCGCAGTGCCGGCAGCCGATGCAGCGGTCGAGGTCGATCTCGCAGAAGCTCGCGACGCCCGGATGGATGTCGCCCGGCACCGGGTCGATGCAGGCGACCGGGCAGACCTCGACGCACGCCCGGCACCCCGAGCAGGCGTCGGCGTCGATGACCGCCACGACCTTGGGGACGGCCTTCCGGGGTTTCGTCGCCGACGTTGGGACCGACATCGCCGTCCTTCCCGAATCGAACGCGGGCCACACCCTGGCCTCGCTTCGGGGCCGAGTCTCTTATATCGTATCGGCGAGGCCCCAATCAAGAATCATTCTCGATTCCAGCAGGTGGCGACGTGAAGCAGACGCCCAGGACCGGACTGACCGGCGAGATGATCGTGGAGGTCGTCGAGGAGAACTGCATCAACTTCGCCGACGACCGAATGCCCCCCGTGCTCTCGACGCCCTGGTTGGTCGCCTACCTGGAGTTCGTCGCCCGCGACGCGCTCGCGGCCTGCCTGGAGGACCACGAGCGGAGCGTGGGCTCCCTCGTCGAGATCGAGCACCTGGCCCCCAGCCCGATCGGCTCCCGCGTCACCTGCCGCGCGCGGGTGATCCACGTCGACGGGGCCTCCGTGACGTTCCGCATCGAGGCGTTCGACGAGAAGGAACCCGTCGCCCGCGGCCTGCACAAACGCCACGTCATCGACGCCGACCGATTCGCCCGCCGCGTAGCCAAGAAGCGCGACGCGAGAGCATGAGTGCTGATCGTTCGTGAAGGCTTGGTACGGCCCTTCGGTGCGAGAGGCCGGAGGAGGGCCCATCGTCGCGCGCCGGCCGACGCGAAGCCTGCGGCGGCCGGCTCGCAACGGCGTCCGGGTGAAGACGATTGTCATCCGGCCCCCCTGCAGCTATAATCTGGCGTTGAGATTCATTCTCATCGGCAGCCCTCGGGCTCACATCACGAAGGTCGAGGATCGAGCATGATCGCGCAGATGCCGGCGGTGCAGGGGGAGGAGACGGGGGAGATGGTCCCGCTGGCGCTGCTCCGGGCCGGGCAGACCGGCCGCGTGGGCGAGGTCCTGGGGAACGTCGAGTTGGTGCATCGGCTGCGCGAGATGGGCCTGTATCACGGCGCGACGGTCCGGATGATCCGGCCGGGCAGCCCCTGCATCATCGGGCTGGACGGCCAGCGCCTGGGCTTCCGGGGCGACGACCTGGCGCGGGTGCTCGTCCGCGTGCCGGCGATGGCCTCCTGAGCGATCGCGACCCGATCCGCCGAATTTCGAGCCTGCTCGCCGGGACGGGATCTCCGTCCCGTTTCCTTTTCCCTCCTCCCACGCGAAGCCGCCCGCCATGCCGATCGCCTCGGACAAGTCGACGTGGACGATCGCCCTGGTGGGCAATCCCAACACCGGCAAGTCAACCCTCTTCGGGGCCCTCTCGGGGCTCGCCCAGCGCACGGGAAACTATCCCGGCGTGACAGTCGAGAAGAAGACCGGCGAGGTCATCCACGACGGCCGCCGCTGGCTCCTCGTCGACCTGCCGGGCACCTACAGCCTGTCCCCACGCTCGCCCGACGAGATGGTGACTGTGGACGTCCTGCTGGGCCGTCGCGGCGACGTCCCGCCGCCCGACGTGATCGTCTGCGTCGCCGCCGCCGGCAACCTGTCGCGGAACCTCTACCTGGCGAGCCAGGTGCTCGAGCTCGGCCGCCCCGTCGTGATCGCCCTCACGATGAACGACCTGGCGGAGGCCGAGGGGACGAAGGTCGACGTGGAGGCCCTCGCGCGCAACCTGGGCGTTCCGGTCGTCCCCGTGCAGGCCCGTCGCGGCGAAGGGCTTGAGGCGCTGAAGGATGCCGTCGAGAAGGCGGGCGCGGGAGCGGCGCCGGCGTCGGCCGACGTGTTCCCCGAGGAATTCCGCCGCGAGGTCGACGGCCTGGCCGCGACGATGGACGGCACCCCCCGCTATCTGGTGGAACGCCTCCTGCTCGACGCCGGCTCCTACGTCGAGGAGGGCCTGGGACTGGCCGGCAGGGAACGCGATGCGCTCCGATCGCGGCTCGAAGCCGCCCGGGCCCGCCTCGTCGAGGTCGGCTGGAAGACGCCGGACGTGGAGACGGCTTCGCGCTTCGCCTGGGTCGCCCGGGCGACCGACGGGACGGTGATCCACGCGGGCGATCGGGGGCCGAGGGTCGTCGATCGCGTCGACTGGTTCCTGACGCACTGGTTCTTCGGCTCGCTGGTCCTGATCGGCGTCCTGCTGCTGACTTTCAGCGCGGTCTTCTCCTGGGCGAACGTCCCGATGGACTGGATCGACGCCGGCTTCGCCTCCCTGGGCGAATGGGTCGAGGCGACGCTGCCGGAGGGGCCCATCCGCGACCTGATCGTCGGAGGCGTCGTGGCGGGCGTCGGGGGCGTCGTCATCTTCCTCCCCCAGATCCTCATCCTGATCGGCCTGCTGTCGATCCTGGAGGAGTGCGGCTACCTCGCCCGCGCGGCCTACCTGATGGACCGGATCATGGTCCACGTCGGGCTGAGCGGACGGTCGTTCATCCCGCTCCTCTCCTCGTTCGCCTGCGCCATCCCGGGCGTGATGGCGACGCGGACCATCGAGGATCGCCGCGACCGGCTGACGACCATCCTGATCGCCCCGCTCATGAGCTGTTCCGCCCGCCTGCCTGTCTACACGCTGCTGATCGGCGCCTTCATCCCCGCGCGGGCGTACCTGGACGGCTGGATCCAGCTCCAGGGGCTGACGCTGCTGGGGATGTACCTGGTGGGCGTGGTGGTGGCGGCGGCGATGGCCCTGATCCTGAAGCGGACGCTCCTGCGCGGCGGCACGCCGGCCTTCGTGATGGAGCTGCCCGCCTACCAGTGGCCGTCGCCGTTCGTGGTCGTCCGCCGGATGCTCGATCGGGCGTGGGATTTCCTGTCGAACGCCGGCACGATCATCTTCGCCGTCTCCGTCGTCATGTGGGGCCTGCTGTATTACCCGCGGCTTTCGGCCGAGGACATGGCCCCGCTGGCCGCCCTGCAGGCGCAGGCCGAGGCCGAGATGGAGGCGGCGAAGTCGTCCGGCGACGAGGAGGCCGCCGCCGCGGCCGAGGCGGCCGTGAAGGAGGCCGAGGACCACATCGCCGGCGCGCAGCAGCGGCAGAGCATCCTGGGCCGGATGGGCCGCTGGATCGAGCCCGCCGTCCGTCCCCTGGGCTGGGACTGGCGGCTCGGCGCGGCGGCGCTGGCGTCGTTCCCGGCCCGGGAGGTCGTCGTCTCCACCCTCGGCGTAATTTTCGACGTCGGCGACGAGGTGGAGGACGAGAACGAGCAGAGGCTCGTCCAGGCGGTGCAGTCGGCCTCGTGGCCCGACGGCCGGCCCCTGTTCACGATCCCGGTGGCGCTGTCGGTCATGGTCTTCTTCGCGCTTTGCGCCCAGTGCGTCTCCACGCTGGCGGTGATCTGGCGCGAGACCGGGAGCTGGACCTGGCCGGCGATCGCCTTCGCCTACATGACGGGCCTGGCGTATATCGGGGCCCTGCTGACTTACCAGGTCGGGACGCGGCTGTTCTCCTGAATGCGAGGTGGATCATGGGCTGGCAGGACATCGTCGCGATCGCCGCGGTCCTCGGGGCCGTCGGGTACCTCGCGAGCCTGGTGTGGAAGGGCGTCTCGGGCGAGCGGAAGGGCTGCGGCTCGGCCTGCGGCAAGTGCTCGGCGTCCGAGCCCGTGGAGGTCGTTTCGATCGGCCCGGCGAAGGCGTCGCCGCCCGGATGACCGTCGTGATGAATTCATTCGGATCAAGATTGCATCGCAAACGACCGCGATTCAGCCTTGAAGCGCGGCCGTCCGCGCCGATAGAGTGATCTCGCCGTGCAGTTCGATCCGGTCCGGCTCCGCCTGTCTCCATTCCATGACGGGGCCCCGATCCAGCGAGCGACGATCCCGACCCCATGACGCCCCGACGCGCCAAGGTACCGCTGCTCGCGCCCCGACTGTGGGCGGCCCTCTCGGCGACGGCTCTGGCCCTCGCCTGGGGGGTCGATGCGCGCGCCGGCTGCGTCGGGCGGTCCCACCCATCCGAGCAAGTTCCGTCGGCGGTCGTAAACTTGTCCGCCGAAATCTTCGGGGAGTCGTCCGCACCGCTCAGGCCCGCCGGATGCACCGGGGCGTTCTGCGGGAAGCCGAGTGCGCCCACCGGCATGGACTCCAGCGGGGGCGTCGATCTCCGCGTCGAGTCGTGGGCCTGCTGCACGCTTCCACCTAGCCCGGATCGTGACGGCGGTTCCCGCCTGATCGCCGAATCCGACGACCCTTCCCCCGCGACGCAGCGGGACGCCCTCGTCGAACCGCCCCGATAATCGCCCGCTTCTCGCGCCCTCGGTGCGCGCTGAGCGCGCCCATCGGCTTCGTCCCCGCGCCGCACCCTCGGCCTCGCGGCGTTTCGGCGCGATGACGCCGTCGCATCCCGGATCTTGACGCCGATCCCGCGCGTCCGCGTCCTGGCGCGGACCGTCGCGCCTCGCCGCGGCCTCCGTCCTATTCCGACCCGCCCATTCCGATCGAGGAGTGATTTCATGGCTTTGCAACGATTTATGCTCGCGGCCTCGCTGCTCGCCGCCGCCGCCCCTGCTCCCGCCGGCGACGAGCCCACGCCGCCGCCCGTGGCCGTGACGCGCCCGGGTCTCAAGGAGGTGCTCGAAGGTTCGAAGTCGAGCAAGCCCCGGCTCCCGCTGCCGCCGCTGACCGAGGAGGAGAAGGCCCGCGCCGCGCAGGCCGCGAACGCCCCGGGCGGGAATCCGATGGGCGGCGTGGTGAACAACGGCCGGATGCGGAACTTCTACCTCGCGCCGGAGTTCCGCAACGAGTTCTACGTCCGGCCCGCCGACGCCGCGAAGCCAGATGCGAAGGCGATCCTCCGCTGGGGTGCCGGCGACCCGGCCATGCCGCTCGACCCCACCTTCCGCATCATGTTCTTCTGGCTCGTGGCGCGGGCCAACAACTGCTACTACTGCCTGGGCCACCAGGAGGTGAAGCTCAAGGCCGTCGGCGTCACCGACGACGAGTTGGCGGCGCTCGACGCCGACTGGTCCGCCTTCCCGCCCGACCGGGCCGCGGCCTTCGCGTTCGTGAAGAAGCTGGCGAGGTCGCCCCAGGACGTGACCGACGCCGACGTCGACGCCCTGCGCCGCTACTTCGACGAGGCGGCGATCCTCGACATCTTCTATTCGACGGGCGGCTATTGCGCGATGACCCGCTGGACCGGCGGCCTGGCCATCCCGCAGGAGGACCATCGCGACTACCTGACGCCGACCGCCGCCGCCTTCCGCGACCGCCCCAGCCTGGTCGCGCCGCTGGACCCGGCCCGCGAGGCCGAGAAGGCCGTCTGCCGCCCGGTCGCGTCCAACCGCCCGGCGCTGGAGCCGAGGGATGTCGTCGAGGCCCGCCTGGCCGACGCCCGCGCCCGGAAGCCGCGGCTCACCCTGGTGGACGAGGAGAAGGCGCGGAAGGTCCTGCCCGCCGACTGGTCGGCCGCGCCGCTGCCGAACTGGGTCCGCCTGCTGGCGAACTTCCCCGAGGCCGGCAAGGCCCGGATCCTGAGCGTCACGGCCGCCGCCTCGCCCGACAAGGGCGTGCTCGACCCGACGCTCCGCGCCCAGATCGCGTGGATCGCCGCCCGCCAGGATCGCGCGTGGTACGCCGCCGGCCACGCCCGCCGTCGGCTTCACGACCTCGGCCAGTCGGACGACGCCGTCTTCGCGCTCGACGCCCCCGACGACCGCTTCGACGCCGGCCGCAAGGCCGTGTTCCACCTGGCGAAAAAGCTGACCGCCGACCCGGCGATGGTGACCGACGCCGACGTCGCCGCGGTCCGCGGGCACCTCGGCGACCGCGAGACGGCCGAGGTCGTCTACTTCGTCACCGTCGCGTCGTTCTTCGACCGCGTCACCGAGGCCGCCGGCCTGTCGCTGGAATTCTGACGACCCGTTCCCTTCATCCCACATATCGATTATTTTCATCGGAGATCCGACGCATGAACGTACCCGTCCGCCGCCGCCGCGGTTTCACGCTGATCGAGCTGCTGGTCGTGATCGCCATCATCGCCGTCCTGATCGCGCTGCTGCTCCCCGCGGTGCAGGCGGCCCGCGAGGCCGCCCGCCGCGCCCAGTGCGTCAACAACATGAAGCAGATCGGCCTGGCCGTGCACAATTACCACGACGTCCACAGCAAGTTCCCGCTCGGCCGCGTGGTCGAGGTCGGCGCCGGGGGGGCCGTGAACATCAGCCGGGCCTACTCGCCCCACAGCCAGGTCCTGCCGTTCATGGAGCAGACGCCGCTGTACCAGGCGATCAACTTCAGCCTGACCTGGAATCCCGACCCGGCCAACGGTGGCTACGACGGCAACAAGACGGTCCGGGCGACGGTCGTCTCCGGGTTCCTCTGCCCGTCCGACGCCGCCTCGACCATCCCGGCCGGCTACGGCGGGACCAACTACCGGGCGAGCGAGGGGTCGAACTTCCTGTTCGGCCACGGGAAGACCGACCCGAGCGGCGTGAACGGCGCCATGCGGGCCCCCGACGGCCTGTTCTTCGCGAACGAGTCGAAGGGGATCGCCGAGGCCACCGACGGCACGTCGAACACGGCGATGTTCAGCGAGCACATCATCGGCGACTTCAACCAGGCCGTGGCCTCCGAGCACGGCGACACCTTCCAGCCGGGTTCCTACCCGGCCACGCAGGACGAGGCCGTGCAGGCCTGCCGCGACATGAACTGGAAGGACATCTCCAAGCAGGGCTATTCCGACGTCGGCGCCCCGTGGCTCTACGGATATCACTCGACGACGTCGTACTATCACGTCGGTCCGCCGTCGTCGCGCTCGTGCATGTTCCCGCCCCTGCGGATCTCGACCACGGCCAACAGCAAGCACCCCGGCGGCGTGAACGTGCTGCTCGGGGACGGCTCGGTGAAGTTCGTCAAGGACTCGATCAACATCCAGACCTGGCGCGCGATGGGGTCTCGCAACATGGGCGAGATCATCAGCAGCGACGCGATGTGAGCGGAGCCTCTCTCATGACCGTCCGAAGAAGCACGGCCGCCGTCTCCGGCGCCCTCGCCCTCCTCCTCGCCGCCTCCCTGGCCGCGGGGTGCGGCGGCGAGTCCCCGCCCACCCCCTCGGACCCCACCGCGGCGAAGGGATTCCTGACCCAGGCGCTCGACGCCTGGAAGGGGGGGAAGCCGAAGGACTCGCTCACCAAGGAGAAGCCTTCGATCCTCGTGAACGACCCGGACTGGGAGCGGAAGTCGAAGCTCACCGATTACAAGGTCGAGGGCGACGGCCAGGCCCTGGGCGCGGGCGTCCAGTGGACCGTCCCCCTGACGCTCTCGGTCAAGGGGAAGACGGTGGAGAAGAAGGCCGTGTACGTCGTGAACGTCGCCGAGGCGATGGTCACGGTCTCGCGGCTGGACATGGACTTCTGACGGGCCGTGCGGGGCGGGGCTCCGCGTAGCCCCGCCCGCATCAATAAGCGTCGCCGTCCACGATCTCGCCGTCGGAGCGGTGGGCGAGCGCCTGGAGGACGCGGCGTGAAATCTTGTCCTTCAGGAATCGGACGGAGCCGTCGCCGAAGAGGAAGTTCGCGCCGGTGGCGTGGGCGCTGCCGAACCCGCCGACGACGTCGGCCGTCAATTCGCCGCTCTCGATCATCGACCGGAGCACGACCGGGTCGAAATCGCGGCCGTTGCCCCGAATCTGGCCGGTCCGCACCCGCTGCGCGAGGGCGAAGTCCGGGGAACCCTCGCCGTTGAGGTTCCAGCCGGCGTTGCGCAGGGTCGCCGCCGTGCCGATCGCCCAGCCGCCGTAGGCGATCGAACTGCGGACCTCGCCCGCGAGGATCGTGAACGCCGGTCCGTCGACGAGGTCGCGGCGCGCGACGCGGCTGTTGAGGAAGAAGACGCCGTGGTCGTCCGCGTCGATCTCCTTCTCCGCGTCATTGTGGCAGCCCGCGTAGCTCATGTTGTTGGCGATCCCCGTCGAGGGGCAGAGGTATCCCTGAAGCGTCACGTCCGTCGCCGTCCGATTGCCGTCGGCGAACGCCCCCAGGTGGAAATTCAGGTGGTTGTAGACGTTCCGATGCTCCAGGAACGGCAGGATGCGCGCGCCCCAGCCGAACCGGTAGCCCGCCGGATCGTTCGTCACGGGCCCCTGGAAGTCCACGACGCCGGGCGGATAAGCCCCATTCGTCGCCGCGTAGTTTTCCATCGCGATCCCGATCTGGAGCAGGTTGTTCGTGCATTGCGTGCGACGGGCGACCTCGCGCGCCGACTGCACGGCCGGCAGCAGCAGAGCGATCAGGACGCTGATGACGGCGACCACGACGACCAGCTCGACCATCGTGAAGCCGCGGCGCGGATCAGTACGCATCGTCATCCACCTCCTCCCCGTCGTCGCGATGCCCCAGCCGGCGATAGACCGCCGGGTCGATGGCCTGCCGAATGAATCTCACGGATCCGTCGCCGAACGCGAAGTCCGCGCCCTCGCCCCGATGCCGGCTGCCGAAGCCCCCGACGTACCCCGGCGGCAGGGCCACCTTGCCCGAGGCCGCAAGCGATTCGAGGGCGTCGGCCGTTTGCGTTGAGCTTCGCCAGGCGTCGGACTTCGCGGCTTCGCCCAGGGCCGCGAGGTCCAGGCCGTTGATTGGGGCGCCCGTGTTGCGGAGCGTGGCTCGCCCGCCCACGAACCAGCCGTCGGCCGCCGGCTCGACGACCTCGCCCAAAAAGATCGTCTGCGACAGCCCGTCGAAGACGTCCGCGGCGCGGACGCGGCTGTTGAGGAAGAAGACGCCGTGGTCGTCCGCGTCGATCGCCTTCTCGACCTCGTGGTGGCAGGCGACGTAGCTCGACCGACCATACTCGGGCGGCGGGGCCGACCAGCCGATCGGCAGGATCGAAGTCCCGCCCCAGCCGGACCGTCCCGGGCTGGAATCCGGGCAGTTGAACGTGTTCAGGTGGCATCGACGCGCCGTCGAGTTCGCCGGGTCGGTCGATGCGACGTCGAAGTTCAGCGTGTTGTAGATCGCCCATTGCTCCGCCCAGGGGAGGATCATCGACGGCCATCCCGAGCGCCTCGTCGCGTCCGCCGCCGAGAACGGCCGGACGACGTCTACGACGCCCGGCGGGTAGACGGAATGCGTGGCGTGATAGCTCTGCAGCGCCAGGTGGATCTGCTTCAGGTTGTTCAGGCACTGCGCACGTCGCGCCGCCTCGGCCCCGCCGCGCAACGCGGGGATGAGCAGGGCCAGGATGGTCCCGACGATCCCCAGGACCACGACCAGCTCCACCAGCGTGAAGCCCGACCGCTTCATCGTTCTTCCCCCCTTCGCCGGCCGGTCAGTAGGAGCCCGCGTCGATCATCTCGCCGTCCGCTCGATTGACGAGCAGGCGATAGGTCTCGGCCGACACGCTGTCTTTCAGGAAGCGGACGGAGCCGTCGCCGTACAGGGCGTTGACACCGCCCGCGTGGTACGAGCCGACGCCGCCGACGAACTTCGCGACGTTCTCGGGAGCCGAGGCGTCGCCGATGTAGGCCCCCTCGTCGACCGGGCCCGTCTCGGTCCAGATCTTCCCGCTCCGGGCGTTGGGCGTGGTGCCGGCGTTTCGCAGGCTGGCCCGCGTGCCCGACGCCCAGCCCAGGTCCACTCCGTCACCGCGCTTCTCCGAGACGAAGATGGTGTTGCTGAATCCGTCCGACACGTCCTCATAGCGGACCGCGCTGTTGAGGAACAGGACTCCGCGGTTGTCGGCCGCGATGGGGGCCTCGACGTCGTGGTGCATGCCGACGTAGCTCGTCGCCGGGATCCCCTGGGCGTTTCGGAGCATGCCCGATCTCTCCGAAGGGCAGACGAAGCTCATTAGCAGCCGCGAACGCGTCGTCAGGTTCGTCGCGTCGTACAGGCCGACGTGGAAGTTGAAATGGTTGTAGACGTTCTTCATCTCCATGTACGGCGTCAGCCGGGTCAGCCAGCCGAAACCGTAGCCCTTGGCCTGGTCGAGGATCGGGCCCTTGCCGTCGTCGACCACGCCCGGAGGCAGGATCTCGAAGGCCCCCTCGTAGTTGTGCAGCGCGACGCCGATCTGCATCAGATTGTTGACGCACTGCGAGCGGCGGGCGGCCTCGCGGGCGGCCTGCACGGCCGGCAGCAGCAGGGCGATCAGCACGGCGATGATGGCGATCACCACCAGCAGCTCGATCAGCGTGAAGCCCGGCCGAGGCCGGCCGCCCACGTCTTTCTTGCGCGAATCCATGACGGCGCTCCTCGATAGGTTTCAGGGCTTCCCGGGCAGGACGACCCGGCGACTCGACCGGATGCGACGCTCGGGCTCGACGGGGTGATCGGCCTGGACGCGGACCGTCCGCGCCCCGCCTTCGGACGCGACGACGATCGTCACCACGGCCGCCGGTACCGCGCCGTCGCCGGAGGGGAGGCCGAGCGACGACGCGGCGACTTCCCAGCGTTCCCCGGAGTAGGCGGGATCGGCCGCGAGCCGGGCGAACGCGCGGTCGAGCCCCGCGTCGGCCAGGGCTTCGGATTGCAAGGCCCGCTCACGGGCCCGCCCGCGGGCGTGATATGCCGCGCCCAGCGCGACGAGCGTGGAAGCGACGAGTCCGAGGACGACCAGCAGGGCCAGCACGGCGACCGTCGTCAGGCCCCGGCGGTGCTTCGGGCGTGCGATCACGGCCGACCTCCTTCCGACTTCGGCGTCGGTGGGACGCCTCGGCCGACCATCGCGGCGACCTCGACCGTCCGGGCGGGATCGATCCGTCCCGCATGGGCCTGGAGTTCCACCGCGACGAAAGCGAACCGACGTCCTTCGACGTCGCGGATGTCCAACTTCGCCCCGACGGACTGCGGGATCCGGAACGGCTCGCGGGCGGCGTCCTTCCCGCCCGCGACGACGACGCGGGAGAGATCCCCGGCCTCGCTGACGCGATACTCGACCGACCTCCCCGCTTCGGGCCCGAGCCGGAGCGTCCGGCCGTCGATCGCGGCGGACCGCGCGGCGTGGACGTCCTGGCGGAAGCGGACCGCGAGCCGGTCGAGCGCCTCGGACCGTCCGAACGCGGCGAGGCTTTCGTCCTGCAATCGCATCGTCAGTCCCAGCATCAGGGCGACGGTCCCGAGCATCGCGGCGACCGCCGTCATCATCACCATCGCCTCGACGAGGGTCACGCCGCGACGGCTTCGCGGGTTTCGAATCATCGACATCACGACGCCTCCTTCCGGCGGTGGATCCAGGTGACGAGCCGGACCGGGGCGTCCCATTCGCCGGCGCGGTTGCGCCAGCGGATCCGGACGGCCACGCGACGCGCGGGGAGGTCGCCGGCCGGGTCGTCGGCCACCTCGGCGGTCAGTTCGGCGCCGGGGAGCGCCCCGGACGCCGCGGGCGAGAGCGACACCCCTTCCACCGGCCCGACGGCCAGGGAGTCGAACGGGCGGGCGGCGACCCGCTCCAGGACGTTCGCGGCCTCGACGGCCGCCACGCCCCGACGGTCCCACGCCCGGCGCTCGGCGGCGAGGCTCGCCGTCACCTTCGCCGCCAGGGCCATGGCGATCATCAGCATCAGGGCCGAGATCGCCGTCTCCAGCAGCAACGCCCCGCGGCGTGCGCGGGGCCTTCGCTTCGCGATCATCCGGAGAGCCTCCCGATCAGCTCGATCAGCGGCAGGAAGAAGGCCGCGGCCAGGATCAGCACCACGGCGCCGATCGTCCCGATCATCAGCGGCCAGAGCGCCTGGGCGATCAGGGCCCGCCGCAGGTTCGCGCGACGTTCGGCGGCGTCGGCCAGGTCGTTCATCGCCCAGGGGAGGTTGCCGACCGCCTGGGCCGTCGCCAGGACTTCGAATTCGACCGGCCGGATCAGCCCGCGGCGATACAGGGCCTCGCGCCAATCGGCGCCGCGCTTGACATCGTCCTCGGCCGCGGCGATCCGGCGGCGGATCCGCTCGGACGGGTAGCGGACGGCCAGCGTGTGCAGGCCGGCCTCCATCGGGCGGTTCGCCTCGGCGGTCATCGCCAGGGCCCGGAGGATCGCGCCGGCGTGACGCCGCCGCCCCAGCCCCGTCGGCAGCAGCGTCGCGGCCCCGCCCGTGGAGATCCGGGGGAGCACCAGGAACACCAGGGCCGTGAGCACCGGCAGGAGGATGAAGAGGAAGAAGGACTTCGCCAGGAAATGGGCGGCGTGGATCACCTGCACGGTGATGAACGGCAGCGGGACGCCGAAGTCCATGAAGATGGCCTCGAACTTCGGCAGGATGAAGTAGAGGACGAAGAAGACGATCCCCTGGCCGATCAGGAGCACGATCCCCAGGTAGCTCGCCTGCGAGGCCAACTCCTGGCCGGCGGCCGAACTCTGCGATTGCCGGGATGCGGCTCGCCGCAGGGCCTCGCCGAGGCGGCCGTTCTCCTCCCCGACCTCGACCATCATCGCCGCCTCCGCGGACGTCAGCCCGGGGACGGCCCGCAGGGCGTACGAGACGCCGGCCCCCTGGTCCAGCAAGGCCGCCAGCCGGATCATCCGGCGGCGGAAGGCCCCGCGATACTGCCCCGCGAACGCCTCCACGCTGGTCCCCAGCGGCATGCGATGATCCGAGGCGATCGCCAGCATCCACAGCAGGGCGTATCGCTGGGCGTCTCGGCTGCGGAGCCTCATGAAGACCGCGCCACCGACCGTCACGATCGTGAACACCACCAGCAGGACGACGGCCCAGGCGCCGATCCGGGCGTAGGCCCAGAAGAAGAGCGCCGCGCCGAAGACCAGCCCGAGCATGTGGCTGAGGCACCACGGCTCGTCGATCGGCGTCGGCCCGACCTTCGGCTCGCCACCGGGACCCCGGATCATGTCAACGCCTCCGGATTTCTTCGTGCATGGCCGTGAGGGTCCCCAGGGCGATCAGCCCGACGGCCAGGCCGAGGGCCGCGAGGATGCCGATGAGCAGCTCGACCTCCGTGGCCCCCATCCTCGTCAGCGCCCTGAGGGCGAGGATCAGGACGGCCACGCCGACGATGTAGCTCCCGATCTGGGCGGCGCGGGCCGCCGCCAGGTCGCTCCACAGATGGAGCCTGGCCATTCGCATCAAGCTATTCACGATATCGGATCTCCGGATGATTCGCGGGCGTTCACCCCGACAACTTGCTGACCAGGGTTATGAGCGGCAGGAAGAGGCCCAGGACCACGATGAACAGGCCGACGATCACCGCCAGGGCCGCCATGAAGGCCGCGGCGGCCCCGCCGAACGCCGCCTCGGCGCGGGATCGGGCCTGGAACGTCTCGCCGGCCATGTGCAAGACCTCGGCGATCGCCGCGCGGCCCTCGGCCCAGCGCAGGAGGCGGGGCAGGCCGTCGGGCATCGAGCGATGGATGGCCCGCAGGCCGTCGCGGTCGGCCCTCGCGTCGGCCGACGTCGGGCCGGTGCCCGAGAGGTCGACGGCCGGCCCTGGGACTTCCCCGGACATCGCCGCGGAGAGGCTCGCCCCCCGCTCGACGCCCCGGGCCACGGCGCGGCAGGCGCGTTCGACGTCGCTGTTCTCGACGGCCGCACCGGTCAGTCGCAGGGCCTCCGGCAGCGGGACGCGAGCCTCGATCAGCATGGCCAAGAGGTGGCAGAACTCGGCCCATGAGGTGTACTTCCAGAGCGTCCCGATCACCGGGATCCGCGCGAACAGGCTGTTGCGCGCGGCCCGAGATGCGACCAGCCCGACGAACGCCCAGGCGAGGATCAGGACCAGGCACGCCGCGATGATCAGCGGTGCGAAGGTCCTCAGGGCGTGCGACATCATCAGAAGCGCTTTGGTCAGGCCCGGGAGCGGCACGCCGAAGTCGGCGAAGATGTGCTCGAACCGGTCCATGAGGAGGGCGTCGAGCAGGGCGAACAGCCCCCCGGCCAGCCCCACGGCCAGGATCGGGTAGGCCAGCCCGGCCCAGAACGTGCGACGGAGATCCGAGCCGACCCGGGCGACGGCGGAGAACCGCCCCAGGACGTCGCCCAGGTCGCCCGACCGGACGCCGGCGCGGATCAGGCCGCGGAGGTAGGGCGGGACGCGCCCGGCCTCGTCCTCGACCGCCTCGTCCAGGGGCTCGCCGCGCTCCAGCGCGTCGGCCAGGTCGACCAGGGCGTCGCGGAACGCGCCGCGCGGAGACTCCTCGGCCAGGGCCCGCAGGCCAGGCCCCAGAGGCAGGCCCGAGGCCGAGACGCCCGCGACGTGCTGCGACAGCCGCGCCGACTCGTCCGCCGTCAACTCCCCGCCCCGACCCGACGTCGATCCAGACTCGCTCATGGCCCCCTCCGACTCACGACGATCGCCGCGCCCCCGCCGCCCCGCCGACGGCTCACGGCCCCGCCAGCTCGTTCAGCAGGCCCGAGAGCGGCAGGAAGAGGGTCGCCGCATACAGCAAGGTCGCCGAGGCTCCGACCGTCGCCACGATCAGCGAGGGGAGCAGCACGCGCAGCTTCACCGCGCTCAGCGAGGCCCGGGAGCGGTACATCGGGACGAGGTTCCGGAGCGCCTGCACGACGGACCCCTCCGTCGACCCGTGCGCCAGGACCCACCGGAGCATGGGCGAGAACGCCCGGAACGCGCCGCCGGCCACCGCCTGCTGCGCCGATCGGCCCCGCTCCAGCTCGGCGGCCACGGCGCGGGCTTCGGCGACCAGACGGGCGTCACCCGTGGCCTCGGCCGCGAGCGTCATCGCCCTCGGATAGGCGACTCGATTCTCCAGCAGCAGGGCGAGCAACTCGGCGAAGCCCGCCGAGCGGTGGTCTCGCACCAGCGACCGCATCCAGGGGAAGAGCGCCAGGAAGTTCCACGACCGTCCGTCGAACCGAGCCGCCCGGCCCGAACGGACCCAGGCGACCCCCAGCCCGACCAGCGCAAGCGGCCAGATCGGCCACCAGAGCCAGGCCGTCTCGCCGAGCCGTTCCACCAACCTCATCGCGCGGGTCGTCGGCAGGCCCAGCGATGCGAAGGCCGAGGCGAGCCTCGGGGCGAACGCGACCACCAGGCCGACGAACAGGGCGTAGGCGACCGTCGCCACGATGAGCGGATACCACAGGGCCAGCGCCACGGAGTCCCTCGCGTCGGCGAACCCGCGGAGGTAGCGCGAGACGCCCGCCAGGGCCGCGGGCAGGTCGCCCGACCTCGAGCCCGCCTCGACGACCGCCCGATATAGCGGCGGCATCGCCGCCCCCTCGGCGTCCAGCGCCTCCGACAGGCTCGCTCCCGCCTGCATGCGGCCGGCGAGCCCCTCCGCCAGGCCGCCGATCCGGCCCGGCAACTCCGCCCCGGACCGTCCCAGGCCCGCCTCCAGCGGCGAGCCGGCCCGCACCAGCGCCGCGATCTCCTCGTTGAGCGCGATCAACTCCTCGACCGTCACCGGCCGACCGCCTGCGCCTCCCGGACCGTTGACCGCCATCGCCGCGCCCCTCCTACGACAACTGTGACAGAATCAGGTCTATCACAATTGTCCCAGGCCGTCAATCGGCGGGCGGCGGAAAATCTTACGATTGTCGGAAGGTGCGGTCGGACATGCCGAGGACGCGCCGGACCTCGGCGGGGGAGGTGCAGCCTTCCTCGACGGCGGCGCGGGCCCGGTCCCACCGCGTGGCCATGCCGGCCTCGACGGCGATCGCCTCCAGCCGGCGGACGTCGGCGCGGTCGAGCGCGGCGCGGCCGAGATCGCCGTCGAGCGGCGGGAGCATCTCGGCGAGGACGACGCGGCCGGCATAGCCGGTCCCGCGGCATGCGGGGCAGCCGACCGCGACGCGAGCGGAGGCGGCGGGGAGGCCGAGGAGTTCGGCCGGTCCGGCGGCGGGACGGGAGCATTCGGGGCAGAGCCGGCGGGCGAGCCGAAGGGCGACTACGCCGAGGAGTCCGCTGCGGATCGCGTAGGGCTCGATGCCCATGTCGAGCAGCCGGCCGACGACCTCGCACGCGCCGCCGGCGTGGAAGGTGGTGAGGGTGAGGTGGCCGGTGAGGGCGGCCTGGAGGGTGGTCTCGGCGGTGGCGCGGTCGCGGATCTCGCCGACGGCGAGGACCTCCGGGTCCTGCCGCAGCAGGGCGCGGAGGCCGGCCTCCAGCGTCAGGCCGGCGGCCGGGTTCACCTGCGACTGGGACACGCCTTCGAGGGAGGATTCGATCGGGTCTTCGAGGGTCGCCAGGCTGCGACGGCCCTCGGTCCGGCGGGCCAGCTCGCGGAGGCAGGCGTAGATGGTGGTGGTCTTGCCGCTCCCCGACGGGCCGGCCAGGATGATCGCTCCGGACGTCTCGTCGAGCCAGCGCGAGAGGGCGTCGCGGATCTCGGCCGGGAAGCCGAGGTCGTCGAGCACGAGGAACCGGCCGGGGCCGGCGAAGAGGCGGACGACGGCCTTCTCGCCGTGGAGGGTGGGGAAGGTGGAGAGCCGCATCTCGACGCCCCCGGGCACGCGGCGGAGGCGGCCTTCCTGGGGGACGTCGGTCTTGTACGTCAGCAACTCCGCCAGCACCTTCAGCCGGGCGACGACGTTGGGCGCGCCCGCCTTCGGCAGCACGGCGACGCGATGCAGAACCCCGTCGACCCGCCAGCGGAGGTCGAGCCCGCCCTCGACGGGATGGACGTGGACGTCGCTCGCCCCGGCCGTCACGGCCGCGGCGAGCAGGGCGTCGACCACGGCGGTGGCGTACTGCGAGGCCGAGGGATCGAGCGACTTCAGGCCGTCGGCCAGCGGATTCTCGGCCACGTCGGTTCACCCCCGCCCGCCTTCGCAACACGTCTCGCAGATGGTCCGGCAGCGCGAGCATACCAGCTTGCCGCGGATCTCCACCAGCCTCCCCCCGCAGGCCGGGCAGGCGGGCCGGCAGGCGACTGGATCGGGAGGTGGGGGCGGAGCGGGGCGTTGGGGCTCGTCGTCGGGCATGGCGGCCTCCGGGATCGACCTCGTCGCGCTCAGGGGCCCGACGCCGCGGGGGCCTTGAAGACGTCCGCGGCGCGGGCGACGTCGTCCGCCGTCAGGTGATATAGATCAATCGAGTGGCCGATGCGACGCTCCGGGCGGAACAGGCGGAAGTAGCCGTAGACGTCGGGCTCGGACGACCAGGCGGGGGCCCAGACTTCCTGGAAGTGTGGCGTTGGGTCGTAGAACCGCCACTTCAGGCCGTGGACGAGCGTCGCGCTCACGGCGTACCAGCCGGGCTTCAACTCGGTCGCCGGTCCGGTCAGGCGCGCGAGCTGGAGGGGGTTCGCCGCGGCGTCCATGCGGTTGAGCGTCCCCGGCCGCGGCGGGGGCAGGAACCAGTCGAAGCGGTCGCCGCGCAGGGTGAAAATGCTCGGATTGATCTGGCCGAAGTACGCCAGGCCGATCGGCTCGCCCGGGATGTTCTCGCGGCACCATTCCCGCAGGTCGATGAGGTCCTGGCCCCAGTCCAGGTTGCTGTCGATGAGCCGCGGCGGCGTCCGGTCAGGTCCGCCGGAGACCGCGTTGAAGTACGCGAGGTAGCTCGGGTGGATCATGAGCGTCGCGGCGACCGTCAGCACGAGGCAGACGACGATCCCAGCCCGCGCGATCGACCTCGCCCGGCCCGCCAGTCTCTCGGCCCAAGGCACGAGCTTCCCCGCCTGGATGTAGAGGTATGGGAAGACGGCCAGGATGTAGCGCAGGCCGAGGTTGATGTCGGTCAGGAACGACATGGCGAACAGGATGACCGTCGGGACCGCCCAGAGGGCGATCTCGTCGGCCCAGCCCTCGCGAGAGCGACGGCCGACGACCAGCAGCGCCAGCGACGCCATCAGGATCAGCAGCGTCCCCTCGGGGACCTTGTACGCGAGCGTCGCCAGGTAGTAATACCACCAGCCCGATCCGCGGATCTCGCCGTTCAGGTAGACGAGGTAGCCGCCGACCGAGCGGTCGGGTGACGCGGCCAGGCGTCGGGCGGTCTCGACGTCTCCCGCGGCCAAGGCCCGCGAGGCTTCCATGAATCGGAGGGGGATGCCGTCGGCCTCGATCTTCTGCTCGTCGAAGCCCAGGAGGTAATGCTCGGGCAGGGGGCTCGGGAACCTTTCGAGGAACGTACCGCGGAAGCGATTCTCCGCGAACGGCCAGAGCATGCGGAACAGCGGGTTCTCCGACGTCGGGGCCGATCGAATCCCCCCCGGCGGCGTCGTGGTCAGGCTGGAGGAGGCGAACTCGAAGCTCCCGAGCGGTTTGCCGACTCCCTCGAAAAGATAACCGAAGTCGATCGTCAGGACGCTCAGCGCGACCACCAGCGCCGCGTGGCCGAGCCCCAGCCCGATCCTCCGCCCCCATTGCCCCTCGGCCGGGACGAGCGCGAGCCGGACGGCCCAGAGGAAAGGCCAGACGAAATACAGCAGGAGCATGCTGAACTTGCTGAGTTGCGCCAGGCCGAGCGCCACGCCGGCGACGGCGGCGCGGCCCCAGGACGGCCGCCGCAGGTAGAGCCAGAACAGGAACGTCGCCCCGGCGCCGATGGCCGTCGACCCAAGGTCGGTCGTCACCAGGCGGCCATGGGCCAGGACGTTGGGACAGAAGCACCACAAGGCCAGGCTGAGGAGGCCGGCCGTCGCCCCGTAGAGCCGGGACGACCAGGCGAACACGACCAACCCACCCAGGATCGAGAACAGGGGCATGACCATCCGGGCGAGGTCGAACAGCTCGAAGTAGCGATCGGCGTTCGCGTAGGCGAAGTCCTGCGAGAAGTTCAACTGCGCCGGCTCGCGCTGCGTCCACGCCCGACGCTGGTAGAGCGGCTCCAGGACCGGATTCGCCAGCCACACCGGCAGCGCCGCGACCATCTTCACCAGCGGCGGATTGTGGCGGTACAGGCGGAACGTATGCTTGTCCCAGTACGTCACCCCGGCCGGGAGGTGCGCGACCTCGTCGACCGTGGCGTTCTCGGAGAACAGGCTGCGCTCGGCCAGCGCCATGTGGACGCCCAGGATCGCCGCGACCGCCAGGCCGATCCAGAACGCCCGCCGCGGGCCGGGCGAGGGCGGGGGGATCTCGACGACAGGCGTTTCGACGGGGGCTGCGGCCTGGGGGCGGGGCTTGCGGGCCAAGCGGAGGCTCCTCGGATGGCGGGGCTGCGCCCCCTCTCCCGCCGGGAGAGGGGAATTGGGGTCACATCCCCCGGGCGACGAGTTCGCTGATCTCGCGGAAGCTCCCTTTCAGGTTTTGATAGAGGTCGCGATAGACCTTGTAGGCCCGATCGTAATAGGCTTTGGCCTTCGGGTCGACGGACGTGCTCTCCACGGTCATGATGGTCGCGTCGCACGCCTCGGGGACGGAGGCGTAGGCGCCGGTGCCGACGAGGGCGAGGAGGGCGACGCCGTAGGCGGGGCCCTCGCTCGCGTTGATCGTGTGGACGTCGGAGCCGTAGATGTCGGCCTGGATCTGCTTCCAGAGCGCGTTGCGGGCGCCGCCGCCGGAGACGCGGATCTGCTCGATCGCCACGCCCATGTCGCGGATCAGTTCCAGGCTGTCGCGCATCGCGAACGTCGCCCCTTCCATCACCGCGCGGACCATGTGCGGGCGGCCGTGACGGACGGTCAGGCCGAGCCAGCCCCCCTTGGCGTCGGGGTCGAAGTGCGGCGAGCGCTCGCCGGTGAGGTAGGGGAGGAAGAACAGGCCCTCGGCCCCCGGCCCGGCCAGCGCGGCCTCGGCGGTGAGGATCTGATACGGGTCGATCTTCTGCTCCTTCGCCAGCGCGACCTCGGCCTTGCCCAACTCGTTGCGGAACCACTGGAGGCTGCCGCCGGCCGACAGGACCACGCCCATGACGTGATACTCGCCCGGGACCGACGCGCACCCGCGCTGGAGACGGCCTTCGGGGTCGAAGCCCAGGTGCTGGGCGTGGGCGAAGACGACGCCCGACGTCCCCATCGTGGCCGAAACCACCCCCTGCCGCACGATCCCGTTGCCCACCGCCCCCGCCGGCTGGTCGCCGCCGCCGCCGACCACCTTCACGCCCACGGGCAGGCCCGTCGCCTCCGAACCGATCGCCGAGATCGTCGCGGAGACCTCCGGGCTCTCGTAGCAGGCCGGCAGCAGTGCGGGGTCGAGGTCCAGCTTGCCCAGAAGATCGCGGCTCCAGCGACGGTTCGCGACGTCCAGCAGCAGCGTCCCGGAGGCGTCGCTGACCTCGGTCGCGTAGGTCCCGGTCAGGCGATACCGGATGTAGTCCTTCGGCAGCAGGACCTGGCGGACCTTCTCCCATTTCGCCGGCTCATGGCGGCGGACCCACAGGATCTTCGGCGCCGTGAAGCCGGTCAGCGCCCGGTTGGCGACCATGCCGATGAGGGCTTCGAGGCCGCCGGCTCGCTCCTCGATCTCGGCGCACTCCGCGGCGGTGCGCTGGTCGTTCCAGAGCAGGGCGGGGCGGACGACCCGGCCGTCGGCGTCGAGGAAGACCGAGCCGTGCATCTGGCCCGACAGGCCGACACCCGCGACGTCCGCCGGCCGGAACGTCCCGGCCGACAGCACCGCCCGCAGCGTCTCCTGCGTCGCCGTCCACCAGAGCTCCGGATCCTGCTCCGACCAGCCCGGCTTCGGGTGCGAGCAGGGGTACTCGGACGAGGCCGACGCCAGGATCTTCCCCGACTCGTCGATCGCCAGCGTCTTGGTCCCGGACGTCCCGACGTCGATCCCGATGGTGACGCTCACGGCTTGATCTCCCAGCGCTCGCCGCACTTCAGCACCTTCGGCTCGACCCCGGCGGGCAGGCGACGCGCCTGTTCCTCGAAATCCCGGACCGGGACGGTGTTGAAGGTGAACATGTCATAATGATGCGGGACGACGTACCGCGGCCGGACCCGCGCCGCCAGGTCGACGGCCTCGGCGGCGCTCATGTTGCCCGCGACGCCCCGCGATGGCTCACGGCCGTTGATCGGCAGGAACAGGACGTCGAACCGCTCCGACCCCAGGGCCTCGGCCAGCCCCTCGTAAGCCAGGGTGTCGCCGCTGTGATACATCCTCAACCCGCCGACCTCGATGATGAAGCCGAGGTACGGGTGCCGGCCGGCCGCGTCGCGGTCGAACTCCTCGTGCGCCGCGGGGATCGCCCGGACGCGGAAGCCCGCGCCGCGCACCTCCGACCCGGCGACCGCCCCGATCAGGCGGGCGGCGTCCAGCCCCAGCCCCAGGGCGTGTTCGCGGATCGCCTCGGGCAGCACGAGCATCGCCGAGCGGGACGCCGCCAGCAGGTCGGGGGCCGTGCCGGGGTCCAGGTGGTCGGAGTGCTTGTGGCTGGCCAGCAGCAGGTCCACGGTCGACAGGTCGCCGCCGCGCAGGGGCGAGCGGGTCATGCGGACGTGGGGGCGGTTCGTCGCCTCGTATTTCCGGGTCAGATGCTCCGACAGGTAGAGGTCGACGCCCAGCAGCCCCTGCGCCGAGCGGACCAGGAAGCCGCTTTGGCCCGTCCACCAGACGGCCGCCCCCGACGCCGGCGGCGGATCCTGCTCGATCTCGCGGACCAACTCGGCCCCGCTCCGGACGGGCTCGATCATGGCGTTCTCCCTGGGCGACTCAGGCCCGGCCCCGCTCGCGGCGGACGATCGCGGCACCCTCGGCCAGGGTCCTCGCCTTGGCGACCGCGACGTGCCGCGCCGTCTGCGAGAAGCCGCAGTCGGGCGTGATCGAGACGCGCTCCGGGGCCACATGCCGCAGGACCTCGCGCAGCCGCTCCGCGATCAGTTCCGCCGGCTCGACCCAGGTGTTCTTGACGTCCACCAGGCCCACGGCCACATCCATCCCTTCCGGAAGCTCTCGGAGCAACTCGACCTCGGCCATCTCGCGGCTGGCGAACTCCAGCGCGAGCTGATTGACCTTCGCCCGGCCGACATGAGGGAACAGCGACCGGTACGACCGCCTTCCGACCGCCCTCGCCCGGTAGTTCCCGAAGCACATGTGCATGCTGATGTACGCGTCCACCCCTTCCACCGTCCGCGCGACGACGTCGAGGAAGTCCTCCGGGGCGTCGGGATGGCAGGCGAAACTCGGCTCGTCGAGCTGTATGAAATCCACCCCCGCCGCCGCCAGCGCCCTCAGTTCCGCGTTCACGATCGGGATCAGGGCCTCCGTGACGGCCGTCCGGTCCCGATAGACGTCGCCGCCGTCGATGCACCCGGCCAGCGTGAAGGGGCCGGGGACGGGCGTCTTGACCGGGGCCGAGACGTACTCGCGCAATCGGTGGTATTCCGTCACCACCCCCAGACCATCGGGGGCCGCCAGCGGCGCGACGCATCGATACCGATCCCGCTGGTCGTGGGCCGGCGCCCCCCACCTTCGCGCCTTGCGCAGGGGCTCCAGTCCGCCGAGATACTCGTAGAATCCTAGGTTGAAGTCCACGCGCTGCATCTCACCATCGGTCACGCGGTCAAGCCCCGCACGGAGCTGGTCGTCGACGGCCAGGCGGACGGCGTCGCGGACCGCCTCCTCACGGTCGACGGGGCCGTAGAGCTCCGGATGCTCCCTCACGTCAAGGATGAACTTCTCGTACCAGCCGGGGAACGACCAACTGCCGATCACCGTGGCGGGGAGCCAGGATTCCGCCATACCTCACCTCTTCTTCATCGTCTTCAAGTCGCGACGACGGGGCGGACGATGGAGTGAATGGCGGGGGTGCGAGCCCGCCCGAACGAGAAAACCGAAGAGGTGGACGCCCCGCGGTCCCGGGACCTTATCGCCCCGACCGCCCCGCGCGTCCGCCTACCCGCGGCACGACCACCCGTCGAATCTAACGGGCTGCTCCGGCCCATGCCAGGGCCTGGTCCGAGGTCGACGGCTGTGCCACGCACGCAACGCTGCACGCGACGGTCCATGCAGAGGAATGGTCACGACAGGTAGATTTGGGTATACTATTCTGTGAAGGCCCCGCCCCGACGAGGCTTCGCCCAGGCGAGATCGTGGGGGATCGCCGCGGATTCCCCGCACCGACCGAGACCCTCTTCCCGAGGTGGTGCGATGACTCGACCGCCGGTATCGCGGTACGTCCACGGCCTGCTGGCCGGGCTGATCGTCGTCCTCGGGTCGGCGGCGCAGGCCCAGGATCGGCCGTCGGTCCTGACCGCCGAGGATCGCGCCGAGCTGAGACGATACGCCGTCGACACCTGGAAGTCGATGGATCGCCTGGCCTATCCGAGCGGCCTGCCGTCGGACCGGGTGCATCGCGAGGGGGCGGGCTGGCGCGAGCCGGTCGCCGAGACGACCCCCACCAACATCGCCGCGTATATCTGGTGCGTCATCGGGGCGGAGCGGCTGGAGATCATCCCGAAAGACGACGCCCGCGACCGCCTGACGCGGACGATGCAGACGCTGGAGGCCATGGACCGCCCCCACGGCTTCTTCGTCAACGACATCGACCCTCGCGACGGCAGCCGCCTCGCCGCATCGCCCGTCGACGGCTCGCCCCGGCGGCCCCTCATCTCGACCGTCGACAACGCCTGGCTCGCCCTGGCGCTGATGATGGTCGCCAACACCCGGCCCGACCTCGCCCCCAACGCCGAGCGGCTGCTCGACGCGATGGACTTCGGCTTCCTGTACGACTTCTACGACGCCCAGGATCCGATCCGCCAGCCGGGGCTGCTGCGGGTCGGCTACTGGGTGGACGAGAACGCCTTCTACGGCCACTACGGGATGCTCAACACCGAGGCCCGGATGGCCAGCTACATCGCCATCGCCCGGGGCCAGCTCCCGCCCGACCACTACTATCGGATGTACCGGACCCTCCCCACCGACGTCGCCCCCCAGTCCCAGACCCCCACCGGCGAGGTCCGCGAATATCAGGGCGTGCCCGTCTTCGAGGGGGCCTACGACTACCTGGGTATGCGCATCGTGCCGAGCTGGGGCGGCAGCATGTTCGAGGCCCTGATGGTGACCCTGTTCATCCCCGAGGCCGAGTGGGCCCCGCAGAGCTGGGGGGTGAACCACCCGCTCTACGTCCGCGGCCAGATCGATCACGGACTCCGGGAGATGAAGTACGGCTACTGGGGCTTCTCGCCCGCGTTCCGGCCGACGGGCGGGTACGAGACCTACGGCGTCAAGGGGCTGGGCACCAACGCGCAGGGCTACTACTCGTTCGACATGGCCTGGGGGCTCCCCCCCCACATGACGACACTGACGACGAGCCCCGTCCACGGCGTCGTCACGCCCCACGCCGCGTTCCTGGCCCTGCCGTTCGCCCCCCGCGCGGCGATGGATGACATCAAGGCTCTGAAGGAGCGCTTCCCGGTCTACGGGCCGCTCGGGTTCCAGGATTCGGTCGATGTCAGCACCGGGATGGTCTCCGGCAACGTCCTGGCGCTCGACCAGGGGATGATCATGGCCGCCGTCGTCAACGAGTTGGCCGACGGTTACATGCGGAAGGCGTTCACCGCGGGACCGGTCGAGGCCGTCGTCCGGCCCCTGATCGCTCCGGAGGAATTCACAGCCGGCGAGCCCGGCCGCTACCCCGCCGCCCGCCATTTCGAACCGCAGATCACCCGCCTCAGCCGCGCGGCGGACGTCAAGCGCTGAGGGGGTGTGGACCTGCGGTCACCCCGGGGGCTGGGGGGCCGCGGCCTTCTCCTGGCCGGGCGGGGGGAGCGGCGGGGCTTCCAGGGGCCTGGGCTTGTTCGCGGCGGGCTTTTCTGCCTGCTTCTTCTTGTGGGATTCGAGCGCCTCGCCGAAGGCCCGCGAGGCGTCGTCGCCGAGATAGCCGTCGATGAGCCCCTGGATCTCGTCGAACTCGGCCTGGAGATGCCGCGTCAGGACGGTCGTCTTGGCCGACTCGTACGAGGTCTTCACGGCCTCGTCCTTCAGCTTTTTGAGGGCCTCCGCGAAGCTGCCGGGGGACGGCAGCAGGTTGTATTCCTTCAGGAGGGCCTCCAGCGCCTCCCAGTCCTCGCCGTCGGCTCGCGACTCCATCAGGCGTTCGAGCCGGCCCCGCAGCGCGACCTGGTCGACGATGGAGTCCCGGAGGGCGTCGAGCTGCACCTGATATTTGGACGCGAGCGGCAGCGGGTCGACGGCGATCTCGCGCTCCTCGCCGCTCTCGCCGGGCATGATCGGGAACTCGGCGAGGGGTTCGGAGTCGCCGGCGAGGAGCCGGAGCTTCACGACGCCCCGCGTCGGGCCGGGCTCGACCGCGATCCGTCCCGATCGGTCGGTCATGCCGACGTCGCGCGCGGGGCCGTCGGGGGCGGGGCGCTCGGTCAGCGTGTATCCGGCGGCGGGGCCCTTCGTGGACTTGTCCACGAAGCGCAATTGAAGTGGAGACCCACCGGGCTTGATCCCGAGCGCCGCCAGCGTGTTCGGGCGGGCGATCCGCTGCGAGAGCGGGTCGCGGAAGGCGCTCAGTATGGCGCAGCGGGCGATGGAACCCTCGATCGACTCGGCGGCGAGGTAGGTGAAGGCGATTCGGGTGATCCGGATCGAATCGTCGCGCATCGTGACGAGGCGGATGGGGATGAACGTCGTCCCCTTGGCCACGATCGCGCCCAGGTCGCTGGCGGCCGGGATCGCGGCCCCCTGGACCTTCAGCAGCGCGCGGCCCCCTTCCTGCCCGACGATCAGGGCGGACGGGCTGAACAGGTCGAGCGTGAAGAGGAAGAACGCCCGGGGGGCGTCGAGCGGCGAGAGGGCGGCCCGGCGCTGGAGCGGGCCGAGCCATCGCGTGCCGGAGTCGTATTCGCGGCCTTCGAAGACCAGGTCCGACGTGGCCGGATCCACCGAGGCCCACACGAACCACGCCTTGTCGACGGCCGGGTCGTGGCCGCGGACGTCCTCGGCTTTCGCCCGCTCCAGGCCGTCGTTGGCGAGCGAATTGGGCTTCGCGGCCACCTCGATCGCCCACGCGGGGCCGACGAAGCGACGCACCATCTCCAGCCAGCGCGCGACCAACTCGTCGCGACGCCGCTCGTCGAGCCGCGCGGCCGGGTCGGACGCCAGGTGCAGCGCGATGCGATACGGGCGGTTCTCGATCGCCGTCGCGGGCTCCTCGCCGCGCGCCGGGCAGGTGGCCAACGCCAGCAGCAGGATCAGCGGGACCAGGGGTCTTTGGCGATCCAAGGGGCGATCTCCCAGGTTTCGATGCCGTCGTAGAGCCGTTCGGCCGTCTCGGCCGGGCCCCTCAGCCGCGACCGCCAGGCGTAGCGGTCGACCGTCTGCCAGAGCGGGATCACGGGCAATTCGTCGCGCAGCTCGCGATCGATCTGCACGGCCATCCCCCGCGCGCTGGGCCATTCCGCGGCCTGTTCGAGCTGGAGCAAAAGCTGGAGGATGCGCGGGCTGGCCGCCGACGCCAGGGCGTTCGCCGAGGGCGGCGCGTCGTATCCGGGGCAGATCATCAGCCCGGCGTCCAGGACGGGTTCGTCGCAACGCAGCACGCGATACGCCATGTCGAACTTGCGCCCGGCCCTCAGCTCGGACTCCAGCTTCGACCGGGGGACCGCGACCGGCTCGACGACGATCCGGGCCTGCGCGAACGCCTCGACGAGCCGGGGGACCACGGCCTCGACCTCGGCGATCGGCGGATATTCGAGCTTGAGCTTGAGGGACTCGGCCTTCAACTCCCTCCGGGCGAGCGAGGCCAGGGCCACGGCGAGCACGGGGTTGTGCTCCAAAGGTTTCACGCCCGGCGCGTCGGCCCCGTTCCCGCGCGGGAAGACCCCGTCGGCCGGGAGATCGGACTCGGACGAAGGGCCGCGCAGGATCGTCTCCTCCAGCAGCCCCTTGCGGTCGATCGCGTAGGAGAGGGCCCGGCGGAGCGTCCGGTTGCGGAGGATCGGGTTGCGGCCGTCGAGGGCCAGGACGTGGACGGCGGGCCGGGCGTATGTCCCGATCTTGACGTCGGGATTCGCGGCGAGCTTGGAAGCCTGGTCGGGCGGGACGTGGCCGAGCATGGCCGCGTCGCCGCGGAGGAACGCCGCCATCGCGGCGGACGGTGCCCCGTAACGGACCTCGCGGAGACGTCGGACTTTCGAAGTCGACGCCTCGCCCGAGGCGTCGGCCGTCGCTCGCAAGTCGATCGCGTTCGGCGACGCGGCGGCGCAGACGAACGGGCCCGAGCCGACGAGCCGGCGTTCCTTCGCCGAGAGGACGATCCGGCCGTCCGCCCCCGCATGGGCCGCGCCGACGGGGGCGTCGAGCCAGAACGCCGGGCGGAGCAGGGGCCTCCTCAACTGCAACTCGACCTGGCGTTCGTCCAGGGGGCGGGCGCGATCGAGGAGGTCGGCCCACCGCGCCTGATACTTCGCCGGGTCGCGAGGATCGCAGCGGTCGACGAACGAGCGGGCCACGTCGAGGGCGGAGACGTCGCGAGAGCCGTCGGACCAGGGGAGCCCGGCGCGGACGTGGACGACCAGCCGGCGGCCGAGGTCCGTCGACTCGACCTCCCGGGCGAGTTGGCCGGGTCGCTCCCCTTTGCGAGCTTCCTCCGAGTCGTCGGCCAGGACCGGGCGGAACAAAAGGCGCGCGATCCGGTCATCGGCCGGCGACCGGAGCCAGGGGCCCGGTGGAGCCGCGACGTCGGTCACGGCCACTTCCAGCGTCGGTTCGGCTTCGAACGCCTTGCGGTACTCCGCCTCAAGCTCGGCATGGTCCGGCCAGATCCGGAGGGCGTCGGCGAGCGCGTCGAGGCGATCGGCGTTCGATCCGGAGCCGACCTGGGCCGCGCGGGCCTTCGCGAGCCCCTGGAACTTCTCACGCAACTCGCGGGCCTGGCGGACGTCGGCGGAGATCGCCTCAAGCTCGTGGAGCAGCCGGCGGCCTTCGGGGTACAGGGCCAGCTCGATCGCGCGGTCGATCCGGCCGGCGTAGGCCGCGGCGATCTGGTCGACGAGCCCCGGGTAGTCGGGCCGGCGGGCGTGCAGCTCGCGGAGCAGCCGCAGGCCGCGGGTGACGTCGCCGTCGCCGAGCGCATGCTTCCCCTCGGCGAACAGCAGCGCGTGGACGCGGTCGGTCAGGCCGGGCCAATCGGGGTCGCGCTGCCGGACGCGGAGATAGTGTTCGAACGCCCGGGTGAAGTCGCGCGCCTGGACGAGCTTATCCCCCTCGGCCAGCAGGATGTCTTCGAAGTATTCAATCCGCTTCATGTGGGCCCGCTTGAGCTTGAAGTCGCGGGCGTCGCCCCGGCCGGTGGCGGTTTCCCGGGCCAGGTGGACGTTGATGACCACGTCCGGGCCGTCCTCCTTCTTGGCGGCCGGCTGGAAGGGCTCGACCTTGCTGGCCTCGCCGGGCAGGCCGACGTTCCCTTCGAAGGGGATCCTGGGCCTGGGGAGTCGGCCCGCCTCGGCCTTGGGGGGCTCGGTGGGCGGGAGCGGGCGCGGGCTGACCGGCTCCACGAGGATGACCGAGTCGTCCACGAGCGTGATGCGGTCGAACGGGAAGGAGGCGAGCGGGTCGTCGGGCGTCACGACGGTGGGGGCCCGCGCGGCGTCCTGGGCGGGCGAGGCGGCGACGGCCAGGGTGAGCAGCAGGGCGGCCGCGGCGGTGGCCCGATGGAGGGCGGAGATCGTCATGGCCGGGCCTCCGAGGTGGTTTCAAGCTTCAGCGTCTGGAGCACGCCGCGGCCGGTGGGGACCAGGACGTCAGGGCCGACCTCGATCATGCCATCGGCGGGGGCCGCGCCCAGGTCGAGGGAGGCCGATTCGCGGCCGTCGGCCAGGGAGAGCCCGCGGGCCCGGCCGTCTTGCGTCGGGAGCCAGAGGACGTCCCCGCGCATCAGGGCCGACCCCGCCGCGGGCGACGGCAGTTTCGTCGCCCAGGCCCGACGACCGTCGCGCCCCAGCAGCATCACGCCCCCCGCGGCGTCCAGGACGACGACGCTCCCGCCCGCCGCCTGGGGGGCGCGGAGCAGGGGGGCTTCGAGCTTCCACGAGCCGACGGCGCTCAGGTCCCGGGCGGACAGGGCGCGCACCGTGCCGTCGACCAGGGCGACGACGACCGCCGTCGCCGTGCAGGCCGGGTCGGCCGCGATCGGCCCGTCGAGCGTCGTCTCGGCCTCGGCGACGATCTTCCGCGCGGGCTCGGCCTTGATGACGAGCCGACGCACCCGGCCGGCGTCATCGGCCAGGACGATCGAATCGGCGTCGAGGGGGCAGGGGGCCAGCCAGGCGCCGATGCGGTCGCGTTCGAACTCGGGGACGAAGGGCTCGGCGTCCGTCCGTCCCGTCGTGGGATCCAGGAGATAGGCGCGGCCGTCTTCGCCGGGGACCAGCAACCCGCCCGCCCAGGGGAGGGGAGGGGCCGCGATCGGCGACGGGAGCGCGGTCCGCGCCCAACCGCCGGGGGCGGAGCCGTCCTCGGCCCAGACCTCGCCGCCGCGGCCGGGGACGATGAGGGCGATCTCCTTGCCGTCTCGCGCCATCGTCCGCAGGAGGCCGTCGGGCGCGTGCGGATCGCCGGGTCGCGGCAGCATGGCCTGGACGAAGCCGCCTCGCTCCAGGTCGGCCTGAAGCAACCGGATGCGGCGGCCCGCGCGGTCGACGAAGGCGATCGCGTCGCCGTCGGCCGACCGGACCGGGGGCGTGGGCCAGGCGGCGCCCACGACGGTCTCCCATTCGACTTTGCCGCCGGCCGGGTCGATCCCGCGCAGGGCGACGCCTCCCCCTGGGAAGTTATTCGACAGCACGACCCGACGTCCTGCGAGCTGGACCGGCCCCGCGGCGACGCCGATCGATCCGAACTGGAAGCGGCTCGCCAGCTTGCCCGCCTCGGCGTCGAGGTCGTACCGGGCCGAGCGGCCTCCGGCGATCCAGATCTCCCGCTCCGTCGGCGCCAGGCCGAAGGCCGGGCCGGAGGGCTCGGAGTCGGGGGCGAGCCCGGCGAGAGGCCGCAGCGGGTTCGCGCTGGCATAGTCGCTCGCGGCGAAGACCTGCATGCCGCCGCGATCACCGATCGCCCAGATCGAGGACGTCGACGTCGGAGGGGTGTCCCAGGTCCAACCCGCGACGTCGATCGACTGAACGGCCTTCGGTTTCGCCCCGTCCTCGTCCAGTACCAGGACCCGCCAGCGGCCGTCGGCGATGCGGTCGTTCTCGGGGACGATCAGGAACCGTCCCAGCCTCGCGGGGGCGCAGGGGATGGAGCCCTCCGCGTGTCCGAGGTACTGGACGTCGACGCAGGCCAGGGGGTCGCGGCCGACGGTGAACAGGCAATCCTTGCGGCCCATGACGTAGAGGAAACGGCCCGACTCGTCGCCGACGGGGGAGCGGGTCAAAGGGAAGGCCAGGTCGACCGCCCCTTCGACTTCGCCCGTAGCCAGCGCGATCATCAGGACCCGGCCCGAGGGGAGCGTCTGGTAGGCGTGTTCGCCGACGACTAGCGGGGGGCCGTCCACGGGCTCGCCCAGCGATTGCCTCCAGATCAGGCGGCCGGTGCGGGCGTCGCGGCGGCTCAGCTCGTCGCTCCGGCCGTCGACGAGGAGCACGCTCGGGTCGCCCGGGACGGGTTGCGGCGCGAACGGCGCGCCCAGGCCGACCGACGTGCGCCACAGAGGGGTGCCGGTCGCGGCGTCGAGGGCGTAAGCCGACCCGTCCGCCGTGGCGAACGCCAGGCCCTCGGCCCCGGGGGCCGCCGGGGCGTCGCCGCGCGAGCGGAACACGAGGGTCGTCGGCGGGCCCAGCGGGTCGGGAAGCTCCGCGGCCTCCGCGGGCCTGTGCGAGGGGTCGAACTTCGCGGCCAGACGCATCAAGTCGTTGGCGCGGACCATGCGGGAGACGACGTCCGGATCCCGCGAGAGGTCCCCGTAGACCTGCACGAGCGCATCGCGGGCCTTGTAGACGCCGGAAGCCGAACCGGCCGCGATGGCCGCTTCCATCGCCGCGACGGTCGCCTTGCGGGCGTCGGCCTTCCGGATCGCCGCGCGGGCCTCGTTGAGCAGGTCGGGGAGCCGCGACTTGGTGAGGAACGCGGGCGCGGACTCGCCGGCGATCTGGGCATGGAGGGGGACGGCGGACTCGGCCAGGGCGAGCGCCTCGGCGTCGACGCGACGCTTCGCGCGGTCGGCCAGGCCCTCGCCGATCCGGATCACCAGGTCGCCCAGCTCGGTCTTCTCGTCGCGATACTCGGGCAGATCGCCCGTCTTCTCGTGCATCTCGCGGGCGGCCTCCAGGGCCCGCGACCAGGTCTCGCCGGAGATGGTGATATACTGGCGGACGTTGGCCAGGGCCCGCAGGGTCATCGCCTTGCCGGCCCGCACGTCCTCGGGATTCTTCGCGAGGAAGGCGTCGAATTCGCGGATCGCGGTGGCGTTGTCGCCGTCTTCGAGCAGTTCGACGGCGTGGTTGTACGTCCGCGTCGCGAGCGTGCGGGCGATGATCGACGTCAGCCAGAAGGCCATCACGACCAGGGCCGCGAGCAGGACCGTCAGCGCGACGACCGTCGGCGACGAGGCGATCGGCTCGCGGCCGGGCGCGTCCTCGTCCTCGCGGGCCTTCCTCCAGCGGGCGAGCAGTCGTCCGATCGGACCGGGACCTTTTAACTCGCGATGGGCCGATCGCGCCGAGGGGCCGGCGAGAGGCTCGGCGGCGGGCTGGTCGAGCCCCAATTCTTCCAGGAGGTCGTCCCGCTCGAAGATGGACGGCGCGGGGGCGCGGGAAGCCTTGGGAGGCTTGAGGACGGGAGCCTCGACGGACGAGGTCGCCCCCTGAAGCACTTTCGTCGGCCCCTCCGACGGCCCGGACCGTGGGCGTTTCTTCTTCTTCGGCTCGGCCATGGACGGTGCGTTGGCGGCGGCCTCGTCGATCCGGAGGACGAAGATGCGGCAGGGGCCGATGCGGATCTCGTCCCCCTGGTGGAGGCTGGCGGAGACGATCTTGCGGCCGTTGATCTCCAGGTATTCGGCGTCGGGCGAGGCGTCGATCTTGTAGCGCCTGCCCTTCCAGCGGATCCGGCCGTGGACGGGCAGGACTCCCTCTCCCGTCAGGACGACGTCGCACGCTGGGCTCGCGCCGAGCAGCGCGGGGTGCTCCCGGTCCAGCTCGACGAAGCGGGCGCGGCCGTCAGGATCGTGGATCTCAAGCGTGGCCATGGGGCGTGCTTCGGCTCCGCGGTGTGGCTCGGGGACGGGTCAACGGAGCGTTTCCTGGGCGGCGACCTTGAAGTCGTAGCCGTCCCCCTTCGGGACGACGGCGAACCGGGTGACGCGGATCTCGGCCGGGGTCCGGCCGCGGTATCGCTGCTCCAACTCCGCCAATCGCTGCTCGATGCCCGCGGGGTAGAATTGGAAGACGGTCCCCTCCCCGGCCTCGACGCCGGCCTTGCGGAGCAGGGTGAGGTCGGACGCCTTGCGGGCGCGGCCTTCCCAGATGAAATACAGCCGCGACTCCCCGCCGCTGCCGCCGTTGCGCCGGGTGGGGGTCGGGCTGGAGAAGTTGGAGGCGTAGACGAGTTGGTCCTTGCCGCCGACGACGGCCAGCTCCACCTTGAAGAAGTCGAGCTGTCGGGCGTACTCCTCGGGGCGTTGGCCTTCGGGGTAGAGGATGCTCCAACGGTTTTCGCGGCTGACGCCGCCGTCGCCGGGGCCGAACCCGAGGCCGGGGCCGCCCGAGCCCAGCTTCGACGCCCGCCGCCCGGTCGCCACGGCCCCGCCGTTGGGCATGGCCGGGCCCACGTCGACCTCCGCCACCGACTTGCCGGCCTCCAGCGCCGCGTCCAGCATCGCGCCGGGGGTCGTCTGGACGGACGGTTGTTCGAACTCGCCGGGGGTCTCCTCGTTGTTGGACGCCTGGGAGGCGGCGTCGGCCCCGGCGATGTCGACCTTCTCGGTCGAGCCCGGCGTGCCGTCCGGCGAGCCGCCCCCGCCCCCGAAAACCTCGACGATCTGGAGCGGCGACGTCACGCGAGCCGCGAACTCCTGGTTGGTGACGAAGATCAGGGCGAGCCAGCCGACGACCAGCATCGCGCCCAGGATGACGGCCATGAGCAGCGACGTGACCCGGTCGAGCTTCGACTCGCCCAGGACGCGGGGGGTGGCGCGGGACTCTTCTCCGGCCTTCGTGACCGTCGCGATCGGTGCTGTGGCCGCGCTCACGGCTTGGCCCCCCCGTCGGTCGCGACGCTCGGAGAGGCGTCTAGGGGCCGGACGGCCTCATACCAGCGCCGCCATTCCTCGGCGGCGGTACGCTTCTGCTCCGGCGCGGCGCCAGGCCCGGGGCCGGGGCCGTCGATCTTCCGCGAGATGAGCAGCAATCCCTGGCGCGCCGCGGCGACCGCGCGGTCGTCGGCGTCCTCCAGGGCCTTGATCAGATCCGGGACGACGTCCAGGTCGACCGAATGGCCGAGGCCCCATGCGGCCACCTCGCGGACGCCGGGGTCACGGGAGCGGAGCATCCGACGGAAGCGGTCCTTGTGGGGGCGCAGGGCCGCGGCCCCCTGCTTCCGGTAGCGGTCCATGACGCCGGCCAGGGCCGACTCGGCGTTCGCGACCCGCGGGTCTTCCAGCACGTCCAGCATCCCCTCGACGGCGCCGTTCATCGGCCGGCTGATGATCCGGCCGCCGGCGACGGTCATGGTCGTGAGGTCGTTGGGGAGGTAGCGGCCCCCCAACAGGGTCCCGGAGCCCAGCTTCTTGTACTCGTACTTCTGGATCGATTTGCGGGTCGACCTCGTGAGGAAGAGCATCGCCCAGACGGTCGAGACGTCGTCGCCGTACGTCGACGTCCACGCCCCATCCCCCCGCTGGCTCGACCGGATGAAGGCGGCGCCCTTCTCGAACCAGTCGACCCGGCCGATCGCCTGGCGGTCGGACAGGGCGCCGACGCGCTCGATGCCGTACAGGCCGTAGTAGATCGACTTTCCGAAGGTCGGCGCGTCGCCGGTGTTGAAGCGGGCGCCGATCCAGCTGATCCCCCTCGCGACGGCCTCGTCGATCTTCGCGGGGGTGGAGACGGGCCTGTAGTCGGTGCGCGGGCCCGCATCCTCCACGGGGGTCAGGTAGGGATTGACCGCCTTCTGGAACTGGCGGTAATTCTCCAGTTGGCGGCGGCAGATCAGCAGGCTGCCGACGCCGGCGGCGGTCATCGAGATGGTCTCGGGCTCCCCCCCGTCGCGGTGGTAGTTCCAGCTCCCGGCGGCGCTCTGGCTGGACATGTACCACTGGGCCGCGCGGTCCCAGACCGACGGCGGGACCTCGATGCCGTTGTTCTCGCACTCCCAGAGGCCGAGGACCGCGTACTGGGAGATCGAGGTGTCGCCCTGGGAGCGGGAGTCGTAGTCCCAGCACCCGTCGGGCTTCTGCTTGCGCATGAGGTAGTCGGCGAGGGTCTGCAGCAGGTCGCCGCGATCGGAGGTGTCGGTGTTGGCCAGGGCGAGGGCGACGGCGGCGGCCTCGTAGACGTCGGTCCCGCCGGTCCGCTCGGGCCTGTAACCGCCGGAGACGAAGCGGGCGCGGATCTTCGTCAGGCAGGCGGCCAGGGCGGGGTCGGACGCGGGGGTCTCGGCCTTCAACAGCCCCAGGGCGATCATGGCCGTCTCGCCCACCTGCCGGCCGCCGCTGCTCCGGCGCAGGAACTCCGCGCCGGCCAGGACGGCCTGCTCCTGCCGCGCGGGGGGGGCCGCGTCGGGCTGCGCCGCGCCGACGGCGGTCGTGCAGCACACGATGGCGATCGCGACGAGTGGCGAGGTCGTGGACATGCGAGGTCACCGATGGGCCGGCGTCCGGGGCCATGGGCCGGACGCCTGATATCTCTTGATTCTATCGTATTCCCGGCCGGGAGACTCGGCCCCCGCGAGGAATTCCGGCGATCGCGCCGGATGCGCCGGGGGCTTCCCTCCCGCCCCGGGCTTCCGGCTGGTCAGACGGCTGGCATCCTGATAAAACAAAACGACGCTCGGGAGGTCCGGGGGGGGGGCGGCCGATGCGGGCCGCGGCCCTTACCGGTCGATCCTGATCTCGGGGCCTCTCGACCTCTCTCGCCCCCCGCGCGCCACCTCTCCCTTGGCCACGGTCTGGTCCCCTCGCGCCCTCGCCGGCCCGTGGGGTTGTCGACGTCGCGCACACCCTCCGCACGATGCAGGCCCATGCAAGCCACACACTCCGATGGGAGCGCCGCCCTCTTCAGCGGCTATAACCTCGCGGCGTATGACGAGATGTTCGGGCCGGGGCGATCCCCCAGGCCCCATTACGCCCCGCTCTACGACCGCCTGAACGACCTGGGGCCCGGCGAGATCGAGCACCGTCACAAGGTGGCCGACCTCACGATGCGGAACCAGGGCATCACCTTCACGGTCTACGGCCGCGACCAGGGCGTCGAGCGGATCATCCCGTTCGACCCGATACCCCGGCTGGTCTCGGCCCAGGAGTGGGACGGCATCGAGCGCGGGCTCAAGCAGCGGGTGCGGGCCCTCAACCTGTTCATACGCGACATCTACCACAATCGTTCGATCCTGAAGGACCGTGTGGTCCCCGCGGAATTGATCTTCGGGGCCTCGGGCTATCGCCGGGACTGCATGGGGCTGAGGGTCCCCAAGGACATCTACATACACGTCTCGGGCATCGACCTGATCCGCGACGCGGGGGGCGAATACCTCGTCCTGGAGGACAACTGCCGCACCCCCTCCGGCGTGAGCTACGTCCTCAAGAACCGTCAGGTGATGAAGCAGGTCTTCCCATTCCTGTTCGAGCAGTACAACGTCCGGCCGGTCGACGACTACACGGACAAGCTGCTGTCGGTCCTGCGCTACATCGCCCCCGACGGCTGCGACGACCCGACGGTCGTCGTCCTCACGCCCGGCATGTACAACTCGGCGTATTATGAGCACAGCTTCATCGCCCGCCAGATGGGCGTGGACCTCGTGGAGGGCCGGGACCTGGTGTACGACCGGGGCCAGATCTTCCGGCGGACGACCCGGGGGCTGGAGCGGGTCGACGTGGTCTACCGCCGGCTCGACGACGACTTCCTCGACCCGCTGGCCTTCCGTCCCGACAGCATCCTCGGCGTCTCCGGGTTGATGGGGGCGTATCGCGCCGGGAACATCGGCCTGGCGAACTCGCTGGGGACCGGCGTGGCCGACGATAAGGGGATCTACCCCTTCGTCCCGGACATCATCAAGTATTACCTCGGCGAGGAGCCGATCCTGAACAACGTGGAGACCTTCCGCCCGCTGATCCCCTCGCACCGCCGGCACATCCTGGAGAACCTGGAGTCGCTGGTGGTCAAGGCGGTGGACGCCTCCGGCGGCTACGGAATGCTGATCGGGCCGGCGTCGACGAAGGCCCAGCGCGAGGAGTTCCGCCGCAAGATCGAAGACAACCCGCGCGGCTACATCGCGCAGCCGACGATCCAGCTCAGCCGGCACCCGACGTTCGTCGACGGCCGGCTCGACGGCCGCCACGTCGACCTCCGGCCGTTCGTCCTCTACGGCGAGGACGTCTTCGTCCTCCCCGGCGGGCTGACGCGGGTCGCGCTGCCGGAGGGGAGCCTGGTCGTCAACAGCTCGCAGGGGGGCGGGACCAAGGACACGTGGGTCCTCCACCACGCCGGGGGGAGGGCCTGACATGCTCAGCCGAGTCGCCGAGAGCCTCTACTGGATGGGCCGCTACACCGAGCGCGCCGAGAACGTCGCCCGCCTGCTCGACATCGGCCTGTTCATCGAGCTGGACGCCGAGCTGGGGGCCGGCGAGGGCTTCTCGCCGGTCGAGATCGCCCTCACGATCCTCGCCTGCCGCGACGCCTTCCCGATGGACCTCGGCGCGCCGTCGCGGGACGCCGTCCTCCGCTTCCTGACGTTCGACCGCTCGAACGCCCAGTCGATCCTCAGCATGATCGCCCGCGCCCGGGAGAACGCCCGCGGCGCGCAGGAGGCCATCGGCGTCGACGTCTGGAGCGAGGTCAACCGCCTCTACCTCTTCCTCGGCGGCACCCGCGCCCAGAAGCGATTCGTCCGCAGCCCGTCCGGCCTGTTCACGTCGATCAAGAACTCCTGCCTCCTGCTCGACGGCATGATCCAGAACACTCTGCCGCGCGACGAGGTCTACCACTTCCTGGAGCTGGGCCGCCACCTGGAGCGTCTGGACGTCCTCTGCCGGATCCTCCGGGCCAAGTGCCCGATCCTGACCCAGGCCGTCGACGGGGCCGAGGCCGCGATGCAGCTCGTGCGCTGGACCAGCCTCCTTCGGAGCTGCTCCGCGCACGGCCCGTTCCTCCGGTCGGAGCGCGAGCGCATCGAGCCGGAGGGGGTCCTCCGCTTCCTCGTCCTCGACTCCGAATTCCCCCGCTCGATCCGCTACAGCGCCGCGAGGTGCCAGGCGTCGCTCCAGGAGATCACCGGCGGCGACGAGGACTACGGCTGCGAGGCCGAGCGGATCCTCGGCCGCCTGGAGAGCGACCTCCGCTACCTCGACGTCGCCGAGATCTTCGACCGCGGCCTGCTCCGGTTCCTGGACTCGCTCCAGGTCACCTGCCATCGCGTCGGCGACGAGATCCAGCGCTCCTTCTTCCTGATCTGAGCCGGCCCGAGGGCCGGGAACCGGGGGGCCGAATCGCCATGCTGCTCCGCGTCCAGCACGAGACCAAGCTCAACTACACCAACGACGTCGCCGAGACCGTCTTCGAGGTCCGGATGGGGCCGCCGTCGGAGGAGGACCAGACCTGCCTGGGCTACCGGCTGCGGATCGCGCCGTCCTCGCCCGTCACCGTCTACCAGGACGGCTTCGGCAACCGCGTCGACCTGTTCAACCTCTACACGCCCTATCGCGAGCTGCTCATCCGGGCCACGAGCGTCGTCCGGACCCACCGCACGCCGGGCGCGCCGAAGCTGGCCGAGGTCGCCTTCGACCCCGAGTCGGAGGAATTCCAGGCCGTCGACGCCGTCGAGTACCGCATGCCGAGCAAGCTCGTCGGCCGCAGCCCCGAGCTGGACTCCTTCGTGGAGAGCATCCCGACGCCTCGCGGCTCGCTCCTCGACGTCGTCGAGCAGCTCATGGCGGCCACGCGGTCGCGGCTGATCTACGAGAAGAAGGTGACCACGGCCCGGACGCCGGTCGGCGAGGCCCTGACGCTGGGCCGGGGCGTCTGCCAGGACTTCGCCCACCTGTTCCTGGGTGCCTGCCGCGGCTTCGGACTGCCGGCGCGGTACGTGAGCGGTTACATCCACGAGCCGGGCGAGATCGCCACCCACGCCTGGTGCCAGGTCTGGGCCGGCCGCAACGGCTGGGTCGACGTCGACCCGACCCGCGGCGAGGTCGTCGGCGACGATTACGTCCGCCTGGCCCTCGGCCGCGACTACCTGGACGTCCCACCCAACCGCGGCATCTACCGCGGCCAGGCCGACGAGACCATCACCGTCGCCGTCAAAGTCGAGCCCATATCCCGCATGCCTTCCGACTGGGGCGAGTGGTCCGAGGGCTCCGAGGCCCCCTGGTCGGCCGCCTCGTGGATCCAGTCGGAACGCCAGGCCCAGCGCGGGCGGCTGAACCAGATGCAGTCGCAGAACCAGGCCCTGTTCCGCCAGCAGCAGAGCCAGCAGCAGCAGCCGGGCTGACGCGACGTCTCACGCGGCCTCGTCGGCCTCGGCGTCGGCGGTCCGGGAGATGTCGGCGTCGTAGCTGGTCCCGCGCCAGGCGACCTTGCCGGTGAAGCACATCCAGATCGCCCGGACGAGGATCCAGTCGGTCACGAAATTCCCCAGCGGGAACGTCGCGACGTACTTCGATCGCGGCACGGAGACGTCGTACACCTGCCGGAAGACCGCGTACATCAGCGCGTGGTGGATCAGCGACATCCCCAGCAGCCACCATGCGAACGCCCCTCCGCGGCCCGTCGCCAGTATCGCCAGGGCGGCCAGCAGGACGACGTGGCCGCTCTGGCAGAAGACGATCGGATCCAGCAGCTTCAAGGTCAGCCGCCCCGGACTGCGGTCGAGCGCGTCGAACAGGATGCGGCTCCAGCCCCGGACGAGCTGGCCGAGCGAGGCGTACATCCGGCAGGAGATCAGCCCTTGCGTCACCGCCAGGCGGATCGGGAAGCCCATCCCCTTCACCTTCTGCGCCAGGCCGATGTCCTCCACGAACCGATCGCGCACCGCGCGATGGCCGCCGACGGCGTCGTAGGCCCGGCGCGTCACCAGGATCGACTGGCCGTTGGCGAACGCCTTCGGGTGCGAATCGTCGTTGACCTGGCTCGGCCGGAACGACTGCATCAGGACGATCCCCGCGAGCGGCTGGACGACCTGCTCCCAGAAGGTCTCGCAGCGCAGCTCCGGCAGGACGCTGGCCAGCTCGGCCTTGTTCTCGTTGGCATATTCCAGCATGACCGGCAGGAACGCCGGGCCGGGGGTGACGTCGGCGTCGAGGAACCAGAGCCATTCGCCGCGGGCCAGCCCCGAATGACGGTGGAGGACGTAAGTCTTCCCGGTCCAGCCCGGCGGCAGGCGGTCGTTCTGGACGACCCGCACGCGAGGATCCTCGGCCGCGTGCCGTCGCGCGATCTCGGCCGTCCGGTCGCGGCTGCGGTCGTCGACGATCACGATCTCCAGGTTGGGATAGTCCTGGGCCCGCACCGCCGCGAGGCATTCGTCGAGCGTCGCCTCCTCGTCCTTCGCGGGGACGACCGCCGAGACGAGCGGCGGTCCCGCGGCCATGAGCTGCGGCGAGTCGGGCGTCAGCGGCCGGTCCTTTCCCAGCACGAATTTCAGCACGACCCAGCGGATCGGCCAGATCAGGATGATCGCCGCGTAGACCTGGAGGAGCGTGGATTCGAGCGGCGTCATGCGTCGGGCTCCGTCGCGGGCTCGTCGGGTTCGTCCATGTCCGACCTGCGGGGTATGGCGGTCACGCCCAACAGCATCGCCGCGACCCAGAACGGGGCCATCCCCGCGAGGGTCGGGTCGACCGTCAGGCCATATCCCAGGCCGAGCGGCAAGGCCAGCCAGCCCGCCGCGGCCGTCGCGACGCGAGACCGGAAATAGGCCCGGCCGCGCGTCTCCGCATCCGCCGAGTTCGCGCGGATGCCGGGGGCCCGCAGCACGACCCGCGCGGCCACGAAGCACGCGAACAGGGCCCCGAAGAACAACAGCTTGAGGCGCCCCGGATCGGCGTCGACCTCGATCGGCACCCAGCGTCTGAGGATGAGGGCGGTCGCCAGGATGGAGAGGCCGTCCAGCACGAGGACGTTCAGCACCCACGAGCGGGCCCGCTCGCGCCATCGCGCGGGGTCGGCGGCGTCAGTCGTCATGGCGTCCCCGGGGATGGGCGGCGAGGTGCTGGCGATGGAGGCCGGCGATCAACTCGACCTCGCCGATGGGCCGGCCGATCTCGTCGGCGATCTCGCGGGGCGTGCGGCCGGCCTCGACGAGCGCCCAGACCTCGCCGTGCTTCTCGGCCAGCCCGGCGGCGTCGTGCTCCCCCTCGCGGCTGAGGTCCGGGATCGAGATCAGCGGGACGAGGGGCTCGGCCGCGCGGGACGTCGGGATCGCGGCGCCACGACGGGTCGCCTCGGCGACGAGCCGTTCCAGCCGCCGGACCTCGCAGGCGAGATGCGTCAGCCGGTGCTCGGCGGCCTCGTGGGCCCTGCCCAGCGCAACCATCCGGCGCGCGAGGACCAGAGCGGCCGTCGCCGCGAAGAGGGCCGTCGCGAGCAGGCTCGCGGCGACGACCTGCCAGACTAAGGGGAGGGCCATGATCCGTCGACCCTCGGGTCAGTGTTCGTGGGGATGGTGATGTTCGGCGGCCGGGGCCGCCTCGCTCGCCGAGCGCGCGTAGGCGGCGTGGGCCGCGTCGAAGACCTCGCGGAGCGGGATGCTCCGCTCGGAGGCGATGCGGGCGCAGTCGTCATACTCGGGGCTGAACGTGGGGGGCCGGTTTTCGAGCCACCCCAGCTTGCCGCGGATCGCGCCGTACTCGGTCGCCACGTCCACCGCCTTGCGGTTGAGCTTGTGGCGGCTCACGGGGAACCGGCGGACGCCCAGCGTGGTCGTCTCGCGGAAGAGGATCTCCTCCATCGCGGGGATGCGCGCCTCGTCGCAGAGGACGCTCACCATCACGCCGGGGCGGTTCTTCTTCATCTGGATCGGCGTGGTGAAGACGTCGAGCGCGCCGGCCTCCAGGAGCTTGACCGTCGTGTAGCCGACGACCTCGCCCGGCAGGTCGTCCAGGTTCGTCTCCAGCATGAAGACGCGGTCCGATCCGGGCGACGACGCGATCGCGCCCACGAACAGGCGGAGGACGTTGGCCTGGCCGGGGACCTCGCGCGTCCCCGCGCCGAGGCCGATGGATTCGACCGTCATCGCGGGCAGGGGACCGAACCGCTCGGCGATGGTGGTCACGATCGCCGCGCCGGTGGGGGTGGTCATCTCCATCTCGACCGGCGAGTCGGCCAGCGGCACCCCCTTGAGGATCTCGGCCGTGGCGGGGGCGGGCAGCGGCATCCGGCCGTGCTCGGCCCGGACGAAGCCGCGGCCCGGAGGGACGGCCGAGCATTCGAAGCGATCGACGCCCAGCAGGTCCAGGCCCACGGCCGACCCGACGATGTCGATGATCGAGTCGACCGCGCCGACTTCGTGGAAGTGGATCCGCGCCAGGTCGATCCCGTGGACGCGGGCCTCGGCCTCGCCGAGCTTCAGGAAGATCCGCTTCGCCAGGTCTTTCTGCGAGGCCGTGAGCGTACTCTTGTCGATGAGGGCCTCGATGTGCCGCCAGTGGCGGTGGGCGTGCTCCTCGGGCGTCTTGACCCGGGCGTGCGTGGCGCGGAAGCCGCCGCGGCGGACGGCCTCGAACGACAGCTCGCCCGGCAGGCCGAGGCTGCCGACCGCCTCGACGATCGCCCGGCCGTCCACGCCCGCGTCGACCAGCGCGCCGAGCGTCATGTCGCCCGAGACGCCGCTGAAGCAATCGAAATATCCGACGCGCACGTCCAGGCTCCTCGTCCGATTCCCGTCCGCCCCCAGGGGTTCCATTCTAGCCTCCGCGGCCCCCGCGGCAACCCGACCCCGACTCCGTCTGTTTTCTGGGACGGCCGGCTCCGACAATCGTCTTATCTGCGGAGACCCGACGAGGACGACGCGAGGCCGCGATGGATCCGGACGCGATCGGACGACTGCTCGACCGCCACGAGGCCGCCCTCACCCTCTTCGCGCGCCAGCTCTGCGACGCGCCCGAGGACGTGGTCCAGGAGGCCTTCCTGCGGTTGGGGGACCTGGACCGCGAGCCGGAGAATCCCGGCGCGTGGCTGTTCCGGGTCGTCCGCAACCTGGCGCTAGACGCCGCGGTCGCCGCCGGCCGCCGCCGGAAGCACGAGTCCCGCGCCGCCGCTGAATCGCCCGGATGGTTCGACCCCGCGGCCCCCGAAGGGCCCGACCCCGCCGAGGCCGAGGCCGCGCTCCGGGCCCTGCCGTGCGAGGAGCGCGAGGTCATCGTCGCCCACCTCTGGGGCGGGCTGACGTTCGAGCAGATCGGCCGCACGATCGGGGCCTCCTCCAGCACGGCCCACCGCCTCTACGGGCGGGGCTTGCAGACCTTGAGAGAACGATTGGGGGCGTCATGTCCGACCCGCGAGACGACCTGACCGCGTTCGAACGCTCCCTATCCGGCCTCGCGCCGAGCCGGGCCGTCGACCGCGACCGCCTGATGTACGAGGCCGGCCGCCGCGCCGGTCTCCGCGAGGCTCGCCGCGGCTGGCACTGGCCGGCCGCCGCCGCCGCCGCGCTCGCCCTGGCGACGATCGGCCAGGCCGTCGCCCTGAGCCGGCGCCCGGCCGAGCGGGTCGTCGAGCGGATCGTCGCCGTCCCGGCCCCGCCGCCGGCTCTCGATCCGGTCGTCATCCTGACCCGTCGCGAGCCGGAGCGATCTCGACGCCCGGGGCGGCCCTCCCCCGATCGGCCCGCCCCGCTCTCCGCTCGGAGCCGATTCGACGCGACGGCCGAGGTCGGACCGCCGCTCCTCTCCGTGGTCTATCTCGGCCCGATGGACCTCCCGTCGGCCGAGCCCCTGAATCCCCGGAACGGTCGCGACGGCGACCTGCAAACCCTCATCGGAGGACCGCTATGAGACGTTCGCTCGCTTTGGTTCTCGCCGTCGCCCTCGCGGGCGCGGCCCGCGCGGAGGACTGGACCCAGCCCGAATCGCGCACCTTCGCCATCCACCCCGCCAAGCCGCCGACCCCGGCGCTGAGCATCCGGCTGATCCCCCCGCGGGAGGCGCGGATCGCGGGCGACGCCGCCGTGTTCTACCACCGCGCCCTCGAATCCCTGATCGAGATCCGCTATCGCGAGGAGATCCAGGCGATGAAGGGCGGGGGCGGCTCGAACGTGGAGCAGCAAGCCATGGAATGGCTGGCGGGCGACCCGGGGCGATTCTCCCGGGACGAGGTCCGAACTCTCGTCGAACGTCGCTCGCGGGCCCTGGAAGAGGCGCGGCTCGGGACGCTCCGCGAGACCTGCGACTGGGGCTTCAGCCGGCGGGAGGAAGGCTTCTCGCTGCTGCTCTCGGACATCCAGGAGATGCGCAGCCTGGCCCGGTGGATCTCCCTGAAGGCGCGGCTCGACGCCGAGGAAGGGAGGATCGACGACGCCATCCTCGGCACCCGCACCGGGCTGGCCGTGGCGCGCGACGTCAGCCGCGGCGGCGGTTATATCCAATCGCTCGTCGCGATTACCTGCGCGAACCTGACGCTGGCGGGACTGGAAGACCTGGTCCAGAAGCCTGGCTGCCCGAATCTCTACTGGGCCCTGGCGACGATCCCCCGGCCGTTCATCGACCTCTCCGACGCCTCCTTTCACGACTCCGCCATGGTGGAGCAGGAGTTCCCCTTGCTGCGCCAGCTCGAAAGTCATGTTTGGTCGCTGGAGACGGCCCGCGCCTGCGGCGATCAATTCGCGAAAAGGCTCGCCGTCACCGACCACTGGCCGAACGCCACGAGTCCCCTGACCCGGCCCGCGATCGACGACCTCTCCGCGCACGCCTTTCAACTCCTGACGATCGCCAAGGATTATCGTCGGGCGAAGCAGGCCCTCCGGGATGCCGGAGAGTCGGCCGAGCGAGTCGAGGCGATGCCGATGCTCCAGGTCGTCGCGCTGGATTCTTACCGGACGTACCAGGCTCGCCGGGATGACGTCCTCAAATGGACGCACCTGCCCGACTGGTCCGCCGCCGCGGGGTGGGACCGGGCCGAACAGGAATACTCGAAGCCGGTCTCGGGCTACCCCTTCGTCCGGCTGATCTCGGCCGTGCGAGCGGCCCACGCCTCCGCCGTCCGGCTGGAGCGCCGGATGGCCGTCTTGATGGTGGCGGAGGCCCTCCGGCTGTACGCCGCGTCCCACGACGGCGCCCTGCCGGACCGGCTCGAAGACCTCGTGGACGCCCCTGCGCCCCACGATCCGGTGACGGGCCGACCGTTCGACTACAAGCGCGAGGGCGACCGCGCGGTGCTCCTCAGCCCCGCACCGGCCGGCTCGGAACACATCCTGGGCCTGTCCCTCCGCTGCGAATTCCGCCCCGCGAAGTGAACGCGACCTCGCCGATCCAAGATCACGGCTCCCGTCAGGGGGAAAGACGACCATGAAGACACTCTCCGCTTTGATCATCGCCTGGGGACTGTCCGCCTGCGCCGCGGCCTCGGCGGACACGAAGGACGTGGTCGCGACGTTCGTCGACGACCGCACGGCGGCTCTGGTGCGGATCCGGCTCGACGCGATCGCCCAACCCGGCGCGCTTGGCGAGGCCGAGCCGCTGGCCGCCGCGTATCGACCCTGGCTCGAATCGCTCCGGAAGGCCGGCGCCCGCGAACTGTACATCGCGGCGGGTTTGGATAACCTCCCGCCGGCCCCGTACTCGGCCCCCTGGGCACTCATCCCGCTGGAGGATGGGGCCGACGCGAAGGCCATCGGCGCGTTGCTCTGCGGCGGGCCGGAGAAAGGGGGGCCGGAAGCCTGGACGACCTGCGCGTCGATCCGCGGGGCCGTGCTCGCGGGCGACGACGCGACCCTGGAGCGGGTCAAGGCGATGACGCCCTCGACCCGGCCCGACTTGGCGGCGGCGTTCGACACCGCGGGCGACGCCCCGATCGCCCTGGCCGTCTCGACCCCCGAGGACTTGCGGAGGGCGATCGACGAGCAGGTCGTCGGCCTCCCCGACGAGTTGGGCGGCGGGCCGTCGTCGCTCGTCTCGCGCGGGTTGAAATGGGCCTCCGTCGCGTACAGGCCGGCCGCGGCCGCGCCGATTCGCCTGCTCGTCCAGGCCGCGAGCGGGGAGGAGGCCGCGAGGCTCCTGGCGGTCGGCGGGAAGGTCGTCGATCGAATGCGAGCCTCCTCCGAGATCCTGGCCTTCGTACCCGGGTTCGCCGCGCTGGCGGGATCGCTGACGCCGCGAGTCGAGGGCGATCGGGTCGTGCTGGAGCTGTCGGCCCAGCACGCCGTCCAGTGGACGCGGGCCGTGGTCGACCCGCTCCAGGAGTCGCGAGATCGGCGGGAGTGCATCCGGAACCTCATGCAGATCGCCCTGGCGATGCACAACTATCTCGCCCAGCACGGGACGTTCCCCCCGCCTCATTCCGTCGATGCGGCCGGCAAGCCGCTGCTGAGCTGGCGGGTGCTGATCTTGCCGTACCTTGAAGCGAACGATCTCTACAAGGAGTTCCACCTGGACGAGCCCTGGGACTCGCCGCACAACAAGGCGCTCATCCCCCGCATGCCCAAGGTCTTCGCCTGCCCCTCGAAGCGCGGCGGGACCCCGGCCGTCGGGACGACGATCTACAAGCGGCCCGTCGGCGAGGCGATCGGCGTCCCCGCGACGAAGGGACTGACGATCAAGGAGGTCACGGACGGGACGTCCAACACGATCATGGTCCTGGAAACCCCCGTCGACCAGGCCGTGGAATGGAGCCGACCCGCCGACTGGGACGTGCCGGCGAATCTCGATGCGAAGGCGGTCTTCGTCCGGCACGTCGGCGGGGCCAACACGGCCTTCATGGACGGTTCGGCCCGATTCCTCCGCGATGGGATCAAGCCGGAAACCTTCCGATTCCTGCTCACGCCGGCGGGGGGCGAGGTCATCGGCAGCAACGACTTCTGACCGGACCTCCCGCGGTCAGACGTCGAGATACTCCTCCCCCTCCAGCCCTCGGATGTAGTCGAGGGCCTGTTCCAGCGACTCCACGACGACGCCGGTCGCGCGACCGGCGTCGTCGCATTCCCGCAGGAGCTTCAGGTCCTCGGCGTATTCGGATTCGTCGATCTCCCGCCGCTGCTTCGCGCCGAGGGCCTTGTAGCGGTCGGAGACCAGGTCCATGTGGTGGGCGATGAGCCAGAGGGTGCGGTCGGTGACGGAGCCGCGGAGGGCGTCGACGGCCGCGGCGCAATGGTCCTTCGTCGCCATGGCCTTGCCGACGTCGTGGAGCAGGGCGGCCAGCAGGAATTCCTCGTCGTAGGGGCGGGCCTCGCGGGCGAGGTGGAAGACCTGGAGGCTGTGGTAGAGGGCGTCCCCCTCGGGATGGGTCGTAGGGTCCTGCTTCACGCCCTCCAGGGGGAGGAGCCGGAGCCGATAGACGGCGAAGCGCTCGACCGTCTCGGCGAGCGAAGAGGCCGGGAGCCCTTCGGGCGGTTCCGGCGGGGGCTCGTCGCCCTCCTCATCGTCCGCGGCCCGTTGCCTCTGGAGGACCACGAGTTGATCGCGGACCTCGTCGTCCGAAGGGAGGTCGCCGGGGCGGACGCGGTGGCCGAGAACCGCGGCGGCCTTGCGCTTGGCGGCGTAATAATCGGACTCGGCCGCGGATCGGAGCCGGTCGAGCGGGATCGGGTCGTCCCGGGCCACGTCGAAGGCGTCGAGCAGCCGCCGGGCGGCCTCCAGCGCGATCTGCCGCCGCAGGCGGTCGTCGGCCGAGCCTCCGCGAAATCGTTTCTTGTACTTGTCGTGCATGCCGGCGATTCTACCAGACGGCGCGGCCCGTCGGCTCGGGGAGAAGCCGACGAGCCCGTCCGCGGTCAGGCGGCGAATTCGGCGAGCTTGGCGAGGAGGGCGTCGAGGATCGGCTTGAGCTTCTCCCCCACGCCCGGGATCTCCAGCACCTTGCCGACCAGCGCCTTCAGCGTGTCGAGATGCTCCACCGTGACCTTGGCGATGGTGGACCTGGCCTCGGCCGGGAGCTTGTCCCAGAGGCCCTTCAAGGTCGACAGTCGATCGTCGAGCCCCTGGAGCTTCGGCGCGGCGGCCTCGGCCGTCGCGGCGTCCTTCACATCGGCCAGCGTCTGCGTGGCGCCCGAGTAGATTTCCGACAGGCCCTTGGAAACCTCGTCGGCCGTCGGGATCGTCAGGGAGTCGCCCGTGGGCGCGGGCGGGATCGCGGTGGCCGGAGCGGCGGGGGCCTCGACCGGAGGAGGAGGCGCGGGGGCTTCCTGCGGGCCGCTCATGAAGTAGAAGGCGGCGAGCGCCAGGAAGCCGAGCGCCAATGCGGGGAGCAGCCAGGGGGGGATGCCCGCCGTCGGGGCCTTGCCGACCGGCACGGAAGTCGGGACGCCCGGGATCGACGGCAGGTCGGCCAGCGAGAGGCTCGCGGGAAGGGCTCGCGTGATGTTCGCCTTCTCGGCGGTGAAGAAGCTGGTCAGGTTGGCCGGCGTCAGGCCCCCCTTCCCCTTGAGTTGGGCCGCGATCGCGCTCAGGATGATCGGCCCGACGTAGCTCAGGAGCGTCTTCAAGGCCGGGAGGCCGACGCCGGAGAACTTGGAAAGGATGTTGATGAGGGTCGAGAGATTGGGGCCCAGGAGGCTGCCCAGGATGTCGCCGCCCGGGGGGGGCCCGTCCGAGTTCGATGACCGAAGGGTATCGACCGGATCCGTCCCCTCGACGCCGCGGAGGGCGTCCAGCAGCCCGTCGAGGCCTTTCCCGCTGAGGACCGAGTTCGCCAATGTGGACAGGATGGCCGGCACGGCCGCCCCCACTGTGGCGCTGGTCTTCTCCTCCGATTCGCCCAGGATCGAGCTGAGCTTCGCCAGCACCTCTCCCGAAAGCTGATTCTTGATCGTGTCGACGATGCTCATCGCGATGCACTCCGTCAGAGAGGGCGAGTTGGGAGAACTCGCCCGATCGGTTCGGAAGAGATGACTTGCCCTTGCAGTTGTGACGCAGCGGAGCGCGTTCGGCAATCCCCTAAACCGACTATGTCGCACCTTTGCGCATCGGCCGTCGTCGGCGCTGCTGCCTCTCGGATGCCCCGCTGCGCGCTCGGAGCCCCCGCGATACGCCGGATCCATCCCGGGCTCGTATCAGCGGATCGCCGGCGCGTTCGCCTGGGAACGCCCCCGGCTCGGAGGCTCAATCCCTCTTGCAACCTGCGCTCGATCGTCGACGCAAGGCGAGCGCGCCGCCGACGCCTGCGAGGATGACCAGGATCGCCGGCGGCTCGGGCACCGTGGGCGGGATCGAGGGATTCGGCGGGGTGATCGGGGGCTCGGGGGTGTCGGGGACGACGGGCGGCGTGATGGTGGGGGTCGGCGGTGTGAATCCCTGCGGCAGCCTCGGGCCCAGGAACGGATGATACCTGTCGAAGCGTGCGGGGTTCAGGTTGCGCCGCCACACGAAATACTCGACCAGCGGGCTCGCCGCGGCGACCGTGGGGTCGCCGTTGATGAGCGACAGCAGGGCCAGGCGGATCGGGAGCGTGAACGGGGGCGACTGTCGCGAGGCCCAGGTCGTCTCGCCGGCGGCGAGGAACGAATTCCAGCGCCCCGGGAGCGCGGTCGCGGCGTCGAACGAGGTCGCCTCCTGGGCCGCGAGCCCCCCGCGGAGCGCCCCCCCGCGCATCGGGGAGGCCTCGATCGTCGCGGCCGGCAGGACGACCCAGGCCGTGGCCAGGCCGAGGATCGACCGCCGGATGGCCCGCATCGTCCGTGCTTCCCCGCTCGCGTCCATGCTTCACCCGCCTTGTGATCGAATGAATCCCGCGAAGTCGGCGCGAATCCTTCGGCCGGACGGTCGCGTGATACCAGAAAGATCGGTTGGAGCGCCTCCGCCCATTGACGCGATCCGAAGGATTGCATCGGCGACGTTGCGGGTTGTAGCGAATGGCGCACGGCGACGGGCGATCGGCCGCCGGTCGTCCCGTCGTTGTGATTCATGGACGTCGGCCGTAAGTTAATGCCAGGGAGGCCGAAGTCCCGGCCTCGTTTCGACATCGGAGAGACCGATCATGGCAGCCGCCTCGCAGACCTTCCCGACCCGCATGTACATCGACGGAGCCTGGCGCGAGGGGACCGGCGGCAAGACCCTCTCCGTCATCAACCCGGCCGACGAGTCCGTCGTCGCCGAGGTCGCCTGGGCCGAGGGGGACGAGCCGAGGAAGGCGATCGAGGCCGCGGCGAGGGCGTTCCCGGCGTGGAAGGCGATCTCGGCCTACGATCGGGCCAAAGTCCTCAAGAAGACGGCCGAGCTGATCCGCGAGCGCGCCGACGTCATGGCCCGCGCCATGACCATGGAGCAGGGGAAGCCTCTCCCCGAGGCGAAGGCCGAGACCCTCGCCACCGCCGACACCTACGAGTGGTTCGCCGAAGAAGGCAAGCGGGCTTACGGCCGCATCATCCCGCCGACCAACATGATGAAGCGGTACTACGCCATCAAGCATCCCGTCGGCGTGGTCGGGACCATCACCCCCTGGAACTTCCCCGCCGCGCTCGCCAGTCGGAAGATCGGCGCGGCGCTCGCCGCCGGGTGTACGGTCGTCAGCCGGCCGGCCGAGCAGACGCCGATCACCCTGATCCTCCAGTTCGAATGCCTCGTCGAGGCCGGCCTCCCCCCCGGCGTGGCCAACCTGGTCATTGGCCCGCCGCAGCCGTTCGCCGACGCCCTCTTCGACCACCCCGCCGTGCGGAAGGTCAGCTTCACGGGCTCGACGAAGGTCGGCAAGGAGCTGATCCGGCGCTCGGCCGACCAGGTCAAGCGCCTGAGCCTGGAACTCGGCGGCCACGCCCCGCTGATCGTCTTCCCCGACGCCGATATCGAGCAGGTGGCCCAGGCGGCGGTCCTCGGCAAGTTCCGCAACAACGGCCAGGTCTGCGTCTCCCCCTCGCGGTTCTACGTCCACGACAAGATCGCGAAGGACTTCACCGAGGCCGCCGTCGAGCTGACGAAGAAGCTCAAGATCGGCAACGGCCTGGAGGAAGGGGTCCAGGTCGGCCCGATGTTCGCTCCGCAGGGACTGGAGAAGGCCCAGGCCCTCGTCGACGACGCTCGCGGCAAGGGGGCCAAGGTCTGCATCGGCGGCGGGAAGTCGTCCCGCTTCGAGAAGGGCTACTGGTTCGAGCCCACCGTCCTGACCGGCGTCGACGGATCGATGAAGATCCTGACCGAGGAGCCCTTCGCCCCCGTCATGCCGATCCTGGACTTCAGCAAGCTCGACGACGTCATCGCCGCCGCCAACGCCACCCCCTACGGCCTGGCCGCCTACGTCTTCACGAACGACCTCACCGTCGCGACCCGGATGGCCGAGGGCCTGGAAGCGGGCATCATCGGCATCAACGACCCCATCCCCGCCACGCCCCAATGCCCGTTCGGCGGCATGAAGGAGTCCGGCCTCGGCCGCGAGCTGGGCGAGGAGGGGCTGGAGGCGTATTTCGAGACCAAGTATGTCGCCGTCGGCCTGCGCCAATCCTGATCCACGGAGTCGCCCGCGGCCGCCCCCGACGTCGTAGGGGGTGGCGCGGCCCGGGATGCGCCACTCATGTCTCGACGTCTTAACATGTCGGGTTTCTCCATCGCGAAGATGCGATCCCTGTTCCGCTCCGGCGACGCCGGCGCGGTCGATCGGATCTTCCAAGGGCTCAAGACCCAATACTACGAATGGCCGACGACGCCGCTCGACGCCCGCGCGATCGTCGAGCGGGCCGTGATGCAGGGAGTCCCCTTCGGCGACCTGGAGACGGAAACCCACCTGCATCACCGCGTCGCGTGCGCCTTCGCCCAGGACGGCCAGGAGTGGCTGTACACGGAGGCCGACTTCTACCGCGCCGATTCGCTGGAAGTGGACCTCTGGCGCAAGGTCCGCAAGCATGGGCGGCCCGAGACTCGTGCGTTCTTCCGGGGCCTGATCGAAGGAGTGCCTCTGTTCGGCCAGGGCTTTCCGGAGGAGGGCGAAGTCTATGCGGCGGTTCCGCTGACCAAGCTCCAGTTCTTCCAACCCGGGCTGATCGAGCTGCGCGACCTCCTCGCCCACCGCTCCGGCGAGGAAGACCCGACGGCCCGATACGCTTCCGAGTTCTGCGGCTGGGTCGACGAGATCATCGACGCCGGGCTCGACCTCTGGTACACGACCGGCTGATCCTGTCCCGGGTCAAGCCCGGAGGATCGGCTTCACCACCTCGCCCGCGACGTCCGTCAGGCGGAAGTAGCGTCCCTGGAACTTGTACGTCAGCCGCTCATGGTCGACGCCGAGGAGGTGCAGGATGGTGGCGTGGAAGTCGTGGACGTGGACGGGGTCGGCGACGACGTTGTAGCCGAACTCGTCGGTCTCGCCGAACGTCACGCCGGGCTTCACGCCGCCGCCGGCCGCCCAGGCGGTGAAGCAGCGGGGGTGATGGTCGCGACCATAGTCGGTCGGGCTCAGCTTCCCCTGGCTGTAATTGGTCCGGCCGAACTCGCCGCCCCACAGGACGAGCGTGTCGTCCAGCATCCCGCGCTGTTTCAGGTCCTGGATCAAGGCCGCGCAGCCCTGGTCGGTCTCCTTCGTCAACTGCCGGATGCCGCCCGGGAGGCCGCCGTGGTGGTCCCAGCCGGGGTGGTAGAGCTGGATGAACCGCACCCCGCGCTCGGCCAGGCGGCGGGCCAGCAGGCAGTTGGCGGCGAAGGAGCCGGGGTTCCTGGCGTCGGGCCCGTAAAGCTCGTAGATATGATCGGGCTCGCTCGCGAGGCCCGCGGCCTCGGGGACGCTGGTCTGCATCCGATACGCCATCTCGTACTGGGCGATGCGGGCGGAGACGGCGGGGTCGAGGTTGGCGTCGTGCTCCTTGCGGTGCAGCTCGGCCAGGCGGTCGAGCATCTTCCGGCGGCCGGCGGCCGTGACGCCGGGCGGGTTGTCGAGGTACAGGACCGGCTCGGCCCCCGCGCGAAACTGGACGCCCTGGTGGATCGAGGGGAGGAAGCCGTTGCCCCAGAGGCGGGAATAGAGCGGCTGGTCGACCGGCCGCTTGCTGATGAGGACGCAGAACGTGGGGAGGTTCTCGTTCATCGACCCCAGCCCGTAGCTCAGCCACGCGCCGATGGACGGCCGGCCGGCGATCTGCGAGCCGGTCTGGAAGAACGTGATGGCCGGGTCGTGGTTGATGGCCTCGGTGTGCAGCGACCGGATGAAGCAGAGTTCGTCCGCGACCTTCGCCGTGTGCGGCAGCAGGTCGCTGACCCACGCCCCGGACTGCCCGTGCCGCGCGAACGAGAAGATCGACCCCGCCAGCGGCAGCGCCGCCTGGTTCGCCGACATCCCCGTCAGCCGCTGGCCCTGCCGCACCGAGTCGGGCAGGTCCTTCCCGTTCATCTGGTTGAGGAGCGGCTTGTAATCGAACAGGTCGAGCTGCGACGGCCCGCCGCTCATGAACAGGTAGATGACCCGCTTCGCCTTCGGCGCGAAGTGCGTCCCGCCGAGCGACCCGCGGGCGGCGTCCGGGCTCGTCGGCGATGGGTCGGCCGCCCCGCCCAGCAGGCTCGCCAGCGCCGCGCCGCCGATGCCCAGGCTCGCGCGGCCGAAGAAGTGGCGGCGGGTGCCCAGGAGGCGGGGATCGTCGGGGAGTTCGCGGAAGCGTTCCATGATGCGTCGGGCCTCCTCAGCGCTTCGTCACGGCCTCGTCGTAGTTGAACAGCGCCTGGGCGACGACGGCCATCGCGGCGGCCTCGGCTGGGTTGAGCGCGGGGTCGCGGGGGGCGTCGCCGACCGCCAGGAGCTTGTCGGCCTCGGCGCGGCCGGAGGCGAACTCGTCGTATTGCTCGCGGTATAGGGCCTCCAGGACGTCGACCTCGGCGGCGTCGGGGCGACGGCCGGTGAGGAGGCGGAAGACGTGGGCGACGCGGTCGCGGGTCGTCGGCGCGGCCTCGTGGAACGCCCGCTCGGCGACGCCCCGCGCGGCCTCGACGTACTGCGGGTCGTTCAGCAGGACGAGCGCCTGGAGCGGCGTGGCGGTGGGCTGGCGGCGGACGACGCACGCCTCGCGGGTGGGCGAGTCGAAGGTGAGCATCGCGGGCGGCGGCGAGGTCCGCTTCCAGTAGGTGTAGAGGCTGCGGCGGTGGCTACCCGGGCCGACGTCGCGCACGAACGCGAGGTTCGACTTCTCCTCCCACAGCCCGGCCGGCTGGAACGGCTTCACCGCCGGCCCGCCCATCGTCCCGACCAGCAGGCCCGATGAGGCCAGGGCATTGTCGCGGAGCATCTCGGCCGTCAGCCGATCGCGCGGGCCGCGGGCGAGCAGGACGTTGTCGGGATCGCGCGCCTGCATCTCGGCCGATGCGTCGGAGGTCTGCCGGTACGTCGCCGACTCGACCATCAGCCGCCACGTCCGCTTGACGTCCCAGCCCGAATCAACCAACTCGCGGGCGAGCCAGTCCAGGAGTTCCGGATGCGACGGCTGCTGCCCCTGCGAGCCGAAGTCCTCGGGCGTGGAGACCAGCCCGCGGCCGAACACCGACTGCCACCAGCGGTTGACCGTCACGCGGGCGGTCAGCGGGTTCTTCGGGTCGACCGTCCAGCGCGCCAGCCCCAGCCGGTTGCGCGGAAGGTCGGCTGGGAACGCGAGCAGGCTCCGGGGCGTGTCGGCCGAGACCCGCTCGCCGGGGGCGTCGTACGCGCCTCGGTTCAGGACGAACGTCGGCCGGGGCTCGGGCATCTCCTTCATCACCATGATCTCGGCCACCGGGTCGCCCACCTTCGCGCGGGCCTGCCGCGCCTCCTGGAGCTTCGCGACGGCCGTCCGATGGGGCTCGTCGTGGTTCGCCAGGTAGTAAGCGAGGAGGGCGTCGCGGTCCGCGTCGGCGAGCGTCGCCGGGTCGGCCGCCAGGCGATCGGCCAGGGACTTGCCGTCGAAGATTTGGGCGGCTTCGAGGGCGGTCAGGCTGCGGTCGAAGACCTGCAACTCGTCCACCTCGCCGCCCTTGAATCCGCGGTCGCGGAAGCGATGCCCGACGGCCAGCTCGTCGGCCCCGCCCCCGGTGATGGTCTTGGTGAGGGCGTCGCGGACGACCTCGATCGCCGCGGACTTGCCGTCGACGTACAGCGACAGCCCCGCCGCGCGGCTGGACCCGTCGTAGGCCAGGACGACGTGGGTCCACCGGTCGATCGGGAGCGGATCCTGCGCCGCAATCCCGATCGCGTTGCCGGGCCAGAAGTGGACGAGAGACGCCGTGAGCCGGCCGTCCTCGATCATCAGCTCATAGCCGCGGCTGCCGGCGTCGGTCCAGGCCATCGACCGCCGCAGCACCACCGCGCGGTCCTTGCGGTCGGGCGTCTTGAGCCAGAGGGCCAGCGAGAACGGCTGGAAGCGGTCGAAATTGCCCATCGGCAGCGTGACGCCGTCCTCGCCGTCCAGCTTCAACGCCTTGCCGACGCGACCCTCGACCAGCGACGGCGACTCCACGGCCTTCGCGAGCTTCTCCGCGTCGCGACGGTTCGGCGACTTCCCCTCGGCCAGCTCGTCGAACGGGAAGTCGCCGATCCGCCCGGCGACCTCGGCCGCGGGGGGCTTCGCGCGGTCCAGCCCGCGGAGCCACACTTCGAAGGCCGGCCGGCGCTCGGCGGCGAGCTTCGCAACCTCGGCCTCGGCGTCCCGCTCGCGGGCGTTGGCGTCGGCCAGCGCCTTGTCGCGGTCGGCGTCCGTGAGCCACAGCGTGGGCGTGGGGATGGCGTCCGTGAAGTGAGAGTAGAGGCCGGACTCGTCGATGCTATTGAAGAAGGCGGAGAGCGAGTAGAAGTCCTTCTGCGTGATCGGGTCGTACTTGTGCGAGTGGCAGCGGGCGCATTCGAGCGTCAGGCCGAGGAACGCCGCGCCGAAGGTGATGGTGCGGTCGTTGACGTACTCGGTCCGCCATTCGGCCTCGATCGAGCCCCCCTCGTTGGTCTGGCGGTGGTGGCGGTTGAAGGCCGTGGCCAGCACCGTCTCGCGCGTCGGCTCCGGCAGCAGGTCGCCGGCGAGCTGCCAGGTGATAAAGCGGTCCAGGGGGAGGTTGGCGTTGAACGACCGGACCACCCAGTCGCGCCAGGGCCACATGGCGCGGTAGACGTCGGCCTGATAACCGTAAGTATCGGCGTAGCGGGCGACGTCCAGCCAGTCGACCGCCATCCGCTCGCCGAACCGGGGCGAGGCCAGCAGCCGGTCGACCAGCCTCTCATAGGCGTCCGGCGAACGGTCGTCGACGAACGCGTCGATCTCGGCGAGCGTCGGCGGGAGGCCGGTCAGATCGAAGGCGACGCGGCGGATCAGCCGCTCGCGCGAGGCTTCCGACGACGGTGCCAGGCCCTCGGATTCCAGCCGGGCGAGGACGAAGCGGTCGATGCCGTTGCGGGGCCAGTCGCGACGGACGACGTCGGGCAGGGGGGGCCGCTCGGGGGGGATGAAGGCCCAATGGTCCTTCCACTCGGCCCCCTGATCGACCCAGCGCCGGAGGACGTCGACCTCGGCCGGCGTCAGGTCGCGGCCGAGGCTCTTGGGGGGCATGCGGTCGTTCTCGTCCTCGGAGGTGATCCGCGCGATCAACTCACTCTCCTCCAGGTCGCCCGGCACGACGGCGCGGAGGCCCGATTGGGTCTCCTCGAACGCCCCCTCCTTCGTGTCGAGCCGGAGGCCGGCCTTGCGGTTCTTGGGGTCGGGGCCGTGGCAGTGGAAGCACTTGTCGGAGAGGACGGCCCGGACCTGGCGGTTGAAGTCGACCCGATCGGCGTGCGACGATCGTGCCGGGTCGTCGGCGACAGCCCCTCGGCCGATCGCGAGGAACGTCGAGAGGATCGCCCAGGAGTGCCGGGTGAGGGAGCATCGTGCCATCGCGCGTGCCTCGTAAGCCGCGTCCGTTCGCCGCCCGCACGGGCGGGGGCCGATCGCTATTTTATCAGGTTGTTGAACCTCGGGTAAACACGAGGCCGGAGGCCGGATGAGCGGGGGGGGGGCGACGAGGAAGCCGCCGCCGGTCGTGGTGCTGCACGAACGGTCGGGCATCTGGGCCCGGCAACTCCGGCCGCGGCTCGGGGACGTCCGCGCGCGGTGGTTCGAGACGCGATCCGCGGCCGATCTCCTGGCCGCGGCCTCGGCCTGCACGTCGCCCGTCGTGCTGATCGAGGCCGCGTCCGACCCCGCGCCGGCGCTGCGGGACCTGGCCCTGCTGGCGGCGTCGGCCTCGTCGCCGCTCGTCCTGTTCGTCGACCCGAAGGGCCGGCCCGAGGTGCTCGGGGCCGCTCGCGAGCTGGGGGCGACGCTGGCCGCGTCGGGCCGGGTCACGCCCCCGGAGGTCGCGTCGCTGGTCGCCCGTTGGCTCGGCCTGGCCCGCCGCGCCGCCGCGCGCGAGGGCTGGACGCGGCCGATCCCCGCCGACCCCGTTCGGGAGCCCGCGGAGTGGGTCGAGGAGATCGTCGCGGAGGCCGCGGCCGGGGCGGAGTCCTGGTCGTCGGAGGCCGATTCGTCTACAATAATCCGACGTTCGGATCGCGATCGGGATGCCCCACCTTGAGGATGCCGCGGAATGCTGGGCGAGTCGGAAACCGTGCTGACCGAGAAGGACGTGCTGGCGGCCCTGAAGGGCGTGAAGGATCCGGACCTGGGCCGCGACCTGGTGGACCTGGGGATGATCCGGGACGTCCGGATCGGCGACGGCAAGGTCTCCCTGGCGGTCAACCTGACCACCCCGGCCTGCCCGATGAAGGCGAAGATCGAGGCCGACGTCCGCCAGGCCCTGGAGGCCCGCCTCCCCGGCGGCCTGGACTTCGAGATCCGGATGACCGCCGAGGTCCGCGGCAAGCGCGAGGCCGAGAACGGCGACATCCCCGGCGTGAAGAACATCATCGCCGTGGGCTCGGGCAAGGGGGGCGTCGGCAAGTCGACGATGGCCGCCTCGATCGCCTTCGGCCTCAAGGCCCACGGCGCGTCCGTCGGCCTGATGGACGCCGACATCTACGGCCCCTCGATCCCGCACCTGGTCGGCGCCTCCGGCCGGCCCATGGCCCGCGAGGACCGCATCGTCCCCATCGAGGTGAACGGCCTCAAGCTCATGTCGATGGGCTTCCTGCTCGATCCCGACCAGCCCGTCGTGATGCGCGGGCCGATGCTCCACGGCATCGTCCAACAGTTCCTCCGCAAGGTGGAATGGGGAGACCTCGACTACCTGGTGATCGACCTGCCGCCCGGCACGGGCGACGTGCCGCTGAGCCTGGCGCAGTCGCTGCCGATCACCGGCGCGGTGGTCGTCTGCACGCCCCAGGAGGTCGCGCTCCTCGACGCCGCCCGCGCCGTCTCGATGTTCCGGCAGCTCCGGGTACCGGTCCTCGGGATGGTCGAGAACATGGCGTTCTTCGACGTCCTGGCCTACCTCCAGGACCGCGGCGGCCCGACGGCCCACAAGCTCGTCGAGGGCAAATCCTGCTTCGACGAGCCGGGCGACGAGCGCGTCTACCTGTTCGGCCAGGGGGGGGCGCGTCGCAAGGCCGAGGCGATGAACGTCCCGTTCCTGGGCGAGGTCCCGATGAACGTCCTCATCCGGGAGGCCGGCGACGTCGGCCGTCTGGAATCGGCCCTACAGGAAGGCTCGCCGTCCCGCCCCTACCTCATGGGCGTCGTCGAACACCTGGCGGCCCAGGTGAGCATCCGCAACATGAAGAACGTCAAGATGCCCAAGCTGGAGATCCTGAACTGAGCGGCGACGGCCCCGGTTCGACGAGCCCCGACCGATGCGGGGGCGGCTGCGTGCCGACGAGAGTCGGACGTCGCCCCCGGCTTACGAACTTGATGGATGGAGTCTCCCCGATGCGTTGGAAGCCCCTGCTGTTCTCCGCCGCGTTCGTCCTGGCCGCCGCCCCCGCGCAGGCGCAATTCCTGGGCCAGACGACGATCGTCACGCCCGGCCCCGGCGTCGTCGTGGGCGCGCCCACAGTGCTCGCCCCGGCTTACGGGACGACGGTCGTGAGCCCGTATTCCGTTGTGACCCCCGCCGCGCCGGTCGTCGTCCGTCGCCGCACGGTGCTGGCCCCCACTGTGTTCGGCGCGCCCGCGGTCGTCGCCGCGCCGGTCGTCGCGTCGCCGGTGGTCCCGGGCCCGGTCCTGATGTCTCCCGGCGTCACGGTCGTCCGGCCCGGCTGGGGGCCCGGCTTCGGCCCGCGGCCCTGGGGCTGGCGGCGCTGGTGATCGCCTGAAGAATCGGCCGACCAGGGTCCTTTCCCTCTCCGAGATCCCCGATGCACCGATTCGCTTTCCTGGCCTTCCTCGCCTTCAGCGGCGTCGCCGCGGCCCAGCAGGCGGGACCCGTCGTCGTCGACCCTTCGGAAGTCGGCGTCTCGGCCGAGCGGTTGGCGAAGGTCTCGGAGGTCGTCCGGAAGCGGATCGAGGCCGGCGAGCTGGCCGGCGCGGTGACGATGGTCTCGCGCTACGGCAAGGTCGTGCATCATGAGGCGCAGGGGACGCTCGACGTCGATTCGATGCGTCCCATGACCCCCGACGCCCTCTTCCACATGGCGTCCACGACCAAGCCGGTGACGGCCGCGGCGATCGTGATGCTGGTGGAGGAGGGGAAGGTCCGCCTCACCGACCCCGCCTCGAAATTCATCCCCGAGTTCAAGAACCCGAAGGTGGCCGTCGAGCGCGACGGCAAGGTCGAGATCGTCCCGGCGAGCCGCGAGATCCAGGTCCTCGACCTGCTCACTCACACCTCCGGCCTCCTCAGCGGGGGGCCCGGCCAGAAGGCGTTCCCCGGCGACTCCACGTTTTCCCGCCGGGGGGATACGCTGGAGACTTACGTCCGGCGCATCGCCGTGACCCCGCTCGACTTCGAGCCCGGCTCGAAGTGGTCGTACAGCCCGTTCGGGGGCATCGATACGCTGGCGCGGATCGTCGAGGTCGCCTCGGGCCGGCCGTTCGAGGAGTTCCTCCGCGAGCGGCTGTTCGAACCCCTCGGGATGCGCGACACGTTCTTCTACACACCGACCGACCGGGAATCGCGCCTGGCCGCCTTCCACGCCCGCAAGGACGGGACGCTGAAGAAAGGGGACTATTCGTTCGGGTTCGTCGAGCCGTATACCTCGGGCGCGGCCGGCCTGGTTTCGACGGCCGCCGACTTCCATCGGTTCGGCGTGATGCTGGCCCAGGGGGGCGAGTTGGACGGTCGCCGCGTGCTCAGCCCCCGCGGGATCGAACTGCTCTCGTCCAACCACGTCGGGTCGATGTTCCAGGGGAGCCTGGGGCGGCCTGAGGGGATGGGATTCGGCTTCGCGGTCGAGGTCGTCGTCGACCCCGTCCGGTCGGCGACCTTCCGGAGCGCCGGCAGCTACGGCTGGGACGGGGCGTTCGGGACCCAGTTCTGGGTCGACCCGAAGGAGGGGATCGTCGCCGTCTTCATGGTCCAGGCTTCGGGCGTGCGACAGATCCAGAATGATTTCGCCACGGCCGTCATGCAGGCCATCGAACGCCTCGACCATCCCCGCTGATTCAGCGGAACTCCAGGCTGCGCCAGAGATACCAGCTCGCGACGGAGCGGTACGGCCGCCAGGAGTCGCCCAGGGCTTCGCATTCCTTGGGCGATGGGAGTTCGGCCAGGCCGTGCTTGTGCCGAAGCGCTGCGCGGACGCCCAGGTCGCCGACGGGCCAGACGTCCGGGCGGTTCAGGGCGAAGATCAGGAACATGTGGGCCGTCCAGACGCCGATCCCCTTGATCGCCGTCAGCGATTCGACGATCGCGTCGTCGTCCCATTCATGGAATTGGTCGACGGGGGTGGAGCCGTCCGCGACGGCCGCAGAGACGTTCAGGACGTAGCGGGCCTTGGGCCGAGAGAGGCCGCAGCTCCGGAGGGCGTCCTCCCCCAGCGCCAGGAGGCGGTGGGGGTCGTAAGGGCGGCCGGCCAGTTCGTGGAGCCGACCGCCTATTGAGGCCGCGGCCTTGGTGGAGATCTGCTGGCTGACGATAGATCCGACGAGCGCCCCCAGCCGGTCCTCCCTCGGGACGAGCCGGCAGGGGCCCACGCGCCGGATGACCTCCTTCATGTGGGGGTCGACCTTCCGAAGATGGCGGACGGCCTTCGCCCAGGGATCGCGGGAGGCTGCGGCTCGGATCATCGGGTGGGCCCTTTGCGGCGCGTCAACGCGAGGCGATCACCTGGGCCAGCGGGCGGACGACGCGCGGGAGGACCGAGCGCTGGAGCAGCTCCTCCCCGATCTCGCGCTGGCGGCGGAACGATTCCACGAACGAGAGGTCGGGCCCGTTCCCCCAGTACTGGCGGACCTTGAGATACAGGCTGATCTGGTCGTCGCCGAACTCGCCGGTGCGGACCTGGTAAGCGCTGGTGCGAGTCTCGATCGAGAGCCGCGCCTGGAGCTGGCACGATTCGTCCAGGGCTATGGTCAGGGACGGCTCGAAATTCACGACTTTCTTGGCGTGCGGGGCCTCAATCAGCCCCTCGAAGGCCGACCCCAGCCCCAGCGCCTCGGCGACGACCTCGTCGTGGTTGCCGTCGTAGGTGAAGTCGAATCCGAAGGTCACGTCCAGGGCCTCGCAATCCAGGAGGCTGATCGACAGGAGATGCGGGGCCAGATCCAGCACCAACTCGTGCTGCCGGTAGGCCTCGGCCAGCGATTCGGGATTGGTGCAGCCGGACACCAGCCGGCGGGCCTCGATCGCCACGGTGCGGAAGGCGTCCTGATCCTTATCGCTCTCCAGCACCAAGTCGCCGTTCTCCTGCGCCTGGAAGTCTCTCAGCTCGGGAAAGCCCTTTCGCATCTGTTCGAAGAAATGGAGGACGGTGTCGCGGCTGTTGGGAAGCTCCATCTCGGTATTCAGATTGACGTTAACGTAGTAATCGTCGGCGTCGCTGTTGTATCGATTCATCCGTCGAACCTCTCGGCTTTCCTATGAGTGCGGCCTCGAAATCGGCGTATCGCGCGCTTCCCCGCGCCGATCGTTCGGCCGCCCATGGTGTACATGCATCTGCCTGACATTTTACCAGAAACGGGCGGAGGGAGAAACGAAACGTGCACCTATAGGGCTGCGTGTGCGACGGCATGCAGCGAGCGGAAGGTCGAGCGTCAGACGCGGGCTCGACCGATCTCGGGGTGCCGGATACGGATCGGGGGGAGGGAGTCGGGGTCGCGTTCGGGATCGAGGAAGGCGCGGAGGCCGTCCTCGGCGAGGCGGGGATCGTGGGGGACGTTGAGGGCGGCCCCGTCGCGCGAGGCGGGGAACCGGGCGAGGATCTCGCCGTCCTCGACGCCGATCGGGACGGCGCGGGGGTTGGCCACGACGACGAGCGGGGGGACCTCCGCGCCGGGGGGCTCCGTCCGGACGACCAGGGCCCAGGGGCGGCCGGGGAACCAGGGGCGTTTCCACCGATAGGCGACGGTGATCTCGGGATTCGGACCGGGGGCGACCGTGGCGGCCGAGGGGTCGGTCCCGGGCGAGAAGTGCGGGCCCTCGGCGGCGTCCTCCCGTGTGTAGACGCGGACGTGCCAATGGTTCGAGCCCTCGCCTCCCGCGAGCGAGGAGGGCGTCGGGGCGTTCAGGGTCCAGCAGCCGGCGCGATCGTATTCGGCCCGCGTCACGTCGTGCGTCAGGGCGTCGGCATCGTCCGGCCCTGTCGGGGGCGTGCCCCGATGGGCCGCGACCCGGACCGTGCGGGCCTCGGCGGGCCACGTCCACCGGAGTTGGATCCGCGCGACGTCCGGCGCGGAGGCGAGCGGGTCCAGCCGCTGGGCTCGAAGGTCGGTCGGGTCGGCGAGCCCGGCCAGCCAGGCCCCCCGGCCGACGACGAGGTGGCCGTTGATCGCCGTCAGGGGGGTGTAGTACCGCCTCGTCCGGCCGTCCGGATCGAGGTCGTCGGCCGCCCCTGGGCCGGACGGCTCGATCCACGCGCCGGACGCGGCCTCGATATCGGCCGCCGAGACGAGCGAGCCCGGCGCGTGGGGCAGGGGGGCAGACGTCCTCCGCAGGCGGATCGAGCCTCGCTCCGGCTGGGCCCACTCGATCCGGACGCGGTCCGCGGCGTCGAGGATCACCCGCGGGGGGCCCGGGGGGGCGACGGGCGAGCCCGCCGCCGCGGAGATCGTCGCGCCCGGCGACGGGAACCGGCGGCCTTCGGGCGAGCGGTAGATTGCGAAGACGCCGTAGTGATAGACCCGGCCCTCCGCGACGTCCCGGTCCGAGGCCGAGTCGAGGGCCGCCGCGATGCGATCCCCGTGTCGCGGGTCGCGCGGGACGTCGACCGCGTTGCGGACGACGCGGATCTCGGCGACGCCGGGCGGGGCCTGCCAGGTCAGTTGGATCTCGCCTTCGCGGGCCTGGGCCCGGAGATCGCGGACGTCGGGCAGATAGACGATCGGGCCGGCGGCGACGGCCGCCAGGGAATCGACCCCGCCGCGACGGCTGATGACGGCGTAGCTGACGGTGGAGCCCGGCTCGACGCTCTCGTCCAGGAACTCGGCCGACGCCGTCTCGCCGATGGGCGTGCCGTCGGCGGGATGCTCGGGGAGGTCGCCGGGCTTGCGCAGGATCGCGAACGTCGGCCGGTCGAGGCCGTCGGGCTCGGGGGGACGCCAGGAGAGCCGGACGCCGCCGGCGGCGATGCGGGCGTCGAGGTTCGTCGGGGCGTCGGGCGGGCAGCGCCTCTGGCCTTCCACCGCTGCGGCGAGGTCGACGGCCAGGTGGAGGCTCCGGGCGTAGAGCCGACGGGCTTCGGGCGGGTCGGCCCGCTCCAACCTGCGGGCTTTCGACGCCAGGGCCTCGGCCTTGCGGAGCCGCTCGGCGATCCGGTCATGGGCCGCGGCGATCTCGATCGACCCCGGGGCGACGAGCTTCTTCCACTCCCGGAGCGTCCGGGCGGCCTCGACCAGCCGCGCGCCGGCCTCGGCCTGCTCGAACGCGGCTCGAAGCTCCTGGATCTCGCGCTCGCGCTCGGCGATCCTCGCCATGCCGTTGCGAGCGCCGACGTGCTCCGGGGCGTAGCGCTGGACTTCTTCCAGGTGACGCCTCGCGGTCGCCAGGTCATGCGTGCGGAAGGCGTGCAGGGCCGCGGCGAAGCGGCCGATCAGGGCCTCGCGGAGGGACATCCGGAAGCCGCATGCGCACTTCGCCGCGTCGACCAGGTTCGACCGCCGGCAGACGGGGCACTCCCACCGCAGCGAGGCCCCGCAGTGCCGACACCGCGCCGCGGCGGCGTTCCTCGCCGTGGGGGGAAGCTCCGTCACCCCGGCGCAATTGCGGCACCGGAGGACCTTGTAGCCCGGGGGCTTCGCCGGCGCGGCCGGCGTCGGGGCCGCGCCGTCGAGGGCCGCTCCCGCCTTGCGGCCCGCCCGGCGTATCAACTGATGGGCGCGGTCGGGCGGGATGCCCTTCGAGCCGGCCTCGTCGATCAGGGCGACGTGGGTCCCCGAGTCGATCCGGGCCAGGCCGCGGAGGGCGAAACCGGCCAGGTCCTCGAACCGCTCCTCGGCCTCCAGGGCCAGGGTGCGATCGTAGCGGGCGCGGGACTTGGCATCGCCCAGGTGGGTCTGGGCCAGCGAGACCACCTCCAGCCAGGCGGTCTTCTCGGCCGTGACCTGGGCCTTCTTCATCCAGCGCCCGCGCTCCTCGTCGGCCCGCGAGGCGATCAGGGCGAGCGGGGCGTCGCGGAACAGGCCGAGGGCGTCGTAGAGGTCGCGACGGCCCAGGTGTTCGAGCGCCATGCGGAGCTGGCGACGAGTCGAGGGGGCCAGCACATCAGGCGGCGGACCTCCATCCTCGTCGGGGTCGAACGCCGCCGCGGCCTCCCCCGTCAGGGCGGGATGGGCTTGCATCAGCCGCTCGACCGTCGCGTCGTCGACGCCGAGGCGGCCGGCTTCATGCCGCAACAGGTCGCGATCGGCCGGGGCGAGGCCCCCCTTGGCGGCGCGGAGGCGGACCAGGCGGTGCAGCTCGTCTAGGGCCTGCTCGCGACGCGCGACGTCGGCGGCCGAAAGCTCGGCGTCGTAGGCGGCCCGGCTGACGGGGCCGGCCAGGAGCGCGGCGCGGAGGGCGGGGATCTCGTCCAGGTAGAGTTGGTTGGCGTGGCGGGTCTTGGGGTTCCGGGTCCCCATCGACCAGGACGGCTGCTTCTTCCGGAGCGCGGCCTCGATCTGCTCCGGCGACGCCCCGGGATCGACCCCCAGCCGTTCGTAGTAGTCCGGGATCATGTCTGGATCGATCGCCCCGAGGCCCGCTCGTCCCCCGATCCATTCTCGGGCCGAGCCCCCCGGACGTCCACCCCCCGGCGCGGGCTTGTGGGATCGCGCCGCGGCCACTACGCTGGCTCGGGCCGGGCCATGACCGCCCGGCCGGACGACATGAGGCGACATCGAAAGGGAGCGACGCGGGCCATGACCTCGAAGGTGAAGATCACCACGACCCAGCACGAAGGCCGGACCCTAGCCTCCAGCGGCTCGCCGTGGGAAGGGACCATCGGATACTCGCGCGCCGTCCGCGTGCGCGACCAGATCCACGTCACCGGGACCGTCGGCGTCGAGGCCGACGGCAAGTACGCGCCGACGCTCGCCGGCCAGTCCCGGCGGGCGTTCACGATCATCGCCGCGGCGCTGGAGGCCCTGGGGGGCAAGCTCTCGGACGTGGTGCGGACGCGGATCTACGTCACCGACATCTCCCAGTGGAAGGAAGTCGGCCAGGTCCACGGCGAGCTGTTCGGCGAGATCCGCCCGGCCCTGACGATGGTCCAGGTCTCCGCCCTGATCGACGCCGAGGCCCTCGTCGAGATCGAGGTCGAGGCCGTCCTCCACGACGAAGACCCGCGGTTGGCCTGAGCCCGACCATGTTGGCCGGGCCGCCTCAGCGCGGCTCGGCCTCGCGCAGCACCTCCGGCACCGGCAGCCGAGAGAGGGCGTAGCAGTAGCCGGCGACGGCGCGGATCTGGGCGTCTTCCAGCAGCGGCCCCCAGGGGGCCATGCGGGTCCCGGGGACGCCGGCGCGGATGACGCGCAGGACGTCCTCGGGCTTGTCGCCGTGCTTCCACTGGCCGTCGGTCAGGTCGCCGATTTGCTCCCCGCCGAAGCTCGCCGCCATCGGCCCGTTCCCCTTCCCTGAGACTCCGTGGCAGGGGACGCAGCGCGAGAGGAACAGCCCCCGGCCCTCCATCAAGAACGGGTCGCCGATCACGCCCGGCGGCGGGGGCTCGATCTCCGGCGCGAAGCTGAAGTACCCCACCGCGCCCGAGACGAGCAGCATCGCGAGGCCCAGCAAGATCCACGGCAACACGGAGGGAGAGGCCGATGCATCGGCCGACGGGACGGGTTCAATCTCGGGGTTCGACATCTCTGCCAATCGATCGGGCCGGCGGGGCTCGCGCGAACACCTTCGCACGTCAACGAGCGTCCACCTTAATCGTTGACCGCCGGGCCAGGCAAGGGCGGGCGATCACCCGGACGCCTCCGCGCCCTTCTCCATCAGCTCGGGCCTCGGCCGGATCATCATCATCAGGACTGCGGAGAACAGGGCGACGAGGGCGAAGGCCCCGAAGATCACGGCCAGCGGGGCGTGGCGGTCGCGGAGGAAGCCGAAGCCCCAATCGGCGAAGCCTCCGCAACTGATGCTCGCCAGGTTCATCAGGCCGTAGCCCGTGGCGCGGCGGTCGGCGGGGACGATCTGCGAGAGGATCGGCATGTTGTTGCAGTCGAAGAAGCCCCAGCCGATCCCATAAAGGACCAGGAACGCGACGGCCGGGCCCAGGCTCTCCGAGAACCCCACGCCGAACAGGGCCGGCAGGAACAGGACCATCCCCGTCGCGCTGATGAGGATCCGGCCCCGCACGGTCCGCTTCATCAGGGCGTCGGCCAGCCAGCCGCCGAGGAGCACGCCCGCCAGCGACGCGAACTGGACGGGGAGCACGGAGTAGACCCCGGCCGAGCCCTGCGGGAGGTCGAACCGTTCCTTGAGGATGTCGGGCATCCAGTCCTTGACGATCCAGCCGGCCATCGCCGGGAGCGTGAAGCAGGCGACGAGCAGCAGGAAGTCGCGGTTCCGCAGCAGTTCGCCGAGCGTGGCGAACGCCGAGGCCCCGCGATGCGCCTTCGACGCCGCGTCGGCCTTCGCAGGCGGGTCGCGGAGCACCAGCAGGAGGGGGAGGGCGTAGAGGACGCCGACCACGCCGCACGCCTTAAACGCGAACCGCCAGCCCAGGTCCGGGGCGTCGGCGACGTGTCCCATGAACCCGCCCAGGATCAGGCCGGCGTAGATGCCGGTCTGGTGCAGGCCCACGGCCCGCGAGCGGGTCGCCCCACGGTGGTGGTCGGCGATCAGTGCGAGCGCCGCGGGGATGTAGAACGCCTCGCTGATCCCCATCAGCGCCCGGGTGCCGACGAGGGTGTGGAAGTCGGTGACGTACCCGGTCGCCCAGGTCACGGCCGACCAGACGAACAGGCTGGCGACGATCACCAGCCGCCGGCCGAAGCGGTCGGCGATGTACCCCCCCACCGGGCTGAGCAGGGCGTAGACCCACTTGAACGAGCCGAGCATGAACCCCCAGTTCTCGCGGCTGGCGATGTCCGGGACGTCGGCCATCACCGACGTCTTCATCACCGCGAGCATCTGGCGGTCCAGGTAGTTCAGCAGGGCCACCGGGACCAGCATCGCCACGATCAGCCAGGCCGTGCGGCCGGGGCGGGGGGAGGGGTCGAGGAAATCGGGATCGATCGTCTCGGCGGGCATCGCTCGTCTCGGGAGGGGGAGGGCCGGCGTCGTCGCGGGTCGCATGATCGCACGACGGCTCGAAGGACGCCAGGGCCTCGCCGCAGTCGTGGCCCGGCCTCGATTCGGGAAGGACCGGCCGCTCGGGGGGCTCCGGGAGGACCTCCCGAGGTCTCGGAGAGGGGTGAACGAGACATGCCCAAGTTGGGTTTGTTCGCGGGAAGTCGAGTTCCTGTTTTTGCGACACAAGTCCTTTTGCAATGGCATTTTAAAGGCGTACGAAACCTGGCTCCGGTCGTCGTTTTCGAATGCTTCCGTGGGCACTCCTCACAACTCCACCTGGACCCCAAGAGGACTTGAGGCGGGGTGGTCCGGGCGGTCCGCCCGGACGTCTTCATCCCGAAGGCCGCCGACGTCCGGGCGGACCGCCCGGACCACCCATTCGTCGGGCCTCCCGCCGATGCCCGGTGGTTTCGCGCAGGCTATTGATCTTCGCCGAACCTTGCGGTAGGCCGGAGGTCGGGCCCCCGTCCGGCGGCCCATCGATGCGCTGCGAATTGCCAAAGATTCGGCGGGGTCGAGCCCCCTCCATCTCGATACACTCGCCGATCGAGGCGTCCGGATTTCACGATTCCGGATTCGGCGAGTGGTTTCACCCCCGCCACGCCCACTTCGCCATCTCGGCGAGGGTCGGCGTCTTGCCTTGCATGAGGAGGCCGGTGCGGAAGATCCGGCCGCCGATCCAGACGCAGGCGAGGGCCGTCAGCGTCGTCAGGACGACGGAGAGGGCGACCTCCCAGGCGGGGGGCGTCGGCTGCATGGCCATGCGCATGAGCATCAGGAACGGCGAGGCGGTCGGGAACAGCGACATCCCCACCGACAGCGGGCTCGACGGGTTCTTGAGGACCGACGTCCAGACGAACATCGGCAGCATCGAGAGGATCATCACCGGCCACATCAACGACTGCGCGTCCTTCAGGTCGTTGCACGCCGCGCCCACGGCCATGTAGAGCGAGCCGAACACCAGGACCGCCAGGAACAGGAAGAGGATCAGGGCCGCCAGCAGGCCGGGCGAGACGACGTCGGCATAGCCGTGGTAGGCCGCGACGCCGTAGCCCGCGCCCAGGTAGAGGCTCGCCAGGAGCATCGAGACCCCCACGTTCCCCACCAGCTTCCCCATCATCAGCGTGAAGGGCGAGACCGAGCCCAGCAGAACCTCGGAGATCCGGCTCATCTTCTCCTCGATCACGCTGTTGAGGAGCTGCGGCCCGCTGGTCATCACGATCATGAAGATCACGAACATGAGGATCACAGGGACGAACATCGTGCGGACCGGATCCACCTTCTTCGCCGAGCCGGCATCGTTGCGCTCGGCGAGTTGGAGGTTCTCCGCCACCACGGGCCGGCTCAGCCCTTCCACCACCCTCTGGTCGATCCCCGCGTCCTTGTAGCGCCGGGCCCGGACGTCGGAGTCGATGACGGCCGTCAGCCAGCCGCGGAGGAGGTCGTCGTTGGGGTTGTTGGAATGGTATTCGACCTTCGGCGCGGCGTCGGGGGTCGCGCCGGGGCGGATCTCGACGTAGGCGTCCAGGCCGCCGGCGCGGACGCGGTCGGAGAGGGCCAGCGATCGCGCGGCCTCGCCGCCGGCCGGGGCGTCGGGCGTCGGCTCCAGGACGAACCGGGGCCGCTGCGCCTTGGTGGCGTCGACGTTCGCGTTGTAGCCCTCCACGGCCTTCGCGATCGTCGCCGCGAACTTCCCCGACCCGTCGACCACGACGAAGCGCCTCGGCTTGACGTCGACTCGGCTGGCGGCGAACGCCTGGAGGGCGATCGAGCCCCCCATGATGAGCGGGAGGGCCAGCAGGCTGATGAGGAACGACTTCGTGCGGACGGACGACGAGAACTCGGTCGCCGCGACGACGCCGATCTTGCGCAGGTCAAGCGACATGGGCGGCCTCCGGGGCGGGCGTCTCGGCGGGCGACGCGATGCGGACGAAGATGTCGTGGAGCGACGGCCTGGCGATCTCGAAGCGGGTGATGCGGGTGCGATCGACCAGCGCCCGCAGCAGATCTTGCGGGTCGCCGTCGTATCCCAGCTCCTGGTAGTTGCCGCGGTCTCGGAGGTCGCGGACGCCGAGGAGCCCGCCGAAGGCGTCCATCCCGGCGTCGGACGCGACCCGGATGGTGTCCGAGCCGTGCTCCGCCTGGATCTCGGCGAGGCTGCCGTCGAGAACCTTACGGCCCTTGTAGATCATGAAGATGCGGTCGCACATCCGCTCGGCCACCGCCATGTCGTGGGTGGAGAAGACGATCGTGGTCCCGGCCCTGCGGAGTTCGAGCACGGCGGCCGTGAGGACCTCGGCGTTGACCGGGTCGAGGCCCGAGAACGGCTCGTCCAGGATCAGCAGCTCCGGCCGGTTGAGGACGGCCGAGACGAACTGGACCTTCTGGGCCATCCCCTTGGAGAGGGCGTCGATCCGCCGGTCGATCCAGTCGGAGAGGCCCATCGAGCCCAGCCAGCGGTCGATGTCGCGGTCCAGGTCGGGTTGCCGCGCCCCCTTCAGCGCCCCGAAGTAGCGGAGCAGGCGGCGGACGGTCATCCGCTTGTAGAGCCCGCGCTCCTCGGGGAGGTAGCTGACGCGGTCGTGGGCCGCGCGGGTGTCGCGGTCGCCGAGGACTTCGATCTCCCCCTCGTCGGGGAGCAGGATCCGCATGATCATGCGGAGGGTGGTCGTCTTGCCCGAGCCGTTCGGGCCGATGAAGCCGTAGAGCGAGCCCTTCGGGACGGTCAGGTCCAGGCGCTGCACGGCCTGGACCTCGCCGAACCGCTTGACGGCCCCTCGTATCGCAATGGCCGCGGTCATGGGCTGGTTGGATCCCTGACTTGAGTTAAGGGGGGTCGTCGGGTCCCGACGCCGGGCCGATCATGTGTGCGTTCGTCCGTCATCCTCGGGTATTGGACGCGAGGAGGCCCACCATCGCCAGTCCCGGTCGCCGCGAAGCTGGATTGTGCGGCCCGCCGTCGGAACTTAGTCTATGGGGGACCGTGGAAATCGACCCGACCCGCGCCATCCCTGCGCGCCGATCGCAAAGCTTAGCTGGAGTTCCCCGAGGCATGGCTTCCCCCGTCAACTTGAAGCAGCCGGTGACCGAAGCGGACAGCCCGATGGACAAGACGTGCATCGACACGATCCGCACCCTCTCCATGGACGCCGTGCAGAAGGCCAACTCGGGCCACCCCGGCACGCCGATGGCGCTGGCGCCGGTGGCGTACCTGCTCTGGCAGAAGCACCTGCGCTACGACCCGACCGACCCGGTCTGGCCGAACCGCGACCGCTTCGTGCTGTCGGCCGGGCACGCGTCGATGCTGCTCTACTCGCTGCTGCACCTGGCGGAGGTCCAGGCGGTCGACGAGAAGTACGAGACGACCGGCCGGCCTTCGGTGACGCTGGACGACGTCAAGAACTTCCGCCAGCTCCACAGCAAGACGCCGGGGCACCCGGAGTATCGCCTGACCTCGGGCGTCGAGACCACCACCGGCCCGCTCGGGCAGGGCGTGGCGAACAGCGTCGGCATGGCGATCGCCTCGAAGTGGCTGGCCGCCCGGTACAACAAGCCCGGGTTTGAAGACCTGTTCGACTTCAACACCTACGTCATCTGCTCCGACGGCGACATGATGGAGGGGATCTCGCACGAGGCCGCCTCCATCGCCGGCCACCTGAAGCTCTCCAACCTCTGCTGGATCTACGACGACAACCGGATCACGATCGAGGGGAACACCAGCCTGACCTACGGCGACGACGTCGCCGAGCGGTTCATGGCCTACGGCTGGAACGTGGCCCGCGTCGGCGACGCCAACGACCTCGGCCTGCTGGAGCGAGCCTACGAGGCGTTCGCCCACTGTGACGACCGACCGACGCTCATCATCGTCGACAGCCACATCGCCTGGGGCGCCCCCAACAAGCAGGACACCAGCGGCGCCCACGGCGAGCCCCTGGGCGACGAGGAGATCCGCCTCACCAAGAAGTTCTACGGCTGGCCCGAGGACGCCAAGTTCCTCGTCCCCGACGGCGTCTACGACCACTTCCGCAAGGGCGTCGGCGCCCGCGGCAAGGAGGCCCGCGAGGCGTGGTTCCGGAAGCTCGACGCCTACAGGGCGAAGCACCCCGAGCTGGCCGCCGAATTGGACCAGATGCAGCACCGCCGGCTCCCCGACGGCTGGGACAAGGACATCCCGACGTTCCCCGCCGACGCCAAGGGGGTCGCCTCGCGCGAGTCGTCCGGCAAGGTGCTGAACGCCGTCGCCAAGAACCTGCCGTGGCTCATCGGCGGCTCGGCCGACCTGGCGCCGTCGACGAAGACGCTCATCAAGGACGCCGACTCGTTCTCCGCCGAGCACTACGACGGCCGGAACTTCCACTTCGGCATCCGCGAGCACGCCATGGGGGCGATCCTCAACGGCATGTCCACGGTGAAGGTGCGCCCCTACGGTGCCGGCTTCCTCATCTTCAGCGACTACGGCCGGACCCCGATCCGCCTCGCGGCGCTGATGGAGCTTCCCGTCATCTACGTCTTCACGCACGACTCGATCGGCGTGGGCGAGGACGGGCCGACGCACCAGCCGATCGAGCAACTGCCGTCGCTCCGCGCCATCCCCGGCCTGATCGTCGTCCGCCCTTGCGACGCCAACGAGGTCGCCGAGGCGTGGCGGACGATCATCCCGTTCCGCCACAAGCCCGTCGCGCTCGTCATGACGCGCCAGGCCCTGCCGACGCTCGACCGCGCCAAGTACGCCCCGGCCTCCGGGCTGGCGAAGGGCGCCTACGTCCTGGCCGACGCCGAGGGGGGCAAGCCCGACGTGATCCTGATCGGCACCGGCAGCGAGGTCTCGCTCTGCGTCGGGGCCTACGAGAAGCTGAAGGCCGAGGGCGTCAAGGCCCGCGTCGTCAGCATGCCGAGCTGGGAACTGTTCGACGAGCAGGACCAGGCGTATCAGGATGAAGTCCTGCCGCCGAACGTCCTGGCCCGCGTCTCCGTCGAGCAGGCGTCGACCTTCGGCTGGGCGAAGTACGTCGGCATGAAGGGCGCGACGATCGGCATGAAGTCGTTCGGCGCCTCCGCCCCGCTCAAGGACCTCCTCACCGAGTTCGGCTTCACCGTCGACCGCGTGTACGAGGCCGCCAGGCAGCAGATCGCCGCCCGGGGCTGACGGACGCCCCCGGCGGGGGAGGATGATCGGGTCATGGACGTCTTCTACACCGACCCGTTCGTCCTCCCCCTGCCGCCGACGCACTCGTTCCCGGCGACCAAGTACGCCCGGCTCCGGCGTCGGCTGGTCGACGAGGCGATCATCTCGGCCGGATGGCTCCGCATCCCCGAGCGGGCCACCGCCGAGGAGATCGCCCGCGCCCACGACCCGGGCTACTACGCCCAGGTGGTCGAGGGCCGGCTCTCGGAGCGCGAGGTCCGGGAGATCGGCCTCCCCTGGTCGCCCGAGTTGGTGGAGCGGTCGTTGCGCTCCGTCGGCGCGACGCTCGCCGCGGCGCGGTCGGTGCTGTCGGAAAGTCCTCCGCTCGACGGTCTCCGCGTTGCGTTCAACCTGGCCGGGGGGACGCACCACGCGCACCGCGACCGCGGCGCGGGGTATTGCGTGTTCAACGACACGGCGGTCGCCGCCCGCGCGATGCAGGCCGAGGGGCGCTGCCGCAAGGTCGTCGTCATCGACTGCGACGTCCACCAGGGGGACGGCACGGCCGCCATCTTCGAGGGCGACCCGGACGTCTACACCTTCTCGATCCACGGGGCGAAGAACTACCCGCTCCGGAAGACGACGAGCCGGCTGGACGTCGGGCTGGCCGACGGGACGGGCGACGAGGAATATCTCGCCGCGCTGGAGCCCGCGCTCGCGACGGCGATCGAGGAATCAGAGGCCGAGATGGCCTTCTATCTCGCGGGGTCGGACCCGTATGAAGGCGATCGCCTGGGCCGGATGAAGCTGACGAAGGCCGGCCTCGCCGCGCGGGATCGGATGGTCTTCGAGGCGTGCCGCGACGCCGGGCTGCCGGCGGCCGTCGCCATGGCCGGCGGCTACGCCCGCGACGTGGAGGACACCACGACCATCCAGGCCGAGACGGTCCGGATCGCCGCGTCGATGGTCAGGGCTTCTCCAGGCGGCCGATGAACAGGATCGCGCCGGACTTCGCGTCGCGGATCAAGTAGAGGAACGGCCGGTCGGCCCGGAAGACGACCGGCGGGCGGGGGATGGCGCTCATGCGGACCCCCACGACGGCCGTGGCGGCGGCGGCCTCGGTCCCCTTCTCCTCGACCTCCACGAACGCCTTGTGGACGACGGCCGAGAGGGCGATGTCGCGCCGGCCGGTGATGCCGGAGAAGTCGGCCTTCGAGGGGTCGAAGGCGTCGGGCATCCCCAGGCCGGACAGGACGTCCTTCAGGTCGAGCTGGGCCGTCGATCGGAACCGGGGGAGGGCCAGGTTCACGGCCGAGGGCCGCAGGGTCGTGGCCCACTCGTGGACCTTCTCGGCGGTCAGCCCGGCCTCGACCGCCGCGAGGCCGTCGGCCTGCTTCGGCAGCACCACCAGCATCGCCAGCGAGCCGTCCTTGTACGGCAGGCCGACCACCTGGGCCTCGTCGTCCTCGCGATAGGGCAGCTGCTGGGCCGACTGGTTCATCATCTTCGCGGGGACGGGACCTCCCGCCGCCTGGAACGGCTCGTCCTTCGTGAGCTTGGGGTCGAAGGGAGACGCCCAGTATCCCTTGAAGTAGATGGCGCTCGTCAGGACGAACGACGTGTCGGCGCGGACGTGCTCGGGCTTCAGCAGATCCTGGATCTTGTCGCGGGTCTGGTCGGCCACCCAGCGGTTGACGACTGCGCGGGCGGCATCGGGCGAGTTGCGGAAGTCGACCCGATGCGGCTCGGCCCCGAAGGAGCGTCGGAGCCGGTCGAGGAACTCGGGGAGGATCGGCTCGGACTCGTCGAACCAGCCGGCGTTGGCCGTGGAGACCGCCGCGTCGCCGCCGTCGGTCGCGGCGATCGCGCCGCGGACGGCCTCGGCGAGCGCGCCCAGGCCGTCGGTGGAGCCGTCGGGGAGGTGGAGCACCTTCGCGATCTGGGCCGCGGTCTCGCCCTTCGCGCCGGCGGCCGTCATGCCCAGGGCGGTCGCCACGTTCAGCGGCGAGGCGAAGACGTTCCCGGGCCGGCCCGCGACGGCTCGATAGAGGTCGACCGTGAATCGGTTCGTCCCCGCGACGGCCTCGGCCGAGGGGGGCGACGCGGGCTTCTCTTCCGCACCCATGGCCGACGCCCCTCCGATGAACGCGACCGCGGTCGCCAGGGCCTTCATCCCGGTTCTCATGATTGTCGTTCCGATCGGTGGACGTGATCGATCCCCACGATCGTCGGTCGGAATCCGGCCCGATCGGGCGACGTTCAACGGCGTCCTCGGCCGCGATAGCCCCCGCCGGACCCGCCCGGCTTGTTCGCGTCCTGGGGCGGCCGGGCGGGCTCCTTGGCCCCCTCGCCGCTGACGCGGGTGACCATGTAGGTACCGCTCTTGGGGTTGCGCTCGATGTCCACCAGCTCCAGGTTGTCCGCGTCTTCGAGCAGGTGGGTGAAGCTGCGGTAGCCGAAGTAGCTTTCGTCGAACGAGGGCATCTTCCGCTTCATGGTGTCCTTGATCATCGAGGCGTACAGCACCTCGTGATTCTCGCGCCGGAGGGCCGCGCACGCCTCCATGAGCAGGCTGAAGACCTCGCGCTGCTTCTCGCTGAGGTTGGTCGGCAGGTTCGAGTTCAGGTCGATGGCGAGCTGCTGCTCGTTCTGCTCCTGGCGCTCCAGATCCTCGTAATAGATGAACTCGTCGCAGTTGTCGCGGAGGAGTTCGGAGGTCGACCCCTTCATCCCCAGGCCGATGACGTGCTTGCCGTTCTCCTTGAGCTTGGAGACCAGCGGCGAGAAGTCGGAATCGCCCGAGACGATCACGAAGGTGTCGACGTGGGGCTTGCTCCAGGCCAGGTCCATCGCGTCGACGACCAGCCGGATGTCGGCCGAGTTCTTACCCGTCTGCGACCGCTTGGGGATCTCGATCAGCTCGATGGCCGACTCGTGGAACGGGGCCGTGTAGTTCGGATACCGGCTCCAGTCGGCGTACGACTTCTTGACGATCAGCTTCCCCTTCTCGACCAGCCGCTCCAGCACCTTCTGCACGTCGAACTTGATCTTCCTCTGGCTCTGGAACCCCATGGCGAGGTTCTCGAGGTCGATGAAGACGGCCAGGTTCCGCTCGCGTTCGTGTTCGATCTTGGACATGGGTGGTGAGGCTCGCGACCTTGCGGGAGGCGTGGAAGGGGCGGGCGAGACGCGTGCGGTCCCCCCGGATTCGGCCTCATGTTACGCCAAATCCCCCCCCGCCTCAACCCGGCCCCCGCATTGTCCCTCGCGTCGCGAGGCCCATCCCGAAGAAAGTGGCCGCTCGTCGTCGACGACGGTGGAAATCGCGGGTGCATCGGCATAGATTGGTGAGGATCGGATGCTTGGGGCGTTTCGGGGTTTTGTTCCAAAGCTTCCGGACGGGGAGGTCGGGCCGACAGGGATGTCGACTCGCACGCGCTCGGGCGAAGGGAGTCGGGATTCCTCTTCTTCAGCCAGGAGACGACGACATGAGATTCGTTTCGGCGGCCCTCCGTCGCGGCACGACGACGGCGCTGGCCTGGGGGGCGACGATCTCGGGCGGAGCCATGGCGTTCGACGGGCCCGCGCCGTCGTCTCAGGCCCCGACGCCGCAGGCCGCGGTCGCGGCGGGGCAGGTGACCTACGAGACCGTCTACGACATCCAGTGCGTCCGGGTCCCGGTCGCGACCACCGAGACGCGCTATCGCACCGAGTATCGGACCCAGACGGTCCCCGTCACGCGGACGGTCTGCGAGACCGTGCCGGTCACGACCAGCGAGACGCGCTATCGGACCGAGTGCCGCACGCAGGTCGTGCCGGTGACGAAGACGATCTACGAGTCGGTGCCGGTCACGGTCGATCAGACGAGGTATCGGACCGAATACCGCACCGAGACCGTCCCCGTCACCCGCACGGTGGTCGAGAGTGTGCCGGTCACGGTCGATCAGACGCTGTATCGCACGGAGTATCGCACCGAGACCGTCCCCGTCACCCGCACGATCGTCGACACCCTGCCGATCACCGTGAACGAGACGCGGTACCGGACCGAGCCGCGGACGCAGACGGTGCAGGTCCCCAGGACGGTTACCGAGGTCGTGAACGTCGACGAGACCTACACGGTCAGCATCCCCAGCCAGAAGACCGTCAACCAGACGATCTCCAAGACCGAGTACAAGCCGGTCTCCCGGGTCGAGAAGCGGCAGGAGTTCTATACCGTCCTCAAGCCCGTGACGAAGCAGGTGCTCCGGCCCCAGACGAAGACGGTCCTGACCCCGCAGGTCCAGACCTCCTACGTCCAGCAGTCGTACACCGAGAACGTCCCGGTCACGACCTGCCGGCAGGTGGTGGAGGAGCAGGGGGGGTATGAGTGCCGGACGATCCCGGTCTATTCCCCCGCCCCCGTCGACCCCTGCGCCTCGGTCACGACGGCCGGCGGCTGCGGCCACAAGTGCGGGCATCGCGCCCGGTTCGGCGGCTGCGGCCATTGCGGCGGCGTCTCCAGCGCCAGCCTGTTCGGCGGCGTCGTCGGCGCTTCGGCCCAGGAGCCCTGCCAGGTGACCTACGCCACCCAGCAGGTCTACGTCTCCCGGCCCGTCGTCCGGACGATCTCGGAGACGAGCTACGTCCCCCAGACCCGGACGAAGTGCGTCCCCGTCCAGACCACGGTCCAGGTGCCGACGACCACCACGGAGATGGTCCCCGTCAGCGTCACCGAGGACGTCCCGACCCAGGAAGTGCGGACCATCGACGTCCCCGTGACCACGATGGAGCCGACCACGACCACAGAGGTCGTGCCGGTGACGACCACGGTCTACACGGCCGAGAAGCGCACGCGGACGGTCCCCACGACGCAGTACAAGCAGGTGATGGAGGACGTCGCCCAGACCTATTGGGTGAAGGTCCCGTACACCGTCCCCGTCACCCAGTATCAGCAGCAGACGAAGCAGGTGACCGACAACGTCACCCGCCAGATGGCCGTCCGGATCCCGTACACCGAGAAGGTGACGACCTACCGCCAGCAGTCCAAGCAGGTGACCGAAAACGTCACCCGCCAGGTGTCCGTCCAGGTCCCCTATACCGAGAAGGTCACGACCTATCGGCAGGAGCCGAGGCAGGTGACCGAGAACGTCACGCAGACGACCACGGTCCAGGTCCCGTACACGGTCCCCGTCACCCGCTATGAGACCCGCTCGAAGCAGGTGACCGAGGACGTGACGACCCAGACCTGCGTCCAAGTCCCCTACACGGTCTCGGTCACGACCTATCGGATCGAGCAGCGCTCCGTCGCCCGCCAGGTCCCGGTCTGCCGCGAGGCGATCGTCCCACCCCCGTGCCCCTGCCCGGAGGCCGCGATTTCCCCGGCGGCGGCCTCGCCCCAGGTCTCCTACTGAGCCGTCCGGGCTGCGGAACGATCGGCGAGCGTGGGGCCGCCCCCACGCTCGTCGTCGTTCCGGCCGCTACGATTGGGGATGACTCTCGAACCCGGGGGGGACGGAGCCTTCAGGGTGGTCCGGGCGGTCCGCCCGGACGTCCCCATCCCGAGACCCGTCGACGTCCGGGCGGACCGCCCGGACCATCCATCGCCCCGAGTGACGGAGCGAAAACCAGTAACAGATGCTGCGTCGAAAACATGCCGATGTGGGTCGAAGACGGTCTTCCCCCCTCGCGGGGGAAGACAGACCCCGCAGGGGTCAGATGAGGGGGACGCGAAGCACGGGAGCCGTCGAGATTTCAGGGCCCGTCCGGGGCGGCCGTCGCGAATCCCGACGGCCTTCGTGACTCGCGTCCCCCTCATCCGGCCCTTCGGGCCACCTTCCCCCGCCGGGGGGGAAGGCCGTCGTCATCGGCCTTTCCGGGTCTTTTCGACGGAGCAAGTAACAGAGCTATACCCGTTCCGATCGAGGTTGATGTCGAGTGGCGAAGACCAGCCAGCCGCCGGCGCGCAGGCTGGGGAACCGGCCGGGGTTGGGGATGGGCGCGGCTGTGACCTCGTCGAGCGGCACGACCTCATCGACCCGGAAGCCGGCGAGGGACAGTTCGCGTCGCAGCTCGCCCCAGCGGTAGAGGTGGACCTCCATCCCGGGGATACCGCGATAGGTCATCCTGCGGTCGCCGAACTCGTCGCGCCCGCCGAAGAGACGGAGGGCCTGGCGGAGCAGCCAACGGCGGCCCTGGGGGTCGCGGAGGTTGAGCCAGACGTTGTGGGCGTGCAGCGCCAGCCTGCCGCCCGGCTTGAGGACCCGGGCCGCCTCCGCCAGGGCGCGGCGGCGCGCGTCGCGGCCCCGGATCATGCCGAGCGTGCTGAACATCGACAGCGCGTAGTCGAAGGTCGCCGAGGGGAGGCCGCCCAGGTGGCAGAGGTTGGCCTGGAGCGGCAGCAGCCGGTCGCCGACCCCCGCCTCCTCGGCCTTGCGGGCGACGACCTCCAGCATCGGCCGGGCTAGATCGATCGAGACGACCTCGAACCCGCGGGCGGCGAACCGCAAGGAATGTCGGCCCGCGCCGCAGCCCAGGTCGACCAGCCGCCCGGGGGTCGGGAAGCGGGCGTCGAGGGCGTCGGCGTCGGCGTCGAACAGCGGGTGGCCGGCGAAGTAGGCGTCCTCCTCCGCGGCGAGGCGGGGCGTGTTCAGGTATTCCCAGAGCGGCGAGTTCACGCCCTGCGGGAGTCGCCAGGCCGGGGGAGGACGCCGCGCGCTCATGGGGTGGCCAGCACCTTCCCGGAGCGGGCGGGGATCTCCAGCCCTCGGATCGCGCCGGCCTCGACGCGATGTTTCGCGTGCGTCCAGGGGTCGGCCAGCTCAACGCCTTCCGCGGCCTGGTCGTGGACGGAGAGGTCGATCCGGGCAGGGGAGGAGCCGACGTTGAACGCGACGATCACGGCCTCGTCCCCCAGCTTCCGCGCGTGGGCGAAGACGTCGCCGACCGCGTGGAGGACGCGGAACGAACCCCGTCGGAGGGCGGCGCGGGTGTTCCGGAGGGCGGTGTAGCGCTGGATCTCGTGGAGCAGGTCCAGGTCCCAGGCCCCGCGGGCGTGCCAGGGGAACGCGCCGCGGTTGGCCGGGTCATGGGCCCCCTGCATGCCGATCTCGTCGCCGTAGTAGATCGACGGGGCCCCGTAATACGTCATCTGGAAGAGGGTGGCGAGCTTGAGCGCGGCGACGTCCCCCTTCGCGAGCGTGACGAACCGGGCCGTGTCGTGGCTCCCCAGCAGGTTGAGCATGACGGCCGTGATCTCGGGCGCGTAGATGCCGTGCAGGCGCTCGATCGACCGGGCGAAGGACTCGGCGCCGGGCTCGGGGATGGGGAACAGGCTGGTCTTCTGGAGTTCGGCCGTCTCGACGTCGCCGCGGGCGAAGAAGGCGAGGCAGGCGCGGGTGAAGTGGTAGTTCATCACCGCGTCCCACATGTCCCCCTGGAGCCAGCGCTGGGAGTCGGTCCAGACCTCGCCGACGATATAGGCATCGGGGTTGGCGGCGCGGACGCGGCGGCGGAACTCGCGCCAGAACTCGTCGTCGTCGATCTCGTTGGCGACGTCGAGCCGCCAGCCGTCGATGCCGAAGTCGACCCACTTCACGGCAACGCCCAGGAGGTACTCCCGGACGTCGGGGTTGCTGATGTTGAACTTGGGGAGGGCGGGGAGGTTCCACCACGCCTCGTAGTTCGGGGCGACGTCGAGATGGTAGGCGTTGACGGGGAAGCCGGCGACCTTGAACCAGTCGAGGTAGGCGGAGTCGGGGCCGTTCTCCAGGATGTCGTGGAACGGGAAGAAGCCGCGGCTGGCGTGGTTGAACACGCCGTCGAGCACCACGCGCATCCCCCGGGCGTGCGCGGCGTCGAGGAGGCGGCGGAGCGCGGCGTCGCCGCCGAGCATCGGGTCGACCTTCTCGTAGTCGTGCGTGTGGTAGCGGTGATTGCAGGCCGACTGGAAGACGGGCGTGAAGTAGACCGCGTTGACGCCCAGCTCTTGCAGGTAGTCGAGGTGCTCGGCCACGCCGACGAGGTCGCCCCCCTGGTAGCCGTTGTAGGTCGGCGCGGCCCCCCATTCGTCGAGGTTCTTCGACTTGGGGACGCTCAGGCTGCGCGCGAAGCGGTCGGGGAAGATCTGGTAGAAGATCGCGTCGCGCACCCAGTCGGGCGTGTCGGGTCTCTCCATCGTCACGAGGCGCTCCGGGGCTCGGCGGTCGGATCCGGGTCAGGTCGGATCCATTCTAGCCGATCAACCGGCCTCGATCTTCACCCAGTACATCTGGCCGCGGTCGCCGCGGATGCGGAGGTCTTCCAGCATGGGCCGGAACTCCAGCGGCGGTTGGGCCTTGAGGACGGGCTTCCGGTTGACGCGGACCTCCAGCTTGCGCTTGAAGTCGACGAGATCGGGGCCGGCCCAGACGTCGAGGCGGGTGATCCCGGAGACGGTCACGTCGATGAGGTTGCTCAGGCTGCTGGTCTTCAGCTTGATCGTCGCCGGGTTCAGGTTCCGGCCTAGGGGGTCGACGGCCTCGGGGGCGGTGGTGCGGCCCTCGGCGAAGGCGCGGACGACGATCCCATGGCGGCGGTCGTCGCAGGTCCGCGCGGTCGTGGCGTCGAAGCCGCGCGGATAGGGGTCGCGTCGGCGGGGCTCCATCCAGTCGAAGACGGTCGCGATCTCCTCCGGGAATTCCTCCAGCCCGCGGTTGTTCAGCTCCATGTAGGTGACGTCCCAGACCTTCAGGATCATCGGCTTCACATAGTTGGTGAAGACGATCTCATTGGCGGCCGGGGCGAGGTCGCCCAGGATGCAGAGCAGGGGGAGGCGTTCGTGCTGGCCGAGCGACCGGGGGACGTACTTGCCCGGCAGGCCCGAGATCACGGCGACCCCGGCGAACAGGTCGGGATGGCCGAGCCCCACGTCCCACGCCATGTTGCCGCCGGCGAGCTGGCCCGCGAGGAAGACGCGGTCGGCGTCGATCGCGTACCGCTTGCGGGCGTCGCGGACGGCCAGCTCGACGGCCGCGTGCTCGTCGGGCGTGTACCGATACTCGGACGTCCCCTCGGTGGCCCGGTACTCGGGCGCGATGAGGACGTAGCCCCGCCGCGCCGCCTCGTCGCGCCACGCCGCGATCGCGGCCTCCGGCCCGTCCCCCGAATGCAGGACCACGACGGCCGGATACGATCGCAGCGGTTGGTATTCGGGCGGGAGCTGTGCGAGGTAGGCCGTGGGGATGGAGTCGTCGGCGTCGACGCGGACCTCGGCCGCCTCGCCCGCGGGATCGCCGGACGGCCCGCGGAGGGGGGGCGGCATCAGCCGGCAGAGCTTCTGCGCCAGTTCGAGCCGGCGGAGGTTGGGGGCCTCGGGCGGGCCGGGGGGCCAGTTCAGGGCGTCGAGGTCGGCGAGGATCGCCTCGCGGGCCGCGTCGTCGCCGCTGCGGAGGTAGGACGCGATCAGGTCGCGGGCCGTCCAGAGGACGTCGGCCTCGACCAGGTGGGGGACGGCGGCGTCGAGGCCGGCGACGAACCCGGACATCGCCAGGGCGAGCTGCGCCTCGTCAGTCGGGCTCGACTCCGCGCGGGCCCTGCGCCAGGCGGCGAGGCGGTCTCGGGCGACGTCCGGGGCGTCGGCGAGGGCCTTCTGGACCTCGGCGATCCGGCCCTTCCAGGCCGCGTGGACGCTCGGCGCGAGCCGCAGCTCCAGGCGGCGCAGGTCGGAGACGGCCGCCTGGTCGTCCCGGCGCTGGTCCTCCTCGCGGCGCAACTGCTCGCGGGCCTCGACCTGGATGTCGGTGCCGATCTCCGGGTCGTCGAACGTCTTGAGGAGGTCGGCCGCGGCCTTGAATCGCTTGGCGCGGCGGAAGACGTCGACGTCCGAGCGCCGCTGGGTGGCCTCGGCCTGGATGATGAACTGGCGGGCGTTGGCGGCGCGCTCGGCGAGGTCTCCCTCAGGGAAGTCCTTGATGAGCTTGTCCAGCTCGGTGCGGGCCTCGGCGTACCAGCCGGCCCCCATCATGTAGCGGACGACCCGCTCGCGCTCGTTCTGGTTCCCCTGCTCGACCTTGTGCAGCAGGCTGAGGAGCACCTCGCGCGGCACGCCGCGGGTCGCGACCTGGCCCTTCCAGAAGCCGTCGACGCCCCGGAACCGGACGACGTTCGGCCCGATCTCGTTGATCGCCTGCTCCATCGCGATCGGCTTCGCGGAACGCCCGTAGAACTGGAACTTGCGCCGGCCCTTCTCGTCCCAGGGCTCCGCCGCGACGCCCACGACTTCCTTGGGCATGAGGCCGGTGTGGACGGTCATCGGCTGGACGAGCGAGAACTTCTCACCGGTGCGCAGCGAGTTGTCGGCGATCACGCGCTCGACCTTGGAATCGCGGACGACGATCTTCTTGAGGCCGTCCCAGAGGTAGAGCAGGGTGTTGTTGTCGCGGTCGGGCGCGGCGATGGTCCGGTAGGTGACGCCGTTCTTCATCACGACGGTGTCGCCCCGGACGCCCAAGGCGAGCGTCGAGGTCGCCGCGAGGCCCGCCAGGGCGCGGGCGAGCCGGCCCCGCGAGCGGGATCGCATCGAGTCTTGCATCAAGCTCCGCCGCCTCCGTGAGCTGGGTCGGGCCGTTCCGAGCGTGACCTGCATGCGCCGCGGCGCGGCGCGCTCCCTCGACCGCAATCATACCCGACCGTCGACGGCGGGGTCGCGACCCCGCCGGATCGAGGCCGCCGGTGCTCGCGATCGTGGCGGTTGTCTAGACGCACGAGGATCGCCGGTTATTCTGGTAGGCATGTCCGACGAGCCGATCAAGTTCCGTTGCTACCGCTGCGGCAAGCTGCTGGGGGCGCCCTCGCGCCGGGTGGGGGCCGTCGTCGCCTGCCCGCAATGCCGGACCGAGATCCAGGTCCCGGCCCCGACGGCCGACGACCCCCAGCCCCCCGAGCTGGCCTTTTTGGGCTCGGAGGAGGTTGCCGTCGAGCCCGACTTCTCCGCGATCCTCGCGCCGGCCGGCGACGCCTACGTCCCGCCGATCCGCATCGAAGCCTCGGGCCACGTCGCGACGCCGACGCCCACCCCCCGCGCGCCGGACGTCGTCCTGCCGCCCGGCGTGGTGATGGCCTGGTCGCTGCTCGTGCTTGCCGCGATCCCGCTGGCGTTCGTCGCCGGCTTGCTCCTGGGCCACTTCGTCTGGAAGTGACCCTGACCGTCACGGATTTTGGGGGCTGCGACGACGACGGTCTTCCCCCCTCGCGGGGGAAGACAGACCGCGAAGCGGTCAGATGAGGGGGTCGCGAAGCGCGGGCGGTGCCGCGCTTCGAAGGCTCGTCCGACCGCCTCGGGATCTCGACGGCCTTCTGGCGCGTCCTCCCCCTCATCCGGCCCTGCGGGCCACCTTCCCCCGCCAGGGGGGATGATGGCCCCCCACAAATCCGTGACGGTCGGAAACGACCGATCAGGGCCGCCGCAGGACGGCGAGCAGCGACGTCCCCCACGGGAAGCGGACGCGATGGCCGAACGGCGTTTCGAGCCCGAAGACCCCGGCGAGGAGCGAATTGACCGGGGCCGGCGGGATCGCGTGCATCTTCTCGGCGAGCGCCCGCCGTTCCTCCTCGGTCGCGTCCAGGACCCGGCGCGAGGAGGCCGCCCGGCTGAGGAGCAGCAGCGGGCTCAGGAAGAACATGAAGTAGCGGGCGTCGATCACCTCGAAGCCGCAGCCCTCGGCCAGCCTGGCCAGCTCGTCGCGGTGGTATCGCCGCTGATGGCGGGCGAATTCGTCGTTCCAGCTCCAGAACTGACGGAGGGCGGGGACGGTGACGAACAGCACGCCGCCGGGGGCGAGCGCCCGATGCACCTGGCGCAGGGCCTCGGCGTGGTCGGGGATGTGCTCGATGACGTCGAGCAGGAAGGCCGAGTTCCACCGGCCCGACCAGGGGAGGTCCAGCAGGTCGACGCAGTGCCGCGAGACTCCCGCCGGCAGGGCGTCGGCCGCGAGGTCGAGGGCCGCCTGCGACGAATCGGCCAGCGCCAGCTCCTCGATCGGGAAGCCGGCGGACTTCGCCAGGTAATCCACCCAGCCGCCGCAGCCGCCGCCGAGGTCGACGGCGCGCGCGGGCCTCGGCGCGTGGCGACGGACGGCGTGCAGCAGGAAGCGATGCCGGCCGCGATACCAGAAGTGGCCGCCCTGCATGCGACGGAGCATGGCGAACTCGCGGCTGTCGTATTCCTCGTCGCGATGGACGACTTCGGCCCGGACGTCAGTCGACATGCGATCGCTCCGTCGTCGCCGCGTGGGCCCGCGCGTCCGTCGCGTGGCCGCGGTCGAGCCGGACGGACCGCCCGACCGGGCCGGCCCCGGCGTCGCCGCCCGATTCCTCGCGCACGCGGTATTGCGGCTTGCGGTTCACGTTCAGGTGGAGGCGGCCCAGGTACTCGCCGATGATCCCCAGCCCCAGCAGTTGCGTCCCGCCGATCATCAGGATGGCGATGATCGTCGAGGCGTACCCCGGCACCACGATCTCCGACGCCAGCGCGCAGCCGAGGTAATACAACGCCAGAGCGAACCCGACCGCCGAGACGAGCAGGCCGCAGGCCGAGACGACCTGGAGCGGGACCAGCGAGAAGTTCGTGAACAGGTTCAGCGCCAGCACCAGCAGCTTGCGGACGTCGTAGCCCGATCGGCCCTCGCGGCGGGGCTCGTGCGCGACGGGCGTCTGGCCGATCCGGCGGGTGTTCCACGCCAGCAGGCCGTCGACGAACGTGTAGTTGAGGTCGTACTCCAGGATCGCCTCCAGCAGCGGCCGGCGCATCGCGCGGAAGGAGGCGACGGTCACGTCGTTGCCGAAGACGGCGCGGTAGAAGACGTTCACCAGCCTCGACCCGGCGTTGCGCCAGGAGGCGTGGCGCTTGGACTCGTACAGGCCGTAGACGAGGTCCAGGTCGCGCGTGCGGAGGGCGTCCAGGAGCTTGGGTATCTCCTCGGGCGGGTTCTGGAGGTCGTCGTCCATCGTCACGACGACGTCGCCGCGGGCGCGCCGGAACCCGCACATGAGCGCGTTGTGCTGGCCGTAGTTGCGCATGAGCTGCACGATCGTCACGCGGCCCGGCCGCTCGTCGCGGATCGCGCGGAGGACGTCCCACGATCCGTCGGCGCCGCCGTCCTCGACGAAGACCATCTCGCCGCGCAGCCCGCGGGCGTCGAGCACGGCGAAGGTCCGATCGGCCAGCGCGCGGAGCGTCGCCTCCGAGTTGTAGACCGGGACGACCACGGAGACGTCGACGTTCGCCATCGCGACACCTTGGGAAGGGACCTGGGCGCGGGCTCAGGCCCGCAGCGACAGCAAGTATTGATACAGCGGGGCGGCGTGCAGCGCCTGGAGGACGCCGCCCAACGCGAGGATGGCCCGAAGCTCATCCGCGCCGACGACGCGGACCCGGATCTCCTCCGTCTCCTCAAGGCTCGGCTCGCGCTCCCAGGCCACGCCTTTCGCGAGGAACGTGTGGCTGAGGTTCGCGTGCGTGCCGGGGTTGGCCGAGAGGGTCGCCAGCCGCGCCCACTCGCCGCCGCCGTAGCCGGTCTCCTCCAGAAGCTCGCGCCGGGCGGATTGCTCAAGGTCGGCGTCGGTCGCGTCGCAGATCCCGGCCGGCAGTTCGTAATGCACGGCGCGCGAGCCGTGGCGGTACTGGCGGATCAGCACGATCCGGCCGTCGCGGGTCACGGGGAGGACGTTCACCCAGTCGGGGTATTCGAAGATGTTGTAGTCCTCGATGATCGCGCCGCCGGGCAGCCGGACGCGGTCCTGGCGGACGGTCAGCCAGGGCCGACGGACCAGGTATTGCGACTCCAGCACGTCCCAGGGTCGGGGATCTGCATCGTCGTGCATCGTCTTCCGGTCCTCCCGTCAGCCGCGAGGCCGGAAGTGGTAGATCGTCTCGAACGACGACGGATAGTAGCCGCAGGCCCGGTACAGGCCGCAGGCCGGGCCGTTGGCGACCTGCGTCGCCACGTCCACCCGCATCACGTCGCGATCGCGGAGCCAGTCGTGGCAGCGCGCCATGGTCGCTCGGCCGACGCCCCGCCGCCGGGCCCGTTCGCTCACCGCGACGAGGCCGATCGTCGCCGCATCGCCCTTCACGGCGACCGTCGCCAGGCCCAGCGGGACGCCCTGGACGTCGCGATCCTCGGCGACGAACACGGCGTCGGCCGACTCGTGCCGGCAACTGCGCCCGATCCAGATCGCGTACAGCCGGCGGAACGCCTCGTGCGGGATGCGCGGGTCGACCGCGAACCGCGAGAACGCCCCGGCCTCCACGGCGAGTTCGACCAGCACGGGGGATGCAGGACCGGCGGGGCGATCGACCACGATCAGGTCGCCAGGGCCATCGTCCTTCTCCCCTTGAGGGAGAAGGCGGCCCGGAGAGCAAGAGTGTTCGGCGCAACTTGTATGGGGAAGGGGCCGAGACGAGCCCGAAGTCCCCTCTCCCGCCGGGAGAGGGTGGCCCGAAGGGCCGGGTGAGGGTCGTCGGGTCGGCTGAGATAGCCTAGGTCCCGCGGGCTCGCGCGCCGACACGCCCTCCGCGCTCCCGCGACCCTCACCCGCCGCTGCGCGGCTGCCCTCTCCCGGCGGGGGAGGGGACGTCCCACCTTCTCCCTCAAGGGGAGAAGGATGCTCGTCTTCGGCTCGCCTCAGCTCCGCGGAGTAGACCACGCGGTCGTCGACCTTGAGGCCGTCGAAGCGGCGCAGCAACTCGTCCGGGATCGCGAGGCCCGGCGGGGTGAAGGCGTAGACCAGTTCGAGGCCGTCGTCCGCGGCGCGGGCGAGGGCGTCGGCGAGCGCGTCCGCATCATCCCCGCGCGCGACGATGCGGCCGACGGGCAGGCCGAAGTGGGCCGAGTCCCAGGCGAGGCGTTCGACGGTCAGGCCGCGGGCCGCTGTCGGCATTGTCGGAAATACCCCTCGATCTGGTCGACGACGCGGTCCTGCTCCTCGACGGTCATCTCGTGGAAGAGGGGGAGCCGGAGGAGGCGGCGGCTGACGTCCTCGGTGACGGGGAGGTCGCCGTCCTGATAACCGAACGTCCGGCCCATCGGCGAGGTGTGCAGCGGGACGTAGTGGAACACCGCCAGCACGCCCCGGCCCCGCAGGTGCGTCGCGAGAGCGTCGCGGGTCGCCTCGTCGGGCAGGAGGATGTAGAAGAGGTGGTGGTTGCTCCGGCAGTCCTCGGGCGTGCGCGGCAGGCGGAGCCGGCCGGCGGCCTCCAGGGGGGCCAGGCGCGTCAGGTATTCCTCGAACTTCGACCGCCGCGAGGCGTTGATGACCGGGGTCATCTCCAGTTGCGCGTAGAGGAAGGCCGAGCAGATTTCGCTGGGGACGTAGCTGGAGCCGATATCCACCCAGGTATATTTGTCGACCTGGCCGCGGAAGAACTGGCGGCGGTTGGTCCCCTTGTCGCGGAGGATCTCGGCGCGTTCGAGCAGGGAGGGGTCGTTGATGCAGAGCGCGCCCCCCTCGCCGCAGATGAAGTTCTTGGTCTCGTGGAAGCTGAAGGCCCCCAGGTCGCCGATCGAGCCGAGCGCCCGGCCGCGATACGAGGCGTCGACCCCCTGCGCCGCGTCCTCGACCACGCGCAGGCCGCGGCGGCGGGCGATCTCCAGGATCGGATCCATGGCGCAGCTCACGCCCGCGTAATGGACGGGGAAGACGGCCCGGGTCCGATCGGTCACGGCGGCCTCGACGAGCGATTCGTCCAGGTTGAGCGTGTCCTCGCGGACGTCGACGAAGACCGGCCTCGCGCCCAGCCGGGCGACGGCGTTGGCGGTGGAGACGAAGGTGAACGAGGGCATGATCACCTCGTCGCCCGGCCCCAGGTCGCAGAGCATCGCGGCCATCTCCAGGGCGGCGGTGCAGGAGGGGGTGAGCAGGACGTGGGGGACGTCGAACCGCTCCTCCATCCAGCGCGCGCACAGGCGGGTGAACTCGCCGTCGCCGGCGATGTTCCCCTGGGTGACGGCCTTCGCGATGTAGAACAGCTCCTTGCCGGCGATGAAGGGCCGGTTGAAGGGGACCGCGATCGGGACGTGGCCCTCGGCCTCGTCGTGGTTGCTCCTCGCCATTCCGCCTCCCCGCCGTGAGGGCCGCCGGGGCGGCCGTGACCAGCGCCGGAATGTAGGCCGAGGGGGCGGGGGCGTCAAGGCGAGTCGCCCCCCGCGGTCTGGCGAAAGGGGCCGTCGGCGCGTCATACTGGATCGCACCCGACACCCCGACCGAAGGCCGCCGCGCGCGGCCCCCGCGAGGCCGAGCATGGACCCCGCCCACGCCGAGGAACTCTCCGAAGAGGATGCGCGAGGCGTCGCCCGGGTCGTCCAGAAGCTCCGCAAAGCGCGGCGGGTCCTGGCCGTGACCGGGGCCGGCGTCTCGGCCGACTCGGGCGTCCCCACCTACCGCGGCGTCGGCGGCCTGTACCGCTCCGATCGCCTCACGCCGACCGGATTCACCATCGAGGAAGTCCTCTCCGGGCCGATGTTCGAGGTGCGCCCGGACGTGACCTGGACCTACCTCAAGGAGATCGAGCGGGCCTGCCGCGGCGTGCGGCCGAATCGCGGCCATGCCGTCCTGGCCGAGATGCAGGACCATTTCGACGCCGTGTGGGTCCTGACGCAGAACGTCGACGGCCTCCACGGCGCGGCGGGGTCGCGACACGTCCTGGACGTCCACGGCGACCTGCACGAGATCCGCTGCACGGCCTGCCCCCACCGCGACCGCGTCGTGAACTACGACGGCCTGGGCGATCCGCCCGAATGCCCGCGCTGCGGGGCCGTGCTGCGGCCCGACGTCGTCCTCTTCGGCGAGATGCTCGACCCCGCGAAGATCCGCCGCCTGGAGGCGGAGATGGCGCGCGGCTTCGACGTGGTGTTCAGCATCGGCACCAGCAGCCTGTTCGACTACATCGTCGCCCCGCTCCGGATCGCGCAGGCGGCCGGCAAGACGACCGTCGAGATCAACCCGGACGAGACCGCCATGTCCGGGCTGGTCGACGTCAAGATCCACGCCCGCGCCGCCCTGACGCTCGACCGGATCTGGGAAGGCTACATGGAGTGGTGGCCCCACACCTGAGCCGCGACGGCGATCAGGGGACGGGGATGTGGTCGAGGATCTTCATCAGCACGTCGTCGACCGAGAGCCCCTCGGCGTCGGCCTCGTAGCTGACCATGATCCGGTGGCGGAGGACGTCGCGGGCCAGCGACTTGACGTCGTGCGGGGTGACGTAGTCGCGGCGGGAGAGCAGGGCGTGGGCCCGCGCCGCGCGCACCAGCGAGATCGTCGCGCGAGGGCTCGCGCCCAGCTCGATCAGCGGCGCGAGGCCCAGGCCGTAGCCCTCGGGGTCGCGGGTGGCGCGGACGAGGTCGACGACGTATTCCTTGATCGCATCGGCGACCCGGACCGATGCGGCCAGCCGGCGCAGCCGGACCACGTCGGCCGGGTTGAACAGCGGCGCCTCGTCGTCGGCCCAAACTTCGGGGCGGGGGCCCTCCGCGACGCTGGGCAGGTCGAGCATCGCCAGTTCGGAGGCGCGGTCCGGGTAGCCGACCAGGACTTTCAGCAGGAAGCGGTCGAGCTGGGCCTCGGGCAGCGGATACGTCCCTTCGTGCTCGATCGGGTTCTGGGTGGCGAGGACCCAGAAGGTCTCGGGGAGGACGATCGTCTCGTCGCCCACGGTGACCTGGCCCTCCTGCATCGCCTCCAGCAGAGCGCTCTGGACCTTCGCCGGGGCCCGGTTGATCTCGTCGGCGAGCAGGACGCCGGTGACGATCGGTCCGGGGCGGACGTCGAACGTCCCGGTCGAGGGCCGGTAGACCTGCGTGCCGGTGAGGTCCGCCGGGAGCAGGTCGGGCGTGAACTGGATGCGCCGGAACGGCAGGTCGAGCACCTGCGCCAGCGCCCGGACGACGCGGGTCTTGGCCAGGCCCGGCACGCCCTCGACCAGCACATGCCCGCCGGCGAGCAGGGCCGCGATCAGCTTCTCGATCAGCGATCGTTGCCCGACCACCACCGATTCCAGGCGTCGGATCAGGTCGTCGAGCCCCCGATGAGCGTCCTCAAAGGTGATGTCGGGAGCGATGGGTTCGGGAGTCGACATGGGGAGCGGGGCCGATCGGGGCGAGGCGGTAAAGACGAGCGCTCGGTCGCGGTGCGATCTTCGGATTCTCCGTAGGCTGGGTCTCGACCCAGCCCGAGCGAGCCTCGGCAGGGGGGGGCCTTCGACGAGCATCCTCCCGCCGGGTCTGGAAGGAGGATGCGCGGCGAGGGCGAAACCTCACTTGGACGCGCGACGCTTCTCCATGAGCTTGCGGAGGATCTCGGTGGCGGCGTCGCTGGTGTCCTTGAACTGCTGGTTCGCCCCGCCCGTCGCGGCCGGTCCGGCCTTGGCGGCCTTCTCGGCGTCTTTCTGGGCCTTCTTGGCGGCGTAGAAGGGGTTCGACTCGTCGATGAACTCCTCGACGGCCTCCCCTTCCTCCTCGTCTTCGTCTTCCTCCGCCTCCTCGTCCTCGGAGTCCTCGTCGAGCGAATCCTCGACGGCCTCGTCTTCTTCGGCCTCGTCTTCCTCCGCCTCCTCGTCCTCATCGGCCTCGACGGGCGCGGGCTTGGCGGGGACGGCCTCGGCGGCGTCCTTGAACGCGGCGATGGTGATCGTCTCGCCGCCGTAGACCTGGGCCGGGACGTCGGAGCCGCTGCCGGCCCCCTCGCCCACGAGCCAGGCGTCGATGTCCTCGTTGAGGACGTCTTCCGGCGCGGAGCGCGCCGCCGGCCTGGGCTGGGGGGGCGCGGGGGGGGCCGGGGCCGGTGCGGCCTGGGCGGCGGGGGCCTGCACGGCCGGCTTCGACGGCGACGGCCGGGACGCGGCGGGCGTGGGGGCGTCGGTGATCTGGACGGCGAAGGTGAGCGGGCCGACCTGGACGAGATTGCCGTCCTTGAGGACGCAGGGCTCGGTCAGCGCCTTGCCGTTGACGAGGGTCCCGTTGCGACTCCCGAGGTCGGCGACGGTGACCACGCCGTCGGCGGCGATCGAGAACTCGGCGTGCTCGCGGCTGACCTGTTCGCTGTTGGGCCGGAGGTGGCAGGTCTCGCCCCGTCCGATCTTGAATTTCGAGCCGGTGAGGGGGATGACCTTACCCTCGGGCTTGCCCCGGACGACGATGAGCTGAACTTTCATGAGAACCGTCCCGACCTTCTCGGTCAACAACGATTGGGGGGGCCGACGTCCACACGCCTCGATCGCAAACCATCCGGACTGATTATGGCCGAACGCGCGCCCGAAAGACATGCGCGACGGGCCGCTCGATTCGATGCAAGATCGGCTTGCGGACGACGTCGCCTCGCGGCCGGATCGCTCCGGGGACGGACGTCGGGCCTGCCGGCGGGCCGCAAGCCCGCGGCTCGACGGCTCCCCAGCGACATTCTAACGGATTCTTTCGGAAGTCCAACCCCTCGCACGACCGCTCCTCGGGCGGCCGACGGCCGTCCCGCATTCTCCCTTCATCGGCCGTGACGGGCGGCGAGGCCAGCCGAAATCGGGCTCGCGGCCGGCGCGGGATCGGTTAGGGTGGGGGCGACGATCCCGCGGGGCGTGGAGGGCATGACGGATGATCCGCACATGGTCGCGCGGCGTCGCAGACGACCACATGGGGGAGGAGATCCTGGTCCGCACGGGCCACGCCGTCCGCCGCCATCCCTGGTGGTCGGCCCGCGCCCGGCTGACCCGGGCGCTGCTGGCCCGTCAGGGCGTCCGTCCCCCCGCCCGCATCCTCGACGCCGGCTGCGGCTGGGGCGTGACGCTGGAGGCGTTGGAAGCCGCCGGCCATCGCCCCGCCGGCCTCGACGTCTCCCCGCGCATCCTCGCCCGTCTCGACCGCCCCGGGCGGGACCTCATCGAGGCGGACCTCGCACGCCCGCTCTCGGAATGGGACGCGACCGAGGCGTTCGACGCCGTGCTCGCGCTCGACGTGATCGAGCACCTGGACGACGACCGGGCCGCCGTGGCGACCCTCGCCGGGCTGGTCGCGCCGGGCGGGACGCTGATCGTGAGCGTCCCGGCGCAGCCGGCGTTGTTCTCGGAGTTCGACGCGATCCAGGGCCACCGCCGGCGCTACGAGCCGGCCGGCCTGGAGCGGGCCTTCGAGGGCTCCGGCCTGGATCTGCGATCGGTCCTGTGGTGGGGGGCGTGGATGGTCCCCATCCTGCGGCGTCGCCTCGGCCGCGATCGCGCCCGCCCCGGCGACGACCCGGCGGAAATCTACCTGCGGCACCTGGCCCTTCCCCCGTGGCCGGGCCCGCTGGCCCTCCGGGCGGCGTACGCGGCGGAACACCCGTTGGCGGTGCGAGGGATCCTCCCGACGGGGACGTCGCTGTTCGTCGTCGCCCGCCGGGAGGCGTGAGGGATGGTCAGGAGCCGGACGGGGTGAGCAGCCGTCTCGCCCGCTCGGCCGACTTCGTCTTCGCGGGGTCGATCAGGGCGGCGCGGGCGTCGTCGTCGAGGTCGCCGGGCTTGAGGCGGCCGGCTTCGAGGGCGTCGACGACGGCCTCGCGGCGGCCGGCGTCGCGGACCAGCGCGGCCGTGGCGAACGCCCTGTTGCCGGGCGTAAGCCGGCCCAGGCACTCGACGAGCGCCGGGACGACCTCCGGCGACGGCACGTCCGCCAGGGCGCACACGGCCCCCTGGTGCAGTTCGGGGTCGATCCCGGCGGCCAGGTAGCGGGCCAGTTGCTCGCCGTGGGCCTCCCACGGGGCGACGCCCAGCATGCGGAGGGCGTCATACCGCGTGCCGGTGCGGACCTTCTCGTCGTCGGCCATCTTCGATGCCAGCTCGATCGAGCGCAGCCATCGGGCCTTCAACGCGGGATCGTCGCCGACGACCTCCGCGAAGCGGGCGCCGGGCATGGGGCCGATCATGCTGACGCCGTTGATGAGACCGCCGCCGACCACCACGGCCTGCCAGTCCTCCAGCCTCGCGCCCGGCTCGTCGGCGGGGAGCGAGGCGTCCAGGATGCGGCGCATTTCGTCGTCATCGTTTCGCTTGCCGGCGGCGATGGCGACGCGCCAGATCCAGGGGATGCGGCGGTACTGCTCGGCCTCGTCGGCCCCGTCCAGGCCGTCGGCGAGGGCCGCGATCAACTCCGCCGAGCGGTCGGCGAGGCGCGCGACCAGGTCGGACCGCCGGGCGTCGGGCGTGTCGGGGGCGAGGATCGTCCGGGCCGCTTCGCCGGGCGTGGGGGCCTCTTCGACGGCGGGCGCGACGGCCCCCGCGACGGCCTCGGCCGGGGTCAGGACGATGGCGCGGACGTCCGCGAGCGCCCCGTGGATGGGGCCGTCGGCCCGAAGCTCGATCCGGTGAGATCCCTGGTGGAAGACCTGGTGCGTGAGCGACGTCCGGGCGTAGCTCCCCCACCCGCCGGTCCCCGCGACCACGCCTCGGAACGCCTGGCGGCCGAGGCTCAGGGTGTAGGCGTTCCCCGCCGAGCCGTCGTCGCAGGCCCATTCCAGGGCCACGTCGAACATCGAGCCGTGGGCGACCTCGAAGGTCCACGCGGCGCGGTCGGCCGGGGCGTGCCAGAAGCCGAGGTTGCCGTGCTCGGACTCGTAGACGAGGTTCGGCCCGTAGACCTCGGCCTCGTCGGCCGTCAGGCGGATGACGCCGTCGGGGCCCGCCTTGACGGTCGCCGGGGCGTTCCCCTCCAGGACCTTGGGCCGCGTCGAACCGCGGGCGAGGAACGCGACCAGGTCGGAGACGTCGGCCGGCGTGAGGTCGTTCTCCAGGCCCTCGGGCATGAGCGAGCGGCCGGACGACGCCAACTCCTCCAGGTCGTCGCGGAGGACGACGTCCGCGGTCCCGTCCTGGCGCTTCAGCGTGATGGCGCTGGCGGTCTCGGCGGCGATCAGGCCGGAGAGCGTGCGGCCGTCCTTCAGCGCGGCGTCGTAGGCGACGTAGCGTGCGTCGACCTCGCGGTTCGGGTCGAGGATCGCGGTCAGCAGGGCGTCGGCGGAGAGGTCCGTCAGCGCGGCCAGGTCGGGGCCGACCTCGGCCCCCAGGCCGTCCAGCTTGTGGCAGGTGGCGCACGCCCGCTGGAAGACGCCACGGCCGCGGGTGGCGTCGCCTCGGGCCGTCTTGACCTCGGCGTAGCGGGCCAGGACGTCGGCCCGCGCGCCGATGGCGAGGGCCCCGAAGGCGGCCCGGGCCCGCTCGCGCAGGGCCTCCGGGCCCGACTTGAGGAGCCGCTCGCGATGCTGGGCGCCGACCTGGGACGGCTTGACGCGGCCGGCCTCGACGGCGGCGAGCAGGGCGGCCTCGGACTCCTCGCGGGCGATCAGGGCGTCGAGCGCCTCGGCCTGGGCCGCGGGGCCGAGGCGGGACCAGCGGCGCAGGATCGCGTCGGCGGAGGCGGCGTCGCCCATCCGGGCGAGGGCGCGGAGCGCGGCCGACTGCACGTCGCCGGGCTCCGCGGGGTCGAGGCGGTCGGCGACGGCGGCGCGGTCGGCGTCGCGGGCCCCGGCCGAACGGCCGAGCAGGCGGAGGGCGGCGACGCGATCGGCGTCGGGCGCGTCGCTGTCCGCCGCGACCAGGCGGGCGGCGGCGGCCAGCTTCAGGGCGGCGTCGGCGTTCGCCGGCGCATCGTCCTTCGCGGCGTCCAGCAGCTCGGCCGTCGCCCCCATCCGCCAGCGTTCGGCCCCCTCGCCGGCGATCAGCGCGAGCGTCGCGGCGAGGCCGTCGCGGTCGAGGGTCCCGGCGACGGTGGCGATGAGCGGCTCGATCAGCTCCGACGGCGGGCCCTCGGGCGGGGCGTCGGCCACCAGGCGTTCGAGGACCGCGCGGGCGTGCGGCGTGGCCGAGCTGAGGACCGCGGCCCGCAGCCACAGGTCGCCGCCGTCGCGGACGGCGATCGCGCCCAGGGCCTCGCCGGCCTCGGGCGCGTCCCACTCGCCGAGGCTCAGGGCCACCTGATACCGGACGCGGACGTCCTCGTCGTCGGCCAGCTTGAGGACCGCCGCGCCGACGGCGGCGTCGGTCGCCAGCCGGGGTTCGGCGACGCGGACGGCCTCGCGGCGGACGCCGGGGTGGGCGTCGGCGAGGGCGGCGGCGAGGATGTCGGCGTCGAGCAGGCCCAGGACGTCGAGCGCCGCGACGGCCTGCGCGCGGGCCTCGGGATGCTCGCTCGCGCGGGCGACCTTCGCGAGCGGGGCCTTCGCGGCCGGGTCGCGGCGGTGGTCGAGGAGGCGCTGGACGGTGTCGCGGACGGTGCCGTTCCGGGTGTCGAGCGCGGCGGCGAGTTCGGCCGTGGTCATCGCGTCGAGGTTCGCGACCGGCCGGAGCGGTCGGCCCTCGGGGACGACGCGGTAGATCCGGCCCATGTCGGCGCCGGCGCGGACGTCCAGGGTCTCCAGGCGCTCGGGGCTGATCCAGCGAGGGTGCTCGATGACGAAGCGGTACATGTCGACCACCCACATCGCGCCGTCGGGGCCGGTGCGGACCTGGGCGGGACGGAACCACGAGTCGGTCGAGGCCAGGAACTCGCGGTCCTGCTCGTCGGCCGCCCGACGGCCGGCGAAGGTGGCTCCTTCGGGCTCCAGGACGACCCGGCGGACGAGGTTGTGTACGGTCTCGCAGGCGAAGCCGTTCCCGAAGAACTCATCGCCGAGGAGCGGGTCGCGGAGGATCAGCGGGCTGCACGCGCTGGTGACGCGGTTGGCGTTCTGGGGCTCGTTGTAGCGGGTCAGCGTCCGGCTGGCGGGGAAGAGCCGGCCGGGGTCGGCGTCGCCGGCGGGGAATACGGACGGGGCGGGGGCCGGGGCCCGGGGGTTGCGACGGACGTAGTGGTCGGGGAGCGGGTAGTTCTGGATCAGGATGCTGTTGTTGCCGCCGAACTGGTTCCCCCAGTCGTCGTGCGTCCGGCCCTGCTGGGTGAGGCCGGAGGCGGGCTCGAACTCGCCGGTGTCGGGCTTGAAGCGGAAGTCCCGGCCGCCGACGTCGACCTCCTTGCCGTCGATCGTCCCGTGGATCCGGCCGCCGATCAGCCCGTTGGCCCCGTAGACCCAGCCGTCGGCGTTGTACATCAGGCCGTTGACGCGGGCCTGGTAGTTCTCGGTGGCGAAGCCCTCGTACAGCACCTTGCGGACGTCGGCCTTGCCGTCGCCGTCCGTGTCCTCGGCGTACAGGATCTCGGGCGCGGCGCAGATGAGGACGCCTTTCCGCCAGCAGAGGAGGCCGGTGGGGAAGGGGAGGTCCTCGATGAACGTGGTCGCGGTCTCGTAGCGGCCGTCGCGGTCGCGGTCTTCCAGGACGCGAACCCGGCCGCCGGGCTTGTATTTGCCGTCCATACCGCTGGGGTAGTCGCGCATCTCGCAGACCCAGAGCCGGCCGTCGGCTCCGAAGTCGACGGCGACGGGGCTCTCGATCAGCGGCTCCGCGGCGACCAGCTCGACCTTCAGGCCGGCCTTCGTGCGGATCGTCTTGAGGGCGTCCTCGGGCGACAGGGCGGGGGGATGCTCGTCGTCGGCCTGGGCGGCCGGCCCGGCGGCCGGCGGCGCGAAGCCGTCGCCGACGACGCGGTGGACGGCGTCGAGGATGATCTGTTCGAGGCCCGGCTTGAAGGACGTGGGGCGGGCGTAGTAGACCATCGCCCCGCCCCCTTCATAGCCGCCTTCCTTGAGGATGCGCTCGGAGGGGATGTAGCAGGGGGCGTCGTTGGCGTAGGACGAGACCCAGGTCCGGGACGGGTCGAATTCCTTCTTGATGCGCAGGACGTAATCGACCACGACCTCGCCGGGGAGAAAAACCATCAGCAGGTCGTCGCCGAACTTCCACGCCTGGGCCGAGTAGGGGAGCGCGGCCGGCAGCTTGCCGTCCCGCTCCAGGGCCGCGAGTTGCACCGAGGCGTTGTAGCCCGGAGGCCCCCCCGCGGCGGCGAGCTTCTCCAGGTCGGCCTTCGTCGGGAGCGTGTCATACGGCAGTTCGAACCGCTCCATGGCCGCGGAGGGAGGGCCGGACAGCGGCTTCCAGGGCCCGCGCATCAGGCGGGCGACCTCGTCGGCCACGGCGCGGCCGTGGGCCTCGGCGTCGGCCGAGCTGCGCCGAGGCTGGGGGTTGGAGTCGGCCCCGCAGCCGACGACCGTGAGCGCGATGCAGCCCGGGTTGTCGGCCTCGATGCCGCGCTGGGCCGCGCCGGCCCAGTCGCCGTCGACCTTGTTCTCGGCCGGGTCGATCGTGGTGCAGTGGCAGGCGTAGTTCGTCACCACGGCCCGGACCTGGCCGTCGGGCGACTCGACCTTGAGGGCGGGCAGGCTGTGGTCGACCGGCCCGCCGGGCGTGCGCCGGTTCGCCGCGAACCCGACCTTGCCCTGCGCCCACGAGAGCTTCGCCGGCTTGCGATCGGCGAGGGCGTCCAGGCAGACCCGTTCGAGCTTGTCGGTGAACTCGCGGGTGTAGGCGTCGATCCGGGCCTGCTGATCGGGCGGGATCGGCTTGCCGAAGATGTTGGGCGCGACCCCCGTGAGCAGGGGCGCGGAGTGGGTGTGCGAGGCCCCCAGCGCCAGCCGCTCGCGGGGGAGGCCGGCCTTCTTCTCCAGCCTGGCGGCGACCTCGTCGATGATCGCGGCGGAGACGCCGAGGCTGTCGACCGAGACCAGCACGACGGGCTTCTGCTCGTCGGAGCCGATCGCCAGGGCCTTGGCGAAGATGGGATGGCCGACGGCCGTGGACTCCGTCGTCCGCACGAGATAGCCGTGCAGGCGGATCGGCCCCGAGGGCGAGACGTCGACGCGGGCGACGCCCACGGCGACCTCCTCCGATCGGGAGGTGACGGCCCCGGCCGCGAGGGCCAGGGCGAGGCCGAGCGCGAGGCGGACGCTGACGCTGGGGGAGGTTTTCATCGGGCTTTACTCTTCGATCCCTTGGAGGCGTCGACCCGGGGGAAGTCGAGCGTGAACGCGTTGTCCCCTTCGGCCTTCACCTCGGCCTCCAGGGGGCCGCCGATGGTGGTCTTCGAGGGCTTCGTCTGGGGCTGGAGCGTGAAGTTGTTGAGCTTGTCGGCCTCGGCCCGCTCGATCGTCTCCGTGACGGACACCTTGTACTTGCCGGGAGTGGGCCCGTCGGCCGAGGGGATGGTGAAGGCCCCCCCCTCGACGGCGCCGGACGATTCGGCCCCGGCCCCGTCGGGGCGGAACGTGATGGCGCCCCTGGCCAGCGGCTCGCCCTCCACCGTCACTTTACCGGTCACGGCCACGCGGGGCAGCCCGTCGCCGCTGTCGGAGCATCCGGCGAGGGCCAGGGACAGCCCCAGCCCGGCGAAAATGCGGGCGGATCGTCGTCGATTCATCGTCGTTCGGCTCCTGGTCGCGGCCGTCTCGCGACGGCCGCGCGGGGGGACCTGATGTCAGTAGGAATCGGCCGAGACGATCTCGCCGCCCTGGGTGGTGCTGATCGCCTGCCAGGTGGGGAGGCTGATGGCGTCCTTCACGAACCGGACGCTGCCGTCGCACATCGCCACGTTCACACCCCCGGCGTGCTTGCTCCGGGCCGCGGTGTACCAGGTGACGTCGGCCGTCGTGCACGGCGGGTTGACGCCCCCCTTGGGCGAGTTGCACAGGCCCGGCCAGATGACGTCCGCCGCCCGGCTGTTGGGGCCGGTCCAGGCCGTGTACGTCCCCAGCGGGCCGCACCACGAGAATCCGCGCAGGTCGTAGCCGTTGACGCTCTGGCCGACCAGCAGCTCCGAGACCATCATCGTGTTGCTCAGGCCGTCGCTGATCGCGGCGAAGCTGTAGCAGGTGTTCGGCACGCCCGACTGCTCGCGCTCGCGATAGCCGGCGATGTCCACGAACGGCGAGCCGATGCAGGTGAACGGGGCCCCGCGGAACGCCACGCCGTCGAGCGTCCGCTGCTGCATCATCGTGTTGCCGAAGTTCACGACGTAGTTCTGCGACGTCACCAGCTTCGTCTGCCCGTTCAGCGTGATGCCGATCCCGCTGAGCGACTGGTTGTTGGGGTCGCTCGGGCACATGAAGGCCGAGATCCGCGCCGACGTGACGGTGATGTTGGCGGCCCCGTTGTACCGCAGGTCGAAGTCCACGGTCCCCGGGTCGCCCGAGTTGTTCCCCTGGTAGTTCCAGGCGTTGTACGCGCTGACGGCCTCGATGTTGGGGAGCATGAAGATGATCCAGCTCCCCCAGGCGTCCCCCTTCTTGCCCGGCGGCAGGACGGTGTGGGTGGACTGGTAGTTGTGCATCGCCAGGCCGATCTGCTTCAGGTTGTTGGTGCATTGGGCCCGGCGGGCCGCCTCGCGCGCCGCCTGGACGGCGGGGAGGAGCAGGGCGATGAGGACGGCGATGATCGCGATCACCACGAGCAGCTCGATCAGCGTGAACCCTGGGCGTCGGCGCGGCATGGGCGCTCCTCGTCTGGAATGAGGGGACTGGAAGGGATCAGGCAAGGTGGAGGGCGGCCCCGGCGGGGGAGGTGCGGACCGCCGGCGCGGAGAGGGTCGCGTCGGACCGCCCCACTCCTCTTACATCGCGCCGCATGTGACACGATTTTCGAAACCGGCGAAAAGTTCGAAGCGGACGAAGGATGCGGCGACGGCGTCAGGCCGCCGGGCCGGCGTCGACCGATCGGGGGGGCTCGCCCAGCAGGTCCTTCAGGCGGCGGAGGACGCGCGACTTGGACTGCCGGACGGCGGCGGGGGAGACGCCCAGCTCCTGGGCCACGGCGGCCGGGGGATGGCCCTCGACGGCGGATCGCCAGAAGGCGTGCCAGGTGCGCTCTTCGAACTCGGAGCGGGCGGTCTCCAGGGCGTCGCGGTAGAGGTCGCCGACGATCGCCCGCTCCTCGTCGTCGGGCTGGTCGGGGGCGGGCAGGAGGAGGGTCTTCTCGTAGAAGTCGGTGCCGCCGGGGCCGCGCGAGCCGACGCGTCGGAAGTGGGTGAGGACCTTGTAGCGGGCGACGCCGTGGAGCCAGCCCCGGAACGAGTCGCGCTCGCGGTCGCGGCGGAAGCCGTCGAGCCCCGTGGCGACGGCCTGGAACACGTCCTGCGTGACGTCCTCCACGTCCTCGGGCCGCACGCCCCAGCGGCGGCACCAGTGGCGGAGCAGGGGGGAGTAGAGGTCCAGCAGCCGTCGCCAGGCGTCCCCTTCATGCCGACGGACGCACTCCAGCAGCGTCAGCGAGGTCTCGCCGGCCTCGACGCCGGCGCGCGGCCGGGGACGCATGGGGGCCGACGGGCGGTCCATCGGGTCGTCCTCCGGTTGGTCGGGCGCTTTCCGCGGCGGGTCGCGCCTCGATACGATACGGCGGTCGTTCGGTCCCGGGGAGCGGCGATGGGGGAAGCCGGTCGCCCGCGTCATGGTAATGGAGCCCGCCGTGGACCCGCAAGTTTGTTCCACATCATGCCCGGACGACGACACGCTGCGGGCGTTCGCGCTCGGCGACCTGTCCGACGAGGGGATCGAGTCCGTCCGCCGCCACCTGGAAGCCTGCGCCGCCTGCGAGGCGAGGGCGGAGGCGCTCGACGATCGGACCGACCACGTGCTCGACGAGCTTCGCCGCTCGCTCTCGGCCCCCGAGCGGCGGCCGGCGGCCGACGCGCCCCCGGGGCCGCTCGACGAAGGGCCGCCCGTCCTGACGGATTACGTCATCGAGGGCCCCCCCATCGGCGTCGGCAGCACGGGGCTGATCTACAAGGCGCGGCATATCAAGCTCGGCCGGGCCGCGGCGCTCAAGATGATCGCGCGCCGGCCCGACGTCGTCTCGCGCCTCTTCGAGATCGAGGCCAAGGCGGTCGCCCAGCTCCAACACCCCAACATCGTCCAGATCTACGACATCGGCAGCCACGGCGACCGCCCGTTCCTGGCCCTGGAGTTCGTCGACGGCGGCAGCCTGGAGGACCGGATCGCCGCGGGGTCGCTGGACGCCCGCGTCGCCGCCGAGACGATCCGCATGGCGGCCGAGGCGGTCGACCACGCCCACCGTCACGGGATCGTCCACTGCGACCTCAAGCCGTCCAACATCCTCATGACCCGCGACGGCGTCCCCAAGATCGCCGACTTCGGGATCGCCAAATGGACCGAATCCGACGGCTACTGGGGCGAGGACGGCGGCCGTCGCGGAACCCCGCGCTACATGGCCCCCGAGCAGGCCGGCGGGGCTGGGGAGGTCGGCCCGGCGACCGACGTCTACAGCCTGGGGACCATCCTTTACGAGATGCTGACCGGGCGCGTCCCCCACGCCGACGCCCCCGCCTCCGAGACGCTGAAATCCGTCCGGGAAGCCGAACCGCAGCCGCCCAGTCGCCTGCGACCGGACGTGCCGCGCGAACTCGACCGGATCGTCATGCGGTGCCTCCGCAAGCGACCCGAGGACCGCTATCCCGGCCCCCTCGCGCTGGCCGGGGACCTCCGGAGGTTCCTCGACGGCTCCGCGAGGCCGAGCGTCGGCGGGGCTGGGAAG
>MKTT01000085.1:0-47521 GCA_001898385.1 Planctomycetales bacterium 71-10
TTACCGGATCAGCCCTCGGACAGTCAACACGGCCTAGAACCCTCAGAGCCTCAATTACACCGTCGTTCAATCCTGGAAGCTGTGATTCGACAATATTGTCAGCCAATGTGATTGCTCCCGTATGCGAATAGGGATTTCGTGGGGGCGATCGCGAACGTGAGGGACGAGGCGATCATGGAGTATATCCGGAACCAGGACGGGACGGGGCCGGACGACGGCGGAGACGACTCCCAGGTGACGAAAGCGTGAGCGAAGAACTTCAGTCCGGAGCCACGACTCTCCGACAGCCTACCGGCTGCTAGATAGTAGTGTTGCAGATATTATGGAGTTCTTGTGAATTCTACGCTTAATTGGTTGAATGCACCCTCTAGGGCCTCCGAGGTCAGACTTTGTTTTTGGTTTCAAGTCGAGGCAAGCGGGGGCCTTCGGGGTCAAGCGGGGGCCTCCGGGGTCTTGGGGCCTCTGGGTCGGCCTCCGGGGTCAGACTTTGTTTTTGGGTCGGCCTCCGGGGTCAGACTCGGCCTCCGGGGTCTTGGCCTCCGTGGCCTCCGTGGCCTCCGGGGTCGGCGTGGCCTCCGGGGTCAGACTTTGTTTTCGTGGCCTCCGGGGTCACGTGGCCTCCGGGGTCAGACTTGGCCTCCGGGGTCAGACTTTGTTTTTGGTTCCACGAGGCCCTGGATCCCCCTCCCCGGGCTTCGCACAATGGACGACGCCCGTCGACCGCCCTTCATCACCCGGAGCTTTTCCGATGTACGTCGTCTACGGCACGTTCGTGAAGCCCTCCTCCCCCGGCGGCTGCCTGGCGCTCGCCGAGCAGGCCCTCGCCGCGCAGGGGTTGGCGATCGTCAAGGGGGCCGACGGGGTCGACTTCCTGGTGGTCGGCGGGAACGACCTGGTGACGCTCACGACCGTCGCCGTGCCGCAACCGGGCGGGACCTGGATGGTCGTCTCGGCCTCGTCGCCGGACGCGAACGTCGCGACCCAGGCCCGCGACGTCATCCGGGGCATGATCGAGACCACCCCCGTCGCCTGACCCCGGAGGACGATCCCGATGAAGCCCTCGCGACGCGCCCTCCTGCGGACGGCCCTCGGCGCGGCGGCCGGCGGCGCGATCGCGCGCCGGGCACCGGCCGACTCCCCCTCGTCCGAGCGGCTGCGGGAGGTCGCCGAGGCCCCCGTGCTCAAGGTCGAGGGGATCGACCGGCCGGTGACGATCGCCTCGATGGACCTCCTGCGCAACGGCCGCGAGTACCTCGTCCGCGCGCGGTCGAAGGACGGGGCCGAGGGATGGTCGGCGACCAACTCGATGCACATGGTCCACCTGCACCCGATCTTCCTCAACCGGGTCGCCCCGTTCTTCCGGGGGAAGGACGCGCGCGAGCTGGAGCCGATGCTCTGGGAGCTGTACCGGCACGACGACAACTACAAGTACCAGGGCCTCGCCCTGTGGGTCTGCGTGGCGGCGGCCGAGTTCGCCGTGCTCGACCTGCTGGGGAAGGCGTCGGGCCGGTCGGTCGCCGACCTGCTGGGCGGGCTGAAGCGGCGCGAGGTCGCCGTCTATCGCGCCAGCGGCACGCGAGGGAACACACCCGAGGAAGAGGTGGCCGACCTCAAGCGGATCGTGGCCGAGAGCGGGGCGAAGGCGCTGAAGTTCCGGCTCGGCGGCCGGATGAGCCGGAATGCGGACTCGCTCCCGGGCCGGACGGAGCGGCTGATCCCGATGGTCCGCGAGGCGTTCGGCCCCGGGATGACCCTCTACGCCGACGCCAACAGCAGCTACGACGCCGCCCAGGCGATCCGCGTCGGCCGGCTGATGGAGGAGCACGGCTACGCCTTCTACGAGGAGCCCTGCCGCTTCGACCACCTGGAGGAGACCAAGGCCGTCGCCGACGCCCTGACCATCCCGATCGCCGGCGGCGAGCAGGAGGCGAGCGAGGACGGCTTCCGCTGGATGATCGCGAACCGCGCCGTCGACGTCGTCCAGCCGGACCTCCACTACTACGGCGGCTACATCCGCGCCCTGCGCGTCGCCCGCATGGCCCACGAGGCGGGCCTCCTCTGCACGCCGCACATGTCCGGCTCCGGCCTCGGCTACCTCGACGCCGCCCTCTTCGCCGCCATCATCCCCAACCCCGTCCCCTTCACCGAGTACAAGGGGAACGCCGACATCCCCGTCTCCAGCCCCACATCCTCCCTCAAGGTCGAAGCCGGCGTCGTCCGCCTGCCGACCGGGCCGGGGTTCGGGTACGCGATCGACGAGGGGTACTTGCGCGAGGCGAAGGCGGCCTGACCGATGACGCGGGATCGGCCTCTCGCCCCCCGCGCGAATTCTAATCCCGGCCCTTTCCACGTCCTGGAATCCGGCGCGACCGGACGAGGACGAAGATTCCGCCGACGATCATCAGAACTCCGATGGCCAATGAACCCAGCATGCAAAACCAGGCCTGGACCATCGCACCCTGATTCGGGGGGCCGCCCAGGCCGGCGTCGATCGCCAGCGCCTTCAGCGCGACGAAATAGGTGATCGCCGGCACGGCCAGTCCCGTCGCGATCAGGAATCCGCCGGTCCTCGCCGATGGCATGGGACGCTCCGTTGCGGGAGAAGACGATCGCCGATGCGCCAACCGGGCGCACTCAAGGTTCCATGAGCATCCGGCGCCGGGCCGTGCCACGAACCCGACGGACCTCCCCACGCCGCAGCAAGTCGGTCGATGGGAATCGGACCGCCGGCATCCTGCGGGCGTCAGGGCGAGCCTCACCGATCCTTCGCGGGCAGCCAATCGGCCGGGATGCGGGCGAGCGTGAGGCGGCCGTAGGGGGAGCCCTGGGCGTCGGGGCCTCCCTCGCGGCCCCGTTCGTAGAAGCAGACGACGGTCCCGTCGGGGAGCGCGGCGAGGTCGCTGTAGGCGCTCGGGCCGGGCTCCAGCGTCTTCGAGAGCGGCCAGGTTTCGCCGGAATCCAGGCTGACCCTCAGCGTGAGGTTCCGGCGGTCCTTCCACCCCTTCGGCGGCGTCGAACCGGGAGCGATCGCGGGGCGGCCGGGCTGGGAGAAGACGAGGCGGTCCGGGGCGACGTCCGGGGTCGCCGGCAGGCGGATCAGGCTCCCCATGCAGCCGGGCTCGGGGAGGTCGGCGACGAACGCCGGCTCGGCCCAGCCCGAGGCGCCGTCGGGGCCGGTCGTCGCCAACCGGCGATGCGACGGCGACGGGTTCCGGCTGTTGAGCATCACGCGGCCGTCGGCCAGTTGCACGACGGCGGTCTCGTTGGGGCTGTGGTGCTCGGCCGTCGCGGGCGCGGCGATCGCCCCCCGACGCCACGTCGCGCCGGCGTCGTCGCTGACGATCGTGCCGGCGACCGACGGCGAGTGTCCGTTCCCCCCCTGCCCCAGCGACAGCCACGCCGGGACCACGAGCCGGCCGCTTTCGAGCTGGACGCCGTGGCCGGGGCCGACGGCGATCACCTTCCAGTCGTACTCGGGCCGGAACGCCTCGAAGGTCGCGGTGATGTCGACGGGGTCGGAGAAGGTCCGGCCGTCGTCGTCGCTCCGCATGGCGAAGCAACGGGCGTACTCGACGCAGTACAGGAAGTGGACGGCCCCCGAACGACGGTCGACGACCGCGACGGGGTTGTTGGTGGTCTTCCCCGCCACGGGGCGGGACTTCGGCGCGGCCGTATTCGGCGGCACGTCCGGCCCGCGGTGGGCGACGCGCGCCGGCGGCCCCCAGGTCCGGCCGCCGTCCTCGCTGCGCCTCAGCAGGACGTCGATCTCCGCCCAGTCGCTCCCGGTCCTGCGGGCCTCGCAGTAGGCGAGCACCGTCCCCTTCGGCGTGACGACCACGCCCGGGATGCGATACATCGCATAGCCGTCCGCGCCGGCTTCGAACAGGTCGACCTTCTCGACCTCGCCCCCCGCCGCCCCGGCCAGCCCGCCGCCGATCGCCAGCAACACCGCCCACGCCAACCGTCGCATGCCGAACCCTCCTCGCCGTGATCCCCAGCGAGGAGAGCCGGCCCCTCTCCTCTTGGGGTCCCAACCTGCCGGCCCCCCCCCCATCCACTCGCGCCTGCCGAGATCAATCGAGCGAGATTTCAACACCGGCATTCTTCAGTTGCATCTGCACGACGAGGGGGGAGACCTGGAATTCTCGGCTGAGTCGATCGATCGCCTCGGGGCCCGCCACACTTCCGGCCAATCGGTCAAGGAGCGCGTCTCGAGGAGCGAGCAATTCGGCGGCGAAGGCCCTCGAGGCCTTCTGATCCGATGAGTAAGCGTCGGTCACGAGCCTCTGGCTAGGCGACGTCGTGGCGATCGCATGATACAAGCTCCGCGCGTCCTTGAATCGACGGCTGCAGTGCCCAGGAGCCTCGGGCCCGACGACGAGGAACTCGCCCGCCGCGGATTGCCCGACGACCGCCTTGATTCCTCGCCCGGGCACATGGCTCCGATCGACGGCGTTGAAGGGGCTACGGACCGCGATGCGGGCGATCGCTTCGACGGACTGAATCGGGGCATCCATTTGATCTGCGTAGGCCCGGACGCGCCGGGCGAAATCATAGCCATATTCCGCAGGGGAGCCGGTCCGTGCGGGGGGGGCGAACGGTGGATCGATCGATCGCGGTCCCAAGGCGAAGTCCCGGCTCACATCCATCACCCACCGCCATTGCGCCTCGACCGCATCGGGCTTGGCCACCTCGGTCAGATCGCGGGCCAAGGGGTCGTCCTCATCAAGCATCGCTTCGAAGAAAGCGGCGAGGTGATCGGAGATTTCCTCGGGATCGTAGGGATCCAGGCCCATCCGTCCGACCAGTTTGCAGTACCCGGCCTCTTCTTCGTCGGCGTTCCGGATGGCGTGCCATTGCTCGACGGCTCGCGTGGCGCGGTCGCCGTCGACGCCCTCGATCCGATCAAACGTCTGGTCGATGAATGTTGAAAGAGCCGACTCGGTCGCGCGGCCGTCGATCACCTCGGCTTCGTCGCACAGGAACTCGCCGGGGAAATTCGGGAGGGAATCCGATCGGTCGGGATGCGACTCGGCGATGAGATCCCGGCCATCGGAGTAGATGTACAAGCTCGGCAGGAGCACGCTCGAGTCGGCCGCCCGGAGGCAGTGGCGCCTCGTCCAGCTGTGCCACCCGGGCGCGACGACGCCGATTCTGGGGATGGGGTTGCGCGGGCACAATTCGTTGAAAAGCGACCACCAATTCTTGACGAGCCATTCGGCGATCGGAAATGCAGCCACGCCGAGAGTGGTCCGGGATTCTTCGAGAGCCCTGTCCCAGAAGCGAGAGAACGACCGCGTCCCGACCTGGATCCGCAGGAGACACCAAGTCCGACGCTCGAGCGGATCGACTGCGGCGGGTTGACTGATAGGATCGGACTTAAAGGACAGGAATTTCGACACGGGGCGCCGCCTCCACCCGCTCGAGCGGTTCGGGATACTGGCTGGGGTGGTTGAGCGGGAAGCCGTGGTAGTCGCCCGCCGCTTCGTTGGTGATGCGAGCCTCATGCAGGACGCCGTTGATCCACACCCACGCGCGACGCGGGAATACGCCGCCGAAGTCCCCCACGCACCTCGCCCGGATCGCCAGCCGGAGCGCCTCGCGGAGCCTCGGCCAATCCTCGCGAGCGTACCGGTCGCATTTGGCCGTGTCGGCGTCCCGCCACGCCGGCGGTCCGGCCGGAGAGGGATATGACTTGTGTTTCGGGCTCCCCGTGTAAGTCACCCGGTCAGCCAGGTCTTCGGGCGATACGGCCCCGCCGGGCCATTCGCATACCTTGCCTCGCTTGATTCCATGTTGAAAGGAGGGCCTTCGTCCCATAACCGTCCCATTCTAGCCCGCATCGTCGTGCGGAGCCAGGATGAATCGATCGCCGACGGACGCCGTCCCTCCCCCCGGGATCGCGTCTCCAACTGCGAGCAGGCCGCCGCGAAGCTTCCGGTCGAGGCGCCCTCCCCATTACGGCCTGCGTCGGGCCACTTGCGATTGACCGATCCCGCCCGGCCGCCTAAGATCCCCCCGATTTTCGGGGTGGTTCCGACGGCCCTTCGGCCCGCGGCCACACGGCTCACGGAGGAGCAACGACGATGCGAGACCACAACAAGGCGTTCTGCCGCCTTGTGGCCGAGAACTTCGACTGCCCCGCGCCGGTCGTCGAGTTCGGGTCGTACCAGGTCGAGGGCCAGGAGGGGTACGCCAACCTCCGGGGGATGTTCGCCGGCAAGGCGTTCATCGGCTGCGACATGCGGCCGGGACCGGGGGTCGACCGGATCGAGGACGTCTCGGCCGTGGGCATGCCCGACGACTCCGTCGGCGCGGTCCTCTGCATCGAGACCTTCGAACACGTCTTCGAGGTCCGCCGGGCCTTCGACGAGGTCTTCCGCATCCTGGCGCCGGGCGGGATCTTCGTCATCACGTCGCCGCTGAACTTCCGGATCCACGCCTACCCGGACGACTACTGGCGGATGACGCCCAGTTGCCTGAAGCGGATGATGCGGCCGTACGACGCCCGCATCGTCGGCTCGCAGGGCTTCCGGCCGTTCCCCCACTCCGTCATGGCGATGGGGATCAAGGGGCCCGCCCCGGCCGACTTCCACGACCGCGCCCGCGCCCTGGTCGCCGGCTACGACGCCTTCCTGGCCGAGTCCGAGGCCGCCGTGCCGCTGCGGCAGAAGGTCCGCCGGAGGCTCGGGATGCTCTACCGCTCCAAGGGCGAGCGCCAGGCCGTCGCCGGCTACTACCAGTCCGAGTTCAGCGTGGAGACGGGGGCCGAGTCGGTCTCCGTCCCGATCGCGGCGTCCGGCCGCGAGCTGCGGGTCGACCCGGCGGTCGACGGCTCCCCCATCCCCATGATCCACGACGCGAAGGGCCAAGGCGCATGGCGGCACACCTCGATCGTCTACTGATCCTCGGCCTCGACGGCGCGACCTGGACCGTCCTGGACCCGATGCGGGCGCGGGGCGTCATGCCGAACCTGGACGCCCTGCTCAAGTCGGCGGCGCACGGCATCCTCACGTCGGTCGACCCGCCCGTGACCACCGCCGCCTGGACGTCCATGTCCACCGGCTGCACCCCGGCGCGGCACGGCGTCTTCGACCATCGCTACTACGACGCCGCCGCCGACCGCATGAAGGTCAACCACCACGGCCGCGTCCGCGTCCCGAACATCTGGAAGATCCTCTCCGACGCCGGCCGCCGCTGCGCCTGCCTGAACGTCCCCGGCCTCTTCCCGCCCCCGCGGGTCGACGGCGTGGTCGTCTCCGGCATGGACGCCCCCCACCTCGACGCCGCGCTCCAGGGCTCGGCCGCGTTCGCCGAGCGGCTCAAGGCCGAGGTCCCGGACTACACCCTCCGCTACTTCTGGAAGCGCGCGCCGCAGTCGCTGGAGGAGATCCGGGCCAACGCCGCGTACACCGTCGAGAGCTTCCTCGGCCGCGCCAAGGGGGGCCTGCTCGCCGACCGGATGTTCCCCGACTGGTCGGCGCTGATGGTCCAGTTCCAGAACCTCGACCCGTTCCAGCACCGCGCCTGGCGGCACCTGAACGTGGACGGGACCGGGATCGAGGCCCCCGAGTGGAACGCCGCCGCCGCCGAGGTGATGCGCGGGCTCGACCGCGCCGTCGGCATGCTCTGCGAGATGGCCTCGGCCCGCGGGGCCGGGATCATGGTGGTCAGCGACCACGGCTTCGGCCCGTGCGAGGGCCGCATCGACGTCAACCGGATCCTCCTCGACGCCGGCGTCGCGCAAGCGGCCGGTCTGGGCCGCAAGCTGGTCCGCCGCGGCCGGCAGGCCGTCGACCGCGTGCGCGTCTGGAACGCCAAGCGGGGCGATCCCACGGCGCGCTCGGCGTCGTTCGACCAGTCGGTCGCCGGCTCGTTCCCGTTCGACTGGTCGCGGACGCTGGCCTTCGCGCCCCACCAGGACACGGCGGCGATGGTCTACGTGAACTCGCCGGCGCGCCGCGGCTCCACCCGCCACGCCGCCCCGCTGTTCACCCCCCGCGAGGTCGACGAGGCCCGCGCCGCCGCCCACCAGGCCCTCGACGAAGCCCGGCATCCCGAGACCGGCCGGAAGCTGTTCCCGAAGATCATCGCCACGGCCGACGCCTACGGCGTCGACCCGGCGCGCGAGGGCTACCCCGACCTCATCGCCCTCCCCGACGGCCCCTTCTGGGTCCGCACCAAGCTGGCGGGCGTCGCCCCCGGCGACTGGGTCCACGAGGACCCCAACCTCACCGGCACCCACCGCCCCGAGGGCGTCGTCGCCCTCGCCGGCGCGGGCCTCGCCCCCGGCCGGAACCTCCGCGCCCGCCTGATCGACGCGGCCCCCACCGTCCTCAGCCTGCTGGGCCTCCCCGTCCCGCCCCACATGGAAGGCTGCCCCATCGGCACCTACCGCCCCAAGCCCGTCGAGCGCCTCGACGAGGCCGAGACCCAGCCCATCGCCGGCCCCCACCAGCCAGCCTTCGAGTTCTCTGAAGAGGAGCAGGCGATCCTGGAACAGCGGCTCATGGACCTGGGCTACATGGAGTGAGCGACGACGGCCGCGCCGCGGCGGGTGAGGGTCGTCGGAGCGCCGCGGGCGTGCCGGACGCGCGAGGGTCGCGGAGTCGACGCGAATCACCCTTCTCCCCTCGTGGTGCTCCGTCGAAAACATCCGGGAGGCGAGCGATGGACGGCCTTCCCCCCTCGCGGGGGAAGGTGGCCCGGAGGGCCGGATGAGGGGGGCGACGCGCCGGACGGCCGTCGGATCTCGCAAAGGCTCCCTCGGGCGGGCCTCCGAAATCCCGAGGAGGCTCGTGCTTCGCGCCCCCCTCATCTGACGCCTTCGGCGTCTGTCTTCCCCCGCGAGGGGGGAAGACCCCCTGCGACCCGCATCGGCATGTTTTCGACGCAGCACCCTCGTGGGAGAAGGGGGGATTCCTGCTCGCCCCCGGGTTTTTCGACGGGATCGATCGTACCGCTCGGCACCCAAGAATGGACCCGGGACGTCGAATCACCTTTCGATGATCCCGAGACGCCGATTCCGAAAAGGGACGAACCATGGACCCCTGGATGGCCTGGATCTTCGCCCTGAGCGCGATGGGCATGGCGAGCGCGGCGTTGCAGCAGGTGACCTCGCTCAAGCAGGAAGTCCAGGCCCTCGCCGACGAGCTGCATCGCCGCAACCAGGACAAGCCGCCCGCGGCGATGCGGTGAGCCCCGTCAGATCAGATCCAGCCGGCGCCGGGGGCTGTGCGAGCGGTCGCACTTGGAGCAGACGCCCTCGATGAGGAAGCGGTGGCCGGTGGCGCGGAAGCCGTGGGCGCGGCTGACCTCGTCGCGAAGCTTCAGCAGGTCCTCGTTGCGGAACTCGACCACGCGGTTGCAGGTCGTGCAGTGCAGGTGGTCGTGCGCGGGGTAGCCGTAGTCGTGCTCGTAGGCCGAGCGGTTCGTCAGCCGAAGCTCGCGCAACAGGCCCGCCTCGACGAGCAGGCGGAGGGTCCGGTAGACCGTCGACCGGCTGATGGCGTGGCCGGCGTCGTGCAGGTCGCGGACCAGCTCGTCGGCGTCGAAGTGTTTGTGGCTGCTGTAGATGTGCCGGACCAAGGTGCGCCGGGGGTCCGTGAGCTTCTCGCCCCGGATCTCCAGGAATTCGCGGAACTTGTCCTCGGGCGACTCCTTGACGTCGAGGGGGGTCAAGTCGTCGGTCTGGGTCTTCGCCACGGCCGCGTCCTTCCGTCCAGGCTGCGAGCGTTACTCAAAAAGGTGCTCTCGTCCGTCGCCAATCGAGAATCATTCTCCATTGTAGTCCACGCCGGTACGGAAGGCCAGCACCGGGCGGACGGCCGAGGTTCGGGACGTATCGTAACGTCCCGACCGCGAGCGGGGAAGGGGCCGGCGGCCCCCCCTTGCCCGACTCGTCCGACAACAGTAAAACAGACCCCAGGGCGGTCGCGTAGCGCGCATCCAGGACGGGGACCGGCGTCATGAAGGTCGATCGGCGGGCATTCATCGTCGCGGCCCTCGGCGTCGGCGGGGTCGGCGTCGCGAGCCGGCTCGCGACGTGGGACGAGACGACGGACCGGGACCGGACGCCGGCCCCTATGCCCCCGGAGCCGCCCGACGACGCCGTGCCGACGGTGGCCTTCCGGGGCCTCCTGCCGGGGGGACGTCCCTGCGTGAAGCCGACGATCGCGGTGGACGGGGGGCGGGCGATGGTCGTCGCGATCGACGTGGCGGGCGGCACGGAGATGGGGCTGGCCTGCTGGACCTCCGGGGATGGGGGGCGGCATTGGGGGGCCCCGGCCCCGATCGCGACGTGGCCCGCCGCCTCCCGGGCGATGTTCGACCCCTGGCTGCTGACCGACCATCGCGGGCGGTTCCACCTGGTCCACGCCTCGGTCGCCCGCGAGCCGGTCGCGGATCGGTCCCCCGTCGTGTTCCGCCGGTCCACCGACGACGGCGTCTCCTGGGGAGGGCCGGAGGGGGTCGCGGGGATCGGCGACCGTCCCATGCTCGGGATCGGCCCGGGCGGCCGGCGGCTGGCGATCGCCTGCGCCATGGTCGACCCGGCCAGCCTGCCGACCCGGCCGCTCCGGTCGCCGGACGAGGCGTCCGCGGCGATCGCGAAGATCCGCCGCCTCTGCGGGCTCTTCGTCTCGGGCGACCGGGGCCGTTCCTGGTCGGCCGTCGCCGGCCCCGAGGGCATGATCCACGGCATCCCCTTCGGCGTCGCGTGCGACGACGGCGATCGGATCGCGTGCTGCTGGATCGACTCCGACGGGAAGGGCTCGACCTCGCGGAGCCTCGCCTGCACCACCGTCGACGGGGGCCGCACGTGGCAGACGACGACGCTGGTGGAGCGGCTCCAGCCCGACCGGGAGCACGGATTCAACGGCGGACGCTTCCCCGTCCTCGCCCAGGGGGGCGGGGGCGCGCTCCATCTCGCCTACGTCGGGGCGAACGGGAAGGGGCTCTCCGTCCGCTCCAGTCGAGACTGGCGGGCCTGGGGCGAGGCGATCCCGCTCGCGTCCGACGCGGCCGAGGAGGTCCGCTTCCCCAGCATCGCGGCGCGAGGCCCCATGGTCCACGCGACCTGGATGGAGCGCCGGGGCGGGCGATACCGGATGTGGTATCGAGGCTCCGGGGACCGGGGCACGAGCTGGTCCGCCCCGATCCTCCTCGACCCGCCGACGGCCCCCGATTCGCCCGAGGACGGGTTCTACGTCTCCTCCGACGACGACCAGGCCAGCGTCGCGGACGACGGGGCCGGGACGGCGCACGCGGTCTGGGCCGCCCGGGCGTCGGCCGGCGGGACGCTGGAGGTCCGGCACGCGGTCATCGCCTGGAAGGTCGCCGAGCCTTCGGGCCCCTGAGGGATCGATCGCGATCCCGCAAGGGCCCGAGCCGTGGAGGGGCCCCGGATCTCAGCGCGGGTCGGCCGGGGTCAGGGGGATGACCGGTCCGCTCGGCGCGGCGGGGGCCTCGCCGAGCGGCGGCAGGACGCGGCCGGCACCGGGGACGACGCCCGGGCGCGGGGCGACCGCCCCGCGGGGCGCGGCCATGACGGGGGCGGCCGCGGGGAGCGGCGCGGCCTCGGGGGCCGGGGCCGCCAGGTCGGCCGGGGCGACGACGGGGGCGGGGACGCCCGAGGCGTCGGCGACGGCGGCCGGCTGGCCGCTGAGGCGGAGCTGGAGGTTGTCGATCACGGCGTGGAGCTGGCGGACGGACGGGTCGCAGCCCTGGGGGTTGCCCGAGTACGAGAACGGCTGCGCGGTCAGGCGGCCGAGCCGGCGTTCGAAGACGACGACGTGGACCTCCTCGATGTAGTCGCCCGAGGGGGAGCCGCAGTGGCCGCGGTTCCGGCCGAGTTCGCCGCTGGCGACCAGGTCGGCGAGCGGCTTGACGTCGGCCGGCGAGAGGCGATGCACGCCCTCGGAGTCGATGACGGTGCCGTCGGCGTAGACCTGCATGAACATCCCGAACTTGCCGCCGTCGTTGGAGCGGCCCAGGGCCATGCGGGTCAGGAGCGGGTCGGCCTCGGTGGCCGCGCTGCTGACTCGGGAGCGGGGCGTGATCGTGGGCGCGGGGCCCGCGTCGGCGACCTCCGGCGTGCTCGGCCCGCCGCCCAGGGGGAGGGGGGCGGCCGGCGGCGGGGCGGCCGTGCGGGGCGCGACGCCGCCGCGGGGCGAGGCCGGCGGGATGAAGGCGTCGCCGCCCGGGTCGCGATCGTGGTTATGGTCGTGGTCCCGCCCGGCCGCCGCGCCCGGCTTCTCGCCGAACGGCGAGGCGGGCTTGCCGGCGTTCCCCTTCGAGGCGTTCGAGCCCCCCATGCGGAAGAGCCGGCCGAACAGGCCCGGCTCGTCGGCCCCGGCGGCCGGGGCGAAGGCCAGGGCCGCCCCCAGGCCCGCGGCCGTGAGACCCTTGCGGAGACGTTGCGCGCGCATCGCCGACCTCCTGTCGGTGCGGCCGGGCCGGCCCGTTCCTTGGGCCGATCCGCCGGATCGATCCTGATTTCAGAACGACACCACGCGGTAGACCTCCTCCACCGTGGTGACCCCTTCCAGGATCTTATCGACCGCGGACTGCTTCAAAGTTCGCATTCCCAGGTCGACCGCCACACGTCGCAGGACGTCCCGGGGGATCTGCTGGAAGATCAGGTCGCGCAACTCCTCGCCGATCATCATGATTTCGAACACGCCGGTCCGGCCGATGTACCCCGTGTTGAAGCAGGCCGGGCAGCCCGTGCCGCGGTAGAGCCGCGTCGACTCGTGCTCCTCGGGGTCCAGCTCCAGCGAGAGGAGGAGCTTCTCGTCCGGGGCGTAGGCGACCCGGCACTGCGGGCAGATCTTGCGGACCAGGCGCTGCGAGACGATCGCGAGGAGGCTGCTGGAGAGCTGGTAGCCCGGGATGCCGAAGTTGTACAGATTGCTGATGGTGCTGGGCGCGTCCGAGCCGTGCAGGGTGCTGAACACCAGGACCCCGGTGAGAGCCGCGCGGATGCCGATGCGGGCGGTCTCCTCGTCGCGGATCTCGCCGATCATGACGATGTCCGGATCCTGCCGCAGCAGGGCGCGGAGGCCCTCGCTGAAGGTCATCTCGCCGACGCCGGAGCCGACCTGGGTCTGGTTGACGCCCGGCATCCGGTGCTCGATCGGGTCCTCGATCGTCATCACGTTCCGCAGCGGCGAGTTGATCCGCTCCAGGCAGTTGTACAGCGTGGACGTCTTGCCGGCGCCGACCGGCCCGGCGACGAGCACCGCGCCGTAGGGCTGGGTGATGAGCCGGTCCATCGTCTCGGCCTGGGACTTCGACATGCCCAGGTGCGTGAAGCCGACGACGTCGGTGAGGACTTCGTGGATCCGGATGACGATCTTCTCGCCGTAGATGGTCGGGAACGTGGCGACGCGGAGGTCGCGGGGCTTGCCGTTGTAGACGATCGTGATCCGGCCGTCCTGCGAGTGCCGGCGCTCCACGATGTTGAGGTTGGACATCACCTTGAGCCGGCTGAGGGCCGCCGCGGCCGTCGCCGAGTCGATGAACAGGATGTCCTGGAGCTGGCCGTCGATCCGGTATCGGATCCGCATCCCGTTGTCGAGCGAGTCGAAGTGGATGTCCGTGGCCCGGCAGTCGATGGCGCGTTCCAGGATCTGGCCCACCAGCGCCGGGACCGGGACGACCTGCGACTGCTCCTGCAACTCCTTGCGGACGTCGCGCTGGATCTGGTTGCGGTCGGGCAGCGTGAGGATGGCGGTCCCGGCGGCCTCGCCCTGGCCCTTCCCCTGGCCGTCCACCGCGGCGGGGGCGGGGGCGGGGACGGCGTCGGGGGCCTCGGCCAGGGCGCGGAGCCGTTCGAAGGCGAGCTGGTTGAGCCGCTCCGGGGAGATGAGGTTCATCTCCAGGACCGCCTGCTTGAACTCGCGGCGATGATCCTCGGCGAAGCGGCGGGCCTCCTCGACCTGGTCCGCGGTGAGGACGCCGTTCTTGATCAGGACGGCGGCCAGGGCCGCGTCCTCGGCCGAGGTGCCGGTCGGGGACGTCGGGGCGGTGTTGGAATCCATCGGGAAGGGCCTCTCGATACGCCGAATGCGGGGCGGCGCAACGACTTCGTCGCCCGGGCGCGACGCCGATCGGGATGGTCGGAGGTGGCCGCGATCGTCGCCCTGACGCCCTGGTCCGCATTGTTCACCATAAGCCGGGCGCGCACAAGACGGAGGTCGCGACGATCCCCGCCCCGAGGGCCCGCCTTGCGGCCCCCGGCGATTTGCGGTATTTCGACGGTCGCCGCCGCCGGGCCGGCGGGTCCCGGCCGACGAACCGGGGCGTGCCTTTGGATCTTGGCGGCCGGTCGTCGACGTCTTCCCCCCTCGCGGGGGAAGACAGACCCCGAAGGGGTCAGATGAGGGGGATGCGAAGCACGAGGCCCGTCGGGATTCGAATCCCCGCCCGCTCGGCCTTCGCCGCAATCCGACGGTTTTCTCGCTCGTCGTCCCCCTCATCCGGCCCTTCGGGCCACCTTCCCCCGCGAGGGGGGAAGGGCGTCATGATGGCCCCCAAGATCCGAGACGGTCGGCCGAATTCCGAAGGCTCACCCAAGACCCACGTCCCACGGAGCCCCGCCCATGACCAGGCTCTCGCCCGCGGCCCGGGCCGACGCCTCATCCTTCCTGGCCTGCGCGGCCTTCGTGGCCCTCGCGGCGTTCGCGCCCCAGAACGACTGGATGCGCGCGGCCCGCGGCGAGGCCCGGCTCGGCCGCGAGATCCGGAGCCTGGAGACCCGGGGCTACTACGAGGCCCTCATCGACGCCAACCGCGACCCGGCCGCCGCCGACTCGCCCCCCGGAGGCTGGGTCCCGTTCGGCGCCTCCGGGATCGTCGAGCCCTCGCCCTCCTACCTCCGCTGGCGGATGCGTCCGAACCTGGACATGACCTGGAACGGCGTCCCGTTCCGGACCAATTCCCGCGGCTACCGCACGCCCGAGGTCGCCGCCCCCAAGCCCGACGGCGTCTATCGGATCGTCTTCTTCGGGTCGTCGAACACGATGGGCCACGGCGTCGGCGACGACGAGGCGTACCCCCGGCTGATGGAGCCCTGGCTCGACCGCCGGACCGACCCGGGCGTCCGCGTCGAGCTGGTCAACCTCTCCGTCTCCGGCGACTCACCCTCGCGACGGCTGGCCCGCATGGCCGAGGAGGCCGCGGCCTACCAGCCCGACTGGCTCCTCTGCGACGCCTCCGTCCTCGACCCCGCCCTGGAGGAGATGCACCTGGAGGCCGTCGTCCGGGCCGAGCCCCGGCCCGAGATCCCGGCCGTGCTCGACTACGTCGGCCGGGCCCTCGAACGCTCCGAAGCCTCACCGGCCGACCCGCCGGCGGCCCTCCGCAAGAAGCTCCAGCGCGAGGCCCAATCGCTGCTGGAGGAGTCTTATAAGGGCTGGGCCGAGCAGGCCCGCGAGCTGGGCGTCCCGCTGACCGTGGTCGTCATCCCCCGCGCCGACGCCAAGCTCGACAACCCGGCGCTCGACCAGATCATCCACGCCGCGATCCGCCGCGAGGGCCTCGACGCCCTGGACCTGGGCGACGCCTTCGCCGACCTGGAGCCCGAGGAATTCCGCGTCTCCCCCTGGGACAAGCACCCCAGCGCCCGCGGCCACCGCGCTATCTTCGAAGCCTTCTGCGCCGCCATGCAGGCCCGCGGCGCCTTGCCGGGTCTGGACCTGGAAGATTGAGCGGGCGGGGCGGGCCCGATTGGCATTGCCGCTCATTCGGACTTCGACTAAAGTCCGCCACGATCCGGGACGACCGCGGCGCGCGTCTGCGCCGTCGGCCGCGACCCCGGGGACGCTGTTCACGGAAGAGCAGTGACACCGGATGAGACCTACCCTCGGGACGGCAGCGCTGGCCCTGATCCTCCTGGCGACGTCGCAGGGATGCGGCATGGCCAAGGCGCGGAACTTCCGCAAGATCCAGCATCCCGCGCCGATGGTCCGCGCCCGGGCGCTGAGCCTGGGGGACCGCAAGCCCGGCGCCCAGGTCGTCCCCGCGCTGGTGGGGCGGTTGGACGACCCCGACCCGGTCGTCCGCATGGCCGCGCACGAGGAGCTGAAGCAGCGCACCGGCCGCGACTTCGGCTACGTCCCGTGGGCCGAGGACCCGGAACGCCAGGCGGCCGTCGGCCGCTGGCGCGACTGGCTCTCCGGGAAGGAACCGCGGGCGACCCCCTCGCCCCAGACGACGGCGACGGCGACGCCCCAGCACCAGGCCACCACCCAGATCCGGCGGACCATCCCGAATTGAGGGCCCCATGGCGATGATCGCGGGCGGACACGCCCCCTCGCCCGGCTGGCTCGCCCCGATCGGGCGCGTCGGCCGGCTGACGACCGGCACCCTGGGCTACTTCGGCTCCGCGGCCCTGCTGACGCTCGCGGCGGCGGGCGCGATCGTCCGCGGCAAGGACGACGAGGACGAGCCCTCGCTCTACGCCGCGGCCACGCACGAGCTGTCGTGGATGCTCTGGGCGGGGATGCCGCTGGTGGGGCTGGTCCACGTCGCGATGGGGTCGTTCCTGTCGATGCAGGCGTACTTCGGCAGCACGTTCGTCGACGGCACCGGCGCGGTGGTGGGCGTGGGGCTGCTGCGGAACCTCGCCACCATGATGACCGGGCTGACCCTGGCCGGCCTCCTCCCGGGCCGGATCGTCCCGGAGCTGCGCCGGGGCGGGCCGACGTCGGCCGGCCGCGCCGCCGCGGCGCGGATCGGGGCGGCGATGCTGGCGACGCCGCTGCTCTCGCTCTGGGGCTGCGTGGTCGGGACGGTCGTCGGCTGGAAGGCGTCGGAGGCCCTGATGGGCCTGTCGACGGAGATGTACTTCATGATGCTCGTCCGGATGCTCTGGTTCCGCGACGTCGTCGGCCTGGTGGTCAAGGGCGTCCTCTTCGGCGGCGTCACCGCCGCGCTCGCCTGCGCCGAGGGCCTGGCCCGCGGCGAGGCCGACGAGGATCCCGACGCCGACCCGGTGGTCGCGATCGTCGCGGCGGTCGTGCGGGCGGCGTGCCTGGCGATGGCGGCGATCCTCCTGCTGAACATGACCTGGTTCGTCTTCGTCTATCACGCGGTCCCGGTCTACGGGCCCTCGCTTCTGCAACCGCCGACCCCGTGACGGGCCGGGCCCCCGCGCGGGGGCCGCGGCGCCGGGAGGGAGCCCGATGCGTCCACGATCGTCGATGAGGGAAGTCTGGATCGGCCTGCTGGTGCTGGCGAGCCTCGCCGGCGTCGTCGCGCTGGTGGGCCTGGCCAGCGACGGCCCGGGGTTCCTCGCCCGGCACGCCGCGTTCGACGTCGTCTTCCGCGACGGCCAGGGGATCCGCGTCGGCAGCCCGGTCCGCATCGCCGGACTCGACGCCGGCAACGTCGTCGACCTGGCGCTGGTGGAGGTCGAGGGGACCCTCCGGGCCCGCGTGCGGCTCTCCATGCCGGCCAGCCTCCTGAAGAAGCTGCGGCAGGACGTGAAGGTCACCATCGCCCCGGGGCTCACCGGGATGAGCCACGTCAACATCGTCTCCTCGGGGTCGTCCGAGGTCACGCTCGTCGCCGGCCAGACGATCACCGGCGTGGAGTCCTCGTTCTTCGACCCGATCATCGAACAGGTCGGGCTCGGGCCCCAGGAGCGCAACCACCTCAGCCACACCATCGGCGAGATCCGCCAGACGGTCGACGCCGTCGGCCCCCGGCTGCGGCAGATCCTCGCCTCGTTCGAGGACGCCTCGGGCAACGTGAAGGAGATGAGCGACTCCCTCCGCCCGGCCGTCGAGAACACCGTCGGCAACGTCGAGGAGCTGGCCAGGCGCATCGGCGCGACCTCCCCCCGGATCGAGGCCGCCGTCACCCGGCTCGACGTCATCACCCGCCTGGTGGAGCTGATCCTCAGCGACAACCGCGACAACATCCGGCTGGCCGTCGCCTCGGGCAAGGACGCCGTCGGCGTGGTCAAGGACGTGCTGACCACCCAGCGCCCCAAGATCGACCGGACCGTCGAGCAGGTCGACATGCTCGCCGCCCGCGCCAACCGCGTCGCCTACAACGCCGACGTCCTGACGACCCAGGGGGTGCAGATCGTGGCCAACGGCCGCGCCGACGTCGAGCGCTCGATCTCCAACATCCGCGACGCCACCGACTGGGCCGACAAGCTCGTGCAGAAGATCTACACCAACCCGTTCGTCCTCAGCCCGTTCTACAAGCCCAGCAACGAGGACCTGCGGGTCCAGCAGGTGTACGACACGGCCCAGGTCTTCACCAAGGGCGCCCAGGAACTGGCCGACGCCGCCAAGACGCTCGAAGCCCTCTCCGCCCGCCCGGCCACGGCCGAGCAGCAGCAGGAGGTCCAGAAGCTCCAGGCCAAGGTCATGACCCTCACCCAGGGGCTCGGCCAGACGTCGCAACTGCTGGCCGAGGGGCTGAAGGCCCCGGCCCAGCAAGGCCGAGTCCGGCGCTGACGGGGTGGCGAAGGGAGGTTTTTTCCGATTTTGACTCAACCGGCCGGCCCCGCGGGTCGATAACAAGACCATCGACGTTCGACCTCGGACGTCAACGCGGTGGACGAAGACCGGAGCTGAGAACCCCGGCTGACCGTCAGTCGGCTCGCTCTTCGGAGAAGTCTCTCAGCCGTCCCAATCGAACGGCACCCGGATCCGCTGAAGGTCAGGCCTTCGGCCACGGCACCTATAAGGAGGCGAACGATGGAAATCTTCGGCGCGGGGGGCGCTCAAGGCCCTCAACCCATCTATCCCCGACTGGCCCCGTTCAGCGTGGACTCCGGCGCGTCCGTGCACGCCGGCGCCCCTCGGGACCACGTCGAGATCTCCCCGCTCGGCCAGATGCTCGACGGCATCAGCCGCCTGCCCGAGATCCGCCACGAGCGGGTCGAGGAGATCCGCCGCCAGATCGCCGAGGGGACGTACGACACCCCCGAACGGCTCGAGCTGGCCCTCGACCGCATGATGGACGAATTCTTCGGCTGATCCCCCCGAGGATCCGCCCGCCCCATAGAGGCGTAACGACCAGGCCGGCCCCGGATCCGCCATGCATGGCGATCCGGGCCGGCCTGTTGGCGTTGATGCACCGGCCAGCCCCTCCTGAAGTCCCCTCTCCCGCCGGGAGAGGATGGTCGCGCAGCGGCGGGTGAGGGTCGTCGGAGCGCGGAGGGCATATCGGCGCGCGACATCTTCACCGGCTCATGCCAAGCATCCTTCTCCCCTTGAGGTGCTGCGTCGAGAACATGCCGATGCGGGTCGAAGACGGTCTTCCCCCCTCGCGGGGGAAGACCGACCGCGAAGCGGTCAGATGAGGGGGACGCGAAGCACCGGCTCTGTCGGGATTCGAAAGCTCGCCCGACCGACCCGGGCCCGACGGCCGTCCTGCTCGTCCTCCCCCTCATCCGGCCCTCCGGGCCACCTTCCCCCGCGAGGGGGGAAGGCCGTTCATCGCTCTCATCCCCAGTGTTTTCGACGCCCCCCCCTCGAGGAAGAAGGGTCCGATCGTCGAGGCCGCCTCGAACTCCGGCGACCCTCACCCGGCCCTCCGGGCCGCGGTCAGGGTTGCGCCTTCTCCACGGCGATCGCCCCCACGTCGATGTACTGGCCGCCGCGGTCCTGGTGGCAGGAGACGGCGATCACGTTCTTGCCGGCCTTCAGGGCCTGCACGGCCTCGGGCGGCAGGGGGAAGAACTCGTAGGCCGACGTCCACTTCGGCAGCTTGGCGACGGACCGGCCGTTGATGAAAACCTCGGCCTCGTCGTCGTGATGGATGGAGAGCCAGACCTGGCCCGTCGGGGCCTCGGCCAGGTCGAACGCCTTGCGGAGGTGGATGTCCGACGTCGTCCACTCCGTGTTCACGAGCGCGCCCGGGGTCTCCTTCTTGCCGAACCCGCTCGGCCCGGACGGCCAGGCGGAGTCGTCGAATTCGGGCTGGTTCCAGCCCTCGGCCGGGGGCTCGGTCGTGTACTTCCACTCCTGCGGCCCGCCCTGCGCCGTGGGGACCAGCACGGTCGACTTCAGCGATTCGGGCGAGTACAGCCCCGCGTGCGCCGCGGCGACGGCCTCGGCCGGGAATTTCAGGACCTCGCGGTCATACGTCATGAAGCCGTTGACCTCGACCTCCACGTCGGTCGTCTGGGTGTAGACGCCCGCGGAGAGGCCCAGGCCGGCCAGCACCTTCAGGCGGTCGATCAGCCCGAGGTATCGCGCGGCCAGGTCCTCGGTGTTCTTGAAGCTGACGTAGCCCCAGTTGTCCTTGGCCGAGAACGTGTGGCCCTCCAGGGGCAGGCCGAGGCCGCCGAACTCGCCCAGCACGACCGCCCGATTCTCCTCCAGCGCGGGCATGCCCGGTCCGGGGTAGTTGTGCATGTCGTTGACGTCGCCGACCCCCTTGTCGGTCCAGCCGCTGGCGTTGTTCACCAGCCGCGAGGGGTCGTACTCCTTCGTCCAGGCCACGACGCGCTCGGTGTCGTGCTGGCCCCAGCCCTCGTTGAACGGCACCCACATGACGATCGACGGGTGGTTGTGCAGGGCGTCGATGATCGCCTTCCACTCGGCGTCGAACTGCACCCTGGACTCGTCCGTCTTGTTGTCGGCCGAGGGCATGTCCTGCCAGACCAGGAAGCCCATCTCGTCGCAGTAGCGGTACCAGCGGGCCGGCTCGACCTTCACATGCTTGCGGATCATGTTGAAGTTGAGCCGCTTCGTCACGTCGAGGTCGTACTTCAGCGCCTCGTCGGTCGGGGCGGTGTAGAGGCCGTCCGGCCACCAGCCCTGGTCGAGCGGGCCGTACTGGAACAGCGGCCTGTCGTTCAGCATCAGCCGCAGGACGCCCGCCTCGTCCTTCCCGATCGCGATCTTGCGCATGCCGAAGTACGAGCCGACGGCGTCGTCGCCGACGGTGACCTTCAGGTCATACAGGAACGGCGAGTCCGGGCTCCAGAGCTTGGGCTCGGCCAGGGCGATCGAGATCGGCTCGCCGGCCTTGCCCGTCGCCTCGGCCACGACGGCGTCGCCGTCGAAGGCGACCACGCGGACCTCGTCGCCCTCCTCGCCGCCGACGACCGTCGGCGTGACGACGACGGCCTTCGCGTCGACGTCCGGGACGATCTTCAGGGCGTCGATCCGCTTCGCCGGGACGGGCTCTAGCCAGGCGGTCTGCCAGATGCCGGTGACGGCCGTGTACCAGATCCCGTTAGGCTTGAGCACCTGCTTGCCGCGCGGCTGGCTGCCGGCGTCGGTCGGGTCCTGGACCGCGACGACGACCTCCTGCCCCGGCTTGTCGAAGTCCAGGGCGTCGGTGACGTCGAAGGTGAACGGGTCGAAGCCCCCCTTGTGTTCGCCGACGACCTGGCCGTTGACGGACACGGTCGACGCCCAGTCCACGGCGCCGAAGTGGAGCAGGAACCGGGTCCCCTCGGCCGGCTTCGCCAGTTCGAACGTCCGGCGATACCAGAGCGTCTCCTCCGGCTTCACGTCCTTCTTGACGCCGCTGAGGGCCGACTGGATCGGGAACGGGACGAGGATCTGGCCGTCGAACGCCTCGGGCTTCGCGTCGTCCGCGGGCCGGACGGCGTAGTCCCACAGGCCGTTCAGGTTCGTCCACGCCTCGCGGACGAGTTGCGGGCGGGGGTATTCCGGATGGACCGTCGCCGGATCCACCTGCGCCGCCCACCGGGTCATGAGCGAGCCGGGCGCGGGCTTCCACGTCGTTTCGTCGTCGGCGTAGGTCGACGCCGGCAGCGCCGCGAGCAGCGCGCCGAGGAGGATGCGTCTCAAGGGGTCGTCCTTTCGAGTTTCAGGAGCGGCGGGGCCCGCGCCGGGCGGCGCGGGGCCCCGAAGGGATCAGGGCTCCGATTATCGCGCGCCGGCCCTCGGGTTTCCACCGCCGCGCCCCGACGGCCAGCCCGGGATCGACGCCGCGGACGAACGCACGACCTGGAACACAAAATCACACCCATTGACAAGGCGGATCAACATCGTCAATATCCGGCAGGAAGGGCACTCTTTAGTCCGTTTCCAACCCGTTCGCGACGAAGGTCGCCGGCCGTCCATGAGATCGGCCGGTGCACCCTCGCCGGATGGGGACGGCCGCGAGGACGACGCCGGCCCGTGGCCACGACGTCGTGGTCCCCGCCCCCACGCCGCCCCCCGCGAGAAGCCTCCTACCCCTGACACTCGACCCCAACCCGTGATGACGACGCCGGGCCGCAACGCCGCGCCCCGAGTCCGGCCGCACGGCCGACCCGACGCCTCGTCATCCCCTCCCAGGGAGGACGTTGATGTCCCACCTCCTGCGTTCGACAGCCTCGCGTCCCCTCACCCTCCTCCTGCTCGGCCTCCTGACGACCTCCCCCCTCCGCGCCGGCGAGATCGTCGCCTGGGGCGACGACGGCCGCGGCCTGGTCTCCGGCGCGCCGAGCGGCGACGACTTCACCGCCATCGCCGCCGATGGCTTCAACGCCTATGCGCTGCGGGCGGACGGCTCGATCGTCGCCTGGGGCGAGGACAACCACGGCCAGGTCTCCGGCGCGCCTGTCGGAACCGGATTCACCGCCATCTTCGCCGGCTTCAGGAAAGCTTGCGCGCTGCGGGCGGACGGCTCGATCGTCGCCTGGGGCGACGACGGCCGTGGTGAGGTCTCTGGCACGCCAACCGACAGCGGTTATAAGGCCGTCGCCTTCACCCACTTCAACACTTACGCGCTGCGTGCCGACGGCTCGATCGCCTGCTGGGGCCTCTTCGGGGATCCCGGGACCCCGACTGGAGCGGGCTTCACCGCCATCGCCGCCAACGAGGTGAATGTCTACGCGCTGCGGGCGGACGGCTCGATCGTCGCCTGGGGCGACGACTACTTCGGCCTCGTCTCCGGCGCGCCCACCGGAGCGGGCTTCACCGCCGTCGCCCCCGGCGTCTTCAGCAACCTCGCGCTGGGCGCGGACGGATCGATCGCCACCTGGGGTCAGAACAACGAAGGCCAGGTCTCGGACAAGCCGACCGCCACCGGCTTCACCGCCATCGCCGCCGGCGGCTACAGTCGCTATGCACTAGGTGCTGACGGATCGATCACCGCCTGGGGCGGCGACTATTACGGCATGGTCTCGAACACGCCCACCGGAACCGGCTTCACCGCCATCGCCGCCGGTAACTATACCGCCTTCGCCTTGCGGGATGCGGCGGTACCGGAACCGTCGAGCCTGGTCGCCGCCGGCACCGCCTCAATCCTCCTGGCCGCCGCGGCCATCCGCCGCCGCCGTGCGTAATCCCGGACGACCCTCCCGGATCACCAGCCCGCCGCGCCGCGCGGCGGGCGTGCGTCGTCTTCCGGCCCCGCGACCCGCCGGGTCGGATCTCCGCTTTTCTCGAAGATTCCTGAAATCCCGCCGGCCGCCATGCGGATCATGCCGGGGACGAGAGGTTCTTTGGCAATCCGCGTGAATCCAGAAGCCCGGCCCATGCCGTCCGGCGGGACTTGCCCGTCGGTCACGCCCGAAGCCGGCCCCATTCCGTTTCGCGCAGAGATGTGGACACATCTTATCGACTCGGATCCTGGGCAAGATAGACACGGACTCACCCGGTGCCGACGTCCCCTCTCCCACCGGGAGAGGGCGGCCCGAAGGGTCGGGTGAGGGTCGCCGGACCTGTTGAGATAGCTTGGCGATCGACGCCTTCTCCCTCAAGGGGAGAAGGATGCTTGTCGTAGGCCTGTTTTCGAAACATCGCGTCCTGAATGCCTTCCGCGCACCGACGACCCTCACCCGCCGCTGCGCGGCTACCCTCTCCCGAGGGGAGAGGGGCGGGATGGGCGCTATAGGGCCGTCTGAAGATGGCCCATGTCGCCTAAACTTCGGGTCCGAAAGATGGGCCCCCCATCTCCTCCCCTCGTGGAGAAGGACGCTCGCCCGGCACCGCAAAAACTCATTCGAAATCGACGATCGAACCCAGCCGCGCCCCACAACAAAACCATGACAGTAAAAGCCTTACAACCATCAATCACCCTGTCCGACGCGGCGAACGGAGCCAGTCTCGGGACGTCCGGCGGGGCCGAGAAGTCGGCCCCGCCGGGGACGGGTCACTCGGCCTCGACGGTCACGGCCATGACGACCGGGGCGGTCTGGTCGTCGCCCTTGACCAGCTCGATGCGGGCGATGGGCTCGGGCCGCGCGGGGGCGACCTTGACGTGGCGGACCTGACGGCCGCGGAGGGTGAAGGCCAGGTCCGAGCCGGGGACGTCCACCGGCCGGATGTAGTCGGCGATGTGGACGCCGTTCAGGAGCGGGTGGTCCTCTACCCGGCCGTCGGCGTAGTGCAGGCGGACGATCATCGAGGTCGTCTTGCTCGGCTCGCCGCCGTTGTACGCCCAGCCGCCGATCCCGCCCAGGATGTGGATGGCCTTCGCGGGCGCGTTGCAGGAGACCTCGACGGCCTTCGGCATCTTCGGGGCGACCTCGCCGATCGGACCGTTCAGCATGATGGCGTTCGGGGTGCGGTCCCCCTGGGGGTCGATGAGCTGGTACGGCACGCCCTGGAACTCCTTCGGGCCCCAGTCGGGGAAGACCAGGCGCTCGACGGGCGACTCGGAGGCGTAGAACATCCCCTTCGTCGTGACGACGGTCGCCGCCTTGCGGAGGTCCAGCGGCAGGTACTTGCCGCGGGCCGTGAGGAACGCGAGGACGTCCTTCAGCCCCTCCTCGCCGAGCTGCTGCTCGAAGCCCTCGGGCATGAGCGACTTCTTCGACGCGGCCAGCTCGTCGATGTCCTCGCGGAGGATGGCGTGGGTCTTGGCCTCGGCGTCGAGGATCTCGACGGCCGTCTTCGACTCCGACGCCATCAGGCCGTTGATGACGCGGCCGTCCGACGTGGCCACGGCGTACTGGACGAAGTTCCCCTCCACGCTCCGGCTGGGATCGACGACGTGGACGAGCAATTCGGACCGGGGGTGCGAGGCCATGCCGCTGAGGTCCGGGCCGACGTTCCCCCCCTCGCCGCCGTGCTTGTGGCACTTGGCGCACTGGTCGACGAACAGCTTCTTCCCCCGGACGGCGTCGCCCCCTTCCAGGACCACCTTGGAGAGCCGGTCGACGACGGCCTGGCGGTCGGCGTCGGGGAGCACCCCGCCGCGGGCGATGAGCATGGCGGCGCGCCCGGCCAGCGCCTTGTCGGGATGGCCGGCGAGCCCCTGCTTCTGGTCGAGCGTCAGGTCGTTCAGGCTCACGTCGCCGGAGTCCACGGCGTCGAGCAGGTCGGCCGTCCAGTCGGCCCGGCCCAGCAGGGCGCGGAGGGCCGCCGAGCGGGCGCCGGGCGTCATGCGAGGCAGCCCGGACAGGATCGCCGCGCCGGCCGACCGGGCCCGGCCCTTCGCCAGCGCCTCGACCAGGCCGACGGCCAGGGCGGGCGACGTGCGGGGCGTGACCTGCTCGACCAGGCCCTCGGCGACGGCGTCGTCCTCGGGGCGAAGCTCGACGACCTCGCGGGCCGCGGCGATCCGGTCGGCCTCGGCCGCGGCGTCGTCGGCGACCTTCGCGAGCAGCCCCTTCGCGACGGCCTCGGAAGCCTCCGTCATGGCCCGGCTCCCCCAGCGTGAGCCGAGCGAGACCAGCGGGCCGCGACCCTTCGAAGGCAGCCGTTCCAGCAGCAAGGCGAGCGACTTCTCGGCGGCCTCGTCGAGCGTCGGCCGGGCGTCGGCCGGCCAGCCCTTCGCCTCGCCGATCACCACCTGATGGGCGATCGACCGGCCGAAGGGGTTCCCCGCGGCGCCGGCGAAATCACTCAGGACGCCGCCGATCGTCGCCGCCGGCCCGCCCCGGGCGTGGTGCTCGGCGACCCTGGCCGTCAACGTCAGGAGTTCCAGCGTCGGCTCGCTCCGGGCCCGGCTCGACCTGAGGGCCAGGGCCTTGAGGAAGGGCTCGGCGTGGGCCGACGCGGCGCTCGTGGCGGCGTCGGCGATCCAGCGGTCGCCTTCGCCCAGCTTGACGATCAGGGCCCCCGCCAGCGCATCGCCGACCGCGGGGTCGGCGGGGACGTCGGCCAGCGTCAGCAGCGCGGCCAGCCGGACCTGGGCGTCCGGGTCGAGGATGGAGCCGGCGGCGACGATCGCCTTCGCCGCCTCGGCGTCGCGCGGGAGCACCTGCAAGGCGTTCCGCCGCACGCCGGCCGACGGGTGCTTCAGCGCCGAGACCGCGGCCTCGCGGGCCTTGGCGTCGGCGTCGATCGCCCCGAGCCCGCGGAGCGTCCAGAGGGCGTGGATCGCGCCGGGGTTCAGGCCGATCGCGTCGACCTTCGGGTCGGCCGCCAGGGCCAGCAGCGCCGGGACGACGTCGGCCTTGCCGCGCTCGACCAGCAGCCGCTGGGCGTGCATCCGCCAGAGTTGGTTGTCGCCGGAGAGGGCGGCCACGAGGCCGTCGGCGTCGGCCGGGTCGAGCGGCTTCCAGTCGGGCTTCGGGGCGTCCTTCCAGACGATCCGGTGGATGCGGCCGTGGGTCTTGTCCCGCAACGGCGTCTCATAGGCGTTCCCCTTGCCGGTCTGGAAGCCCTGCGGCGTGGGGTTGTGCTGCACGATGTAGTTGTACCAGTCGACGACCCAGACGTGGCCGTCGGGGCCGACCTCCGCGATGATGGGCGCGGTCCACTCGTCGTCGCTGGCGACGAGGTTCCAGCCGTTGTACGAGGCGAAGTCGCTCCCCTTCGGCTGGAGCGTGAACGTCGCCATCAGGTGCCCCGTCGGCTCGGCGACGAACGCCGTCCGGTTCCAGTAGGGCGCGGGGTACGTCCGGGCCGTGTACAGGGCGTGCCCCGCCCCGGCGGTGAACCCGCCGTGGTGGTCGACCTGCCGGACCTTGTCGGTCTCCGGGTAGATGTTGTTCGTCGCGGCGATCATCCGGAGGACGCTCGGCGACCAGCCCCGGACCGACTCGTAGTAGCGGTTCGGCACGCCGAGGAAGACACTGGGGCAACCGTTGGCGGTGGAGCCGAAGATCAGGCCCTCCTCGCTGATCCCCACGCCCCACGAGTTGTTGCTGGTGCTGCGGAGGAACTCCAGCTTCGAGCCGTCGGGCCGGAAGCGGTAGAACCCCTGGCCGAACTCCAGCCGCTCGCCGCCGACGGTCCCCTTGAAGGCCGAGTAGCCCACGATCCCGTAGATCCAGCCGTCCGGCCCGTAGCGGAGGTTGCTCGGCCCGGCGTGGGTGTCCTCGACGCCCCAGCCGGTGAACAGCACCTGGCGGACATCGGCCTTGCCGTCGCCGTCCGCATCCTTGAGGAACAGGGTGTCCGGGGCCTGGAGGACGATCACGCCGCCGTCGTAATGGCAGAGGCTCGTCGGGATGTTCAGGCCCTCGGCGAAGACGGTGGAAGTCTCGGCCTTGCCGTCGCCGTCCTGATCTTCGAGGATCTTGATCCGGTCGCGGCCCTCGGCCCCGCGCTTCTGCTTGGTATTGGGGTAGTCGAAGCTCTCGGCGATCCAGAGCCGGCCCCGGTGGTCCCAGGCCATGCAGATCGGCTTGGCGATCTCGGGCTCGGCGGCGAAGAGGGACGGCTCGAAGCCCTTCGGGACGACCAGGTGCTTGAGCGACTCTTCTGGGCTGAGCGGCTCGGGCATCTTCCGGTAGGGCTCGCCCTGGGTCCCCCACTTCTCGGACGGGAGGTAGTTGGGGATGTCGGACCCGGCGTCGACGACCGCCGCCGGCTTCAGCCCCGGCGCGACGGTCGGCCGCGAGTCGTACACCGACTTGCCGGCCGCCCAGCGGATCCCGCGCTCCAGCAGGGCCTGGAAGCCCGGCTGCTCCCACGTCCGCGAGTCGTGGCCGTAGGCGGTGTAGAAGACGCGGCCCTTCCCTTGCTCCCGGGTCCAGGTGTAGGGCTCCTCGTCGCGGACCTGGAGGACGGTCCGGCCTTGCTCGTTGTGCTTCTCGTGGACGTAGGTCTCGTCCCAGGTCTTGAACGGGGCGAAGCCCTTCATGATCGGGTGCTCGGGCGCGACGACGGCCGTCTCGAACGTCCCCGTCTCGTGGCTCTTGAACTGGCCGCCGATCAGCGCGACGCACTCGGGCGCGTTGCGGAAGCAGAACGAGGCGCAGTGGACCGGCACGAACCCGCCGCCGGCCTCGACGTAGTCCACCAGCGCCTTCGCCCGACCCGGGGCGATCTCGTCGATGTTGGCATAAAGGACGAGGGCGTCGTAGCCCTGGAGCGCCTGCGGGTCGAGGGCCTTCGCGACGTCCTCGGTGTACGTCACGTCGATGCCGCGGAGGGCGAGGACCGGCGCGATCTGGGCCGCGCGATCGGCCGGCGCGTGGTGGCCGCGGTCGCCGAGGAACAGCACGCGGATCGGCGGCGGATCGGACGGGCCGGCCGCGACGGTCGACAGGGCCGACAGGATCAAGGCGAGGCGCAGCATGGATGGCGATCCCGCGAAGGAGTTCAGGTCGCGGGCGCCGCCGATGCGTGGTGCGACGTGGAATCCTCGGCGCCGCGGACGACCCGATTCTAACGGCTCGCCGCCCCCGCGGGCCACGGCCCGCCCGACGCGCCGGCGACTTCTTCCCCGGGCGTCGGGCCGAGGCGGCGATTCACCGCGCCGCGGCGGTCTCGGCGGGCTCCTTCTCCTCGCCGGGATCCTGGCGGAGGACGACGACGCGGTCGTGGAGGATCATGACCAGGTCGGTGCGGCCGTCGCCGTCGACGTCGCCGGCGGCCATCTCGCGGGGCTCGAAGGAGGAGCCCCCGCCGCCGTGGAACGACTTCCGCTCGTAGAGCTTGAACGTCAGGGCGTGGAGCAGGTCCTCGGTGCCGTCGTAGGAGGCGACGTCCAGGGCCTGCTCGGCGACGTCGGTGAAGATCACGTCGGCGACGCCATCGGCGTTGAAGTCGCCGGCGATGAGGTCCCCGAGGCGGCCCTCGGCGGTCTTCGGCTCGTAGCCGGCGATCTCCTTCAGGCGGCGGCCGCGGCCGCCGGTCTGGAGGACGGCGAAGCGGTCGGTGCCGGCGACGAGGAGGTCGTCGCGGCCGTCGCCGTCGAAGTCGCCGACATGCAGGCCGTCGAAGTTGATCGCGCCCACGGCCAGGCTGCCGGCCTGGCGATAGACGCCGTCCTTGGGGGTCAGGAACAGCAGCGACTTGGAGTTGCGATCCAGCAGCACGACGTCCTTGCGGCCCTCGCCGGTGACGTCGAGGGCCGCGGCGCCCTGGACCTGGGCGGTGCCGCGGGCGGCGTTGTACTGGTCCTTGATCTGCCACTGGCCCTTGTCGTCCAGCAGGACGTTGCGGGCGAAGGTGTTCTGGGCGACGAAGACGGCCGGCCCCTCCAGGTCGACCGCGCCCACGCCGGCGGGCGTCGCGCCGCCGAGCGGGCCGAGGCCGCCGGCGAACGGCTTGAGGCCCTCGTCCTCCTGGCCCAGCAGCAGGATCGGCGACCCGAAGGCGCTGAAGACCAGCAGGTCGGTCTCGCCGTCGCGGTCGACGTCCAGGGCGCGGATGGCCGTGGGCGCGCCGGAGAGGCCGGACAGCGCGACCGTCTCGGCCGCGCCGAACTTCGCGGCGGCGAAGCCCCCGGCCCCTTCGGGCCGGATCGCCCGCAGCTCGAACGAGTCGGCGCCGGGCTTGGTGCGGGCGGCGTAGACCAGGGCCGGCCTGCCCGACTCGTCGAGGTCGGCGAACGCCATGGCGACGGGCTCGCCCTGGATCGGCAGGGCGGAGGGGAAGGTGAGGCGCCCCCCCTCGAACCGGCTGCGGCCGATCTGCTTCTCCTGCTCCGACAGGACGAACGCCTCGGCCTTGCCGTCGCCGTCCGCGTCCGTGAGGAGCACCTGCCTCCCTCCCAGCAGGCCCGGGAAGGACTCGGCGGAGCCGAGGCCGCCGCCCCCGGCCTGGCGGTAGACCCAGAACTGGGCGTTGGCCGGGTCGGTGACGACGACGTCCACCTTCTTATCGCCGTCGACGTCCCCCACGGCCAGGCTGCGGCCGCGCTCGTTCCCCTTGGGGAAGCCGAAGAAGGCCAGGCGGCCCCACTTGTCGTCCGACTCGGGGGCCGACTCGTCGAGCGTGTAGACCTTGCCCCGGCCCGACTGCTCCTCGACCGTCAGCACCTCCACGCCGGCCTTGCCGTCGACCTGGCCGAACGCCAGGGCCCGGACCTTGGGCAGCGCGAACTGCTGCTCCGGCCCCAGCTTCTTGTCGGGGGTGGAGAGCCGGGCGTGGATCGGGTGGTCGGTGTCGCCGTCGAGGATGATGACGTCGAGGCCGCCGTCGCCGTCGACGTCCTGGAGCTTGACCATGCTGGGGGTGGTCGCGGTGTGGGGCGAGCGCTCGGGCTCGGACATCACGCCGGGCTCGACCTGGCGGATCAGCACCAGTTCGCCCTCGGTCAGCAGCGCGACGTCGTCGCGGCCGTCGCGGTCGACGTCGCCGACGGCCAGGGCGTTGCCGCTCTCCAGGGCGTCGCCCGTCTTGATGCGCCGGGGCGGGCCGAACTTGCCGCCCCCCTCGTTGGGGAGGATGACCACCTCGGCGGGGGTGCCGTAGAAGACCAGGTCGGGCTTGCCGTCGCCGTTGAAGTCGCCGGCGGCCAGGCTGACGACCTCGCGATCCACCGAGACGCTCACCGGCCGCATCCGCTTGTCGGACTCCAGGTCGTTGACCTCCTTGCGGAAGGGGCGCGCTTCGGCGGCCTCGGCGGACTTCCTGGAGGAGAGGAGCAGGTCGATCCGCGACCGGGCGTTGTTGGCGACGATCACGTCGCCCACCTTGTCGCCGTCGACGTCGGCGACCGTCAGGTTGCCGATGCGGTAGTCGAGCTTGTACAGCTCCAGCGGCAGGAACCCGAAGTAGTCGGCCAGCCTGGGCCCGACGCCGGCCTTGGGGGCGTCGGCCTTGGGGGCGTCGTCCCCGGCCGAGGCGGGGCCCGCCGTCGTCCCGAGGCAGGCCCAGGCCAGAGCGATCCCGCGAATCCACAGCGGTCTTGTCATCATGACGGTTCCCGACGAGCGACGACACGGACGGGCCCGGCCGGCCGACGCTTCGGCCCGCCCCCGCCACACAGACTACGGACGCCCGGCCGAATCGACAAGTGGGGGGGCTTATCCGGGACGGAGAAGCGGGGCGGCCTCCGGCCGGATCAGGTCCGCCCCGGGCCGCGACGGCGCGAGGCGCGGGCCGCGAGGTCCGTCGGCAGGTCGGCGAGGAGCCTGCGGACCAGGAAGACGAAGTTGCGCGAGTAGCGGGGGAGCAGCCGCCTCGGCTCCAGGGCGATCCGATGCAGGGTCTCCCAGCCCATCCGTTGGACCCACGGCGAGGCCCGGCGGATCCGGCCCGCGGCCAGGTCCAGCGACATCCCCACCTGCACCGAGACCGGGACGCCCCACGCGCGATGCAGCCGGGCCAGGACCATCTCCCCCTTCGGCATCCCCAGCCCGGCGAGCAGCAGGTGCGGCGCGGCGGCGCGGATGCGCCCGGCCAGCTCCTCCTCCCAGGCCCCGCCCGGCTCGCCGATCGCGGGCGCGGCGACCCCGGCGACGTCCAGCCCCGGGTAGCGCCGCCGGAGGTTCTCCGCGGCGGCGTCCCCCACCCCCGGCCCTCCGCCCAGGAGGAAGACCCGATAGCCCCGCTCGGCGGCGATGCGGCAGAGGTCGAACGTCAGGTCCGAGCCGGCGACCCGCTCCGGCAGCCGGCCCCCCTTCCACGCCGCGATCCGCAGGAACGGGCCGCCGTCGGAGACGATGAAGTCGGCCCCGCGCGTGACCTCCGCCAGCTCGGGCATGCGCTCGACGAGCATCGCATAGTTCAGGTTCGCGGTGATGAAGTACGAGGGCTCGCCGCGCCCGATCAGGGCGACGACGCGATCCAACGCCTCTTCATAGGTGATCGCCGCCAGGGGGACGCCCCAGATCGGGAAGACCGGCGGGGGCGGCGGGGCGGGCGCGCGACCGACGGGGGCGTCGGCGAGAGAGTTCGGCATGGGTGGACTCGGGGCCTCCTTCAAGGCGCGGCGATCGCGCCGAGGGCGACCGCGACGGCCGGGGGATCGAAGGCGTCGGCGGCGAGCGGCCGAGGCGCCGGGGCCGGGTCGAGGAGCGACTCGACGGGCCGGAAGTCGTAGAGCGAGGCCAGGACGCGGAGCTTGTCGGCGGCCGACTCGCGGCCCATCCGGCGGATGCGGTCGCCCAGCCGGGGCCGCCAGCGCGAGAACCGCGGGTACGCCAGCGGCGGCGCCCCGGGATCGAGGTCGTAGGGGTGGAGGTAGACCATCGGGAGGAACCCGCGGGCGCGCGCCCCTTCCAGCAGGGCGACGATCCAGGGCGTCGGCAGCAGCCGGAAGTAGGTCCCGCCGATGACGGTGATCCGCTTCGGCCCCACGCCCAGCGACCGCAGTGGGACTTCCACGACCCGCCCCCCCGCGCCGGGGAGCGGGTAGGTCCCCTCGCGGCCGGGCGGCATCTCGGCGGCCCGCCGCGAGCTGTCGACCCGGAAGCCCTCCCGCGCCAGGGCCTCGCCGAACCAGGGGTCGCAGCCGTCGGCGCCGAAATAAGGGGCGCGGAAGGACACGACCGGCCGGCCCGACACCTCCTCCAGCCGTCCCCGCGACCGCGCCAGGTCGCGGGCGAAGCCGTGGGGCCCCAGCCGATGCACCCGAAGGTGTTCGTCGCCGTGGCAGCCCAGCCGGTGCGGCCCGGAGATCCCGCGCCACGCCCCGCGGGACAGCTCGGCGACGAGCCGGCCCACCGCGAAGAACGTGGCCCCCGCCCCCAGCTCGCCCAGCAGCCCCAGCGTCAGGTCGAGCTGCCGCTCGACCTCGCGCGGGTGGGCCGGCTCGGCCGGATCCCAGTGGTCCCGAAGCTCCTGGCGGCGGTAGTCTTCCAGGTCGATGGTCATGTACGCGACGGGCCGAGCCACGGTGAACCTCCTCGCGTTGGGGGTCAGGCGACGCCGCGGCCCAGCATCACGACGGGGATCGTCTCCAGCAGGATGACGAGGTCCGTCAGCGGCCCGCGCCGGGCGACGTAGAGCCCGTCCAGCTCAACCGTCCGGGCCGGGTCCAGGTCGCGACGCCCTCGGACCTGCGCCAGGCCCGTCAGCCCGGGCCGGACCTCCAGCCGTCGTCGCGCCCCCGCGGGATCCATCGCGGCGACCTGCTCCGAATCGCGGACCGTCCACGGCCGGGGCCCCACCAGGCTCATGTCCCCCTGCAGCACGTTGATGAGCTGCGGCAGCTCGTCGAGGCTCGTCCTCCTCAGGCACGCGCCGAGCCGCGTGACCCGCGGGTCTCGCGCCATCCGGAACAGCACGCCGCCCGCCGCCTCGTTCGAGGACTCCAGCGCGGCCAGCCGCTGCTCCGCGTCCGCGACCATCGTGCGGAATTTGAGGATCTGGAAGCTCCGCCCGCCCCGGCCGAGCCTGGCCTGGCGGAACAGGACCGGGCCCGGCGAGTCCAGCCGCACCAACGCGGCCAGGAGCAACATCAGCGGGGCCAGCAAGGTCAGGGCCGTCACGGCCGCCGCCACGTCGAAAGCCCGCTTGAAAGCGTCGCGAGGATGGATGACGACCTCGGCCGGCCCCGGCGTCGGCAGGGCGGGGCGCAGCGGCGACATCAGGTCCATATGGCCTCCCCTCGGCGTCGAAAGCCCTCGACGTCGAGGTTGAATGGACGAATCCCGGCACATCCCGCCCGGACTCGCCCCCCTCCCTTGGTTCGACCCCCGCTCCCGGGGGCCCACACGCAGCATCGCGATCGATCGAGCCCCGAGAGGACGGCTCATCGACTGGCGCGAACGACCCATTGCACCCGAAACGCGACGACGGCGTCACCGCCTCAAACGAACCTACAGGTCCGCCACGAATCGCCCCCGCCGAAACTGAATAAATCTCAACATCGATCCGCTTTCCAGATCCGTCGCAAAAAAACATCAGGATGCAAGATATATGGCCGACGTCGCGGGCGATTAAGGCTCAAGTCCGAGGCCCGAGCGTGCCGATGAGGGCCAGGCGCGATAATGGCGATTATCCCGATCTTGCGGCGGCCCGTCCCATGTCCGATGCCAAAACAAGCCGAGCGAAGCCGATCGCGCGATGTGCGAAGGTCCGGGCCCTCGTCGCCGCGGGCTTCTTCGCCGCCGCGGGCCCGGCGCCGGCCCAGGAGATCCCCCCGGCCCCGCTCGTCCCGCTCCCGCCCCCTCCGCGGGTCGAGCCCGCGACGCCGGAGGCCGACCCGCTCCCCCCCCCGCCCGACGCCGGGGCCCCGGCGGTCTCCGGGGACTCCTCCGCGGGGACGATCGAGGTCAAGGTGGGCCGGGGCCGCTTCCTGACGTTCGCCGAGGACCTGGCCCAGCCGGGCAAGTCCGCCCCGTTCCTGGCCGTCGGCGACCCCCTGGTCGCGGATTTCTTCCAGGTCGGGCCCAGGCAGGTGCGCCTGATGGGCAAGCGCCTGGGCGTCACCGACTTCATGGTCACCACGTCGTCCGGGCGGACCTACGAATATGAGCTGCGGGTCGTCCCCGACCTGGCCGCCCTCGACGCCGAGCTGCGCAGGCTGTTCCCCGACGCCCGCCTGGAGCTGTCGGCCCTGCGCGACAAGGTGGTCGTCGAGGGCCAGGCTCGCGACGCCTCCGAGGTCGCCCGGATCATCTCCGCGATCGACGGCTACATCCGGAACGTCCAGCGCGTGATGGTGCTCGGCCAGGTGGGCGACGCCCGCAACGCGATGGCGGGGACGGATCCCGGCGAGCCGGAGGCCCCCCAGGACGGCCCGGCGGGCGGGAACGGAGGGTTCGCGGCCGAGCTGGCCGGATCGGCCGCGGGGATGATCGGCGGGATGGGGCCGGCCGGGGCCGCGTCCGGGCCCATCGCCCCGCCGACCACCCCCGGGTCCCTCACGGCCAACCAGATCGCGACCAACCAGGTCCAGGTCATCAACCTGATCCGCGTCCCCACCTCCCAGCAGGTGCTCCTCAAGGTCCGCGTGGCGGAGCTGAACCGCACGGCCTTCCGCCAGATCGGCGCCGACTTCCTGGCCTCGATCCCCGAGTTCGGCAGCCTCTTCGGCACGCAGATCGGCGGCTCCGCCTACGCGCCGGGCCAGGTCGGCCGGACGACCTTCAACCCGGACCTCCAGAACGTGGACGCCCGGGACATCGCCATGGCGGCCGGGTCCACCCTCTTCGGGACCTTCTCCGGGGCCCGGTTCAACACGGTCATCACGGCGCTGCGGCGGAACAACCTGCTGAAGATCCTGGCCGAGCCGAACCTGGTGACGCTCAACGGCCACCAGGCGAACTTCCTGGCCGGCGGCCAGTTCCCGGTCCCGGTGAACTCCGGGCTGGGGGGCGGCGTCGGCGGCGGGAACGTGCAGGTGGAGTTCAAGGACTTCGGCGTCCGCCTGGCCTTCCTCCCGATCGTCGAGGACGGCGAGACGATCCGGCTGACGGTCGACCCGGAGGTCAGCTCCATCGACTTCTCGCTGGGGACGACCCTGGTCCCCGGCGGCTCGCCGGTCCCCGGCCTGAACGTCCGGCGCTCGCACACGACGGTCGAGCTGCGCCAGGGGGAGACGCTGGCCATCGCGGGCCTGATGCAGCTCTCGCTCGACGGCGAGACCGAGCGGATCCCCGGCCTGGGCGACCTCCCGTACATCGGCGCCTTCTTCAGCAACACCACCAGCAACCGCATCGAGAAGGAGCTGGTCGTCCTGGTGACGCCCTACCTCGTCGAGCCGATGAAGCCGGGGCAGGTCCCCCCCACGCCAGGCGACGAGGTCGACCAGCCCAACGACCTGGAGTTCTTCTTCATGAACCGGATCGAGGGCCGCACGGGCGTCGACGCCCGCGCCACCACCATGTACGACGACCCGCTCCACCTGGTCCGCCCGGCGCTCGTCGAGCGCAAGTACATGAACGGCCCGGTGGGCTTCTCGAAATGAAGGAGCGCGACGCGATGACCCCCGAGACCGCGCGGCGACGGCTGATCGCAGGGCTCCTGCTCGCCGCCCTGGCCCCCGCCGCCCGCGCCCAGCAGGCCCCCGCGTTCATCCCGCCGCCGCTCCCCCCGGCGACGGCGGTCGAGGCCGGCGAGTACGAGGCCGGCGACGCAGCGGAGCCCCCGATCGTCCGCCCGGCGCCGGTGGTCGTGGAAGGCCCGCCTTACGAGGTCCAGACGAGGCTTGAGAAGGCCCCGCTCGACCCGGTGGCCACGGCGAAGAAGGGGCCGCACTTCTTCTGGAAGAAGATCCGGTCGTGGCCGTGGCGGCGGGTGCAGGGGAAGATGCTCGGCTACCCGGAGGAGTTCAAGCCCCGCCCACTGGGCTCGTCCGTCTACGCGATGGGCCGGACGATGGCCTCCAACGGGGCCGAGGCCCGCCTGGCCCTGTACGACTACGACTTCGAACCCGGCTCGGCCGAGCTGACCGAGCGGGGCCGCGACCAGCTCGCCAAGGCGGCGGCCCAGCTCGCCGCCAGCCCGTTCCCGCTGATCGTCGAACGGACGCCCGATGACCCCGCGCTGGCGGGCGAGCGGCGACGGGTCGTGATCGAGGCCCTGGCCGCCTCGTCGATCCCCGTCGGCGCCGACCGCGTCCTCGTCGGCCAGCCCGCGCCGTTCGGCATGTCGGGCGTCAACGCGCAGGTCGTCAGCGCCAACGCCCTGAACCGGACGCAGCAGTACGGGCCGCCGATCCCGATCAACGCGAACGGCGTCAACAGCCCGAGCGGCGTCACGAACCAGATGGTGGGCGTGGTCCCGGGCCAGTGACGAAAGGGGTTGAGCCCGTGCGAATCGACCGACGACTGATCGCCGCGCTGATCCCGGCCGCGCTGCTCTGCGCCGGCTGCCACGCCGGCCCGGCGCGTCGGGGCGAGCACCCCTCGGCCCGGCTGCTGGAGACCGGCCCCGGCGCGAAGGTCTCGAAGCGGCAGGCGGCGGACGTCGAGATCGCCATGGGCCGCACCATGGAGGAGTCCGGCGACGTCGCGGGCGCCGAGGCCGCCTACGCCCGGGCCCTGGAGAAGGACCCCCGTCGCGCCGACGCCGAGGGCCGCCTGGCGGTCCTGGCCCACCGGCGGGGCGACGAGGCCGCGTCCGACGACCACTTCGCGAAGGCCCTGAAGCTCTCGCCCGACGACCCTGAGATCCTCTGCGACCGCGGATACAGCCTGTACCTGCGGCGGAGCTGGGCCGACGCCGAGGCCCACCTGCGCAAGGCCCTGGCGCGCGACCCGCGGAACGCCCGCGCGCACAACAACCTCGGCCTGGCCCTCGCCCGCCAGGGGGACCGCGACGGGGCGATGGCCGAGTTCGCCCGCGCCGGGCTCGACCGAGCCGACGCCCAGGCCAACCTGGCCCTGGCCAGCGCGATGGAGGGGAGGATCGACGAGGCCCGCGAGCTGTACGCCGCGGCCGTCGCCGCCAAGCCCGACTCCCCCTCCGCCCGCGAGGGCCTCCGCGCCGCGGGCGTCGCCCTCGCCTCCCGCGACGCCCCCCGGGTCGACCCCGCGGTGGCCCGCGCGTCAGCGGCCCGCGGCGACTGACGCCGGAGGGGGCGGGCCGCCCGGCTCGCCCCCGCCCATCCCGCCCAGCACGGCCATCGTCTGGATGACGGCCGGCGCCAGCAGGATGATGAAGACCGCGGGGAAGATGCAGAGGAGGGTCGGGAAGAGGATCTTGGTCGCGGCCTTCTGCGCCCGCTCTTCGGCCGTCTGCTTGCGGCGCTCGCGCAGCGTCTCCGAATGGGCCTTCAGGCTCTTGACCAGGCTGGCGCCGAACCGCTCCGACTGCCCCACCACCGTCGCCATCGAGGCGGCCTCGTCCAGCCCCGTGCGCTCGGCGAAGTGCAGCAGGGCCTCGCCCGGCGAGCGGCCGAGCTGGATCTCGCGGTCGACGATCCGCAACTCCCCCCCCAGCAGCGGGTGGGCCGAGGCGATCTCCTCGGCCACGCGCTTCAGCCCCGCCTGGAAGCTCAGGCCCCCTTCCAGGCAGATGATGAGGACGTCCATCGCGTCGGGCAGGGCGCGGCGGAGCTTCATCTGGCGCCGCTTGCGGCGGTCGTCCAGCCAGAAGCTCGGGCCGATCATGCCCGCCGCGAACACCCCCAGCGCCACGGCGATCGAGGTCGCCGCCGGCGCGGCGCCGGAGAACATCAGGCCGACGCCGAGGATCAGGGCGGCGATCAGGATCGACAGCTTGACGCCCAGGAAGACCTGGAGCGCCTGGCGGTTGTACAGCCCGGCCAGCACCAGCCGCGCGGCCAGCCGGTTGCGCTCCCCCTCGTCCTCCGGGACGATCACCTTGCCCAGCTTCGGCAGCGCCGCGCGGGCGATCTTCGCGACGGCCTCGGGCCGCTCGGGCCCGTCGCCGCGGGGCGCCTTGCCCGACAGCTCCTCCAGGCGGGCCGACAGCCGACCCCGCCGGCCCGAGAGCGCCAGCCCCGCCGCCGTCGCCAGCCCCGCCACCGCCGCGAAGACCCCCAGCAGTCCGACCGTCTCCGGGTCCATGGCCGCCTCAGAATTCGAAGTTCACGATCTTGCGGATCCAGAGGACGCCGACCGCCTCGGCCACGAAGGTCCACGCCAGGACGTCGCCGTGGTCGAAGAGGACCGCGGCGTAGTCGTAGTTGAGGAACACCAGCAGCAGCAGCATCAGCGGCGGCAAGGCCGCCAGGATCCAGCCCTGCATCCGGCCCTCCGCGGTCAGGGCGGAGATCGTCCCCCGGATGCGATAGCGCTCGCGGACCACGCCGGCCAGCTTGCCCAGCATCTCCGAGAGGTTGCCGCCGGTCTGCTGCTGCACCAGCACGGCCAGGACGAAGATCTTCAACTCCACGATCCCGGTCCGTCGCGTCAGCTCGCGGAAGGCCACCTCGGGCGAGAGCCCCAGGTTCTGCTGCTCGTAGCAGTAGGCGAACTCGGCCGAGATCGGCTGCGGGAACTCCTCGGCCACGCCCAGGACCGCCTGACCCAGGCTCTGCCCGGCGCGGACGACCCGGGCCATCAGGTCGAAGGCGTCCGGGAGCTGCGACCGGAGCCGCTCCAGGCGGGCGTCGCGCGACCGCTTGACGTACCAGATCGGGGCCGCCCCGCCGACGACCGCCGCGATCGCGGCGTGCAGCGGGTTCCCGCGCACGGCGAACCCGCCCGCCCCCAGGGCCGTCGCGGCCCCCGCGGCGATCGCCAGCAGCCGCCCCGGTGCCACGTCCAGGCCCGACTGCTCCACCATCGTCTCGAACCGCTCCATCCAGCCGGGCGACCCGGCCTCGTCCCGCGCCCCGGCCACCTGGTCCAGGTTCTTGAACAGCGACGCCTTCTTCTTCGCCGCCCCGGCCGCCTTCCGCTTCAGGAACTCTACGTCCACCCGGTCGCTGACCCGCGAGCGGTCGCGCAGGAAGAGGTCCGATACCACCTGATAGACGGCCGCCACGAAGGCCACGGCCGAGACCGCCGCCAGCATGGGCACGAGCGAGTCGCTCACGACGACGCCTCCCGCCCCCGGCCGAACAGGCCCCAGAGCCGATCCCCCTCGGCCGCGGCGGGCGGGGGCTGCGGCGCGGACGGGTCGGGCGTCGCGCGGGGCGTGAGGATCCGGCCTTCGAACAGGTCGGGCGGCAGGCCCAGGCCGGCCTCCTCCAGCCGGCTCAGGCACTTCGGCCGGACGCCCGTGCAGTAGTGATACCCCTGCGCCCGCCGGTCCTCGTCCACGCCCGTCTGCTTGAAGACGAAGATGTCCTGCATGCTGACCACGTCGTCCTCCATGCCGACGATCTCCGACACCTTGATGATCCGCCGCACGCCGCCCGAGAGCCGCGCCGCCTGGACGAGGATCTGCACGGCCGACGCGATCTGGCGGCGGATGATCCAGATGGGGAGGTCGAAGCCCGCCATGCCGACCATCATCTCCATGCGGCCGATGGCGTCGCGGGTGTCGTTGGCGTGGATCGTCGTCAGCGAGCCGTCGTGGCCGGTGTTCATGGCCTGGAGCATGTCCAGCGTCTCGCCGCCGCGGCACTCGCCGACGACGATCCGCTCGGGCCGCATGCGCAGGGCGTTCTTGACCAGGTCGCGCGTCCCGATAGCCCCCTCGCCCTCGATGTTCGGCGGCCGGGTCTCCATGCGGACGACGTGCGGCTGCTGGAGCCGCAGCTCGGCCGCGTCCTCGATCGTCACCACGCGCTCGTCCTCGGGGATGAACGCGGAGAGGGCGTTCAGGAGCGTCGTCTTGCCCGAGCCCGTGCCGCCGGAGATGACCATGTTGATCCGGCCCCGGATGCAGGCCGAGAGGAAGTCGACCATCTCCCGCGTCATCGCCCGCTTGGCGACCAGGTCGTCCACCAGCAGCGGCGACTTGCCGGCGCGGCGGATGGACAGCAGCGTGCCGTCCAGGGCCAGGGGCGGGATCACGGCGTTGACGCGCGAGCCGTCCGGCAGCCGGGCGTCGCACAGGGGCGAGGTCTCGTCGATCCGCCGCCCGACCCGGCCGACGATCCGGCGGACGATCTCCTGGAGGTGCTTCTCGTCGTTGAAGACGACGTCGGTCCGGTTGAGCCGCCCCCCCCGCTCGACGTAGACGACCTTGGGCCCGTTCACCAGGATGTCGGAGACGGTCGCGTCCCGCATCAGGCCCTCCAGCGGGCCGATCCCGAACGTCTCGTCCAGCACGTCCTCGACGAGCCGCTCGCGCTCGGGGAGGCTCAGCAGGTCGTCGTGCCGCAGGCAGAGCTGCTCGGCCCCGCGCCGGATCTCGGCGCGGATCTCCTCCTCGCTCATCGACCCCATCGCGGAGAGGTCCAGCTCGGAGATGAGCTTCTGATGCAGCTCCTTCTTGATGCGAAGGTGCCGCTCCTCGGCCGAGGCCGGCCCCGGAGCCCTGCGGTCCATCACCTCGACCAGCCCGCCCATCGCGACGCCCTCCTCGCCCCCTCACGGCCGCACGCGGCGGCGGCCCCGAGCCAACCCTAGGTCGCGTCCCGGCCGGCGGCCGGGACGACGTGCCGACGCCACGGCCGCCAGCCGCCCCGGGACGCGGCGTGCATCATCTGCGCCTCGCTCGGGCGCGGCGGCCCGAGCGACCTCGCGAGCTGCGCCAGCGACCGCCCGGCGCGGGAGTTCGGGGCCTCGATCACCACCGGCACGCCGTTGTTGTTCGCCCGGGCGACGGCCTTGAAGTCCTCCGGGACGACGTGGGCGATCTTCATGTTCAGCGCCTCTTCCGCCTTGGCGCGGGGGACCTCCACCGGCAGGCCGGCGCGATTGACGACCAGCCGGGCCCGCTCGCCGGCCAGCCCCATCCGGTTCAGGTGCTCCAGCGCCCGGTGGACGTTGCGCAGGGAGTTGAAGTCGAGCCGGAAGGGGAGCAGGAGGACGTCCGCCTGCCGCAGCGCCGCGAGCTGCTCCTCGCGGTAGGTATGGTCGACGTCGACGACCACGAACGGGAACATCGCCCGGGCCAGGTCGATCGCCCGTGCGACCCCCTCGGCGCGGACCAGGGCCGCGTCGGCCACGCGGGCGGGGGCGGCCAGCAGGGCCACGCCCGACTCGTGGCGGGCGAGCGTCCGTTCGAGCATGACGCGGTCGAACGTCGCGGCGTTGCGGCAGAGGTCGGCCAGGCTGAACGTCGGCTTGAGATCGAGCAGGGCGGCGAGGTCGCCCGTCTCCAGCTTCATGTCGACCAGCCCGGCCGATCGGTGCTCCGCCGCCAGGGCCGCGGCGAGGTTCGCGGCGATCGTGCTGGCCCCGGCCCCCCCGCCGGCCCCCAGCACGGCGACCACGCGCCCCAGGCTCGCCGCGGCCCTAGGCTCGGCCAGGCGCTTCAGCGCCGCCGCCAGCTCGACCTCCAGCTCCGCCCGGTCCAGGTAGTCGCGGACGCCCGCGCGGAGCGCCTGGAGGACGAACCGCGCGTCGGACGTCGGCCCCACGGCCAGCAGCCCGCCGCCGGCCGCCGGCGCGATCCGCCCCAGGATGTCCAGGGCCGTCGCCGGGTCGGCCGGGAGCGCGGCGACCACGACCCCCACCGCCTGCTCGCGCGCCAGCCTCGCGGCGGCCTGGCCGGGTGGCAGGACCTCGGGCCTCGGCGCGTTCGGATCCTGGAACGAGAAGACGGACCGGATCCGCGCGGCCATCGACTCGTCGTCGGCCACGATGAAGTTCGCCATGACCAATCCCTTGCCGGCCTGCGGCATTCCTAGGGGCGTGAAGAGAGCATCGACGGACCGGGCGGGGCGGGGCGGGGACCGCCGGGCCCTTGCCTGCGGCCGGCCTTCGCCCCGGCGGCGTGATGTACCGTAATCTGGTCGCGTCCGGCGAGCGTCCCGCGCAGGGTGCGGATCGTGAGCACGTCCGAAGTCGGCGCGAAGATCGGCGCGACGTCGGCGATCGTCGCCGTCGCCTCCTCCAGCGGGGCGTCGCCGTCGTCGTCGTTGCGGAGCGACAGATGGAGCGACCCTCTCTCCTGCGCCAGGTTCAGGATCGCCGCCTGGCGCGGAGTGACGAGCAACGTGACCGAAATCGTGCCTTCGAGGTCGTCCTCGGGTCGGCTGTTCGTATGAACGTACAACAATTCGACGTTCTGGAGGACGGTCGTCGACACGGCATTGGGATCGTCTTTCGTCCCCGAACCCGGCTCCACGGTCGTCGAATGGACCGCCGTCGGCTTCCCTACAGCATCCAGGAGCGCGGTCGTCGTTGTGGCGCGGTCGTTCCGGGAGCCCCTCGGCGTCACCGTCAGCAGGACGTCCACGCGGTTTCCCCGCCGCATCAGCCCCGCGAGGGTCGGCGAGAACCTGGAGCTTTGGATCGTGAAGGCCCGCATCCCCGGCGGGATCGAGGCGACCAGATCCGGCCGGTCCCTCCTGGGGGAAAGCCTGGGCTCGACCACGAATTCGCCCTTCCGGATCGGTCTTGAAGGCACCCGCGATTCCGCTTCCTCCACCGAGGTCAGGCGATCCTCGGGGGCCCGCGACTCGGGGACTTCGCGGATCTCGACGCACTCGGCGTCGATCGGGACGCCCGTGGGGAGGTCCACCAGCGCGACGACGACCGGGACGTTCCCCAGGCCGAGGTCGTCGAGCGTCGCCGTCTTCTTGACTGTTGCCGCGCCGTCGGCGTCGTTGCGGAGCGTCAACTGGAGCACCCCCCGGCCCTGGGCCAGATCCAGGACCGCGGCCTGATGGGGCGTCACCAGCAGCGTGACCGCGTTCGCGTCGTTTCGACCCTCCGGGAGCTGGCCGTTCTCGTGGACGTCCAGCAACTCCACGTTCTGGACCACGGTCGAGGCCACGGCGTCGCCCTTCCCGACGTCGTCTTTCCCCCCGCCCGGGGGAGCGGCCGACAGCAGGACGTCCACCCGGTTCCCCCGCCGGAGCAGCCCGGCGAGGATCGGCGAGAACTTGGGGGTCTGGATGGTGAAAGCCCGCATGCCCGGCGGGACCAGCAGGGCCATGTCCGGCCGGGTCTCCTTCGGGAACAGCTTGGGCTCGACCACCGGCTCCCCCTTGGGGATCGGCATCAAGGGCGACCGCGAGGTCGCGTCTTCCGCCGAGGTCAGCAGGCCCGCGGGCGTCCGCGACTTCGGGATCTCGCGGACCTCGACTTGCTTGGCGTCGATCGGCACCCTCGGCAGGAGATCCACCAGCGCGAAGACGACGGGGATCGTCTCCGGCTTGGCCCCCTCGGGCAGGAGCTTGGTCTTGACCACCGCCTCCCCCTTGAGCATGGTGATCGCGGGTATCCGCGACGCCGCGCCCTCCGCGGAGGCGAGCCATCCCTCGGGCGCCTGGGATTTCGGGAGCCGGCGGACCTCGACTTGCTTGACGTCGATGGGCTCGTCTTGCGGCAGGTCCGCCGTCGCGACGACCACCGAGACCGTCTCCTCGACGGCCGCGGCCGGCTTCTTCAGCAACGACCGCACGCCCCAGACCGCGGCCAGGCCGCTGACCAGGGCGAGCAGCACGACCGCGAGCGTCTGGGGCCTCATGGCGCGATCCCTCCACGGCTCAGGACGACGAAGAAGAAGCCCGCGCAGGTCATGGCGGCGAACGGCACGAGCCGACGTCGGCGGTCGACGCGGGCCGCCTCGTCGGCGATCGGCGCGGCGGGCCCCGGCCGGAAGTCCAGCCGGCGGATCCGCTGCGCCAGGTGCAGCACGTCGACGGCCGTGGCGAGCAGGCCGCCGGAGGCGACCGTCAGCACCAGGGCGTAGAGCCCCGCGGCGATCGCCGAGGCGAGGAAGACGTGGATGGTGAGCGACGGCCCGAGCCACGCCCCCAGGGCGGTCAGCAGCTTGACGTCGCCCGCCCCCACGCCCCCCATCGCGAAGAACGCGGCGAGCAGGCCGAAGCCCGTGAGGGCCCCGAGCCCGCTCGCCGCCAGCCCCCCCCATCCCCCCGACAGGCCCGAGGCGATCAGCCCGCCGGCCAGCGCCGGGAGGGTCAGGGCGTTGTACACCTTGAACTTCCACAGGTCCGTCCCGGCGGCGATCAGGCAGGCGGCCGCCGCCGCGGACAGCGACATCATCTCTGGACCGGGCACGGCGACCGACCTCCTTCGACGCCCGGCGTCACCGGGCGTCGGATGCGGGGCCGGCTCCGGCGAACGCCGCCGCCCCGGCCTGGAACTTCGCGGCCACGATGGGCCCGAGCCCCCACGCGGCGACGACCGCGACGGCGGCCATCAGGCCGATCACGAGGGCGTACTCGGCGAGGGCCGCCCCCGCTCCGTCGGCCAGGAAGCGTCGATGGCTGCTCATGGCCCGTCCTCACGCCCCCGTCCCGACGAGGCCCGATCGTCCTGGTCAGCCGGCTCCGGCACCGCTGACCTTGCCCGCGACGGTGGTGAACTGGGTGTTGATCGCGGTGCTCAGGGTCCCGATGACCGTGATGGCGGCGGCGGCGATGAGGGCGACCATCAGGGCGTACTCGACCATCGTGGCGCCTTCCTCTTCGGTCATCAGGCGGTTCAGGAAGTTGCGCATCGGGGACTCTCCTTAGGGTTGGGAGGCCGGGGACGCCGGCGTTCCTGGCCGGTCGTCTCGGGCCGTCGTCACGGCGGGGGGCGGTGCGTCCGTCTCATCCACCGGCGGCCGGCTCGTTCGCGTCGGCCTACGTTAGAAACCAAGGTCACGGATCGGGCCCTGTCAACGAACGCCCCCCGGCCGCGGCGTTTTCCCGAATCGCCCGTCGCCGCGACGCCACGCCCGCCGGCCGCGCCCCCGGCGGGAGCCTAGGGTTCTCGTGGAACCTGTTCGTGGAGAGTGGAGATGGAGGATCGTCATGACGCGCCGAAGGAAGGGGAGGCCCAATCGGGGGGCGACGGCCGTGGAGCTGGCGATACTCCTCTCGTGCCTGTTCCTCCTCGCCGTCGCGTTCGGCGTCTTCGATTTCGCGCTGCTCTTCCAGCGCGCGGCCGTGGTCCAGGACTGCGCCGCCAACGGCGCCGCGGCCGGGGTCGCGCTCGGCCCGTCCGCGACCGAAGCCGCCCGGGACGCGGCGATCCGGGCGGTCGTCGACGAGATCGCATCGCCGGTCGGCGTCGCGCCGATCCAGAAGCTCTCCCCCCTCCCGACCGTGACCTCTTCGTCCGGGACGGACGGGCAGGGGTTCTCCTACCTCGAAGTCACCGTGACTTACACGCCCGACGGCTCCGTCGGCGCGATATGGAGCACCGGCGCGACGCCCATATCGCGAAAGGTCCGCTTGATGATGCCGCCCCAGTGAAAGGAGGCAGCCCATGCTCGCCGGAACGCGCGCCCGGTCGCGGCGGAGGGGGGCCGCCCTGGTCGAAGCCGCGGTCGTCCTCCCGGTCTTCTTGCTGCTGGTCGTGGGGGGCGTCGTCCTCGGCCTGGGGATCTTCCGGTATCAGGAGATCGCGCACCTGGCCCGGGAGTCGGCCCGATGGGCCTCGCTCCAGGACGCATCCCTGAGGACGAAGGGGCAGATCCTGACCAACGTGCTGACGCCGAAGGCGGTGGGAGTCGACCCGGCGGCGATCGGGGTCGCGACGACGTCCACGGCCGATTCGACGACGGTGACGCTGAGCTACGCGTGGACGCCGGAAGCCTATCTGCCGTCGATCACGTTCACCTGCAAGGCCCAGGTGCGGAACCCTTATTGATCGACGGGAACCGAGAGGAGGGACGCCATGTTCCGGACCGGAGCGAAGTCCAGGCGAGGGGCGGTCGCCGCCGTCGCGGCGGTGAGCCTCCCGGTGTTGGTCGGCGTCATGGCCCTGGCGATCGACGGGGGCCTGCTCATGGCCGAAAGGCGGCGCGCCCAGGTCGCCGCCGACGCCGCGTCGTACGCGGCCGTGCGCGCCTACGACAAGGTGCAGAAGGCGAACGACGGCGGCGACCCGCTGGCCGCGGCCTCCTCGGCGGCGGTCGCCTACGCCGCGGCCTGCGGGTCGCCGGCCGCCGCCGTATCCCTCGCCTCGCCGCCCGACCGCTACGGCACGGCCGACCTGGCGATCCAGGCCGTCGTGACCACGCGCCCGCCCCGGCTGTTCGGCGCGATCTTCGGCGGCGACGCGCCGGTCGTCTCCGCGGCGTCGGTCTCCGTCCGGGTGCCGACCGCCGGGGCCTCGATCGTGGTCCTGAACCCGGGAGCCCAGGACAGCCTCGCGGTCGCCGGCAGCGCCAGGATCGTGGCCCCGGGCGAGATCCGGGTGAAGTCGGGCGCGACGCGGGCCGTCAACGTCAACAACGCGGGCTATGTCGAGGCGAAGAAGCTGAAGGTCGCCGGCGGCTACCAGGTCTCCAGCGGCGGCTCCATCAAGGACGCCGCGACCACCGTCCAGACCGGGGCCGAGCCCTCGTCCATCGTCGACCCCCTGGAGGCGACCCTCGCCCATCCCGCGACCTCGGGGCTGACGGCCCGCACCAGCCCCTCGGGATGGAACGCGACGAACCCTTACCCGATCTATCCGGGGCTCTACAACAGCGGCCTCGCGCTCAACTCGGGCGGGATGAACTACACGATGGCACCGGGCCTCTATTACATCAAGAGCGGCAACTTCGTGGTGAGCAACGGCGTCCGGGTCACGGGGTCGGGCGTCACGATCTACCTGTACGACGGCAACGTCGAGATCCAGGGGGGCGACGGGACCACCATCGCCGCGCCCACGGACGGGACCTACAAGGGCGTGGTCCTCTTCCAGCGCTCCGCGAAGAACGGGGACGACTACGCGCCCCATACCATCAACATCGCCAACGGGACGAACAACCGGATCCAAGGGACGATCTACGCGCCCGGCGCGACGATGTCGCTCGCGGGGGGCTCGACCACCGTCGACTCCGCCCAGCTGATCGTCAACAAGCTGAACCTCTCCAACAACGCCCGGTACACGCCCACGCAGCCGCCCTCGGGATCCGGGGCCGCATTCCACCTCGCGAGATAGCCCGGGGCCCGACCGCATCCTTCGCGATCCCGCGGGGCCGGCCGACGTCGAATCGGCCGGCCCCGTTTCCCTACCACTCCTTCAGGATTCCGCGCACGCTCCGGGGCGGGCCCGGCGATGACTCCCCTGCGGCGGGGGCCGTCGAGGATCCAC
>MKTT01000085.1:47530-135726 GCA_001898385.1 Planctomycetales bacterium 71-10
CCGCCGCCCGCCCCTTGTCATCGGCGGAAACGCGGCCCCACGGGCCGAACGGTCGTCGCGCACCCAGGAGTTCGTTCATGGTCCATCCCGGCCTGCGCCGCGGAGCGGGGGCGCTGCTGGCCCTCGCGGTTCTCTGTTCCTCGGCCGCCGACTCGACGGCCGGCGTCGTGCTCGCCGACAACCTGTCCGAGACCTCGGGCGGGGCGTACTCGGCGACGGGCGACTCGTGGCTCGCCTCCAGCTTCGGCACAGACGGTTCGAGCTACATCCTCCAGTCCGTCACGCTGATGCTCTCGCGCGACTCGATCGGCGGCGAGGCCGCCGTCGACGTCTACACCGACGGCGGCCTGGAGCCGGGCTCGCTCGTCGCCACGCTGGCCGGGCCGGCCAGCGTCCCGGGCTCGTCGGGGCCCGCGACCTTCACGGCCTCGGGCGTGCTGCTCCAGGCGAACGCGACCTACTGGGTCGTCCTCCGGGCCGTGACGGGCGAGTTCCTCTGGTCGTGGGCGGGCTCGAACGACGGGTCCGGGGCCGGGTTCCAGACGGGCTCGGCGACCTCCGACTTCGCCGGCTCCGGCTGGTTCTACGCCGACAGCTATCCCTTCCAGATGAGCGTCTCCGCCTCGGCCGTCCCCGAGCCGGGCTCGGCCTGGCTAGCCGCCATCGGCGCCGCGGGCGTCGCGCTGGCCGCACGGCGCCGGCGGGGCTGAGCCCCCTTCCCCCGCGCACCTCCACCTCGACACCTCACAGGAAGACTCGCATGTCGATGGAATCGAACGTCCCCTCCGGGGGCATCAGCCGCCGCGAGATCCTCGCCCGCGGCGCGGCCGGCGCCGTGGCCCTGTCGGGCCTGGGCGCGGCCGTGCAGGCCCTGGCCGCCGACGCCACCCCGGGCATGACCGAAGGCCCCTACTGGGTCGACGAGATGCTCAACCGGTCCGACATCCGCGAGGATCCGTCGACCGGCCAGGTCGCCCTGGGCTTCCCGCTCCGGCTGACGATCAACGTCTCCAAGCTCGACGCCGCGGGCAAGCCGAGCCCGCTGCCCGGCGCCTACGTCGACATCTGGCACTGCAACGCGGTCGGCGTCTACTCCGACGTCGCCATGCAGAACACCGTGGGCCAGAAGTTCCTGCGCGGGTATCAGGTGACCGACGCCCGCGGCATGGTCAAGTTCGTAACCGTCTACCCGGGCTGGTACAGCGGGCGGACGGTCCACATCCACTTCCGCGTCCGCGTGTACGACGCCGCCACGGACTCCGTCACCTACAACCAGGTCTCGCAGCTCTTCTTCAACGACGTCCTCACCGACGCCGTCCACCTGCTGCCCCCCTACAACCAGCACCCGAACCGCGATACCCACAACGCGACCGATTCCATCTACAACGCCGACTCGGACGGCGACGACGTCGAGGACGGTGACGAGTTGCTGGTGACGATGTCCACGAAGAAGGACTACGCGCTGGCGACCTACAACGTCTACCTGGACCTGGCCGACGGCAACGGCAACGGCGACGACACCGGACTGAACCAGGGTGGCGGCACCCCGCCCGACGGCGGCGGCACTCCCCCCGGAGGGGGAGGCGGCCCCCCGCCCGACGGCGGCACGCCCCCCGACGGCGGGTTCCCCCCTCCCGACGGCGGATTCCCGCCGGGCGGCCCCCCGCCGGCCTGACCCCGGCCGGTCTCCCTCCCGGCCCGCGACGCCGGGCTTGCCGCGTCGCGGGCCCGGCCGTATCCTGGCCCTCGATGCGGCCGATGGGCGACGAAGGAGAGGATGACGATGGCGATCACGGACGGTCCGATCTCCGACGAGGCGTTGCAGAAGATCCGCGATTGCGCCCGCGGCGCCCTGGACGACCTGGGGCCCGAGGTCGCGGCCGAGGGGCCCGCCGGGATCGTGGCGGCGATCGACGACATCATGGACCAGGTCCAGCAGGACCCCGGCCGCGTCGCCGAGGAGGAGGGCGCCGACCCGATGGTCTATTTCGGGGCCCTGTGGGGCGAGCAGCTCGTCGCCGCCCTGGGCTGGGAGTGGGCGAACGTCGACCTCGGGCTCGGCGACCCGGTGATCGGCGTGGTCTCCCCGGACCGATCGCTGGCGATCTACCCCTTCCACTTCCTCGTCAACCGCCTGAACGACCCGGGGCTCGACGTCACCGTCGCCCTGGCCTTCAACATGCTGGTCGACAAGGCCATCCCGCCGATGCCCCCCGGCGGCTACGCCGACGTGATGGTCGGCGTCCGCCGCATCGTCCCCCGGCGCTGAGGCTTCACGCCAGGGTCGCGAGCACGGCGTCGGCCAGGCGTCCGGCCGAGCCCGGGGCGTGGACGAAGCCCAGGTAGGGCTCGTTCACCTCCAGTTCCAGGAGCCGCAGCCGGCCGTCGCGGACGACGCCGTCCACCCGGGCGAACAGCAGGGGCGAGCCGACCGTCGCCAGCACCCGCGCGGCCTGGTCGATCAGGCCGGGGCCGGGCGAGGCCGCGCGGAAGGTCCCCCCGTGCTGGAGCTGCACCCGGAAGTCCCCCGCGGCCGGCGTCTTGACGAACGCGTGGCTGTACTCCCCGGCGATGAAGGCCAGCGACCATTCCCCCTCGCCGTGGATCTCGTCCATGTACGGCTGGACCAGCACGTCCCGGCGTGCGGCCAGCTCGCGGAACCGGGCCTCGGACGCTTCGAAGTCCAGCCGCTCGGGCCCGGCCTCGGCGGCGACCTTCCACGTGTCCGCCGATCCCGCGGAGATCGCCGGCTTGACCACGGCCCGCGGCCACCCGCGGCGGGCGAGGATCGCGGCGAGCGAGGCGCCCTCGCCCGCGCGGACCAACTCCGTCGGGACGATGGGGACCCCGGCCCGCTCCAGGTCGAGGAGATAGCCCTTGTGGATGTTCGCCGCCACGACGTCCGGGGGGTTCCACAGCTTCCCCGGCGCGGGACGGAAGCCCTCCAGCCAGCGACGATACTCCTCGGGCTTCTCGTGATACCACCACGTCGAGCGGATCACGACCCGGTCGAACGGCGACCAGTCGACGGCCGGGTCGTCCCAGACCGCGGGCGTCACGTCGCAGCCCCGGGCCGCCAGGGCGTCGGCGAAGGGGCGGTCGTCCTCGTACAGGTCGGGGAACTGGGCGCAGGTCGCGACGGCCACGCGAGGCATGAGGGGCTCCGGAGTCGGGTCGGGCCGTCGTCCGCGGCCTCCGATCCAGTCTAGCGGCGGACCCGCCCGGGGTCAGCCTCACCCCCCCGTCGGGCCGATCGCGGCGTCGTCGCGGGGTTTGGGTCCCTTCGCCGACACGACGACCGAAGCCAAAATCGCAAATCCTTTAACATAAAACACTAACGCCGAAAACCCCCGGCTTTGAACTTCGAAATCGACGTGGAATTTTCCGCCTCGTCAGGCTCCGTCGAGGATTCTCGGGCCCGAGCAAGCCTCCCCTTCCTGAGGTCCGGCGTCGGCCCCGTCGGACCCGCGCGCGGGCTGTAGGCCGTCCCGGAATGTCGCCGCTCCCGGTCGATGCGTCCGAATTGCCAAGGAACGAGCTTCCACCCGATAAGGTCGCGACCAGGCGCGGCGAGATTTCAGGAATCCTTCGAGAATTCGCCGGCCGCCCCCCAATGCTGCTCGGCGCGAGAGAGGGAGGGCCCCGGGACCGTCCCCTCTCCCGCCGGGAGAGGGTGCCGCGCAGCGGCGGGTGAGGGTCGTCGGGGCACCGAGGGCATGCCGGGCACCGAAGGTCGGGCGAGACGACGATGGCCTTCTCCCCTTGAGGGGCTGCGTCGAAAGCATGCCGATGCGGGTTCGAAGACGGTCTTCCCCCCTCGCGGGGGAAGACAGACCGCGAAGCGGTCCGATGAGGGGGACGCGAAGCGCGGGCGCCGTCGGCATCCGGAGACCCGCCCATGCCGGCCGTCGCGAGATCCGGCGGCCGTCTGACGCGTCGTCCCCCTCATCCGGCCCTGCGGGCCACCTTCCCCCGCAAGGGGGGAAGGCCGTTCATCGCTCGCATCCCGGGTATTTTCGACGCAGCACCCTTGAGGGGAAGGTGGCCGAAGGCCGGATGAGGGGGCGACCGCGTCGGATCCCACGGCCGGCGACGACCTCGGAGCCCATGGCTTCCGGTTGCGCCCCCTCATCCGCCCCTCCGGGGCACCTTCTCCCACGAGGGGAGAAGGGAGGATTCCTGCTCCCACTCCGATGTTTTCGACGGAGCACCTCAGGGGGAGAAGGGCTCGATGGCGGCGCTTTTCCCGAACTCCGACGACCCTCACCCGGCCCTTCGGGCCACGCTCTCCCGGCGGGAGAGGGGACGTTGGACGCGGCTTCGCCGCTTCGGCGGGCGACCTGAGTCCCGAACAGCATCGGGTCGCCCCCCTCGTTTCCCCGAGGGCCCGCGCCGGGCCGATCTCCAGGATCGAAAGCTCAGCCGCAAATCCGGGCGGGCGGTGGATCGGGTGGCGCGGGCCGGCTATACTCGCGACCCTCGCCTCTCTTGACGACCTACGCCCCGCCCAGGAAGCTCCGCCCATGGCGCCACGCTGGATCGCCGCCTGCGTCGTCGCGTGCCTGCCCCTCGCCGCCCATGCCGGGACGTTCGAAGAGGACGTCGCGGCGGCCGTGGAGCCGTGCGGGCCCGACGCGATCGTCGAGGTCGCCCTGTACGACTTCGCCACCGGCGCGACGCACCTGATCCGGGCCGACGAGCCGATCCACCCGGCCAGCACGATGAAGGTGCCGGTCATGCTGGAGGCCTACCGGCTCGCCGAGGCCGGCGGACTGCGGCTCGACGACGAGGTCGAGGTCAAGAACACGTTCGCCAGCCTCGTCGACGGCAGCCCCTATTCGCTCGACGTCGGCGACGACTCGGAGACGACGCTCTACAAGCGTGTCGGCGGCAAGGCCACGGTCCGCGAGCTGGTCTTCCTGATGATCACCGAGAGCAGCAACCTCGCCACGAACATCCTGGTCGAGAAGGTCGGCGCGAAGGCCGTGACCGACTTCATGGCGAAGCTGGGCGCCCCCGACCTGAAGGTGCTGCGGGGCGTCGAGGACGACAAGGCGGTCAAGGCCGGCATGAACAACGTCGGCACGGCGCGGGGGACGATGACGATCCTGAAGCGGCTGGCCGAGGGGACCGCCGTGTCGAAGGCGGCCGACGCGGCCATGATGGACGTCCTCCGGGCCCAGAAGTTCAACAACGGCATCCCCGCCGGCCTGCCGGAGGGGACGCCCGTCGCCCACAAGACGGGCTCGTTCGCGGGCGTCTACCACGACGCCGCGGTCGTCGAGCCCGCCGGCCGCGCGCCGTTCGTCCTGGTGGTCATGACCCGACACGTCCCCGACGACGACCCGAAGGCCCGCGAGCTGGCGGCCGAGATCGCCCGCATCGCGTATCGTCACGTCTGCGAACGTTGAACCCCGAATCCCAGCCGAAAGGCGCCGATCCATGAAGCGGCTCGCGTATCTCCTGGCGTTGATGTCGACCCCGATGCTCGCGACGGCCGAGGAGCCCGCGAGGGCGCCCGGCGAGCTGCTCGTCGGCGTGGGCCCCGGTTGGCGGCCCCTGAAGGAGGCCGACTTCGTGCATGTCAACGACGAGCCCGACACCTGGACGTTCCTGGACGACAAGGCCGAGATCCACGGCAAGGGGACGCCCGTCGGCGTGATCCGGACGGCGAAGAAGGTGAAGAACTTCGAGCTGGTCGTGGAGTGGCGGCACCTGAAGTCCGGCGGCAACTCCGGCGTCTTCGTCTGGGCACCCGAGGAGGCCCTGGCGACCATCAAGCCCGGCCAGCTCCCGCCGGGGGGGATCGAGGTCCAGATCCTCGACCACGGCTACGCCGAGCAGTACAAGCGGAGCACGGGCAAGGCCCCCGACTGGTTCACGACCAACGGCGACGTCTTCCCCGTCGGCTCGTCGAAGATGAAGCCGTTCCCGCCCCTCTCGCCCGACGGCTCGCGCAGCTTCCCGACGAAGAACCGCTCGAAGGGCCTGAACGAGTGGAACCACTACTACGTCCGCGGCGTGAACGGCGAGATCCGCCTGTGGGTCAACGGCGAGGAGGTCTCCGGCGGCACCGAGTGCAACCCCTCCGAGGGCTACCTCTGCCTGGAGGCCGAGGGCTCCCCGACCGAGTTCCGCAACCTCCGCATCCGCGAACTGCCGTGAGCGCCGCATGAAGGCGCTGATCGTCGGCGGCGGGATCGGCGGGCTGGCCGCGGGGATCGCCCTGCGGCCAGCCGGCTGGGACGTCGAGGTCTTCGAGCGCGCCCCGGCGATCGGGGCCGTCGGCGCGGGGATCTCGCTCTGGGGCAACGCGCTGGCCTGCCTGGACCGCCTCGGCGTCCTGGCGGCCCTGCGCCCCGGCGCGACGTCCGAGACGGGCGCCATCCGCGACGCCCGCGGCGACGTCCTGATGGCTATCCGGCCCGAGGACTTCGGGACGACGGCCGACCGCCTCGTCTGGATGGTCCACCGCGCCGAGCTTCATGAGGCGCTCCTCGACGCCCTCGGCCGCGACGCCGTCCGCACCGGCGCGGAGTGCGCGGCGGTCGGCCGGGACGAGTCCGCCGCGTGGGCCCGGTTCGCCGACGGCTCGGAGGCCCGCGGCGACGTCCTGATCGGGGCCGACGGCCTCCGCTCGACGGTCCGCGCCGCGCTGTTCGGGTCGACCCCGCCGCGCTACGCCGGCTACACCGCATGGCGGGGCGTCTGCTCGTTCGACCCCGAGCGGCTGGCGCCGGGCGAGTCGTGGGGCCGCGGCCGTCGCTTCGGCCACCTGGCCATGTCAGCCGGTCGCGTCTACTGGTTCGCCGTCGCCGACGCCCCCGAGGGCGCGACCGACCCGCCCGGGGGCCGCCGGGCGCACCTCCTGGACCTCTTCCGGGGCTGGCACGAGCCGATCGAGGACCTGATCCGGGCGACCGACGAGGCGGCGATCCTCCGCAACGACATCCACGACCGCGCGCCCCTCAAGCGCTGGTCCGTCGGCCGGATCACGCTCCTGGGCGACGCCGCCCACCCCATGACGCCGAACCTGGGGCAGGGGGCTTGCCAGGCGATCGAGGACGCCGTCGTCCTGGCCGAAGAACTCGCCGACGCGACGCCGCATTCCATCCCGGCCGCCCTCGAACGCTACGACGCCCGCCGCATCCCGCGCACGTCCCGCGTGGTCCTCGCCTCGCGCCGGGCCGGCGCGATCGCCCAGTGGTCGAATCCGCTCGCCTGCAAGCTCCGCGACGTCCTGGTCCGCACCCGCTTCGCCGCCCGCAAGCAGGCGGAGCAGGTCGCTTGGCTGCTCGCGGGGCCGGGCGGGGATGGTCCGCGAAAAGCGTGAAAGACATCCCGGTCGTCCGTGTATAGTCGGTCGGGAGGGCCGAGCATGGACGAGTCGCCGGAGACGCGGCGGTCGCTGATCGTCAAGCTGGGGGACCCGGAGGACTCGCGGGCTTGGCGCGATTTCGTCGCGCTGTACGAGCCGCTGGTGCTCCGCCTGGCGCGGCGCAAGGGGTTGCAGGACGCCGACGCCCGCGACGTCTGCCAGGACGTGTTCCGGGCCGTCGCGGGGGCCGTGCATCGCTGGGATCCCGGCCGCGGCAGCTTCCGCGGCTGGCTGTCGGCGATCGCGCGGAACCTGCTGGTCAACTTCCTGACCCGGCGTCGCGAGCCCCGCGGGACGGGCGCGACCAGCATGGTCGAGCTGCTGCACGCCGAGCCGGCCGAGGACCCCTCGGCCACTGCGCTGTTCGAGCGCGAGTACCGCCGCCGCCTCTGCCGATGGGCCTGCGAGGAGGCCCGCCGCGAGGTGACGCCCGCCGCCTGGCGGGCCTTCGAGCAGACGGCGATCGAGGGCCGCGCGCCGGCCGACGTCGCCGCCGAATCGGGCATGTCCGTGGGGGCCGTCTACATCGCCCGCAGCCGGGTCCTCGCACGGGTCCGGCTCAAGGTGCAGGAGCATCAAGACCATGACCCCGACCTCCTGTGACCCGGCCCGGCTGCGGGACCTCGACGGCGGCCGGCTCGCCGACGCCGACGCCGACGCGCTGGGGCGCCACCTCGACGCCTGCGCCCCCTGCCGCGACGAGCTGGACCGCATCGCCCGCACCGACCCTTGCCTCGCCGCCGTGCGCCGCGAGGCCGGCGACGACCCCGACGAGGACGACGAGCCCCCCGTCGGCCCCGAGCCGCTCGACTTCCTCGCGCCGTCCGACTGGCCCGACTCGATGGGACGGCTGGGGACGTACGAGGTGAAGGGCGTGCTCGGCCGCGGCGGGATGGGCGTGGTGCTGAAGGCCCACGACCCGGCGCTGGGGCGGAACGTGGCGATCAAGGTGCTGTCGGCCCCGCTGGCGACGTGCGGGGCGTCGCGGAAGCGGTTCCTCCGCGAGGCCCGCGCGGCGGCGGCCGTGGTGCACGAGCACGTCGTCTCGGTCTTCGCCGTCGTGGAGTCGGCCGGGCTGCCGTTCCTGGTGATGGAGTACGTCCCCGGCCGCTCGCTCCAGGAGCGCATCGACCGCTTCGGCCCGCTCGGCCTGGCGGAAGTCCTGCGCATCGGCCGCCAGACGGCCGCCGGGCTGGCCGCGGCGCACGCCCAGGGGATCGTCCACCGCGACGTCAAGCCGGCGAACATCCTCCTCGAAGACGGCGTGGAGCGCGTCCGCCTGACCGACTTCGGCCTCGCCCGCGCGGTGGCCGACGCCGCCGTCACCCGCTCCGGCGTCATCGCCGGCACGCCCCACTACATGGCCCCCGAGCAGGCGTCCGGCGCGAGCGTCGACCACCGGGCCGACCTGTTCAGCCTGGGGAGCACGCTGTACGCCGCGCTCGCCGGCCGTCCCCCGTTCCGCGCCGAGACCCCGCTGGGGGTCCTCCGGCGCGTCTGCGACGACCGCCACCGCCCGCTCCGCGAGGCCAACCCCGACGTCCCCGCCTGGCTGGAATCGACCGTCGACCGCCTGCTCTCCAAGGACCCCGCCGGCCGCTTCGCCTCGGCCGACGACGTCGCCGACCTCCTCGGCCGCTGCCTGGCCCACGTCCAGCAGCCGCTGGCCGTCCCGCTCCCCGCCGAGCTGGCCCGGCCCGAGGCCCGCCGCCGTCGCCTCCGCCGCCTGCTGATCGCGCTGGGAGTCCTGGCGATCCCCGCGGCTTACGTCTCGTGGGCGTCGATGCGACCCCGGCCCGCAATGCACCTGGCGGTGCCGACGGCGGCACCGCTTGAAGTGGAGGCGGTCGCGGCGGAACCGTCGACGGCCCTCGCTCCGACCCCTTCGCCGTCGTCCCGCCCCTCGCCCCCCTGGCCCGAGAACGACGCCATCCCCGCCCTGCTCCGCGAGGCCCGCGCGGAGGCCGAGCGGTTGGAGGCGGCCGGCGCGTCGAGCCGGGACGAGTCGCCGCGGCGCCTCGCGCAGATCGAAGACCTGGCCCGCGACCTGGATTCGCTGGAACGCTCGTTCGCCTCGCCCCGATGAACCGACCCGACCTCGAACCGGAGACGTCGTCATGAAGTGGAAATACGCCGCCGCCGCGGCAGCCGTCGGTGCCCTGGCCGTGATGGGAGTGGCCCGGGCCCGGGTTTCCGAGGCCGCCCGCCAGGCCGAGAGGGTGCGAGCGATGATGACCGCCCTGGAACGGGGCCTCAACGATCGGCCGGACGAGATGACCCGGCCCGATCTTCATGCCCCCGCGGGCGACGTCTTCGCGGAGGCGGCCGGGACCCGGCTCGACCCGTTCTTCGCGCCGGCCGAGCCCCCGCAGGAAGCGTCGACGCCCGCGCCCGCGGACTCACCGCCGATGGACCCTGCGCAGGCGGCCGATGCGCCGCCACCCCTCCCAGGATCCTCGGCCGCCCCGGAGGACGCGCCGGGGCGGCCGGCATCTGCGGACGAAGCGCCGTCACCCCTCCCGGGGGCCGAGGACAGCCCATCCCTACCCTCCCCGACCGTCGTGCCGGGGGCCCCACCTGACGCTCGGCCCATGCAGCGGGTCCAGGAATCACCGACGGTGCTCGAAGCCCAGCCCGGAAGACTTGACGATCTCCCCCCGTTGCGCCCGGATAACATCCCGGCGGACGACCTCGAACCGTTCCCGTCCCGCAAGGCCCGACCCGTCGGTCGCATGCGGGCCCCCAGTCCCGCACGGGTGCCCAGGCCCGGCGAGGCCCTGCCCGGCATCGCCCGGCCGGCGTCCGGCGTCCGAGCGCCCTCCCCCTTCGAGGAGGATCCGCAACCCGTCTCGCCAACCCCCGGCGACGGCCCGACCGACGATCAGGCCCGGTCGCTCGTCCGACGCCTCGTCCAGGCCGAGTTGCTCGGGACCAGTCCCGAGACGGCACCGGACTCGGCGACGTTGGAAGATCTGGCGAACCTGCTGAAGGTCCATCTCACCAGCGAGTTCATCAACCGTCAGCGCCGCTACGCCGCCGAGGTCGACGCCCTGGAGGGGCGGGTGAAGAAGCTGCGGGAGATGATCCAGAGGCGCGAGGAGAACCGGGACCAGATCATCGATCGTCGCATCCAGCAGCTCAAGGTCGAGGCCCAGGGCATGGGCTGGTGAGCCCCGGACCGCGATCACCCCGGCCTCACGCCTCGACGGCCATCTCGATCCGGGAGGCGTCGAGGCCGGGGAGGACCACCATGCCGCCGGCGAGCATGTCCCAGTACTGGGCGAACCGCACGTCGACGCGGAGCAGGACGAGTTCGGGGTCGTCGAGCCCCTGGGCGAACCACATCCGATACGCGGGGTTCCACAGCTCCCTGGCCTTCTCGGGATCGCGGACGACGGTCGCCTTGCCGGAGAGCGAGACGTAGCGGTGGTCCTCCGGCGAGGCGTAAGCCAGGTTCACGTCGGAGTCGTCGCGGATCTCGTCCACCTTGGGCGACGAGGCCCGGGCGAAGAACCAGAGCGAACCGTCGAAGTCGGCCTCCTGGGTCGCCATCGGCCGGCTGTGGAGGCTGCCGTCCGGGGCGACGGTCGTGAGCATCGCGACCTTGATCCCGCGGATCATCATCGCCACCTTCCGGGCCGCGTCTTCGGGCTTCATGCTGTCCATGGCGTCCTCCCGGTCCCCATCCGCCCCGGGCCGAAACGGCCGCCGGGGCCGGGGACCTTCTCGCCTCGACGTCCAACGCAACCGGCGTTCCGTTCGCCGGCCCGCGCGCCGCGGCCGGGGATTTGCATCCCTCCCCGGAGACGCCCGGCGCCGACGCGCCGGGGACTCCAGGCCGCTCGGACGACAGGATCGGGAGCCCGAAACCATGGCGCAGGACACCGTGAACCACCGCAGGCCGCACCAGGACCAGGAGCAGGCCCCGCTGAAGGAGTCGTGCGCGATGCACGACCGGGGGGGCCTGCGGGCCATGCTCGGCGACCATCACGACGTCAACGTGGGGGACGTGGAACGCGTCCTCTCCGTCATGGGCGGCGGCCTTCTCACCGTCTTCGGGGCGGCGCGGGGCGGCCTGACGGGCCTGGGCCTCGCCGTCCTAGGCGGCAGCCTCCTCTACCGCGGCGTGACCGGCCACTGCGAGGCGTACCACTCCCTCGGCATCGACACCTCGGACAGCGCCGACACCCCCGTCGCCTCCGACCTCGGCCGCGCCCACTCCTGACCCGCCCCCGCGTCGCCCGGGCCCTCCGCCCGGGCGATGCACTTTCCTATAAATCCTATCGAAAAATCAGGAAACAAACAGCCTCCCGCTTGTGCGGCCGTCCGGACGCGCCTAGGATTGGGGCGAGTCCACGGGGTTTCCGCGACGACCGCCCCCGCCCCGGAGGTCGGGGCGAGGGGGCCGACGCCCCCGGGATCCTGCCGATAGGGATGGAGAATCGAATGGCGAGCACGCGTGGTTTGGTCCGCGTGGGGGCGGCGCTGGCGACGGCGCTGGCGGTCGTGATGGGGTCGGCGTTCGCGGACGAGATCTTCGGGGTCATCACGAAGGTCGACCCGGCGGCGAGGAAGATCACGGTCGTCGAGAAGAAGACCGACAAGGAGAGCGTCCTGGAGGTGGCCGACGACGCCCTGTTCGTCACGCCGAAGGACGAGGCCGGTTCGAAGGTCGACCTGAAGAAGCTGGAGGACCGGATCGCCAAGGCGAAGGAGAGAAACGCCAACTCCAAGGGGATCACGGCCAAGGTCACCCACGACGGCGGCAAGGTCTCGAAGATCGAGGCCGTCGCCAAGAAGAAGGCCGCCGCCCCGGCCGAGTGACGCCCCCCCGCCCCCCCGACCGGCGTCAAAGTCTTGCGTCGCCGGTCGGGACCCGCTAGGGTCGTGTGCGGATGGTGTCCCGAGAGCCGGGGAGATCCCGCCACGATGCCGGCCGACCTGTCACGTCCGCGACCCGAGGCCCCGCCTCGCCGCCCGATCTCGGCCCGGGGGAGACTGGAATCGCGCGCCCGCGCGGCATACCATTCGTTGGGGGAAGGGCCGATCCGGGCGGGAGTTCCGTGCGAGCCGCCGGATCGGTCGCGACCCGACGCCACGCCGTTCGCCGCCCCCCGGGGGCGCGACGGGCGGCCCCGCGCCGTCGTGGAGCGACCAGCGACATGAACCTCACGGGCGACATCGCGGCGGCCGGGACGATCGCGAGGGGCGGCCTCGCCGGGGCGCGGACCACGGGGACCTCGAAGATGGCGACCGCCTTGATCGTGGAGGACCACCCGGAGCAGGCCCGCCTCGTCGAGAAGATCCTCGGCCTCCGCGGGTACAGCGCCGTGCTCGCCGAGGACGGCGAGACGGGCCTCCGCCTGGCCCGGCAGCACCAGCCCGACGTCGTCCTACTCGACCTGATGCTGCCGGACGTCAACGGCTTCGACGTCTGCCGCCGGCTCCGCAGCGACCGGGCGACCATGCTCATCCCGGTGGTGATGCTCACCGCCCTGGACGACCGTCAGCACCAGGTGCACGGCTTCCGCGTCGGTGCCAACGCCTACCTGACCAAGCCCTACGGCGTCGAGGAGCTGTTCGAGGCCGTCGCCGCCGCCCGCGCCTGGCGCGAGAGCATGCAGGACCGCGCCCTCCAGGGGGAGATCCACGTCGAGCTGGACAGCGAGATCACCCTGCTGAAGGACCTGAACGACTTCCTGATGAACGTCTGCCGGGCGACGCCGCTTTCGAACGACCAGGTCATGCAGATCCGCCAGGCCGTGATGGAGATGGCCCAGAACGCCATCGAGTGGGGCAACGAGCACCGGACCGACCGGCTGGTGGAGATCACCTACCGCGTCCATCGCGACGGCCTGGAGATCGTGATCCGGGACCAGGGCCGCGGCTTCGACCGCGAGTCGATCCCCCACGCCGCGGCCCCCGACGACCCGTTCTCGCACCTGGACGTCCGCGACAAGCTGGGCCTGCGGGCCGGGGGCTTCGGGATGCTGATCTGCCAGGGGATGGTCGACGAGATGAGGTATAATCGCGAGGGGAACGAGGTGACGCTGCTGAAGCGATTCCCGGGCCCCGAGACGGGCCCCGACGCCTGACCGACGGCCGCCGGGACGCTCGCGCGCCGCCCCCCCGGAGAGCAACGCCGGTGGTCACGACCCCGACACGCCCCGAGCCCGCGACGGCCCCCGTCCCCGTCGGGGCCGGGACGCCCGGCCCGCGCGCCCGCCGCAAGCCCGTCGTGCTCGTCGTCGACGACGACGACGAGGTGCGCCGCTCGGTCCACGACCTGCTCCGCGTCGAGTTCCAGGTCGTCGCCAGGGGCTCGGGTGCCGAGGCCCTGGAATACCTGGCCTCCGACGCCGACGTGGCCGCGATCCTCTCCGACCAGCGCATGCCCGGTATGACGGGCGTCGAGCTGCTGCGACGGGCCGCCGGGATCCGCCCCGAGGCCACCCGGCTGCTGTTCACGGCCTACGCCGACGTGCGCACGGTCGTCGACGCCATCAACGAGGGGCACGTCTTCCGCTACATCGCGAAGCCGTGGGACCCCGCCGAGATGCAGGCCCTCATCCGCCAGGCCGTCGAGCGGCACGGGCTGATCGTCGAGAAGAACCGGCTCGTCGCCGAGTTGCAGGCGGCCAACGCCCGGCTCCGCGAGGCCGACCGGCTCAAGGGGGCGTTCCTGGAGGTCGCCAGCCACGAGCTGAACACGCCCGTCACGGTGGTCAAGGGCCTGGCCGACCTCTGGAAGATGTCGCAGGGCCCGACCGCCACGCCCGCCGAGGTCGACTGGGTCGACCGCATCCACGCCGCCGCCGTCCGCCTGGCGAAGACGGTCGAGCGCATGCTCAAGCTGATCCACGCCCGGGACTTCGCCCGGGCCCTCGCCGTCGCCCCCGTCGAGATCCCCCCGCTGATCGCCGAGGCCGTCGACGTCCTGGCCCCCTACCTGGAGAAGCGCGACCAGCGCGTCGAGGTCGCCGCGGATCCCGGCCTGGGGGCCGTCGAGTGCGACGCCGAGAAGGTCCACGACGTCCTGGTCAACCTGCTGGCCAACGCCGTCAAGTTCACGCCCGACGGCATGGCCATCCGCGTCGAGGCCGGCGAGGACCCCGCGGACCCCGGCTCGGTCCGGATCGCCGTCCGCGACCGCGGCGAGGGGGTGGCCCCCGCCGACCGTCGCTTCCTCTTCGAACCCTTCTTCACCGGCTTCGACACCCTCCACCACTCGTCGGGCGACTACCAGTTCGGCAAGCGCGGCATGGGCCTGGGCCTCTGCCTCGTCAAGACGTTCGTCGAGCTGCACGGCGGCCGGGTCGAGGCCTACTGCCCCACCGACGGCGAGGGCGGCTCCGTCTTCGCCTTCACCCTCCCCCGCCGACGCCCCTGACGCTCCCCGCCTGCGACGCGGGAGGCCGGACGCTTCAGGGGCCGGCCAGCTCGTCGAGGAGGCGTCCCACCCGGGCGCGGATCTGATCGCGGATCGCGCGGACCTCGTCGATCGGCCGCCCCGCGGGATCGTCCAGGCCCCAGTCCTCCGCGACGTGGAGGCGGGCGGGGCAAGCGTCGGCCCCGACGCCGCAGCCCATCGTCACCACGCGGTCGGCCGAGGCCGCCGCCTCGGGCGTCAGGAGCTTGGGGCGATGGCCGTCCATCGCGATCCCCAGCTCGCGCATCACCGCGACGGCGACCGGATTGACCCGATCGCCGCCGACCGTACCGGCCGACGCCGCCTCGATCGCCAGGCCGCGCTCGCGGGCCAGGGCGTTGGCGAACGCCTCGGCCATCTGCGACCGCCCCGCATTGTGGACGCACACGAACAAGATCCGCCTCGGCGCGCTCATCACGGCTCCCCGCCCCGATCAGGGCTTGATCGCGTAGACCTGCACGCCGGCCGCGTACTCGTTGAGGTCGTAACAGGTCGCCAACTCGACGAACCCGCCGTGGACGTCGTTCCCCTCCGAAGGCATGCAACAGGGGGCGTCGACCACGCCGAGTGGCGAGTCCGCCGCGGGGCCCGCCGGGGCGCAGCAACCGGCCTGCCCCTCGACCAGGGCGTAGGCGTTGAGGTCCTTGCCGCCGTCCACGACCGCCACGTCGCGGAAGCCGGCCGCCTTCAGCCCGTCGACGTATGCGGCGATCGGCACGGCCCCGGCGATGCAGCCGACGTAGGCCATCGCGTCGGCCGCCAGCTCCGGCGGCAGCGGCTTCTTCAGGGCGATGTCCGAGACCGCGACCCTCCCGCCGGGCCTCAGCACCCGCGCGATCTCGCGGAAGACGGCCGGCTTGTCGGTCGCCAGGTTGATGACGCAGTTCGAGATCACGCAGTCGGCCGAAGCGTCGGGCAGCGGCAGGGCTTCGATCGTCCCCTCCAGGAACTCCACGTTCGACAGCCCCGCCCTCGCCGCGGCGGCCCGCGCCCGCCCCAGCATCTCCGGCGTCATGTCGATCCCGATCGCCCGGCCCGTCGGACCGACCTTCCGCGCCGCGAGGAACACGTCGAGCCCGCCCCCGGAGCCCAGGTCGACGACCACCTCGCCCGGCCGCAGCCCCGCCGTCGCCGTCGGATTCCCGCACGAGAGGCCCATGTTCGCCTCGGCCGGAATCGACGCCAGTTCCTCCGCCGTGTAGCCGAAGGCCTCGGCCACCGCCCGAACCCCGTCGTGTTCGCTCGACAGCCCCCCTCCACCGATCGCCCCGTACTTCTCCCGCACCAGGTCGCGGATCGCTTCGCTCATCGCTCGTCCTCCATCAGGCACAGGGCCCGGTCCAGCAGCGGGGCGACGCAGGCGTTCGTCACCCGGTAGTACACGTTGTTCCCCTCCCGGCGCGACGTCGCCACGCCGGTGTCCGACAACCGCTGGAGCTGGTTCGACACCGCCTGCGGCCGCATCCCCAGCGCCTTCGCCATGTCGGTGACCGTCGACTCGCCGCCGCGGATCAGGTGGTGGAGCATCCGGATCCGCGTGTCGTTCGCCAGCACCTTGAACAGCGCCATCACCTTCACCGCCTCGACGAACGTCAGGAGCGGCCGATCCGCCAGCTCCGTCCGCGTCGAGCATGCGTCGCCCGTCGCCGTCTTCTTCGCCATGGGCCGCGGCCTCCTTTCAACTCCACAATTACACCATGTCGTGTATTCGTGTCAATAAGGACGCCGCGGTCCGGCGTGATATGATCGATTCCCCGAGCCGCCGCCCCTGAAGGAGCCCATCATGCCGAAGCCCATCCTGCTCGCGTGCCTGCTGCTGGCCATGTCACCGCACCGCGCCGGCGCCGACGACGTCCCGCCGCCCATCCCCCGGGAGTTCCGCGCGGCGTGGGTCGCGACCGTGGAGAACATCGACTGGCCCAGCAAGCCCGGCCTCCCCGCGGGCGTGCAGCAGGACGAGGCCCGCGCGATCCTCGACAGGCTGGCGAAGTCCCACTTCAACGCCGTCGTCCTCCAGGTCCGCCCCGCGGCCGACGCCCTGTACGACTCGAAGCTGGAGCCCTGGTCGTACTACCTGACCGGCGCGCAGGGGAAGGCCCCGGAGCCGTACTACGACCCGCTCAAGTTCTGGGTCGACGAGGCGCACGCCCGAGGGCTCCAGCTCCACGCCTGGTTCAACCCCTTCCGCGCCAGGCAGGGCAAGGCGAAGTATGAACCGGCCGCGTCGCACGTCTCGAAGGCCCACCCGGAGCGGGTCCGCCAGTACGGCGACCTCCTCTGGATGGACCCCGGCGAGCCCTCGGCGCGGGAGCAGACGCTGGGCGTCGTGCTGGACGTCGTCCGCCGCTACGACGTGGACGGCGTCCACCTGGACGACTACTTCTACCCCTATCCGGTGGCCGACAAGGAGACCAAGGCTGAGGTCGACTTCCCCGACGACGCCTCGTGGGATCGGGAGCACGCCGGCAACCCCGATCGCGCCGCCCGCGCCGACTGGCGCCGCGAGAACATGAGCCGGATGATCCGCTCGCTGTACGAGGAGATCAAGGAGGCCAAGCCGCACGTCCTCTTCGGCATCAGCCCGTTCGGCATCCCGCGGCCCGGCAAGCCGGAGGGGGTGAAGGGCTTCGACCAATACGCCAAGCTCTACGCCGACACCGAGACCTGGCTGAAGTCGGGCTGGATCGACTACTGGTCGCCGCAGCTCTACTGGAAGATCGACTCCCCCGGCCAGCCGTTCCGGCCGCTGCTGGAGTACTGGATCTCCATCAACGACAAAGCCCGCCACGTCTGGCCGGGGATCTCCATCGGCCGGGTCGGTGCCGAGGCGGGGAAGGGCTATCCCCTCGACGAGCCCCTGAACCAGATCAAGATCATCCGCGAGACGGACGGCTCCGACGGCGTGATCATGTTCAGCATGAAGACGCTCCAGCGCGACCGCCAGGGGCTCGCCACGGCGCTCGCCGAGGGCCTGTTCCGCGAACCGGCCCTGATCCCGCCCTCGCCGTGGCTGGGCGACGAGGCCCCGAAGGCGCCGACCGTCGCCGTCGAGGGGGGCGATCCCGTCTTCGCCCCCGCCCCGGGCGCCGTCCAGTGGGCCGTGCAGTCCCGCAAGGGGGACGCCTGGACGACCCGGATCGTCCCCGCGCCGTCGTCGCCGATGCGGCTCCCCCGCGCCGAGGCCGACGCCGTGGTCGTCACGCCCGTCGGCCGCACGGGCGTCGCCGGCCCGCCGGCCGTGCATCCGGCACCGGGCCCCTGACCCCCGGCGGCGCGATCACGCGCCCTCGGCCGGCTCGTCCCCGCCTCGGCTCTCGATGTAGGTGCGGAGGAAGTGGAGGAACGTGGGGAGGCCCTCGGCCTCCCAGGCCTGCTCGATGGCCTCCTTGAGCTGCTGGTTCTCGGCCTGGAGCTGGCGGAAGGCGTCGGCGTCGGCCGCGGCGAGGTCGAGGCCGGCGATCTGGTCGTGGGTGTTCACCGAGAGCATCAGGCCCTCGGGGTTGTTCCAGGGCTGGAGTTGCAGCTTCATGTGGGGGTAGCGGCGGTTCCCCAGCCGCAGGGCGAAGATCGGCGTCTGCGAGCCCGGCGTCTTGCCGGCCCGCTCGAACGGCGGCTTCGCGAGCAGTTCGTGCGGCGCCGGGTCCTCGTCCCACGTCGCGCGCCGGCGGACGCTCTCCGGGTACTCACCCGACGGGTAGGCGACCTTCAGGTAGACGTCGACGGCGCGGCGGAGGACGTCCATCCGCATGGCGTCGACGTCGGCGGGGCCGGAATCGGGGTGCGCCTCCATGTGCAGATCCTCATAGGCGTGGCGGTCGTGGGCGGGTCTCCTCGGGCCGTCCCAGGATACCCGCCCCCCCCGGGCCCGGCCAAGGGGTGGCGCGGCCGGGGCGTGCCATTGGATTTTGCGATCGTTCGGACCGCGAGCGGTCTTCCCCCCTCGCGGGGGAAGACAGACGCCGCAGGCGTCAGATGAGGGGGACGACCAGCACGGGTGCCTTCGGGATTCGAAGGCCCCCCCGATCGGCTCGGGCTCCGACGGCCGTCCGGCGCGTCGTCCCCCTCATCCGGCCCTCCGGGCCACCTTCCCCCGCCAGGGGGGAAGGACGTTACGATGGCCCCCCCCGGATCCGGCGCGATCCGCCAAGATCCCAAGGCCCCCCTGCGGCCGGGCCCGTCGCGGCGGCGGTCAGCCGACGGTCCGCATCGTCAGCTTCAGGACGTCCTCCTCGCCGTGGCCGAGCACCCGGAGGCCGGCGGCGATCCCGCGGGCCGCCAGGTTGATCGCGTCGGTCGCCTGGGTGTAGGGCTCGATCGCGATCACGTCTCCCTTCCCCGGCGGCGTGTAGACGACCAGCTCGCGGAACGACGGGTCGAACGCGAGCTGGAACTCGCCCCGCTTCTCCTCGTCGACCAGCCGGCAGACGCCTTCGGCGTCGACATGCTCCAGGCCGGTCAGCACGTCGTCGAGCGAGAGCCCCCGGATCGCCTTCCCCCGGCGGAAGTCCAGCCGGTCGGAGACCTCCGACACCTCGCCCGTCGGCAGGAAGTCCTTGAGCGGCCAGTATCGCGACGCCGGCAGGATGACCTTCGTCCGATCCGGGTCGCCTCCGGGCGGGAACGGCAGGCGGAAGTAGGGGTGGATGCCGAAGCCGTAGGGGAGTTCCTGGGCCGTAGGGTTCGAGACGGTCGTCGTCATGGTCAGCGTCCGGTCGGCCAGCTCGTACCGGACGTAGAGCACGGCGTCCGCCGGCCAGTGCTCCAGGTGCTGCGGCGCGTGGACCGAGAGCTGGAACCGGCCCTCGACGACCGCCGCGTCGGGCGTCGCCTTGTGCTCGACCACGTCCCAGGGGACGTCGATCGCGAACCCGTGGATGGCGTTCGGGCCGTGGTTCGTGGGGATGGCGTACTCCTTCCCCTCGAAGGTGAAGACGCCCCCGCGGATCCGGTTCGGGAACGGGAAGAGGATGGGCGTGCCGTTCCCCCCCGCGCCGCGAGGGGCCTCGGCGAAGTCCGGGGCCGAGACGACGATCGGCCGGACCTCGCCGGCGACCGGCAGCCGGAGGTCGAACAGGTTGAACCCGTACGACGGCAGCACCGACGCCGACGCACCCGAGGCTTCGTCCCGCATCGTGTAGACATCCCGGCCGCCCCGCTTTTCCACGTCCACGCGAAATCCCACGTCTTCCTCCCGGTCCTCGACCTTTGCCCGCATTCATCCCCGCCGAAGCCGGCGACGCCGTCGATGAGTTTGAATTTTCGCCCAGAACTTCCCGCGCCTGGGAAACTTTACACCCCGCGTCCCGACCCGAGATCGTGACGCGCCCGCGGTGCCGGACCAAGCGAAAAATCAGCCCGGCCGACCTCCGCCCCTCCCCGCCGGGGAAATCCGAGACCAAGCCCAATTAAACCGCAACAAAGGCTCGCGGCTCGTTCACGTTTTTCACAGGAGTACAGGTCCGGCCGATTTATTTCATTACATGCCAGGCAAAAGAGTTGCCTCCCCGACTCCCGACATGGTAGGCATATTCTAGCAAGAGACGATCATCCGCCAACCCGCCCGACGGAAGCCGCCGGCGTTGCCGCACGTCACCATCTTCTACCGATGGATGCGGACGGAAACCTTGCGACGCGATTGGACTTGGCACCTCTCTTGCCAGGCGTAAAACGTATTCCTTCGTCGGGCCCGAATCACGGTCGCCGCGCGATCAAGTCCCGCTCGGGCTTCCCCTTCGACACAGACCATGCCAAGTCTCGGTTGACGACCTCCCGGAGGCTGCTATGATGGATGCGGTCAATCGCGGAGAAGGTCGCAAGGCGACGGCCCCTCGAAACAGGGTGACGGTCGACTCAGCCCGGGATGAGGAGGAGCTTCGGATGGATTCCGTTCTGGAAGTCAGCGGGGCGATCATCGACTCCTGGGTGGAGCCTTGCGGCGGGGACGATTCGACCCGGGTGGTCCTCCAGGTCGCGCCCAAGGGTCGGCCCCGGGAGTTGATCTTCGTCGAGGCCGAGGCTTCGCTGGTCCCCGACGAAGGCTGGCTGGAAGACCTGAGCGAGAACGTCTGCCACGGCAGCCCCGTCCGGGCGCTGGGGCGACGGATGCTCAACGGCTTCATCGCCGCCACGCAGTTGCAACTCGTCCGCTGAGTTGGCCCGGAGCCCGAACCGGACACGACCGAATCCGCACCTCTCGCCTTCATCGGCCGACGCCTCCACGGCCGCCGCCCGCCGGACCCATGCGGGCCATCTCGATCGCGCGACGTCACGACGCTTGCTTCGGCGGGCCGGGTGGGCGATGCTCGGGCGTGCGCCCCGAAGGCCGGCGACCGTCGCCGGGGCGGGTCCGCACCGACCGCGAGGCGAGGCGAGGAGGTCCGCATGTCCGACGATTCGACCCCGAGGCGGGAGGCGACCGGCTCGGCCCTTTCCAGGCGCCGGTTCCACAGGGCGACGGCCGCGGCGGCCCTGGGGGCGTTCGCGGCCCCGGCCGTGGTGCGGGGCCGGAACCTCAACGAGCGGCTGGCGATCGCCTGCATCGGCGTCGGAGGGCGCGGGGCGTCCAACCTGGCCGACGTCGCCTCCGAGGACGTCGTCGCCCTCTGCGACGTCTACGACGGGGCCGTCGCCAGGGCCGCCGAGGCCCATCCGAAGGCCCGGAAGTTCAAGGACTTCCGCAAGCTGTTCGACGACCTGAAGGGCTACGACGCGGTCGTGGTGAGCACCACCGAGCACACCCACGCGTTCGCCACCCTGCCGGCGTTGCAGCTCGGCAAGCACGTCTACTGCGAGAAGCCCCTGACCCACGACGTCTGGGAGGCCCGGCGCATCCGCGAGGCCGCGGCGAAGGCCGGGGTCGCGACCCAGATGGGGACCCAGATCCACGCCGGCGACAACTACCGCCGCGTCGTCGAGTTGGTCCAGGCCGGGGCGGTCGGGGCGGTGAAGGAGGTCCACGTCTGGGTCGGCCGCGCCTGGGGCCGGCAGTCGCCCGAGGAGGCCAAGGCCAACGGCGACATCGTCTCCGTCACCGAACGCCCCGACGGCTCGACGCCCGTCCCGAGCGGCCTCGACTGGGACCTGTGGCTGGGGCCCGTCGCCGAGCGGCCGTTCCACGAGGTCTATTTCCCGGGCCCGAAGTGGTATCGTTGGTGGGACTTCGGGAACGGCACCATGAGCGACCTGGGGAGCCACTGGATCGACCTGCCGTTCTGGGCGCTGAAGCTCAAGGCCCCCAGCACCATCGAGGCGTTTGGCCCGCCCGCCCCCCCCGAGATCGCTCCCGCCAGCATGAAGGCCGTCTACGAGTATGAGGCGAAGGGGGACCAGCCCGCCCTGACGCTGACCTGGTATCAGGGGTCGATGAAGCCCGAGCCCTGGGCCTCCGGGGCCATCCCGAAGTGGGACAGCGGCGTGCTGTTCGTCGGCGAGAAGGGGATGCTCCTGTCCGACTACGGCCGCCACGTCCTGCTCCCCGAGGACCGGTTCCGCGACTACCGGCGGCCCGAGCCGACCATACCGAAGTCGCTGGGCCATCATGCGGAGTGGATCCACGCCTGCAAGACGGGCGCGCCGACCACCTGCAACTTCGAGTACGCCGGCTGGCTCACCGAGGCCAACCACCTCGGCAACGTGGCCTACCGCGTGGGCCGGAAGCTCGAATGGGACGCCGCCGCGCTCGGGGCGACCAACGCCTCCGAGGCCGAGCCGTTCCTCCGCCGCGACTACCGGCCGGGGTGGTCGCTGGGCTGAGCGTCCCGGGTCCTCACGCCCCCTCCTTCTTCGGGGCCGCCGCGGGGCGGAGCGCGGGGGGAGGGCCGGCGGGGGGGACGGGCTTGGCGATGGCGATCCCCAGGCCGATCTCGTTGGCGACGTCGTACGCGAGCACGGCGCTGCGGTGGGGGGTGGAGAAGTCGGCCGAGAGGAGCATCGTCTTCCGGTCGGTCTTCTCGCGGGCCGTCCGGAGCCGCTCGGCCAGCGCCCCGAAGTCCGCGGCGACGGGCTCGCGGTCGATCTGGATTTTGCCCTCGGGGTCGATCTCGACGAGGATGAAATCGTCCTGGAGGTCGTCGAGCGTCCGGTTCCGGCCCTGGGCGACGGCCTCGGGGGGCGGCTCGCCGGAGGGCTTGGGGATCTCCAGCGTCTTGTACAGGATGGTCGTGGCGGTGACCAGGAAGAACAGGACGAGCTGGAACGCCACGTCGACCATCGCCGCCAGGTCCAGCTCCTCGACCTTCGGCGGCCCGGCGCGACGGAGGGAGACCACGCCGCCGTCCTCATCGTCTTCCTCGTCCACGACTTCCGGCTCGTCGTAGTCGTGCGAGCGGGCCGTGGGGAGGTTGACCCTGGTCTCCGGCCCGGGCCGGTCCAGGTCCAGGTCGTCCTCGCCTAGCTCCCGATCGGCAACGGCCTGCGGGGAGGGGACGAGCGTCGGGGTTTCCGCGGACGCGTCCTCGACCTCGGGCTCGACCTCGGCCGGTTCCTCGAACTCGTCGTCCTCGTCGACCGGTTCCAGGCCCTCGTCCTCTTCCTCCTCGTCGTCTTCGTCCTCCCAGTCCCAGTCGGCCGGCGTGGGCGCGGGCTCCTCGGCCAGGACCGGGAAGGACGGGTCGTCGTCCGAGGCCGGCGCGGCCGGGGGGGCGGGGGGCGGCGACGGCGGGGCCGTCAGTTCGGCGACCTCGGCGACGCGGGCCCAGGGGGCGGACGTCCCCGCGGGCCGCACGAGGTCGTCGTCGCGGATCGAGCCGGCGGCGAGCCCCGCGCGGACCTCCTCCGCGGACAGGCCCTTGGCCAGTTCCAGGCGATCGGAATGGAAGACGTCCCAGAGCGACATGGTCTTGGTTCAACCACCCCGAAGGATCAGGGTTCGGCCCCCTCTTCCTGGACGCCGACGTGGACCGTCACCCCCTCGACCTCGGAGACGGCGGCGGCGACCTCCAGCACCTTGCCGTGGGGGACGTCGCCGTCGGCCTGGAGGATCACCTTGCGGATCCCCTCCTTCACCGCCTGGTCGACGGCCCGCCGGGCCTGGTCGAGCGTCGCGGGGGGGCCGGCCCCGTGGCCGAGGAGGAGCTGCGGCTCGGCCCCCGGCACCTTCGGCTCCAGCAGGGTGAGGAACGTGGCCGCGTTCGACTCCACCCCGACGCCGTGCCGCGCGGGGGGGACGTCCACCAGCTCGCCGCCGCTCATCTGCGAGGAGAAGAGCATGAACGTCATGAGCTGGAACACGACGTCGACCATCGGCGTCATGTCGATGTGCTCGTCGCGCTCCTCGTCCTCGTCGCGTCTCAGCAGCATGGACGTCGCCCGCTCGGATCAGGTCGGATCGGGGGGATGGGAACGCCGCCTCAGCGCGAGGCCGCCGACTTCGACGGCCGCTCGCGCGGGGCCTCGATCGGCTCCAGCACGTCCAGGACCTCCTGCAACTGCCGCTCGGTCCGGTCGCGGAGGCGGCGGAGCCGGGCGTGGAAGTCGTTGCCGATCAGCATCATCGGGTTGGCGATCAGCAGCCCCGCCCCGGTGGCCCAGAGGGCCAGGCTGATGTCCGACGCCAGGGCGCTCGGGTTGACCTTCTCCGAGCTGCCGATCCGGCCGAACGCCGCGATCATCGACGCCACCGTCCCCAGCAGCCCCAGCAGCGGCCCCATCCGGACGATCGTCGAGATCGACCCCAGCCGGTTCTCCATCTCGGCCACGATCTCGGTGTGGAACTCCGTGACCAGGAGTTGCTTGGTCTTCGCCAGCCCCTTCCCGCGGTTCTTCAGCGCCACCGCGATGAGCTGCGCCAGCGCCGTGTGCCAGTAGGTCGGGCTCTGGCAGACGCTCACGGCCGCGTCGAACTTCTTCGCCTGGCAGAGCTCCTGGACCTGGAGGATCAGCGGGTTGGGGTCGCGGATCGTCTTCTTCCGGAGCGTGCGATAGAGGAGGATGGCGTTGTACACGCCCCAGATCGCCAGGAACACCAACGCGCCGTAGATGACGTAGCCGAATGAGTCGATGATCCGCGTGACGTTCATGTCGGCCCGCCCCGATCGCCCCATCCCCACCACTCGCCCCGACGCTCGGGGCGATGCGCCTCGCAGGGCTATTGTGGCCGAATTCTTCCATCGAGGGCAAGCAAGCCGTCGCCGGGCCGCCGAATCCCCACGGGCGGCGGGATCCCGATGGGTTCCTTCGCCACGTCCCGAACGCGCAAGACACGACACAAGCCTTTAAAGCGAAATACATTCCGCCGAATAATGATTGGGTCCGATCGTCGAAATCGATGCAAGATCCGCACTCCTCGCCGATCGGTGTCGCAGGAGGATCGCGATAGACAGCCTCATCCATCCCGCCGGGCCACGCCGCCCGAGAGCGAAATCGGTCCGGACGGGGACTGCCCCCCCTGTTCAAGGCGCAGCCGTCGACCCGGACGTCGCTCCTCGACGCGTCTCGCCTTCATGCGGATTGAGAAAGAACGGGAGGCGCGCCCGAGGCGCAGTCCCCCAATGGGAAGTGCTACACAAATCGTCGCCAGGAACGAATGTTGCAGAAAATCAACACGCGGCCGAAGGGGTCAAGGACACGAACAGGAACCGTCCCAAGGCGATCCTTCCAGAATCCTCGCCGGATTTACTGTACACATGTTGACTATCCGCCGATAAAGGGTTCCAATCCCCCGAAGCTGGGATCTTGTCGAGACGACGACCCAAGGCCCGAGGCCGTTCAAACGGAGATCGACGATGAGCAAGATGACCATCTGCCTGTGGTTCGACCGGGGCGAGGCCCGCAAGGCGGCCGAGTTCTACGCGAGCGTGTTCCCCGACAGCCGCGTCGGGAAAGCCCACGGCTCCGCCGCGGACAATCCCTCCGCGAAGGAGGGCGAGGAACTCATCGTCGAGTTCACCGTCCTGGGCCGGGCCTGCATCGGCCTGAACGGCGGCCCGATCTTCAAGCCGAACGAGGCCGTCAGCTTCATGGTCCAGACCGAGAGCCAGGAAGAGACCGACCGCTACTGGGACGCGATCGTGGGGAACGGCGGCCAGGAGAGCGAATGCGGTTGGTGCAAGGATCGCTGGGGCTTCTCCTGGCAGATCACGCCGCGCGTGCTGCTGGAGGCGACGACCGACCCGGATCGCGCCGCCGCGAAGCGGGCGATGGAGGCCATGATGACCATGCGGAAGATCGACATCGCGGCGATCGAGGCCGCGCGCCGGGAAGGCTGAGAGACGAATCGACCTTTCGGGACCTCGAATCGGAAAGGAGAGGGCGATGCGCGTGATGGTGCTTGTCAAGGCGACCGAGGAGAGCGAGAAGGGCTTCGTCGCCTCCCCCGAAACGACCGCGATGATGGAGGCGATGGGCCGGTTCAACGAGGAACTGGCCAGGGCCGGCATCCTGATCGCCGCCGACGGCCTCACGCCCTCCTCGCAGGGCAAGCGGATCGTCTTCGACGGCCCCGGCCGGACGACCGTCGACGGGCCGTTCGCCCGGCCCCGCGAGTTGGTCGCCGGCTTCTGGCTCTGGGAAGTCCGGGACATGGACGAGGCGGTCGCCTGGGTGAAACGCTGCCCCAATCCCATGCCGGGCCCCAGCGAGGTCGAGATCCGGCCGCTGTATGAGCTGGCCGATCTACCGTGGGAGGCCGATGCCGGAGGACGCGAGATTCCATGACTCGCAAGGGACCGGATCGTCCGTGATGAATTCGCGGACGCCCGGGCTCGCGGGCGAATCGACACGCGAAGCGTCAACCTTGCGATGCTCATCCCGCCGATCGACGCCTGAGGGCGCGCCGGGCGGGCTAAAGGCGTCGGACGACCGTACCGTAGCCGACGACTTTCCCCCCTTCCCGGATGGTGAAGGCGGCCCCCGCTTCGAGGGGCTCATAGTCCACGGCGGGATGGTAGAACAACTGGAGGAGGAAGCGACCCGGCTCACCCGCAATGATCGGCGTGGGGCCGGAGACGAACTTGACGCCGAGATAGTCCTCATCGGGGACGGAGGCCGTCGCAACGGCTGACCGGGCCTCGGACGGCTGGACCACCAGATGGGGCATGTAAAAGCCCGCTGCGCCGAGGTCGGGCGTCCGGGCGAGCCCTCCCTGTTCGCGCGTGAGGAAGGTGGCCTCCACCTCGATGTGTGGCGTCTCGTCCACGGTTTCCGGCCCCCCGAACCGTGCCTCCCCCTGCCTCCTCATCGATCTTCACTTCAATTCCGGCGCCGATCAAGCCGACGGCCCGTTCCTCGGAGTAAAACGCCCTCGACGGATGTGGAAGTCGGCCGACCGTCGAGGTTGCGGCGGGCGGGCGAAGATTCGGTTAGACTCGATGGCCGAGGCTTCGAGGATCGATCTGCGACGGAGTGGACGACGATGAACGTGCTGGTGTCGGGCGGGGCGGGATATGTGGGGTCGCACGCGGCGCGGATGCTGGCGAACGCCGGGCATGAGGTCTGGGCGTACGACAACCTCGTCTTCGGGCATCGCGGCGCGGTCGCTCCGGGACGGCTGATCGAAGGGGACCTGCTCGACAAGGAGACGCTGGTCGGCGTCCTCCGGGAGAAGGAGATCGACGCCGTGATGCACTTCGCGGCGTTCGCGTACGTCGGCGAGTCGGTGACCGACCCGGCCAAGTATTATCACAACAACATCGTCGGCACGCTGTCGCTGATGGAGGCCATGCGCGCGGCCGACGTCAGGCGGATCGTCTTCTCCAGCACCTGCGCCACCTACGGCGAGCCGGAGAGCGTCCCGATCCGCGAGACCCAGTCCCAGAACCCGATCAACCCGTACGGCTACACCAAGCTGGTGATCGAGCGGGCCCTGTCCGACTTCAGCCGCGCCTACGGCTGGGGGTACGCGGCGCTGCGCTACTTCAACGCCTCCGGCGCCTCGGCCGACGGCGACCTCGGCGAGGATCACGACCCGGAGACGCACCTGATCCCCCTGGTCCTCCAGGTGGCGCTGGGGCAGAGGGAGCACATCACGATCTTCGGCGACAAGCTGCCGACCCCGGACGGGACGTGCATCCGGGACTACATCCACGTCGACGACCTGGCCTCGGCGCACATCTCGGCGCTGGAGAAGCTGGGGCCGGGCGTGGAGTTCCGCTGCAACCTGGGGACCGGCCAGGGGACGAGCGTGAAGGAGGTGGTCGACGCCTGCCGCGAGGTCACCGGCCACCCGATCCCGGCCGTCATCGCCCCCCCTCGCGCCGGCGACCCGCCGGCCCTGATCGCCGACCCCTCGCTGGCCCGTCGCGAACTCGGCTGGGTCCCCCGCTTCACCAGCATCAAGCCCATCGTCGAATCCGCCTGGAAGTGGCACCGGAGCCACCCGGACGGGTACGGGGATTGAGGACAGGCCGGAACAACGACGTCCTTCCCCCCTCGCGGGGGAAGGGCGTTAGGATGGCCTCCCCGAAATTCGTAACGGCCAGGTCCAGCCCAGGCGCTTGATCGCCCCCGCCCGCGGAGATCGACCATGCCCCGTCACCGCCGATCCTGGGAGGCCGCGACGGCGGCCCTGATGGTCCTGATGCTAGCCCTCACCCCGAGGCCCGCGGCCGGGCAGGGGGCGGACGTCGCGAAGGGGGCCGAGGAGCGGGCTCGGGGGGTGGAGCTGCACGGCAAGGGGGACTTCTCCGGGGCCGTGGCGGCGTTCACGGAGGCGATCCGGCTGAACCCGAAGGACGCGGTCGCCTACTACGACCGCGCCGCCGCCTGGGCCGAGGTCCCGGCCGCGGACAAGGCCCTGGCCGACTACGACGAGGCGTTGAAGCTCGACCCCAAGCTGGCGCCCGCCTACGTCGGCCGGGGCCGGCTGCGGGCCGCGGCGGGGGACGTGGACGCCGCGGTCGCCGACTACACGCGGGCGATCGAGGCCGACCCGAAGGACCCCCTCGCCCCGTTCGCCCGCGCCCAGGCCGAGGCGTCGCGGCGGGGCTACGACAAGGCGCTGGCCGACTACGACCGGGCGATCAACCTCGCCCCGTCCAACGCGCTGTTCCACCTCAGCCGGGGCGACGTCCGGCGGGCGAAGGGGGACCTGGCGGGGGCGGCCGAGGACTTCTCGCGGGCCCTGCGGCTCGACCCCCGGCTGGCCGACGCCTACGACGCCCGCGCCGCCGTGGCCTTCGGCCAGGGCCGCCACCTCGACGCCCTGGACGACTTCGGCCGGGCCCTGAAGCTCGCCCCCGGCGACGCCCGCGCGCACCTCGGCCGGGCCACCTGCCTGTTCGAGCTGCACGAGTACGACCTCGCCGCCTCGGCCTACGGCAAGGCGCTGGAGATCGACCCCGCGATGGCCGACGCCTTCTACGGCCGCGGCCGGGCCCTCGCCCAGAAGGGGGAGTACGACCGGGCCGCGGCCGACTACGACGAGGCCCTGAAGCTCGCCCCCGGCCACCCCTCGGCCCGCACCGGCCGGGGGATCGTCCGGCTGCTCCAGGGCCGGTTCGCCGACGCGGTCGCCGACCTGGACGCGGCCGTGGGGCGCGACCCCGACGACGCCGTCGCGACGACCCACCTCGCCCGGCTCCTCGCCGCCTGCCCCGACGACAAGCTCCGCGACGGTGCCCGCGCCAAGGCCCTGGCCGAGAAGGCCCGCGCCCTGACCCGCGAGTCCGAGCCCTTCGCCCTGGCCGCGATGGCCGCCGCCGACGCCGAGCTGGGCCGGTTCCCCTCCGCCGCCGCCTGGCAGGAGATGGCCCTGGGCCTCTCCCGCGACCCCGAGGCGAAGGCCCGCGCCAGGGCCCGCCTCGCCCTCTACCGGAAGGGCCAGCCCCTCCGCGACCCGACGCCCTGAGCCGGTCGCGCCGATCGCAGCGGTCCCGCCGCGTCGAAATCCGCGCCGATTGACCTCCCCGAAGAGGGGACAAAAGTACAATATCGACGTGAGCCGACGCACGGCCCGGCCATGGCCCGAGGGATCGCCCGATGAAGTTCGTCCACGCCGCCGACCTCCACGTCGACAGCCCCCTGCGCGGGCTGGAGCACTACGAGGGCGCGCCCGTCGAGCGCGTCCGGCTCGCCACCCGCGCGGCGCTGGCGAACCTGGTGCGCGTCTGCCTGGACGAGGAGGCTTCGCTCCTGGTGATCTCCGGCGACCTGTTCGACGGCGACTGGAACGACTTCAACACGGCCCTGTTCGCCGTCGGCCAGATGCAGGTCCTCCGCAACCGCGGCGTCCCCGTCCTGGTCATCCGCGGCAACCACGACTCGCGCGACGAGATGAGCTACCGCGTCCCCTGGCCCGACAACCTCCGCATCCTCGACTGCCAGAAGCCCGAGACCGTCGTCCTGGAAGACCTGGGCGTCGCCGTCCACGGCATGAGCTTCCCGAGGCGCGAGCTGACCGAGAACCTCGTCCCGCGCTACCCGAGGCCGATCAAGGGGCTGACGAACATCGGCCTGCTGCACACCAACGCCACGGGCTCGCTGGACCACGACAGCTACGCCCCCTGCTCCGTCAACGAGCTGGTCGCCAAGGGCTACGCCTACTGGGGCCTGGGCCACATCCACAAGCGCGAAATCCTTCATGAGGGCCCCTACGTCGTCTACCCCGGCAACACCCAGGGCCGCCACGTCCGCGAGACCGGAGCCAAGGGCTGCATGGTCGCGACCGTGGCCGACGGCGAGGTGTCGTCGCTGGCGTTCCGGTCGACCGACGTCCTGCGCTGGCGTCGCGAGGCGATCGTCCTGGCCCCCGAGGACGGCGTCGACGAACTGGTCGACGCGGCGAAGCTGCGGCTGCGGCAGGTCGCCGACGAGTGCGACGGCCGGCTCGCCGCGGTCCGGCTGGAGATCAAGGGCCGCTGCCGCGCCCACCGCGAGCTGGGCGACGAGGCCCGCCGCCTGGAAACGATCAACGAACTCCGCGCCGCGCCGGGGGACCTGGGGGCCGACCTCTGGGTCGAGAAGATCAAGCTGGAAACCGACCCGCCGCTCGACCGCGAGAAGCTCCGCAAGGGCCGCGACGTGCTGGGCGACCTGCTCCGCTCCATCGACGCCGTCGCCGCCGACGAGGAGGCGCTGCTCTCCCTGGGCGGGCACGTCCGCAAGCTGGCGAACAAGGTGGCCCTGGAGCTGAAGGACGAGGCCGACGGCGGCCCCGACTTCGACTCGCGCGACCAGCTCGCCCGCTGGCTCCGACGCGCCGAGGACGAGCTGCTGAACCGCCTGACCGCGGAGGCCCGCTCGTGAAGATCCGCACCCTCCGCGTCGGCGCCTACGGCCGGCACAAGGACCTGGAGGTCGCCTTCGAGGGCGACGGCGTCCAGATGATCCTGGGCCCGAACGAGGCCGGCAAGACGACCCTGCTGGAGTTCGTCCGCGAGCTGCTGTTCGGCTTCGGTGAGCGCACGAAATACGCCTTCGGCCCGGCCGCGAACGGCAAGATCGAGGGGGGCGCGTCGCTCGCCCTGGACGACGGCACGGCCGTCGAGCTGCGCCGCCGCAAGGGCCGCAAGCGGACCGTCTCCGGCTCCGTCGCCGGCCGCGAAGGCGAGCTGGACGAAGAGGCGTTCGAGGCGATGCTGGGCGGGGCGTCGGACGGCCTGTTCCGCTCGGTCTTCGCCTTCGGCCTGGAGGAGCTGGCCGCGGGGGAGAAGTCGCTGGCCGACCACAGCGTCAAGTCCGTCCTCTTCAGCGCGGGCGCCGCCGGCTCGGCCGACCCGAAGAAGGTGCTGGAGTCGCTGGACGCCGAGGCCCGCAAGATCTACACCGACGGCGGCCGGGTCCTCCCCGTCAACAAGCTCCTCAACGAGCTGTCGGACCTCGCCAAGCAGGTGAAGGCCAAGAGCATCCGCTGCGAGTCCTACGAGCAGCGTCGCCGCGAGCTGGAGGAGGCCGAATCCGAGGCCGCCGCGCTGGCCGCAAAGCTCCTGGAAGCGTCGCGCGAGCTGGCCCGCCGCGAGCGGCTGGCGAAGGCGCTCTCCCCCTGGCGCGAGCTGGCCGCGCTCCGCCGCGACCGCGCCGGCCTCTCCGCGCCGGAGGGCTTCCCGGCCGACGGCCTCGAACGCCTCAACGCGATGGAGGCCGAGTCCGCCCGGCTGGCCGAGGAGCGCGACAAGGACCGCGACGACGCCGCGAAGGCCGCCCGCGAGCTGGAAGACCTGCGCTTCGACCCCCGCCCCATCGAGCGCCGCGCGGCGATCGAGTCGCTGGTGCGGTCGATCGCGGCCGTGGAGCAGGCCCGCCGCGAGCTGCCCGACGACCGTCGCGCCCGCGACGCCGCCCTGCGCGACGCCGCCGACCGCCTGGCCGCGCTGGCCCCCGGCTGGACGCCCGACGACCTCCGCGGCTTCCGCCTCACCGCCGAGGCCCGCGACCGCCTCGACCGCCTCGTCGCCGACCGCGACGCGCGGGCCAAGGCGCTTGACGCCCTGGCGTCCGACCGCGCACGGGTCGCCGAGGAGCTGGACGACAAGACCGCCGCGCTCGAAGCCCTGGGCGAGCCCGACGACGTGGCCCCGTGGGCCGCGCTCCTCGCCGGGGCCGACGCCTACCACGACGACGTCAAGGAGTGCGACCGCCGCCGCCTGGAACATCGCCGGCTCCAGCGCGAGGCCGACGACCTGCTGCCGCGGCTGTCGCCGCCGCTCCTCGACCCGGCGCTCGCCTCGGCCCAGCTCCCCGCGCCGCCTCGCGAGGCGGTCGAGCGGTTCAAGCGGGACTTCCAGCGGATCGAGACGAAGATCGAGGCCGACGAGAAGAGGCTTGTGGATCAGGAGGCCGAGGCCGACGCCCTGGGCCGCGAGGTGGCCGCGCTCGCCGGCCGCGACGGCGACATCCCCAGCCGCGACGTCCTCCACGACATGCGCCAGGGCCGCGACGCCGGCTGGGACCTCGTCCGCCGGAAGTTCGTGGAGCACGAGGACGCGGAGGCCGCCGTCCGCGCCTGGCTCGCCGAGCAGGCGACCGACGCGGCCGACCTCGTCGACGCCTTCCCCGAGGCCCTCGCCCGCGCCGACGCCTACGCCGACGAGCTGTTCCGCCACGCCGGCACCGTCGCCAAGCAGGAGCGGCTGCACGCCCTGCGCGACCGCGCCCGCCGCGACCGCGCGGCGCTCGACGAGCTGAAGGCCGACCACGAATCGCTGGCCTCGCGATGGCGGTCGCTCTGGTCGGCCTGCGGCTTCGCGCCGCTCGCCCCCGAGGCGATGGCGGGGTGGCTCGACCGGCTTGAAAGCCTCCGCTCGCTCCAGGCGCGGCTGGCCGAGAACGAGCAGGAAGGGCGCTGCGTCCGCGAGCGGATCGACGCCTATGAGGCCCGCCTCGCCGCGATGGTCGGCCGCGCCTCGGCGGGCCCCGAGCTGATCGCCGCCGCCCGCGAGCGCGAGCGCGCCATCCGCGACGCCGAGAAGTCCCGCGCCGACCTCCGCGAAGCCGTCCGCCGCCTCCGCGAGAAGGCCGAGCGGATCGGCCGCGACGCCGACGCCCGCCGCGCCGAGTCGTCCGACGCCGACGGCCGCCGGGCCTCGCTCTTGAAGGACCTGAACCTCCCCGAGACTTGGGACCTCGACCTGCTGGGCCGCGTGCTCGCCGGGCTGGCCGAGGCCGCGGGGGAGCTGAAGAAGGCCGACGACCGCGGCGGGCGGATCGCCGCCCACGAGGCGCGGCTGGCCGAGTTCGACCCGGCCGTCCGCGCGCTCGCCGCCGAGATCGCCCCCGACCTGGCCGACGCCGAGCCCGAGCGGGCCGCCGCCGAGTTGCACGCCCGGCTCACCGCGAGCGTCGCCGACCGCGAGCGCCAGGCCGCGCTGGAGAAGGCCCGCGCCCAGGCGCTCGCCGAGGCCGCCCGCCGCGACGACCGGCTCGCGAGGCTCGCGACCGACCGCGGCGACCTGCTCCGCGCCGCGGGCGTCGAGACGGCCGAGGCGTTCCGCGCCGTCGCCGAGCGGGCCGCGGCCATCGACCGCCTGGACCGCGAGATCGAGGCCAAGGCCCGCGAGCTGGACCGCATCCGCGAGGCCGACCCGCACGGCGCGTTCGTCGCCCTGCTGGACGACGCCGACGCCCCCGCCCTGGAGGCCGCCCGCGCCGAGGCCGAGGCGGCCCGCGACCGCCTGCAAGCCGAGAAGTCGGCCGCGGACGAGAACGTCGGCTCGCGCCGCCAGGCGCTCTCGGAGTACGAGCGCGGCGGCGGCGACGCGGCCGAGATCCAGGAGAAGGCGGCCTCGCGCCGGGCCCAGCTAGCGGAGGTCGTCGACCGCTACGTCCCCCTGGTCTTCGCCCAGCACCTGCTGCGGCAGGCGATCGCCCGCTTCGAGCAGGACGCCCGGCCGGAGATGCTGCGCGAGACGTCACGCCTGTTCGAGATGATGACCGGAGGCCGCTACGTCCGCGTCGACCGCCCCGAGGACGACGAGGGCCCGCTCCAGGTCCGCCGCGTGGACGACGAGGTGCTGGAGCCGCATCAGCTCTCCGTCGGCACCCGCGAGCAACTGTATCTGGCCGTGCGCCTGGCCTACGCCCTGCACTATTGCGATCGCGCCGAGTCCCTGCCTATCGTGATGGACGATGTGCTCGCGAACTTCGACGACGACCGCTCCCGACGGACCCTCCGGGCGCTGGGCGAGGTCTCCCGCAAGGTGCAGGTGCTCTTCCTCACATGCCACCCGCATGTCATCGACCTGGGCCGCGAGGTCTTCCCCCTGCTCCGGCCGATCGCCCTCGCCGCCAGGCCCGAAGCCGCCGCGCCCGCGCCGACCGGGCCCCCCGCCGAGGCCGCGCCGAAGAACGGCAAGGGACGCCGCCAGCGCACGCTCCTGGACCTCTCCCCGTCCAACTGAGGGGGTGTCCCGGATCAACGAGGTCTGCACATAGAACGTCCTTCCCCCCTGGCGGGGGAAGGTGGCCCGAAGGGCCGGATGAGGGGGAGGACAAGCGCGACGGCCGTCGGGATCCCGAGCCGGTCAGATGGGCTTTTGATCTCCGACGGGCCTCGTGCTTCGCGTCCCCCTCATCGGACGCCCTCGGCGTCTGTCTTCCCCCGCGAGGGGGGAAGACCGGATTACGACCTTCCGGGCCAACTCCCGAACAGGATCCCCCCGCCATGAGCCCCCCTCTCAGGCCCTCCCTCTGGGCCCCGCTGCTGCTCGCGCTCTCGGCGCTGATCCCCTCCCCCGCCTCGGCCGCCGACCGGGAGCTGCGCGACAAGACGTTCGTCGTCTGGGCGGCCCCGGCCGACCTGGAGCAGAAGGGGGGCGGCGTCCTGACGCTCCAGCAATCCGGCGTGGGGTTCGACTCCGTCGTCTTCGGCGAGCTGGCCCCCGCGCGCTGGATGGCCGGCAGCGAGGGCTTCCGGCGCACGCACCACGACCAGGCCGCCTGGCCCGTCGAAAGGGCCGACGCGAAGACCTTCGTGCAGGTCGCGATCGCGTACAAGGGGAAGCACGTCTCCATCTATCGCGACGCGAAGCCCTACGCCGAGTACGACATGGCGACCGAGCCCGCCGCGTTCGACGAGTCGAGCTTCGTCCTGCTCGGCCTGCGGCACATCGAATTGATGGTCGCAGGGCCGACGTTCCGCGGGCAAATCGAGGACGCGCGGATCTACCCCGTCGCGCTCGACGCCGAGGCCCTCGCCAAGCTGAAGCCGGACCAGCCCTCCGACCCGAAGCCGCTGGCGTGGTGGACGTTCGCCGACGGCAAGGTCGAGGACTCGATGGGGACGTTCCCGACGGCCCGGCTCGTCGGGGCGGTTTCGGTCAACGGCGGCCGACTCCAACTGGACGGCGGGCACGTCGCGCTCGGCAAGGGCTTCGGCCCGACCCGCACCCGCGAGACCGAGGACTGGCCGGCGTACCACGTCACGGCGCTGCCGCGCGAGGGCCTGGCCCGGCCCTACGACGCCAACGGCTGCATCTACTGGAAGGGCAAATACCATCTCATGTACATCTACCAGGACCCGAAGCTGCCGCACGGCGGCCACTGCTGGGGCCACGCCGTCAGCACGGACCTGGTCGACTGGACGTTCCTCCCCCCCGCCCTCGTCCCGCAGCCCGAGGATAAGGACGTGGGCATCTTCAGCGGCAACGCCTTCCTCGACAAGGACGGCGTCCCCACGCTCTGCTGGTTCGGCGTCGGCGCCGGCGTCTGCGTCGCCACGGCCGAGGACGACGACCTCATCCGCTGGAAGAAGCACCCCAAAAACCCGATCATCCCCATGCCCAAGGAGGGCGAGCCCGGCCACGGCCTCTACACCGTCTGGGACCCCTACCTCTGGCTCGAAGGCGACGACTACGTCTGTTTGCTGGGGGGGAACAAGCTCCCCAACGGCAAGGATACGCTCTACACGATGAAGTCGAAGGACCTCGTCGCGTGGAAGCCGATCGGCCCGTTCTTCGAGCACCCGGACCTCTCGTGGACGACCGAGGGCGAGGACTGCTCGTGCCCCGACTTCTTCAAGATCGGCGACAAGCGGGCCTTGCTGTGCATCAGCCACAAGGTCGGCGGCCGGATCTACATCGGGCGGTATGAGAATGAGCACTTCTTCCCCGAGAAGCACGTCCGGATGAACTGGCCCGGCGGGCAGTTCTTTGCGCCGGAGAGTCTGCTGGACGACAAGGGCCGGCGGATCATCTGGGCGTGGGTGACCGACCCGCGCACGCTGCCGACGCAGCAGGCGACGGGCTCCGGCGTGCAGAGCCTCCCGCGCGTGATCGACCTGGACGCCGACGGAGACCTGACCGTCAAGCCCGTCCCCGAGCTGGAGCGGCTGCGTCGCGATCCGAAGACGGTCGCCGACCGGACGTTCTCCGCCGAGACGCCGCTCCCCGGCATCCGGGGCGACCGGCTGGAGATGGCGATGGAGATCGCGCCGAACGGGGCCGAGGAGGTCGTCGTGTCGGTCCGCGCCACGGCCGACGGCTCGGAGAAGACGGCCATCGTCTACCGGCCCGGCGCGAAGACGCTGGGGATCGACTGTTCGAAGTCGACCCGGCGCGAGGACGTGGTCTACACGGTCGGCCCGCTGGATACGGGCGGCGTCCTGCGGGGCTCCGACTACAAGCAGCCGAAGAACGTCTTCGAAGGGCCGCTGGACCTGAAGCCGGGCGAGCCCCTGCGGCTGCGGATCTTCCTGGACGGGCCGACGCTGGAGGTCTTCGCCAACGACCGCCAGTGCCTCACGCAGCAGGTCTTCCCGGAGAACCGGGACGCGCTCGGCGTGACGCTGGCGGCGAAGGGGGGGACGGCCAAATCCGCCGCGATCCGCGCCTGGGACATGGCCCCGGCGAAGTTCATCGACCTCAAGGGGGCGGACTGACGTGGCGCTGTCGTATCAACAGGAGTCGTACCCCGCGCTCACGCCCGAGGAGTTCGTGGACGTGCTGGCCCGGTCGACGCTCGCGGAGCGCCGGCCGGTGGACCGGCCGGAGGCGATCCTCGGGATGCTGGAGAACGCCGACGTGATCCTGACCGCGCGCGACGACGGCCGGCTGGTCGGCGTGTCGCGGGCGCTGACGGATCGACAATTCTGCACCTACCTCTCGGACCTGGCGGTGGACGTCGCCTACCAGGGCCGGGGGATCGGCCGCGCGCTGATCCGGCTGACCCACGAGGCGGCCGGCCGCCACACGACCCTGATCCTGCTGGCCGCGCCGAAGGCCCGGACGTACTACCCCTACATCGGCATGACGGCGCACGACTCCTGCTGGGTCGTCCCCGCCGGCCCGAGGCCGGAGGCGCCATGAGCGCCGCGATCGAGGACGCCCCGCTGCTGGTCGCCCGCGCGGTCGCCGTGCCGCGGCAGTTCCGCCTGGTGGGGGGGATCCACAGCGGCGCGATCGCCGTGGCGTTCGGCTTCCTCGCGCTCATCGCGACGAAGCTCGCGGCCGACGCGATCCGAGGCCCGTCGCCCGACGGCAACCTGCGATTCGCGCTGGGCTGGTCGGCCGCGGCCACGGCCGCGGCGTTCCTCGCGCTGCTGGCGATCCATCACCGCGCCTTGATCGGTCTGCGATCGCGGACGGCGTATCACGTCTTCGCCGACCGGGTCGAGGTCCGCCGCGACGGCTCGCCCCGGCCGCGGCGCGTCGTGCCGCTGGCGCGGGTCGTCGCCGTCCAGAGCTGGGCGGGCCCCCTGCTCCGCCCCGCCGGCCTGGCGACGCTGACGCTGATCGAAGAGGAGCCGCCCGGCCCGTCCGGCCACTCCCGTCACGTCGCCTATCCGCTGCCGAACGTCGAGGAGCCCGAAGCTGTCGCGGAGCTGATCCTGTCGCGGATGGGAGGGACGCAGCACGCCCGATGAGGCCCCTGGCGTCTCATCGAGGGTGGAGAGCGTGCGGAGGCGTCGGGAAGCGGCCACCGCCGCGAGCCGCACGCCCACTCCCTGCAACTCGACCTGGGCCCCCTGCCGGGAGAGTTGGGGGACCGATTCGGGGCCGGCATGCTGCGAGCGAGGCGACGAGGGCTTTGCGTGCTGGCTGGGCATCATCCGCACATCGTCCGGCGGAAGCGGAAACGGACCGGCGACGGATACGCCATGCCACGGCGATCCGTGGCCCGCCCTTGGCGGGCCACGCCACCCATCCGGCTCCATCTTTTGGCGGTGCTTGGCGAAGAGTCTCGTTTCGTCAGGGCCTTTTATTCACCGACCTGGATCAAGCCTCCTGCAATTGCATCGTCCTCGATGTCACCTTGTTGGACATAATCGAAGCCGAGCCCGATGGAGCAGGCCGGAAGCTTCAATGCTTCGCCCAACTTCGTGTGGAGATCGACCGCGAAAACATCGTCGCTCCGTAGCAACTCCTCGACTTCTTCGGCCGAACCTTCCCCGAGCGTGGCGCAGAGCAGCCCCGCGTCGCCGCCTTATTCCTCCGCCCCCTCTTCTGAAAGAGTCGGGCGCGGAATTGTAGGCGTCGATCAACGCCCCCTCCTTGAAGAGCCAGTAGCAGAGAATGTCGTCGTCGTGGTTGAGCACCGCCAGCACGGGCTCTCCGGGGTCCTTTGAAAGAAGCGCCCCGACTTCTTGTATCGCGTCGACCGCCTGAGTGTCGGCCTGCTCGTCGTACACGACGACAAATCCGGCCTGCGAGGGCGTGACGATGGCCCTCCGGCCCTTCAATGAGTCCGCGACCTTTTGCGGTTCCGCATTTTTGACCGCGAAATTCACGTAGAAGTTGCCCATCCTCGACCCACACTTTCCGGGATTCGATCGATCCACCATCCGAGTTTTCACGTCGGGAAGCCGGCCGAATCGATCCGCGAAACATACACTTCCGGCCCACGCGGCAGGAAGATCAACTCGCCGGAGAGGCCCACCTGGACAGCCGACTCCGTCCTCTCGACGACGAACAGGACCACCCGGATGACGCTGGAATGATCGGCCCGGGGACGCCCCGGCCGCGGGCCGACGGGGCGCCTGGGAGGGAGATGGTCGAAGAACTGCTCCAGCATGTGGGCCGTCGCCATGATGGGTTTTCCCCGGTGGCATGGGGACGACCGACGCATGGCGCGAGACGGATGCCAAGGGGTTTGGTCACGGCCTTTCAGGATTGGGAGGGACCTCGTCCTTCCCCTGACGCCTGAAGACCATGAGGGTCCATCGGTCGCCCGGATCCGCCCGGAAGTGGTCGGGCCGCGGTTCGTCCGGGTCGGCGGTGCAGAGGGTGAGGCGGTCGCCTTCGAGCTTGTAGATCCCGCGCACGACCTTGTCGCGGCCGGGGCCGCCGTCGGCGCGGATGTCGATGGTCTTCGGGTCGGCGTCCGGGTCGAGGACGATGGTGGAGGCGGAGAAGCTCTTGCCGTCGCGACGCCAGACGACGCGGTCGCCGTCGGCCTCGCGGGTGATGGATCGGACGACGGCCGGGTCCGTCTCCTTCCCCTCGCGGCGGAAGGAGACGGACCGCCAGACGCCTTCATGCTTCGCCAGCTCGGCCTTGAGGTCGGTCGCCGCCTCGGGCGATTGCAGGCACGAGGCGGCGAGGACGACGGCGAGGAATCGGCTCATATTCTCAACCGAACAGCCGCGTGACGGCCTCGGCCTTGACCAGCTCGCGAGGCTGGTTCAGGTGGTTCATGACCATGGTGGCCGGGTCGATGCCGAAGGCGTGGTAGATGGTCGCCAGCAGCTCGCCGGGGTGGACGGGGTCGGTGAGCGGGGCGGAGCCGGTCTTGTCGGACGAGCCGTGGACGTGGCCGCGGCGGATGCCGGCGCCGGCCAGCAGGGCGGTGTAGCAGTACGGCCAGTGGTCGCGGCCGTCGGCGCTGTTGCCGTTGCCGGACGTGCTGACCCCCTTGCGCGGGCTGCGGCCGAACTCGCCGACGGCGACGACGAGGGTCTCGTCGAGGAGGCCGCGGCGGTCGAGGTCGGCGATCAGGCCGGAGAGGCCCTGGTCGAGCATCGGGCCCGACTGGTTCTTCATCCGCTCGGTCAGGCCGGTGTGGTGGTCCCACGAGTGGTTGTCGGAGTTGGCGACCTTGGGCCAGATCACCTCCACGACCTTGGCGCCGGCCTCGACCACGCGGCGGGCGAGCAGGCAGCTCTGGCCGAAGGTGTTGCGGCCGTACAGCTCGCGGGTGGCGTCGTCCTCGGCGGCGAGGTTGAACGCCTCGCGGGCCCGGCCGGAGACGACCAGGCTGAGGGCGCGGTCGTAATACTCGTCGAGCTTGTACTCGGACGTGGCCTCGTCGACGGCCTTCATCCCGGCGTTGAGGGCGGTGCGGAGCTTGGCCCGGCGCTCCAGGCGGAGGGCGAAGACTTCCGGCCGGAGCTGGAGGTCGTCGACCTTGATCTTGTCCATCTTGGCCAGGTCCATGTCGTCGCCGTCGGGGAACAGCGTGTAGGGATCGAACGCCTTGCCGAGGAACCCGGCCGTCCCCCCCTTGCCGACGACGTTGCTCTCCTGGAGCGGCCGGGGGAGCATCACGAACGGCAGCATCGGCACCGTCTGCGGCCGGAGCCGGATGATCTGCGAGCCGAAGTTCGGGAAGTCCTTGGCGTTGGGGGGTTCGAGCTGGCCCGACGGGCTGACCTTGTCGGTGGTGTACCCGGTCATCATCTGGTAGATGGCCGCGGTGTGGTTGAACAGGCCGTTGGGCGTGTAGCCCAGCGAGCGGACCAGCGTGAACTTGTCGGAGACCAGCGAGAGCTTCGGCAGGATCTCCGTGAAGTCGATCCCGGGGACCTTGCTGTTGATGCGGGCGAACTGGCTGCGGACGTTGTCCGGCAGGCCGTCCTTGGGGTCCCACAGGTCCAGGTGGCTGGGGCCGCCCTGGAGGTAGACCATGATGATGCTCTTGGCCCGACCCCACCCCGGGGCGACCTTGGCCGGGCTGGCGTCGCCGGCGCGGGCGGTGGCCGCCTGGAGCTGGAACAGGGTGCCCAGGGAGACCCCCATCAGGCCCGATCCCCCCACGCGGAGGATGTCGCGCCGGGTCGTCCCGAGCTGCGGGTCGCACAAGTCCTTGCCGGCCTGTCCGGGGACGATGATCATCGGCGGGGCTCCTGGCTGCTGCGGGTTGGGGACGCGGGACGGATCGGGGAGGTCACTCGACCTTCGCGCCGTTGAGAAGAATCGGCGGCAACGGGTCTTCGAATTCCATATTCGCGAAGGAATCCCTGATCTCCTCCGGGGTTCGGAGGAGGAGCATGTTGATGTCGGCCTGCTGATCTTCCGTCAGCTTCGCGAGGTAGGACCAGACCAGCCGGCTCCGTTCACCTCGGCTCATGGTTTCAAACGCCGGGTCGAGGACGCGAACGCGGATCGAATAGGGGCTCTGCCGATACATCGCGACTTCCACGCCAGGACGATCGGCCGAGTACGCTTCGAACGCCGATGCGATCGCATCCAGAGTCTCGTCGGTCGAGCCGCGGATCTCGATGGCCATTTCAGAATCTCCCGGAAGCCCATTCCATGATCGCGTCAACCGCGTCGAGGAACTCCTGGGCATCCTCTTCCTTCAAAGACTCCGTCGAGTAGCGCAAGGCGGTGGACCAGGATTCGACGAGCGTGAACGACGGATTGACCGACGAGGGGGGCGGCGGCCCTCCTCGTTCGCGATTCCACGCCTTCAGTTGATTGTAGTCGTGGGCCTTCGCCCCTCGAAACAGGTCCAGAACCTTCGCCTGCTGGGCGTGGGGCGTGTTCGCGAGGATCAGGGCCTTAAGTATGCATTCCACGCAGTAACCGGCCAGGTAGATGGCCCCCGTGTTATAGCCGGACTCGAAGAGGACGTCCGCCTCCTCCCGCCGCTGGAGGGCGCACCGGAAGAAGCGTCGGGCCTCGCGGGATCTCGGGGTCGCCACCGGGCCGGGGGCTCCGTCGGGTCGAGGTCAGTGGTTGAACAGGAACTCCGGGCTGTTGATGAGGGCCCAGGCGACGTCCTGCGCCGCGGTGAGGCGGCGGGAGGCGGCCTGCTGGACGCTCATGTCGAGGTCGCGGCGGAGCTGGACGAGGGCCGCGGGCGGGCCGGCGGGCTTCTTCGCGGCCTCGACCTTGGCGACGAGCGCGGCCCGCGCCGGGTCGGCGGGGAGCGGCGCGCGGGCGGCGGCGAGGGCGGCCTGGCGGTCGAGCCAGCCCTGGTCCATCCGGCGGTGGTAGTTCATCAGCGCCTCCGCCTGGGCCGGCGTGCGGACCTCCGCGGCCGTGGCGACGATCGCCCGCAGCGGCTCCGGCAGGCCCAGGCCGATGTCGGCCCGGCGGGCGACCGAGATCCGGAAGCGGCCGAGCGTCCACATGTCGTTGAAGCGGTGGTGGAGCTTGAACGTCAGGACCGTCCCGCCGGGGCCGCCGACGGGCTCCTTCGTCTGGAAGGTCGCCCAGTGGAGCAGGCCGGTGCGCGGGGAGACGGCCCAGCCGCGCTGGTCGTCGAGGTTGCCGTCGACCGCCTTGGCGACGTCGAACTCGCCTTGGCTGAAGTCGGCGAGGGCGGCGTGCAGGCCGACGGCCTTGGCCTGATCGGGCGTCGCCTTGGGGGCGGCGGAGACCTGGAACTCGCTCAGCACGAAGTTGCCGTCGGTCGCCCGGCCGGGGCCCGTCTGGGGGAGCTTGGGGTCGGTCAGGACCTCGATCCGGACGGCGGCGATCCCCTCCAGGTCGGTCTCGGCCGTGAGGGTGATCTCCGTGTTCTTGTTGGGGCCCGAGGCGACGACGGAGCCGTCGGGCTGCTTCTCCAGCGTCGCGCCGCTGGACGAGGCCATCGCCTTCGGGTCGATCGCCACCCAGGGGTCGACGATGGAGCCGGCGTTGGCCTTCTCCCACTCGGCGACCCTGGCGGCCAGCTGGGTCTCATACGCCTTCGCGTCGGCCTCGACGGCCGCGGCCTTCTCGGCCCGCTCCTTCTCCTTCTGGGCGAGGATCGGGGCCTGGGCGGCGTCGAAGGCGGACAGCTCGGCCTCGGCGGCGGCCAGGGCGGCCAGCCGCTCGCGCTCGAGGCGCGGGCGGTCCATGGCGAACTGGACCTCCTTGCGGCCCAGCTCGTCGGCCAGGGCCTTGTGGTCGTCGTCCACCTCCTGGAACGCGGCGCGGGCGGCGACGACCTCCTCGGGCTTCGCGGGGCGGTTGAGGATCCGCAGGTACAGGTCCTCCACCAGCTTCGCGTCGTCCTGCTGCTCGCCGGAGAGCTTCGTCAGGGCGTTCTCGGGGTCGGCCAGGGCGTCGGCCAGGGTCGGGCCGCTCACCAGGGCCATGACGGGGCCGAGCTGCAAGCCGCTGGAGCGCTCGCACTCGCAGGCGCTCTCGCGGACGGGGCGGCCGAAGGCCGAGAGGAAGCCGCTGGGCAGCTCCACGCCGGAGTCCGGCAGGGCGGCGGCGCGGGTGCCCGGGGGGACGCCCGGGATCCGCGAGATCGAGCCCGTCGCCAGGTTCACCGCGTCGTACAGCACCTCGGCGGGGAGGCGCCGGGCGATCGCGTGCGAGTAGTTGGTCTTGTCGTCGGCGTTGAACTTGTTGGTCTCGACCGAGAGCTGGTACGTCCGCGACCGGACGATCTGGCGGAGGATGGGCCGCATGCGGAAGCCCCCCTTCACGAACTCGGCCGTCAGGTGGTCGAGCAGCTCGGGGTTGGTGGGCGGGTTGCCGGCGCGGACGTCGTCCAGCGGCTCCACCAGGCCGACGCCGAACAGGTAGCCCCACAGGCGGTTGACGTAGCCGCGGGCGAAGTACGGGTTGTCGGCCGAGGTCAGCCACGAGGCCAGCTCGGCGCGGCGGGTGGCGCCGGCGGCCTCGCCGTGGGAGCACTCGAACGGGAACTTCGGCGCGGTCGGCTGCTTGGTGCGGTCGTGGATCACCTCGGCCGTGGAGGCGTCGGAGACGACCTCGAACAGCGGCGTCGGCGTCTCCACCGCGCTGCCGCCGATGGTCTTGCCGCCGCTGGCCGGGTCGGCCTTCAGGTCGACCTGCGCGAAGAACGCGGCGGTCTGGTAGTACTGGTCCTGGGTCCAGCGCTCGAAGGGGTGGTCGTGGCACTTGTTGCAGTTGAACCGGACGCCCAGGAACAGCTGCGTGGTGTTCTCCATCGTCGCCTCGGGATCGCGGAGGATCTTGTAGTACGAGGCGGCGGGGTTGTCCTTGTTCGAGCCGGCGGCGGTGATGATCTTGCGGGCGAACTCGTCGTACGGGACGTCGTCGGAGACCTGGGCGCGGATCCAGTCGCGGAAGGCGGCGGCGCCCTCGACGCCCAGGAACTTGCGGTTCACCTGGAGCAGGTCGGCCCACTTGTTCGTCCAGTAGTCCACGAACGCGGGCGAGCCGATCAGGCGGTCGACCAGGGCCTCGCGCTTCGCCCTGGACTCGGCCGGGTCGGCGAGGAACGCGCGGACCTCCTCGGCGGTCGGCGGCAGGCCGACGAGGTCGAGCGAGGCGCGGCGGAGGAACTCGGCGTCGGAGCAGAGGCCGGAGGGCTGGATCTTCAGGCGTTCCCACTTGGCGGCGACGAGGTCGTCGATCGGGCCGTAGCCGGGGGGCGTCGCCCAGGCGAAGCCGGTGCGGTCGCCCATGACGGTGAGGGTCGTGGAGGCGTAGCAGCCCTCGTAGCGGACGAGGATGGGGGCCTCGCCGCGGCGGACGGCGGCGACCAGCCCGCGGGGCCTCGCGGTCGCGACCTCGGTGTCGCCGCTCTCCAGGAACGCCTCGCGGGTGACGTCGCGGGCGGCGCCGTCGGGGAAGGTGGCGACGACCCGGAGCTGCTGGGTGGCGCCGGGGAGCTGGACGATCGGGTTCTGCGGGAAGACCTCGATCTTCGTCGCCTTGGCCGACTCGCGGTCGAGCTTCGCCCCCTGGGCGATCCAGGAGCGGACGACCTCGTAGTAGGCGTCGCCGGGCTTCATGAGCACGCCGCCGGCGTGGGGGACGACGCCCGTCGGCTTGTCGAGCATCAGGCTGTCCTCGGGCGAGGCCAGGTTGACGCGACGGCCGGCGTTGTCGTCGGTGAAGGCGGTGACGTCGAACAGCGGGTCGTAGCCCCGCAGCGAGAGCTTGAATCCGTTCTTCCCCTGGGCCGAGCCGTGGCACGTCCCCTGGTTGCAGCCCAGCCGCGAGAGGACCGGGTTGACGTCGCGGACGAAGTCGGGGCGCATGGCCGCGGCCAGGCCCTCGACCTTCACGGCGACCTCGGCGGTCTGGCCGCCCAGGCTGAGGATCACCCTGGCGACGCCGTCGGCCTTCGGCTTCAGGAGGCCGGAGCGCGTGACCTCGACGGCGTCCCCCTCGACCTTGAACTCGACCGCGCGGGTGGCGTCGACGGCGTCGCCGGAGGCGAGCTTCGCGGTGGCGACGACCTGGGCGTAGGCGGCGGGCGAGGCGAGGACGGCGACCCTGGGCTCGACGTCCAGGGCCGTCACGGCGGACGCGGGGGCGGGCTCGGCGGCCGTCGGCTCCTCGGGGAGCGCCAGCGCCGCGGGCGCGCCGGCCGCGGCGAGGTTCCCCTCGGCGGAGCCGGCGATCGGGACCGGGACGAACTCCTTGGCGAGCGAGCCGGTCTCGGGGTCGATCAGGCGGACGAGGCCGTCGGAGCCGGCGAAGGCCAGCGCCTTGCGGTCGGGGCGGAAGTCGACCGCGTACAGGCCGCCGGTCGGGACCTTGAACCGCGAGACCTCGCGCACGCCCTCCTTGTGGTAGGCGTCGACGGCCGCGTTCTCCTCGGCCGATCGCGAGGTGGCCACCTTGGCCTGGATGGCCTTGATCGCGTCCGGGTAGGCGTCGCTGAACTCATAAGAGTAGACCGCGACCTCGCCGGTCGAGCCGTCGAGGCTGGAGGCGGCGGCGATCCGCAGGCCGTCCGGGCTGACGGCCACGCCCATCACGCGGCCGGGGAGCGGCGGCAGGGAGCGCATCAGGTTCGAATCGTCGCCGATCACGCGCACGGTCTGGCGGAAGATGCGGTAGACCTTCGGGGCGCCGTCCGAGCCGCCGACGACGATCTCGTCGCGCTTCGGGTGCCGGGCGAGGGCCGCCAGGCCCCCCTTGAGGGCACCGGGCGTGATGGAGGTCACGTTGTCGACGAACCGCTGCTCGGCGATCTCGGTCAGCTTGGCCGTCATGTCGCGGCCCACGGAGACCAGGTGCGAGCCGTCGGCCGAGAAGACGGTGTCCAGCGCCCAGTCGCTGTGCGAGCCCATGAACAGCACCTGGGCCCCGGTCTTGGCGTCGATGGCGCGGGCCGAGTTGTCGGTGCAGCCGAAGGCGATCTTCGTCCCGTCGGGCGACCAGCTCGCGCCGAAGACGACGTCGAAGGCGACCGAGGCGGAGAGCGTCAGCTTGCGGGAGGCGACGTCCCAGACCTGGACCTCGCCGCGGCGGCCGGGGTCGCCGCCGGTGGCCGCGAGCTTCGAGCCGTCGGGCGAGAACGCCAGCGAGTCGACGCGCTCGGACAGGCCGACGAGGCGGGCGACCAGCTCGGAGCCGTCGGCCTTCCACAGCAGGATCTCGTGGAAGCCGGCGACGGCCAGCAGCGAGCCGTCCGGCGAGAACGCCAGCGACGGGACGACGGGGGGGCGGGTGTACTCGGGGGGGTGCTCGGCGTCGATCTTCGACCCCGCGCCGGCGGGGGTGTCGTCGACGGCGCCCTGGGCGATCCAGGTCTTGATGGTCTCGACGTCGGCCTCGCCGAGCGGCGGGGCGTTGCGGGGCATCTCGGCCTTGCCGTCGTGCGCCGTGACCAGGGTCAGCAGGGCGCTCTCGTCGGGCTTGCCCGCGACGACGGCCTCGCCCTCGGCCTCGCCGCCCTTCAGCAGGCGGTCGAACGAGGTCATGACGTAGCCGCCGCCCGCCTTGGCCGGCTGGTGGCAGCCCTGGCAGTGGGCCTGGAAGATCGGCCGGACCTGCTTGTCGTAGCTGACCTTCGCCGGGGCCGCGGGCTCCTCGGCCGACGCCCGCCCGCAAAGCAGGGCGACCGCTGCCAGCGCACCCATCCCCATCCGGGCCGAGATCGGCCGGTCCTCAAACTTCGTCGCACGACCCATCAGAGGATGCTCCCCGGTGCCGGGTTTCGATCAGAGGCATCCCGCAAATGTTAAACGGGAAGGCGTGTCGGACGCAAGGTGAGTGCGAGCGGAGCCGCCGTCGCGGTCGCCGCGAAGGGATGCCGATTGGGAAAGGCGGCGCGGGGGGGACCGGGAGCCGACCCGACGCCGGCTTCGACGGCGGGATCGCCATTCATGCACCCACAAGCAAGCCCGTCACCCCTTCGGCGCGGCCGGGATCGGCTCGGTCGGTCCGCCCGGCAGGGGGGGGCCGAGATCGATCGCGGGGTCCTTGCCCTCGCGCGCCTCCTGGACCCAGCGGCGGAACTGGCCGTCCTTCAGGTAGCGGTCGAAGTCCTTGCCGGGGCAGGTCGTCTGGCCGGACGCCGCGTCCTTGTGGCCCCGGATCAGCGACGGGTCGATGCCGTAGCGGTCGCAGAGCCAGGCGGTGAGCTTGACGCACGAGGCGACCTGCCGCGGGTCGGGGCGCTGGGCCCCGAAGTCGCCCATCATCTCGACCCCGATGTTCCCCGAGAGCGGGTACTTCGTGTTGGACTCGGGCTCGTAGTCCAGCGGGCGGCCCTCGTAGATCCGTCCGTCGGGGGCGATGAGGAAATGGTAGGGGAGGTCGGGCCAACTCTTGTCCCGCTGGCCCCAGGACTGCATGTTCCGCACGAACACGTCCGGCGTGACCTTGGCGGCCCAGATCACGCCCGCGTGGTGGATCGTCACGAACTTCGGCGTGTGCTTGCGCGAATCAGGGATCGGCCGCGGCTTCGATCCCCAGTCGGACGCCGAGACGACCTCCGGCCGGGGCGCGGGCGACGGCTTCGGCCCCGGTTCATCGCCCGCCAGGGCCGCCCCGGCGAGGGAGACGGCGACGATCATGGACAGCTTCATGGGACCGCAGCCTCCCGGGAACTGGCCGAATGATCGACGACCGGCGGCCGTCGACCTCATGGAGGCCATCCTACCGGGCGATCCCTCCGCGATTCCACACCATGCAGGCCGCCGAATCGAGCGGCGCCGGCCGATGATTCCGAGCGGCGGACGGGCCAATCGAGCCCGGAGGCTTGCGCAAGCATCCTTCTCCCCTTGAGGGGGAAGGTGGCCGAAGGCCGGATGAGGGGTCGACCGCCGTCGCATCCCCGGGCCGGCCCTCCCCGTGGGCCGGGTCGCGACCCAGCCCGGATGAGGCGTCGCGTATCCCGGGCTGGGTCTCGACCCGGCCTACGGGGATTGGAAGCCCACGGCCGCCGGTCGCGCCCCCCTCATCCGCCCCTCCGGGGCGCCTTCTCCCACGAGGGGAGAAGGGGGGATTCCTGCTCGCACTCCCATGTTTTCGGCGGAGTCCCTTGAGGGAGAAGGCCGCTCGTTCGGCGGCCCGGGGTCGCCCCGACCGTTCGACGCCTTAGAGCGAGTCGGCGGAGATGATCTCGCCGCCGCCGATCGAGCCGGCGGCACGCCAGACGGGGAGGCTGATCGAGTCCTTCATGAACTGGACGTGGCCGTCGGCGAACAGGGTGTTCACGCCGCCGGGGTGCCGGCTGCGGGAGCCGAAGATGTGGTACTTGGCGTACGCCTGGAGCGTGCAGGGCGGGTTGTTGTTGATGCCCGGCTGGCAGTAGGGCGCGGTCTTCGTCCAGGAGACGTCGGGCAGGCGGCTGTTCGGGGCCAGGTAGGTCTGGAACGCCGCGCCGTAGCTCCAGTGGACGAACCCGCGGAGGTCGGACCCGGTCGCGGAGCCGCTGGTCTCGCCCTTGATGACCTCGGAGACCAGGATGGTGTTGCTGGTGCCGTCGGTGATCTCGGCGAGGCCGACGGTGCCGTACTGCGAGACCGTGTAGCCGTCGGGCCCGCCGTTGATCGGGTTCGTGGGCCACATGTCGGAGAACGGGGCCTTGAGGAACGGCACGCCCGTCGCGTCCTCCGGGTAGCTCGCGATCTGGTAGAAGGTCGTGTTGCCGAAGTTGGCGGCGTAGTTGTACGCCGGGATGTTGCCGAGCGGCTTGGTGGCCTTGTCGCTGGGGCAGAGGTAGACGCTGTACAGGGCCTGCGTGATCGTCGTGTTGGCGGCGCCGCCATAACGGAGGTCGTTGGAATTCGACCCGCCCGCCTTGCCGGCGGCGGAGTTGTCGCCGTTGAAGTTCCAGCCGTTGAACGCGGAGGTCTGCTCCATGGCCGGCAGGATGAAGACGACCCACGTCCCCCAGCAGCAGCCCTTCATGCCGGCGGGGAGGCTGCCGTAGGAGCTTTCGTAGTTCGCCATCCCCAGGCCGATCTGCTTGAGGTTGTTCGTGCATTGCATGCGCCGGGCCGCCTCGCGGGCGGACTGCACGGCGGGGAGCAGCAGCGCGATCAGGACGGCGATGATCGCGATCACCACCAGGAGTTCGATGAGGGTGAACCCTCGACGGGGAGGCTTGGGCATCGGAGATCCTGCGTGTTGAGGGGGGGGATCCGGGGCGGGGACCTTCAGAGAGGCTCAGCGACCGCGCGGCTTCCTGCGCATGGCCGTCGTCTTCAGGTTGAAGTCGAAGGTGTTGGGGCCGCCCGCGGCGACGTCGGCCTTGAGGGGGGCCGAGGGGATGTACGTCACGGACGGGCCGTCGATCGCATCGGGGGGAGGGTCGCCGGGGAGGGCCGGCGGATCGGCCGGGGCGGCCCCGCCTTCCTCGACGTCCGGGGCGATGGCGACGTCATAGGCGCCGGGGGCCGGGCCGTCGGCCGCGGGGATCGCGTAGGATCCGGCGGCGATCTCGCCCCAGGCGGCCCCGCGCGAGTCTCCGCCCGTCGGGATGAACTGGATGGACCCCCGCCCCAGGGGCTTGCCGTCGAGCGTCACCTTGCCGGTCACCGACGCCCGCTCCAGGCCGTCCCCGCCGCCGCAGCCGCTCGCCAGGATCGCGAAGGCCGCCCAGGCGGCGCCTCGTCGCGAAGCGGGCCTCAAGAATCTCACGATCCGCATCCCCCGAGGCCATGGGCCTGCCGCTTGGTCGACGTCTCCAGGTCGCCCAGGATAGCCGCGGCGTATGAAGATCGCGGGAAGGATTCGATGAGGTATTTCGGAAGTCTCGCCGACGGCCGGAAGGGGGCCGGCGCCGCCGGGTTTCGAAACGCGGACGCGGCCCCGGGTTGCCGATCAGGCCGCCCGAGACCGCGTCATGACGTCAGGAGGGCTTGGAAATCGGGATGATCCCGAAGCGCGGGATTCCTTGGGGTCTCCTCAAGGTGTGGGAGGGCGCGGCGTGCGCCTCCCGCGATGCCTCAAGCCTTCTGACCGAACAGGACGGTGCGCAGTCGGATGCTCCCGGCCGAGTCGGCGTCGAACATGCCTTCCTGGAACCAGCGCGTCCAGCCCCGCGTCCTGCGCGTTTCCCGACGGACCCCGTAAATCTTGCGACGCTTCTTCGGGCTCATGGGTCGCCTCCGAAGGGGGTTCAGATTGTCGAAGACAGGGACGATTGACCGCTATCGCAAGCCGCGCGCCAGTCATGAATCGGACGCGAAGAAATGGCGAAAGGTTCGCGTCGCCCCGTACATGATCTAGCATACGGGCCGGGTATTCGTCGAGATTTCCTCGGGTTTTGCGACCTCATGATGCCCGGATGCGACGCCTCGGTGGCCGATGGCCGCGCGACGCCCCGCCTGCTACGCTCGGAACTTTGGCGTTTCTGCATCCGAGGTGTGCAAAATTCGTCCAGCCTGGGGACGGCGGGGGCATCTTCTCATGAAGGCGACGGCGTGGCTCCGGTCGATCGCGACGCTGTGCATCCTCGGGGCGACGCATGCGGGCTCGCTCGCGGCGGCCCCCGACGCCGCGCCTCGGCTCTGGTACGACCGGCCGGCGAAGGAATGGCTCGAAGCCCTGCCGCTGGGCGACGGCGGCCTCGGGGCGATGGTGTACGGCGGCCTGCCCGACGAGCGCATCCAGCTCAACGACGCGACGCTCTGGTCCGGCGGCCCGAAGGACGGCGACAACCCCGGTGCCCTGCGAACCCTCCCCGAGATCCGCCGGCTGATCGCCGAGGAGAAGTACGCCGAGGCCCACGAACTCGCGAAGACGATGATGGGCCCGTACACGCAGAACTACCTGCCGATGGGCGACCTATCGCTGACGTTCCCCGGCGGCGAACCGCGCGACTACCGCCGCGCGCTCGACCTCGACTCGGCCGTCGCGACCACGACCTACTCCGTCGGCGACGTCGCCTACACGCGCGAGGCGTTCGTCTCGCACCCCGACCGCGTCCTGGTCGTCCGGCTGACCGTGAGCCGCCCGGGCGCCCTGACGTTCGACGCCAGGCTCGGGAGCAAGCTCCCGTTCGCGGTCGCGCCCGACGGCGACGCCCTGGTCCTCCGCGGCCGGGCCCCGGCGCACTCGGATCCCGTCTACTACGAGCGGCCGAACCCCGTGGTCTACTCCGACGCCGAGGGGATGACGTTCCAGGTCCGCCTGAAGGTCGTCGCCGACGGCGCGACCTCGGTCGCCGGCGCGATCAAGGTCGAGGGCGCGACCACGGCCACGCTGATCCTCTCGGCCGCGACGAGCTTCAACGGCTTCGACAAATCGCCCGCGAAGCAGGGCGTCGACCCGGGGCCGATCGCCGCGGGACGGATCGCGAAGGCCGCGGCGAAATCCTACGACGATCTCTTGCGCGATCACGTCAACGACCATCGACGCCTCTTCCGCCGGGTCGTGGTCGACCTGGGCCCGGCCGCCGCGGGGGCGGCCGACGTGCCGACGGACGAGCGGGTGCGGCGCTTCGGCGCGGCGGATCCGGGGCTGGTCGCGCTCCACTTCCAGTACGGCCGCTACCTGCTGATCTCGTCCGCCCGCCCGGGTGGCCAGGCGCCGAACCTCCAGGGGATCTGGAACGACGAGGTCCGCGCCCCGTGGAGCAGCAACTACACGGTCAACATCAACGCCGAGATGAACCATTGGCCGGCCGAGACGACGGCCCTGCCCGAGTGCCACCGGCCGCTGTTCGCCATGATCCGCGAGCTGGCCGTCAACGGCGCGAAGACCGCGCGGACGAACTACGGCTGCGGCGGCTGGGTCTCGCACCACAACGTCGACCTGTGGCGGCAGTCGGCCCCCGTCGGCGACTTCGGCCACGGCGACGCGAGCTGGGCTCTCTGGCCCATGTCCGGCCCCTGGCTCTGCCGGCACCTCTGGGACCGCTACGCCTTCGGCGGCGACCGGGAATTCCTCCGCAAGGAGGCGTATCCCCTGATGAAAGGCGCGGCCGAGTTCTGCCTGGACTTCCTGACGGAAGACGCGGACGGGAGGCTCGTCACCTCGCCGTCGACGTCGCCGGAGAACGTCTTCATCGGCCCCGACGGCAAGCGCTCGGCCGTGAGCGCGGCGAGCACGATGGACCTGATGCTGATCCACGACCTGTTCACGCACTGCATCGCCGCGACCAGGATCCTGGACGTCGACCCCGAGTTCCGCGGCCGGCTCGAAGCCGCGCTCGCGAAGCTGAAGCCGCTCCAAATCGGGCCCGACGGCCGGCTGCAAGAATGGTCGAAACCATTCGCCGAGACCGAGCCGTACCACCGCCACCTGTCGCACCTGTGGGGCCTGTACCCCGGCGATCAGATCACCCCCGCGACGCCCGAGCTGTTCGAGGCCGCGCGGAAGTCGCTGGTTGCGCGGAGCGACGAGGGGACGGGGTGGTCGACCGGCTGGAAGGTCGCGCTCTGGGCCCGCCTGGGCGACGGCGACCACGCCTTCCGGCTGATCGGGCGGACGCTGCGGCTGGGCCCCGGCGGCGTGTACGCGAACCTGTTCGGCAGCCACCCGCCGTTCCAGATGGACGGCAACTTCGCCTTCCCGGCGGGCGTGGCGGAGATGCTGTTGCAGAGCCACGGATCCGACGGCGACGTCCACCTGCTCCCCGCCCTCCCCTCCGCCTGGCCGACCGGTTCGGTCGCCGGCCTGCGGGCCCGGGGCGGCTTCGAGGTGGATATCGCGTGGAAGGACGGCCGGCTGGCCTCGGCGCGGATCCGCTCGCACCTCGGCCGCCGGGCGACCGTGCGGTACGCCGGGAAGTCGGTCGCGATCCAGCCCAGGCCGGGCGAGGCCGTGGCGATCGACGCGGAGATGCAGGCCGGGCCGGCCCTGTAGCCCCCCCCTACTCCGGCTCGCCTTCCAGGCGGGTCCAGCCTCGTAGGCTGGGTCGAGACCCAGCCCGTGATACGCCCGGCCTTCTCCGGGCTGGGTCGAGACCCAGCCTACGGGGAGGGCCGGGCCGGGGATGCGACGGCGGTCGCCCCCTCATCCGGCCTTCGGCCACCTTCTCCCACGCGGGGAGAAGGATGCTTGTCATGAGCTGGCTCGGGTGCATCGACACGATGCCATGAGGCATCCCTGGAGCCACTCTACTCCGGCTCGCCTTCCAGGCGGGTCCAGGGAGAGCCGAGGTCCGGACGGCGGGCGTGCCAGCCGACGGGGAGGTCGGCCAGGTCGAGGAGGGTGGGGTCGAGCTGGACGATCTCGCCGAGGAGGACGACGCGGCCGTCTTCCTCGAAGACATGCTCGCCGTCGAGGAACTGCCAGCCGTCGTCGTCGCGCGCGGCGAGGCGGACGGGGGCCTCGCCGTCGAGGATGCGGTCGAGGGTGATCGCCTCGGCGTCGGGGGGCTCTTCGAACGGCCAGGGGGAGGCGTCGGTCGGGTCCATGGGCGGGCTCCTTCGGTCGGGCGCGTCGCGGACTTGAGGGGATTTCGACTTGTCGGATCTCGACGGGGCGATATCCTCCTGGCGTCGGCGGGCCGGGAGAGGTCCGCGAAGATTCTCGCATGGAGGATGCCGGATGAAGACCCCATTCCGCGCCGCCGCGCTGCTGATCGCGATCGGGTTGGCCTCGGGATGCAGCGGGCCGAGGCGCTTCGAGCGCCAGGCCGGTTCCGTCCGGCTGCCGTCCGCCCCCGTCCTGGAGCCGAGCCCGGCCGCCGACCCCGACAAGGTCGGGACGGTCGGCACGCCGCAGCCGGCGGCCCCGAACGGCGTCTCCGCCGCGCCGAGCATCTCGCCGTTCGGCGAATGACGGCGGGCGGGCCGGATCTCGGTCAGTGCGGGGCGGCCTCGTCGACCCGGTCGCGGATCTCGCGGATCTGCTTCTCCATCTCGTCGAGCCTCCTCCGGAGTTCGTCCCAGGGGGCCGGCGCGTCCTCCTTCGCGGGGGCGTCGGCCGCCGGCTTCTCGGGCGACGGCGCGGGCTCCTTCAGGGCCTTGATCGCCCGTTCGAGGGTCGCGCGGGCGCGGGCGTTGAAGCCGAAGTCCTCGACCTTGAGGCGGGCCTCCAGGGTCGGCAGGGCCTTCTTGATGCGGTGGCGGCGGATCAGGTCCCAGGCCCGCGCGCGGACCACGCGGTCGGGATCCTCGGCCAGCGGGACGATGAGGTCCTGGAGCGACGCGTCGTCCTTCGCCAGGTCTTCCAGCGCCTGGAGCGCGGCGTAGCGCAGGCGCGGCGGCCGGCCGTGCGCGACGTAGGCGGCGGCCAGCTCGCGGGAGCGGGCGTCTCGGCGGTCGAGCACCAGGTCCAGGGCCGTCGCGGCGATGGCGAACCGGCCGGCGGGGAGGCCCAGCGCGGCCTCGACGATCGTCTCGGCGTCGTCGACCTTCCAGGCGACGAGCCCGCGCAGGGCGGCCCGACGCGCGCCGTAGGGCGCCTCGGGGTCGTCCCAGACTTTGCGCAGCAGGGCCTCGGCGGCGGGGTCGCGGTCGAGCGCGGCCAGGCCGCGGACGGCCGCCACGCGGACGCGGGGCTCGGGGGCCTCGGCGGCGGCGAGGAGCGCCGGGCGGGACGCGGCGTCGCCCCGGTCGATCGCCTCCACCATCTTCACGGCGGCCGTCGGCGACGTCTCGCGCCTCCAGGCCGCGGCGAGGGCCTCGCGGACCTCGGGGCGGTCCTTCGCCTCGTCGGCGAGCGACTCCGCGGCGTCGATGCGGACCAGCACGGTCGGGCCGTGCTCCAGCAGGAAGAGTCGCTCGGCGACGGGCCGCTCGAACGCCATCTCCTTCGGGATCCAGCCCTCGGGGTCCAGGAGGACGGCCTTCGGCTCGGGCCCCGCGGGGAGGACGAACTCCTGGGACGCGCCGTCGACCACGATCGCGACCCGCCGCGACTTCCCGGGGGACTCGACGATCTCCGCGACCGTGGGGAGGCGGAACAGCGGCGTCTGGTCGTCCAGCTTCTGCACCTGCTCGACCTTCAGGCGGACGGTCCGGTCCTCGGGCTCGTACCGCCACGACGCCCTCAGCTCGGGATGGCCGGCCTTGTACACCCACTGGTCGAAGAACCAGCCGAGGTCCTTGCCCGTGGCGGCCTCGAACGACCTGCGGAGGTCGTCGCTCTCGACGTTGCGGAACTTGCTCGTCGCGACGTACCGCCGGATCCCCTTCCACCACGCCTCGTCCCCGAGCACGCCCCGGAGCGCGTGCAGGACGCAGGCGCCCTTGGCGTAGGCCATGCCGTCGAAGAGCTGCGTGGCGCTCTCGTAACGCGTCTCGACCATCGGCCGGCGGTAGCCGCGGTCGGCGGCCAGGTAGTTATCCAGCTCGGAGCGCATCAGGAGGCGGAACTCGTCCTCGCCCCGCTCGCGTTCGAAGAAGAGGGGGTCGAAGTACGAGGCGAAGCCCTCGTTGAGCCAGAGGTGCGACCAGTCCTTGCAGGTCATCAGGTCGCCGAACCACTGGTGGGCCAGCTCGTGGGCGACCAGGCTCTCCTGGCCCCCTTCCTGGACCTCCAGGCGGTCGAGCAGGCTGGTGTCGGGCATGGAGGTGGCGGTGGTGTTCTCCATGCCGCCGTTGAACTCGGGGAGGCAGACCTGGGCGTACTTCGGGTACGGGTACGGTTGGCCGGTGACCTCGCTGAAGAAGGCGATCATCTTCGGCGTCAGGCCCATGAACCGCCGGGCGGTCGCCTCGTCCACGTCCTTCAGGACGTAATACTCGACCGGCACGCCGGCGACCTCGTCGCGGAAGACGTTGAACTCCGAGGCCGCCACGGTGATGAGGTAGCTGGCGTGCGGCTGCTCCATCTTCCAGTGGAACGTGCGGGCGCCGTCGGGGGCCTCCTTGGTCTCGACGAGCGAGCCGTTGGAGAGGACGGAGTAAGGCTTCGCGACGGTGACGATCATCTCGGTGGTGGCCGGGTCGTTGGGCTCGTCGTAGCAGGGGAGCCAGTAGCGGTTCTCCGCGACCTGGCCCTGGGTCCACGCGGCCTTGGGGCGGTCGGGGTGGGCGGCGTCGGGCGGGATGAAGTGCAGGCCGTTGTCGGGCGAGCCCGAGTACGCCACGGTCACGTCGAACGGCTCGCCCGCGGGCTTCGGCGGATCCAGCGTGATCGCCAGCGTCTCCCCCTCGTGCTTGAACGGCAGGTCCGCGCCGCCCGCCCCCAGGCTCACGCGCGACACCTTCAGGCCCGGCCCGCAGTCCAGGTCCATCCGGGCCAGCGGCGCGTGCAGCGGCGCGACGGTGTGGGTCACGGCGCCGGCGAGGGAATCCTTCTCCATGTCGAGCGTCAGCTCGGCCTTGACGTGGCGGACGTCGTAGGAGCGGATCCGCTCGGTGCGGCGGGGCGCGCCGGGCTCGGCGAAGGGCTTGCGGGCCTCGCCGAGGGGGGCCTGCGCCCGGGCCGTCGCCGCGCATGAGGCCAGGGCGACCACGAACAGGAGTCGACGCGGAGGAATCAGCATGAGGAGATCCGAATGGGTGTCGCGGTATGGGCCGTCTCAGCTCGAATAGGAGACCGGGGCGACGTCCCGCCAGAGGAGCCAGAGGATCCAGCCCAGGCCCAGCAGGAAGCCGAGGAGGTCGAACCAGGGCGCCGGTCGGCGTCCCTTCCCCGACAGGGCGAGGATCGTCCAGGCGGCGACGATCGCCGCGACGATGCCCTCCGCCCCCTCGGACACGACTCGCCAGGCGATCGGGCTGAAATAGGAGTCGGGATAGGGGAGGATGATCTCCCGCGCGGATTCCAGGAACGTGCGAGGATTCGCCGTGAGCCGGATCCGCTGCGCCGCGGCCGTCGCCACGGCCCGGAAGGCCAGCAGGGCCATCGCGGCCGTCGCGGCGAAGACCGCCGACCCGCCGTAGGAGCGGGCGGCCCGGCGCAGGCCGGGGCGGTCGTCCCACAGAGCGATCGCCGCGAAGATCGGCGTCCAGAAGGCCAGGCCGCAGACGACGAGGTAGTTCGATCGATCCTGCGAGCCCCAGGCCGTCAGCGGGTTCTTGAGGAGGCCCAGGATGGTCGGCGGCAGGGCGATCGACATGGCGACCGCCGCCGTGAATGCCATCAAGTGGATCAGCCGACACGGCTGACGGCGACGACTGCGGGCCCTCCGTACCGTTCGCCCGCCACGCCCGAGGTCGGCGGACGTGGCGCTGGATGCTGGCGGCTCGGGCGGCATGGGCGGGACTCCGATCGTCGCGACGGGGCCGCGCGGGCGCCGCTGAGAGGGGAGGTGGCGGACGCCTCGACGCCCCAGTCGCATTGATGCCGGGACGTCCCTGTTTTACTCTCGATGGATCGGGCCGGTCAATCGACCGCCCAAGGACCCGTCGGGGATCACATGAACGCATTCGGACTCGTCCGCGTCGCTTCCGCGACGATCCGGACCTCGGTGGGCGACCCAGCGGCCAACGCGCGGGAGATCGCGGGCGTCCTGGGCCGCACGACGGCCTGCGACGTCGTCCTCTTCCCGGAGCTTTGCCTCACCGGCTACACCTGCGCCGACCTCTTCTACCAGCCGACGCTCCTCCGCGCCGCGCTCGACGCGCTGGCGGCTGTGGTCGAGGCCAACGCGAGGAAGCCGCGGGTGGTGGTCATCGGCCTGCCGCTGGGCGTCGGCCCCCACCTCTACAACTGCGCCGCGGTGATCGACGGCAGCGGCCTGCGCGGGCTGGTCCCCAAGCAGCACCTGCCGAACTACAAGGAGTTCTACGAGCGCCGCTGGTTCCGCCCCGCGCGGGGCGAGGAGCCGGCGGAGGTGGAAGTCCTGGGCCGCGCGGTCCCGTTCGGCGTCGACCTGCTGTTCCAGGCCGAGGGCGCCGGCCAGGCCGGCCGCGACGTGACGATCGGCGTGGAGATCTGCGAGGACCTCTGGCTCCCCATCCCGCCGAGCGCGTCGCAGGCGCTGGCCGGGGCCACGATCCTCCTGAACCCCTCGGCCAGCAACGAGACGATCGGCAAGAGCGGATACCGGACCGACCTGGTGACGGGGCAGTCGGCGCGCTGCATCGCGGCCTATGCGTACTCGGGCGCGGGGGCGACGGAGTCGACGACGGACCTGGTCTTCGGCGGCCACTGCCTGATCGCCGAGAACGGCCGGCTCCTGGCCGAGTCGCGCCGCGTGGGCGACGGCAAGCCCGTCGAGCGCGGGTCGTACTGGATCGAGCAGGACGTGGACGTCGCCCGCTTGACGTTCCTCCGGCGCTCGGAGGCGACGTTCGAGCACCCGGTCGGCCCCGTGCGGCCGTACCGGCGGATCCCGGTGGTCCTGGCCTCGACCGAGCCGACGGACCTCAAGCGGTTCGTCCCCGCGACCCCGTTCGTCCCCGTCGACGGGCCGGAGCTGAACCGCCGCTGCGCCGAGATCTTCGAGATCCAGGTCGCCGGCCTGGCCAAGCGGGTCGAGCGGCTGCCGGCCGGGACGACGCTCCACCTGGGCGTCTCCGGCGGGCTGGACTCCACGCTCGCGCTGCTGGTCGCGGTGAAGACGCTGGACCTGCTGGGCCTGGACCGGAAGCTCCTGCGAGGGCTGACGATGCCCGGCTTCGGCACCACCGGCCGGACCCGCGCCAACGCGATCGCCCTGATGGAGCACCTGGGCGTCTCGTCCGAGACCATCGACATCTCGGAGCTGGCCCTCCAGACCTTCCGCGAGCTGGGCCACGCGCCGTTCGGGATCGACGCGCGGGGGATGGACGTCGCCGCCTTCCGCGAGGCCCTGCATGAACTCCCGGAGGAGAATCGCAAGGACCTGACGTTCGAGAACGTCCAGGCGCGGCTGCGGACGTTCCTGCTGATGTCGCGCGGGTTCGTCGTCGGCACGGGCGACCTGTCGGAGATGGCGCTCGGGTGGTCGACGTACAACGCCGATCACATGAGCATGTACAACCCGAATTGCTCGATCCCCAAGACGCTCGTCCGCTTCCTGGTGATGTACGCCGCGCAGCACGAGTTCCCGGCCGGGCCGACGCGCGACACCCTGACGTCGATCGCCGAGACGACCATCTCGCCCGAGCTGCTGCCGGCCTCGCGCCGGGGCGAGATCCTCCAGGCGACGGAGGACGTGCTGGGCCCCTACGAGTTGCACGACTTCTTCCTGTACCACGCGATCCGGCTGGGCTGCCCGCCCGAGAAGATCCTCTTCCTCGCCCGGTTCGCCGAGTTCTCGAAGCCCTACCCACCGGAGCTTGTCCGGAAGACGCTGCGGACGTTCCTGTCGCGGTTCTTCGCCCAGCAGTACAAGCGCTCGTGCGTCCCCGACGGCCCCAAGGTCGGCACCGTCAGCCTCTCCCCCCGCGGCGACTGGCGCATGCCCAGCGACGCCGAAGCCGCCGCCTGGCTCCGCGCCGTCGACGAGGAGTGAACCGGACCGCTCGCCGCACTCGACGTCCCCTCTCCCGCCGGGAGAGGGGACGTCGAGTGCGCCGGCTTCGCGGACGATCCATAGCGGGTAGCCGTCGCGCTACTTCGCCGCCGGGGCCGGGAGCATGTTGCGGATGCCGGCGATCTTCCAGCCCTCGGGCGTGCGGGCGAGGACGATCGCGGTCCACATGGCCCGGACGTCGGCGCCGGCGCCGGCCTGGGTGTAGCGGCCGTCGGCGAGGGCGACGTCGGGGCCGAGGAGGCGGACGGACTCGACGTCGATGGTCCGCTTCGCCGGGTTCTTGCGCGAGGATTCGAGCATACCCTGGATCAGCGATTCGCGGCCTCGTCGCCAGGTCCCGTCGGAGACGAGCTGGTCGGCGTCGGGCGTGAGGAGGACCTCCACCGCCTTCGCGTCGCGGGCCTCGCGGGCCTCGACGTACCGGCGGACGACCTCGCGGACGGCCGCGTCGTCCTCCTTCGTCGGCGGCTGGGCGGAGGCCGGGGCGCAGGCGAGGATCAGCAGGCAAGCGAGGGCGGGCCGGGTCATCGGGGGCCTCCGGGGTTCAGGGGGTCGGAGCTGCGGCGAGCGACGCCTTCCAGGTCTCGTGGATGCGGCGGGCGATGGTCGCGTAGCCGTCGGCGTTGGGATGGGTGTCGTAGGGCCAGTACTGCGGCGCGACGGCCTCGGCGGCTTCGAGGTCGGCCGTGGCGTCGGCCAGCGGCAGGCCCAGTTCCCGGCAGACGTCGGCCATCACGCGGTTCTGGCCGCGATACTTCGGGTCGGTCGCCAGCGCCGAGGCCGTCGCCGGGTCCATGCCCAGTTCGACGAGGGCCGAAGCGTAGCGGGGGTGGACGATCCCGCAGAACGGCGTGTAGGCGACCATCATCCGGGCCCCCGCGGCGCGGCAGGTGTCGTGCATCCGCTCCAGGAAGTGGACCGGTGAGCCCCCCGTTGCGAAGTCGTGCGCGAGCTGGCGGGGGGCGTCCTGCGACTGGTGCCAGAGCCAGGGGTTGAGGCGTCCGGCCTTCATGTCTTCATACAACTCCGGCTTGAGGCCGTCCGGCCGGTCGCGGGCCGACCAGGGGTTGGTGCCGTCGGGGACCGGGGCGAAGAAGCGGATCGCCGGGTGGAACCAGCGGCGATGGATCGGCTCCTCGTAGATCGCCCGCTCCGCCAGGTCGACGAGCCACGGCCGGTAGTCGGCCGGGGTGCGAGCGAAGGTCTTGGCCGGGGCAGTCAGCAGCGAGGGCTCGGACGGCGCGGGGAGGTCGTTGGGGTAGATCGCGACGACGACGTCCGCCGGGTGCAGCAGGTTCACCGCGTCGCGCGTGAGGATCCACAGGTGCGGCAGGCTGGCGGCGATCACGCCCAGGTTGATCACCTCGGCCGGCGTCCCCTCGCCCGCGAGGAGCCGCGACCACTCGGCCGTGATCGTGGACCGATCGCCGACCCCCTCCCCCTCGACGACGCTGTCGCCGATGACGAGGATCCGCCGCCGCGCCGGGTCGGGGTCGGCGCGGAAGTCGGGGCCGCGGAAGCCGTAGGCGTTGAGGTCGTGGACCTCGGCGAAGCCGTCGGGCCGGCTCTCGATCAGGAGGCGGTCGTAGACCAGGCCGCGCCCCATCGCCTTGCCGATCTGCGGGTGCGACTGAGCCATCTGCTGGTAGTGGATCCGATTGAATCCGACGACCTCCGGGCGCGGGAAGACGAGCCGGAACAGCGCCTCCTGCCCCGCCGCCAGCGTCAGCAGGGTGAGGATGCGGAACAGCCAGAGCCGACGTCGCGAGGGTCCCCTCGCCGGGCGTGGGGCGGATGCGACGGGTTCGGGCGTCGAGGGCATGCGGCGGGCTCCCGGGCGGATCCGATGCGGTCCGTACGCCCCCAGGATACCCGCCCGCGCCGTCGCGGTCACGCCGGGCGGACGCGGACGGTGAAGGCTTCGCGGGGGTTGTCGACGGTCAGCGTGCGGACCTCGGCGTCGGTGAAGCCGGCGCGGCGGAGGGCCGGGACGAGTTCGCCCCAGAGCGTGTCGAACGGGCGGAACGCGCCGCCGCCGGGCTCGCCGACGTGATACCAGCCGGCGTCGTGCGAGAGCAGCACGCGGTCGAGCCGGCCCCGGTCCTTCATCGCGGCGACCAGCACGACGTGGCGGTCGACCGCCCCCGGGGCCACGCCGTCGAACTCGACCCACGCGCCCCGCGCGGCGGCCTCGACGTGAAGGGCCGCGTCGGGCTCGGCGTCGGCGTGGACCCAGATGAAGGCCGAGGGGTCGACGCCCTCCTCGCGGAGCAGGTCCAGCTCCTGGATCGCCGCGCGGCCGTCGCCGGTATGGGCCGCGATCGTCAGGCCGCTGGCCCGGTGGGCCCGCGCCGCCGCGCGGACGAGCTTCACGCCGACGTCCGGCAGCGGCCCCGCGTCGACGCCGATCTTCTGGAAGCCGGGCCGCACGCCCGTCCCGCCGATCCCCTCGCGCCACTCGGCCAGCCACCGAGCCGCCAGTTCGTCGACGGCCTCGGCCCGCGCGTGGGGCGGCAGGAACTTCCCGCCCCCTGCCGCGTAGTAGCCGGTGTTCGTGAGGATGTGCAGGCCCGTCGCGCGGGACAGCCCTCGCAGGATCGTCGGGTCGCGGGCCAGGTAGGCCGGCGTGCAGTCGACCAGCGTGCGGACGCCCTGCCCCCAGACCTTCTCCAGGTGCGGCCGGGCCGCGGCGACGACCTCGTCGGCGTTGTAGCGCCTGGGCGAGGCGACGTCGGCCCCGGCGAAGTCGACCAGGATGTGTTCATGCGGCAGCGTGACGCCCATCTCGTCGGGCGCGATCGGGCCGAGGACGGTCATCACGCGGCCGGTCGCGTCGTCGGCCGACGCCCGGCCCGCCGTCAGCATCCCGATCGCGCCGAGCTTCAGGGCGTCGCGGCGGTTCATGGGGCGTCCTCGTCGTCGGCCTGGATCGATTCGAGCATCGGCTTGACGGCGGACCAGAGCTGTTCCTTGAGCCGGATGACGGGCGGGTTGTCGAGGGTGGCGGGGGCGTCGTCCTCGCCTCCGGGGGCGACGAGGACGCCGACGGTCAGCTCGCCGTCGGTGTAGTAAGGGTCGCCGCCGCCGTTGCGGCCGAAGAGGGTCGCGCCGACGCCCGTCACCTGGAAGACCTCGCGGAGCCGGCCCCGCTCGCGGAGGCCGGCGACGAGGGCGTCGCGCTCGGCGTCGACGTCCGGGGCGATGTGGTGGGTGATCTGGCCCGTGCGGTGGCTCAGGCCGACGCTGCGGTCGAACGTCACGGCCCCGATCCAGAGCGGCGCGCCGTCGCGGCCCAGCTCGGTCGACTCCCAGAACCGGACGTGATGCCGACGCTTCGCGCTGTCGCCCGCGGGCTTCTCGAACGCCAGGTCCTGCTTGCGGCCGAAGACGAACAGCGGGCTGACGGGGGCGTCGAGGTACGGCCGATCGCGCAGCACGCTGCCGGCGATCTCCAGGCTGGTCCGGAGCGTCACCGGGTCGGCCCCGTCCCACCCCGCCGCGGCCATCGACCGGACGAGTTCCTCCTTCGTCCCGATCAGCCCGACGTTCAGCGGGTCGCCGGGGATCCCCTGCGCCGTGAGCGAGACCCGAGGCGCGTCCATCATGGCCGGGTGGTGCTCGTAGTGCGTCCAGAAGAACGGCGCGACCAGGTAGGCGACCAGCAGCCAGAACGCGACGAGCCCGACCAAGATCTTCACCCCGCGCCTCGACCACCGACGGACGCGCGAGGGCTTCGGCGGAAGCTCCACCCCGCCCGCATCGGGCGCCTCAACCGCCGGCTCGTCCGTCATCTCGGCCTCCATCGCCCGATGGGCGACGCATCGCGGTCGACCGCCCCTTTCTCGCCCGGCGCGGTCCATTCTGCGACCGGGGCCGTCGGCTGTCAAAGGCTCAGGGCGACGGGGCCGGGGCGGGCGGCAGGATCGACGGCCGGGGATGGCTGCGATCGACGTCCGGTGCGCCTTCGGGGCGGACCTTGCGGGCCAGGGCGGCGGCGCGGTCCCACAGGTCGGACAGCTCGCGGACGGCGGCCTCGGGGCGGGCCTTCGCGCGGTCGAGCGTGGCGCGAAGGTCGTCGCGGAGGGCCGTCGCCTCCTCGACGGACAGGCCTCCGGAGCGGGTGGCGTCCAGGACCAGCGAATGGGCGTCGCCGACGGCCCGGTCCCAGTCGCGCGGGTCGACGCCCGGCGGCTGGACCTTCTGGAAGCCGAAGACGACCGGGGCGACCTCCTTGCGGCCGAACTCGGCCCGCTCGCGATACGACCACATCCCCGGGGCCAGGATCGCGTACGTCACGACCCACGCCAGGGCGATCACCCCCAGCGAGCCGATCACGAACCGTCGGCCGTTCACGCCCGGCTCGACGGGGCGCGGCCCCGGCGCGTGGGCCGGCGGGGCGGGCTCCGCCTCGGGGCCGTCGGTCTTCCAGGATCGGGCGTTCTCTTCGGGCGTGGTCATGGCGAACGAACTTCGAAATGGGCGGGCATGGCCGCGACGGATCCGTTCCGCGCGACCGCTCCAGTCTACCGCCCATCGCCGCCGGCCACGACCCGACCCTCGCATCGGCGTCGCCTCCCGGCAACAGTGCGACCGATGGGATGGCGGCGACGGCGAGGGATCTTCTACAATCCAGCGCCGACATCGCACTCGGAGACGCGGCCGGGGAACGCCAGGTTATGGGGATCGCCTCGATGACGAAACAGGAGACGGATCAGGAGCCCGGCCCCTCGGCCGCCCCCGCCCAGACGCCGGCCCGGGCCGGCGTCGACAAGGGCCGGGGGCGGTTCGTCTTCGTCGATGCGCTGCGGGGCGTCGCCGCGATGGGAGTCGTGGTGTTCCACGTCTTCGAGGGGAAGCACCTCGAACATCTCGCGGCCGTCCTCCCGGCGTGGCTGCGGCAAGTCATCGAGGCCGGCCATCTCGGCGTGCCGGTCTTCTTCGTCCTGAGCGGCTTCGTGATCGCCCATTCGGTGCGCCGATACACCGTGGACCTCCCGTTCATCGGCCGGTTCGCCCTGCGGCGATCGATCCGGCTGGATCCGCCCTATTGGGTCGCCATGCTGGTGACGATCGGCCTGGGGATCGTGTCGAAGCTCGTCATGCCCTCCAAGCCCTACGCGCCGCCGACGGGCGGACAGATCCTGGCGCACATCCTCTACCTGCCGGCCATCCTGGACATCCCCTGGCTCGACACCGTCTACTGGACGCTCGCGTATGAGGTCCAGTTCTACCTGGTCTTCTGCCTCCTGATGGGCCTGGCGCACGCCACCCGCCGCGATCCCGACGACCGTCGTTCGCTGTTCCTCGTCTTCACGCCGGCCCTCCTGATCGCGGCGGCCTGGCCGCTGGGATTGATACGCGACAACATCTGGCCGGGGCTGTTCCCGCCGCTCTGGCACGGCTTCCTGCTGGGCATGCTCGCGTGCTGGGCGATGAATCGGACCGTCGCGGCCGGCTGGTTCTACGCCTATGCGGCCCTGCTGCTGGCCGGGGCCGCGTGGAGGCAGGACTCGTTCACCGCGGCCTGCGCGGCCACGGCGATCCTCCTGTACGCGTCCGCTCGGCTCGGGGCCCTGCGGACCTGGCTCGGCTGGCGATGGCTCCAGTTCCTCGGGGCCATCTCGTACAGCATCTACCTGCTCCACAACCCCATCAGCGGCGCGGCGTTCAACGTCGGATACCGGATCACCGGCCGGTCGGCCGCGACCGAGGCCTTCTGGCTCGTCGTCGTGCTCGGCCTCGTCATCGCCGCGGCCTCGGCGGCCTGGTGGCTCGTGGAGAGGCCGAGCCTGGCCCTCGCGCATCGGATCCGCCTCGAACCGGGGCCGGCCGTCGTCGCGCCCGCGCCATCATCGCCGGCCCCCGAGAGCTCCCCCGCCTGAAGGACGTCCGGGGCCCGGCGGTCGTTCCCCGGTCACACCAGCAGGTCCTTGCGGATCCGGACGCCGTCCTCCACGCCGATCAGCCGCTGCTGGAGGCCCTGGTAGGGGAAGCGGAAGGTGAACGGGTCCAGGCCCAGCAGGTGCAGGATCGTGGCCTGGAGGTCGTGGACGGGGACCGGATCCTGGACGATCGAGTTGCCCAGCTCGTCGGTCGCGCCGACCGCCGCTCCGGGCTTGAAGCCGCCGCCGGCCGCCCAGAGCGTGAAGCAGTGCGGGTGGTGGTCGCGGCCCAGGAAGGTCGAGCCGCCGCGGGCCTCGTTCATCGACGTCCGGCCGAACTCGCCGCCCCAGACGACGATGGTCTCGTCCAGCATCCCCCGGCGCTTGAGGTCGCGGACCAGGGCGGCGATGGGGCGGTCCACATCCTTGCACTTCTGGGGGAGGTGCTGGACGATGTCGTCGCCGGCGCCGGTGCCGTGGCAGTCCCAGCCCCAGTCGAAGAGCTGGACGTAGCGGACGCCCCGCTCCACCAGGCGGCGGGCGAGGAGGCAGTTGTTCGCGAACGACGCCGCGCCGGGCGTCGCGCCGTACTCCTCGCGGATCGACTCGGGCTCCATGCCGACGTCCATCACGTCGGGGACCGACGCCTGCATGCGGAAGGCCAGCTCGTACTGGCTGATGCGGGTGAGCGTCTCCGGGTCGCCGTGCTCCTCGGCCTCGATCTGGTTCAGGCGGTCGAGGGCGTCGAGCGTGCGACGGCGGTCGGCGCGGGTCATGCCCTTCGGGTCGCCCACATAGAGGACGGGGTCGCCGACGGTCCGGCACTGCACGCCCTGGAAGACGCTGGGGAGGAACCCGGTGCTCCACAGGGCCTTGCCGCCGGTGGGGTCGGTGCCGCCGGAGACCATCACGACGAAGCCGGGGAGGTCCTGGTTCTCCGAGCCCAATCCGTAGGTGATCCAAGACCCCATCGCCGCGCCGCCGTTGCGGGGCGAGCCGGTGAAGATGAACAGCTCGGCCGGGGCGTGGTTGAACTCGGTCGTGATCATGGAGCGGACGACGGCCGCCTCGTCGATCACGCCGGCGGTGTGGGGGAGCAGCTCGCTCATCCACTGGCCGCTCTCGCCGCGGCGGGCGAACTTGTAGGGGGTCCCCAGCATCTTGGGGTGGCCCTTGATGAACGCGAACCGCTGGCCCTTCAGCAGCTCGTCCGGGCAGGGCTGCATGTGGTGCTTGTTCAGCAGCGGCTTGTAATCGAACAGGTCCTGCTGCGGCGGCCCTCCGGACATATGGAGATAGATGACGCTCTTGGCCTTCGCCGGCTTGCGCGGGACGTTCGCCGCGGGCGAGGCGTCGGCCGCGCGGGCGTCGCGGCCCATCAGCGAGGCCAGCGCGATCGCCCCCAGGCCGGCCTGCGAGCGCCGGAGGAACTGCCGGCGGGTCTCGGCCCGCGCCAGCCGCATGCGGAGGGACTGTTCCAGGCTCAGGTTCGCGTCGAGGCCCACGGCGTCACCCCCGGGTCAGCACGGAGTCCAGGTTCAGGAGCACGTTGGCGACGGCCGTCCACGCCGCGAGGTCGGCGGCGTCGGCACCCTCCGGCAGCGGGCCGATCGGGTCGGTCGCCAGGGCCGCCGCGGCGGCCGGGTCGTCGCGATAGCGTTCGAGCTGCGCCGCGTGCAGCGCCACCAGCGGCGCGACCTGCTCGTCGCGGGGCGGGCGGCCCAGGACCAGTTCCAGGCCGAGGCGGGCGCGATCCTCCGGCGTGCTCCCCCCCTCGGCGACGATCCGACGCCCGAGCGCCTGCGCGGCCTCGACGTACACCGGGTCGTTGAGCGTCACCAGCGCCTGGAGCGGGGTGTTGGTGCGGACCCGCTTGATCGCGCAGACCTCGCGGCTGGGGGCGTCGAACGAGGCCATCGACGGGTACGGCACGGTCCGCCGCCAGAAGGTGTAGAGGCCGCGGCGATGGGCGTCGGCCCCCTGGCTGGTCGACCACGTCCGCTGGCCGTTGAACGCGGCCTGCCACAGCCCGTCCGGCTGGACCGGGAAGACGCTCGGCCCGCCGACCTTCCGCGACAGCAGCCCCGAGAGCGCCAGCGCCTGGTCGCGCACCTGCTCGGCGTCCAGGCGGACGCGCGGGGCGTGCGAGAGGAGGCGGTTCTTCGGATCCTTCTCCAGCGCCTCGGGCGCGACCTTCGCCGACTGGCGGTAGGTCGCCGAGGTGGCCAGCCGGCGGACCAGCCCCTTCACGTCCCAGCCCGAGTCCATGAAGTCGACGGCCAGGCGGTCGAGCAGCTCGGGATGGCTGGGGGGCTCGCCCTGGGTGCCGAAGTCTTCCTCCGTCTCCACGATCCCCGAGCCGAACAGCACGGCCCACGTCCGGTTCACCGCCACGCGGGCGGTCAGCGGGTTGCGGCGGTCGACCAGCCATTTCGCCAGCGTCATGCGGTCGACGGGGCCGTCGGGCTTCGGCCCCAGCGCCTTCGGCAAGGCGGGGCCGACCTCGGGGCCGGGGTCGAGGAAATTCCCCTTCATCAGGATCTTCGTGACGCGACGCTTGTCGGCCGGCAGCTCGGCCATGATCGGCAGCGTGGGGACGTCGGCCTTCTCCTTCTCGACCTTCGCGACCTCGTCCTTCAGCGCCTTGTCGTCCGGGCTCGCCGCGAGCTTCGACTTCAATTCCGCGAGCTTCGCCTCAAGCCGGGCCTGGCGGGCGGCGACCTCGGGGTTGATCCAGGGCATGACGGGGGACTCGTCGGGCTGGTCGTTGTCGGCGGTCTGGTTGAAGACGGCGAACGCGGAATAGTAGTCCTCGTGCGAGATCGGGTCGTACTTGTGCGAGTGGCACTTGGCGCACCCCATCGTCAGGCCCATCCACGCCTGGAACGTGACGTCGACCCGGTCCTTGATCGCGGCGATCCGGAACTCCTCGTCGTCGGTGCCGCCTTCCGTGTTGGTCATCGTGTTGCGATGGAACGCGGTGGCGGCCTTCTGGCGGTCGGTGGGGTTCGGCAGCAGGTCGCCGGCGATCTGCTCGACGGTGAAGGCGTCGTACGGTTGGTTGGCGTTGAGCGAGCCGACGAGCCAGTCGCGATAGCCCCAGATGGTGCGGAGCGGGTCCGACCCGTAGCCGGCCGAGTCCGCATAACGGGCCAGGTCGAGCCAGGGCCGCGCCCAGCGCTCGCCGAAGGCGGGGTCGGCCAGGTAGCGTTCGACGGCCCGGTCATAGGCGTCGGGCGACGGGTCGGCGGCGAAGGCGCGGGCCTCGTCGAGCGTCGGCGGCAGGCCGCGGAGGTCCAGGCTCAGCCGGCGCAGGAGCGTGGCGCGGTCGGCCTCGGGCGAGGGCTTCAGCCCCTCGGCGTCGATCCGGGCGAGGACGAAGGCGTCGAGCGGGTCGCGGAGCCACGACGGGTCGGACGCGGCGGGGGCCGGCGCGGCCTTCGGCGGGACCAGGGCCCAGTGCTCGGCGTACTCGGCCCCCTGGGCGATCCACCGGCGGAGGGTCTCCACCTCCTCGGCGGCCAGCCGCGGCCCGGCCTTGCGCGGGGGCATGCGGAGGGTGTCGTCCTCCTCGACGATCCGCTCCATCGCGATCGAGCCGTCGGGGTCGCCGGGGACGATCGGCGGGTCGCCGTCCTTCGGCGCCTTGACGGCCTCGTCGCGGAGATCCAGTCGCAGGTCGGCGGCGCGCGAGGACTCGTCGGAGCCGTGGCAGGCGAAGCAGTTCTTCGAGAGGATCGGCCGGACGTCGCGGTTATAGTCGACCTTGTCGTCGGCCGCCGCGAAGCCCGCCGTCGCCGTCGCCATCACGAGACATGCCGCGGTCCGGTTCATCGTGATGCGACTCCCGCGTCGGGGTGGGTTCCGTGCTCGCAAGGGGGGGGCGTGGCGGGCGGCCGAGGCGGGCCGGATCGCCTCCGCCCGCCTCGCGGGTCATTGTGGCACGGCCGTACCCCTCACATCAAGGGCCGTCGCCCGCGAGGCCGACCCCAGGACGTCCCCTCTTCGCCGGCCGACGCGGGCCGGCGGGTTCGTTCGCTTGCAGCAAGGGATTTTCGCAGGGATGGGGTGAATGCGGCTTGAGCGGGTTCACAGTTGGAGGTGGGAGGGGAGGCCGCGCCGTGGTGGACCGGATCACGACCAGGATCACCAGCCGCACGGAGGGCCTCCCCGATGGGCACGCCATCGATCCGCTCGCGGGTTCGCAACGCCGCCGTCTTCGGCCGGTCGTACGGGGCCGTGCCCCGGCGGGCCGAGGAGACCGGGTGCAGTCGGCAGGCCGTCTACGAGCACGCCCGGCGGGTCGAGCAGCGATTACAACCGCCCGAGCCCGAGTCCACGCCCGAGCCGGCCGCGTCGCCGCGGCCGGCTCGCCGTGACCGCGAGCGACATGCCGCAGCGCGATATCCATACAATGATGCTTCGGCATCCAAGGGCCTCCCGCGTCATGGGTCGTGTGACAACGCCATGATGCCGAGAGGCTCTCGCCCCTTGCAAACCCCAAAGCCGCCGCCGCTTACGCCCCGAGCCAATGCCATTCGGCCCGCAGGGCCACCTTCCCCCGCGAGGGGGGAAGGCCGTTATGACGGTCCCCTAAAATCCGTGACGGTCAGATCTTTTCGTCGACGTCCGACCCTCGTGCGGCGTCGGATCCTCCGGCCGTCACGGCCGCTGCCGGATGTCCCGAAGGGCCTCCTCGGCGGCGCGGGCGAGGTCGCCGGCCTTGCGGTTCTCGGCGGCTTCGCGGAGCGAGGCGAGGGCGTCGGGCCCGCCGACGGATTCCAGGAGTCGGCACGATTCGATCCGTTTTCGGGAATCCTGGGCCTCGCGGAAGGTCTTGAGGACGGCCGGCCCGGCGGCGGCGGGGCCGATCCGTTCGAGGAGCCCGCGGCAGAGGCCGGGGTCGTCTTCCAGGCGGGTCAAGACCGTCTCGGCCGCCTCGGCCGTGGGGGCGGTCTCGACGAGCGCCTGGGCGGCGTCGCGCCACTTCTCGTTGCGGCGGTCGCGGGCGAGGTCGGCCAGGGCGCGGGCGGCGACGGGGCCGCCGAGGAGGCGTAGCGTATTTCGGGCCGCGTCGCCGACTCCGCCGTCCGGGTCGTGCAGCAGGGGGGCCGCGGCGGTCGCGACCGAGTCGCGCGCCTCGCCGTCGAGTTGCAGCTTGCCGAGCCGCTCCAGCGCCTCGCGGCGACGGCCGGGGTCGGACGCCGACAGCATCCCCAGGGCCTCGGCCCGCGCCGCGGGCGAGGCGGAACGGGCCTCGATCTCGCGGAGGGCCCCTTCGGCGCTCATGGCGACGAACGCCTCGTTGCGATCGGCCGCGGCCTTGCGGAGCAAGGGGAGCGACTTCTCGCCGCCGATCTCGCCGAGCGTGCGCAGGGCGTCGTTGCGGGCGTCGGCCGGGCCGTCCGGCCCCGCGATATCGAGGAGGGTCGATTCGGAGGCCGGGCCGATCGCCTTCATCGCCCGGAGCATCAGCCCTCGGTCGTCGCCGAGGTGGGCCTTCAGGGCTTCCGCCGCGCCGGCGCCCGCGGCGGGGCCGACCCAGGCCAGGTACTCGGCCGCTTCGCGCCAGGCGCGGTACTTCGGGTCCTTGAGCTTCTCGACGACCTTCGCGACGCCCGCCGGGTCCGACCACGTCCGGAGGCCGCGGGCGACGTCGCCGCGGGCGAAGACGTCCTCGTCGTCGAGCCGATCCGCCAGGGCGACGGCGACCTCGGCGCGACGGGCCTCCGCCGGGACCGCCTGCGCGAGCCGGCCGGCGGCCTCGCGGCGACCGCCCGCGTCGCCGCCCGCGAGCCTCTCCAGGAGCGCGGTCAGGTCGGCGTCCGACGGCGAGCGGGCCTCGATCGCCCGGATCGCGTTCGAGGCGAGGTCCGCCACCTCGGCCACGTCCTGGGCGGCGGCCAGCCGCTCCAGCATCGGGGCGGATTTCTCCGTGCCGACGTCCTTCAGGACGCGGCAGGCTTCGATCCGGGCCTCGGGCGCCGCGGCGCTCTCCACGAACGCCGAGAGCGCGGGCTCGGCCCCTTCGCCCCAGGCTCGCAGGACGCGGACGGCCTGGCTTCGCCGCCGTTCGTCGTTCAACATCGCCACCAGCGGTGCGGCGTCGGCCCCCTCGGGGCCCAGCCTGGCGAGCGTCTCGAACAGGTCGTTCTCCAGGCCGTAGTCGGGGGAGTCGACCTTCGCGAGGATCGCCGAGAACGCCTCGGGGCCGCCCCAGACGCCGGTCGCCTGGACGGCCGCCTGCCGGGCCGAGGCGTCGGGGTCGTCCAGGCGGGCGAGCAGGGCTTGCGCCACCTCTCCCCGTTTCGATTCGATCGGGGCCCCGTCGCGGAGGGCCTCCGCGGCGGCCCGGCGGCGGTCGGCGGCTTCCGACTTCAGGTCGGCGAGCGCCTTCGCGACGTCGCCGTCGGCCATCGCGATCATGGCGGTCGGCGCGACGGCCGGGAACCGCAGCGCCCGCTCCCGCTCGGCGCCGGACAGCAGCCGGCATTCCACCCGGATGGGGAGCCTCGCCGTCGTGTTCTCGGAATTCTGGACGGCCTCGCCCCGGAACTCGAACCCGGTGGCGACGCCGGCGGCGGGGTCGAAGGTGTAGGTCCCGTGGCCGGTGATCGCCAGCCGAGGGCCCGCGCCGGCCGTCTCATCGGTGGCGAACTCATAGTCCTTGGCGATCGTCTCGCGGCCGCCGGCCGATTCGCGCGCGTACCGGATGGTCTCCTTCGCCGACTGCGTGTCGACCTCGACCTGGGCCGGCGCGGGGGCCGGCGCGGCCCGCCGAAGCCCGCCGAAGCGGCCGGATCGGGGCGATCGGCCGGGGCGGAGGCGCGAGGCGGCTCGGCGCTCGAACAGGCTGGGGCGTTCCAGGTCGAACGAGGGGCGCGCGCCCGGCGTGACCTTGGTGATCTGGAGCGCCACCGGCCGTTCGTCGGTCCAGCGGTCCTCGCCCGGCTCGGGGAGCGGCGCGATCGGCAGCAGGGCCAGGTCGCCCAGCAGCGGCACGGGGAGGCCGCCCTTGAACTCGTCGTCGACGTCGCCCGCGTCGTCGATCTGGAATTCGACGTTCGTCGGCCCGCCCGGCGCCTGCACCTGGACGTCGCCGCCGCGCTTCGGGTCCTTGGGGCCGCGACGGCGGACCAGCCAGCCCCGATGGGCGAGCGTCGCCTCGCCGGCCTGGGGGTCGGCCGCCTTCACGCGGTAGATGCTGCTCCCCTCCAGGGCGATCCGCTCGTCGCCCGCGTCGTAATCGACCCTGACGCCGTAGACGTAGGTCTCTCCCGGCTTCCATCCGTAGCGGAGCGCCGCCGTCGCCGGGGCGTCCTCGGCCGATCCGCCCGGCGAGGTCGCGGCGGCGAGCGCGACCTTCAGGGCCTCGACCGGCACGCAGAACGCGGTCGATTCCAGCCGGCCGGCCTTGCGGGTCGCCACGCCCACGACCTTCCCCTCGCCGTCGAGCACCGGCCCGCCGGAGTTGCCGGGATTGATCGCGATCGACATCTGATAATAATCCTGGCCGTCGATCTGGGCCTTGGTGCTCATCAGGCCGCGGCTGACGGCGTTCTCCAGGACCAGGTCGTCCCCCATGCCGGGGTTGCCGATCACCAGGACGTCGTCCCCCTTCACGAACGGGTACGATTCGGCGATCTCCAGCGGCGGCAGGTCGGTCGCCGCCTTCAGGAACGCCAGGTCGCGCCGACGCTCGCGCGCGACGACCTCGGCCTTGAACGGGCCCCGACGCCCCTCGGGGGCCGACGGGAAGCGGACTTCCAGTTGATCGGCGGGGACGCCCTCGACGACGTGGGCGTTGGTCGCGATCAGGCCGGGGGCGGCCACGAACCCCGTCCCCACCTTCCCCCCGCCTCGCACCAGCGCCACCGACGGCTCGACCTTCGCGACGATCTCCGCGGCCGTCTTCGGCCTCGCCGGCGCCCGGGATGCCTCCGTCGCGGGGGCGGGCGCCGGGGCCGGGGCGGGCCGGGGCGGTGAGGCCGCCGGCGGCTCGGCCTGGCAGCCGCCGAGCGCCAAGGCCAGGGCGAGCAGCGACGCCTCGCCCGCCGTTGGGGGGGAGTTCCGACGTGACATGGCCGCGTGACTCCGATCGAGAGATGGGCGCGGAGCGACCGGGACGCCTGCGGCGCCGCGATCGACGGCCGAGCCTCATGGCCGGGGCGACAGTTGGTGAAGCGAATTTAATGCCGCCCCTCGCGGCCTGCAAGCGAGAACCCGGAATCGGCGTCAGTCGAAGAGGATCCCCTTCAGGTCGAGCGTGAAGCCGGGCAGGACGCCCTCGCCGGAGAGCGTCGCGGGCCTCGTCAGGACCTCGACGTCCCGCCCCGGCCGATGGATCTCCACCGTCCGCGCCACCGGGTCGATCAGCCAGGCCAGGCGCACGCCCTGGGCGATGTAGTGCGCCATCTTGGCCCGTAATTCCCCGGGCGCGTCGCTGGGCGAGCGCAGCTCGGCGACGAAGTCGGGGGCGATCGGCGCGAAGCGGTCCTGCTCGGCCGGCGTGAGGCGATCCCAGCGCTCCCGGAGGGCCCAGGCCGCGTCGGGGGCCCGGACGGAACCGTCGGGCAGGGTGAATCCGGTCGAGGAGTCGAAGCCGACGCCGAGCCCCGCCGCCTCGTTCCAGATCCACAGCCGGGCGCCGAGCGTCAGGTTGCGTCGACCGCCGCGGGAGGAGGCCGGTGACATGACGATCACTCCTCCGTCGGCCTCGCGTTCCAGGCGCAGGTCGGGGTTCGCGGCGCAGAGGGCCGCGAAGTCGTCGGGGCCGACCCGGATCCGGACCTGGCGCGGCACGTCGAACGTCGTCGCATCCGGGGGCCGGGGCGAATCGAGGATGGTGGTCGTCACGGGCCGGCCTCCCTCAGTCGAAGAGGATCCCCTTCAGGTCGAGCGTGAAGCCGGGCAGGACGTCCTCGCCGGAGAGCGTCGCGGGGGCGGCCGGGATCTCGGGCTCCCGCCCCGGCCGATGGATCTCGACGGTCTTCGTCTCCGGGTCGATCAGCCAGGCCAGCCGGACGCCCTGGGCGATATACTCGGCCATCTTGGCGCGCAGGGCCGGAAGCGAATCGCTGGGCGAGCGCAGCTCGGCGACGAAGTCGGGGACGATGGCGGAGAACCGGCGGCGGTCGTCGCGGGGGACGCGGTCCCAGCGATCGCGGGCGATCCAGGTCACGTCGGCGGCCCGCACGGCGCTGCTGGGCAGCGTGAACCCGCCGGAGGAGTCGAACAGCTTGCCGCGCCTTTCGGCCTTGTTCCAGATGCCGAGCTGGACCAGCAGTTCCGCGTTGCGATCGCTCGAATCCATGCCGGCCGGGGCCATGACGATCAGTCCTCCATCGGCCTCGCGCTCCAGGCGCAGGTCGCGGTTGGCGGCGCACAGCGCGGCGAAGTCGTCGGGCGAGACCTTCAGGCGGACGTCGGCCGGGACGGCCAGGGTCGTCGCGGGCTCGACGGCGGTCGGGGTCGGCTCCAGGATCGTCGCGGCCATGCTCGCGGCCCTCCCTCGCGGATCGGATCGACGGGCGCGCACCGCCCCCGTGGGCATCGTAGGGGCGGGCGGCGAGGGGCGTCAAGGCGGGCTCACGCCAGGATCGCCTGCACCGGGTTCTGGTCGAGGACGCCGGTCAGGCGCATGTCCAGGCCCTGGGACTTGAAGGTCAGGCGGCGGTGGTCGATGCCCATGCAGTGGAGGATCGTGGCGTTCATGTCGTGGATGTGGACGGGGTCCTTCACGACGTTGTAGCTGAAGTCGTCGGTCTCGCCGTGGACGACGCCCTTCTTGACGCCGCCGCCGGCCATCCAGATCGGGAAGCACTTGGGGTGGTGGTCGCGGCCGTAGTTGTCGCGGCTGAGCGGGCCCTGGCAGTAGATCGTCCGGCCGAACTCGCCGCCCCAGATCACCAGCGTGTCGTCCAGCAGCCCGCGCTGCTTCAGGTCGGTGACGAGGGCGTAGGTCGCCTGGTCGACGTCGCGGCACTGGGCGGGCAGCTCGTTGGCCATGTTGCCGTGCTGGTCCCAGCCCCGGTGGAAGAGCTGCACGAACCGGACGTCCCGCTCGGCCAGGCGGCGGGCGAGCAGGGCGCAGCGGGCGAAGGTCCCGGGCTTGTGGACGTCCGGGCCGTACATGTCCAAAATGTGCTTGGGCTCGTCGGAGATGTCGGCCAGCTCGGGGACGCTGGTCTGCATCCGGAAGGCCATCTCATACTGCGCGATGCGGGCCTGGGTCTCCGGGTCGGCGAACGAGTCGTACTCCTTCTGGTTCAGGCGGTTGATCGCGTCGAGCGACCGCCGGCGGACGGAGGCGTCCACGCCCGAGGGGTTGGACAGGAACAGCACCGGGTCGCCGTTGGCCCGCAGGGCGACGCCCTGGTGCTTGCTGGGGAGGAACCCCGCGCTCCAGAGGCGGTTGTAGATCGCCTGGGGGGACGCCTTGCTCGACCACGACGGCGTCATCACGACGAACGACGGCAGGTCCTGGTTCATCGTCCCCAGGCCGTAGCTCAGCCACGCGCCCAGGCTGGCGCGGCCGGGGATCTGGTTGCCGGTGCAGATGTAGGTGACGGCCGGGTCGTGGTTGATCGCCTCGGTCCAGGTCGTCTGGATCAGCGCGATCTCGTCGACGATCTTCGCCGTCCACGGCAGCAGCTCGCTGACCCACATGCCGGACTGGCCGTGCTTCTCGAACTTGTACTTGGTGGGGGCGATCGGGAACCGGGCCTGGCCGCTGGTCATGGTGGTCAGGCGCTGGCCGTTGCGGATCGACTCGGGGAGGTCCTTGTCGAACATCTCGGCCATCTTCGGCTTGTGGTCGAAGAGGTCGAGCTGCGACGGGCCGCCGTTCATGTGCAGGTAGATCGCGCGCTTGGCCTTGGGGGCGAAGTGCGGCAGGCCGGGGAGGCCGCCGGTCGCGGTCGGCAGCTTGGGGGCGGCGGGGTCGGCGCCGGGGAACGCCAGGCCCTCGCGGGCCAGGAGGTCGGCGAGGGCGGCGGCCCCGAAGCTCATCGCGCCGGCGCGGGCGAAGAAGCTGCGGCGGGTCTCGACCTGGACGTGCTCGCGGATCGGGTCCATCGGGAGGGCTCCGAGATTGCGGGCGGTCAGCCCTTGGTGACGACCTCGTCGAGGTTCAGGATCACGTTGCCGATCATCGTCCACGGCGCCAGCTCGCGGGGGTCGAGCGCCGGGTCGGGCCCGGTGGCACCGGTCTCGATCAGCGCCTTCGCCTGGTCGGGCTTGTCGGCGTAGTGGGCCGTGAAGTCCTTCAGGGCGGCGGCCAGCTCGGCCAGCTCGGCGGCCTCGGGCGCGCGGCCGGCGGCGATGCGGAACATCCGGGCCAGGCGCTCGTCGGTGGTCCCGGCGGCCTCGCGGAGCGTGCGCTCGGCCAGGGCGCGGGACGCCTCGACGTACTGGGGCTCGTTGAGCAGCAGGAGCGCCTGGAGGGGCGTGTTGGTGCGCTCGCGGCGGACGCGGCACGATTCGCGGCTGGGGGCGTCGAGCGTGGCCATCTGCGGCGGCGGGGCGGTCCGCTTCCAGAAGGTGTAGAGGCTGCGGCGGTGGACCTTCCGCGGCCCCTCGTCGGCCTGGAAGACGCCCGTGTCGCTGCCGACGTAGGCCACGGCCTCCCACAGGCCCGACGGCTGGGGCGGCTTGACGCTGGGGCCCCCCATCTCCTCGACGAGGATGCCGCCGGCGAAGAACGCCTGGTCGCGGAGCGTCTCGGCGTCGAGCCGGAACCGCGGCCCGCGCGCGAGCAGGCGGTTCTCCGGATCCTTCGCCAGGCCCTCGGGCGTGGCCTTCGCCGACTGGCGGTAGGCGGCCGTGGTGACCAGCCGCCGCATCATCTTCTTGACGTCCCAGCCCTCCTCGCGGAACGTCGAGGCGAGCCAGTCGAGCAGCTCGGGGTGGCTGGGGGGCTCGCCCTGGGCGCCGAAGTCCTCCGACGTCTTCACGAGGCCGACGCCGAAGACCTGCTGCCAGAAGCGGTTCACGGCCACGCGGGCGGTGAGCGGGTGCTCCGGCGCGACCAGCCAGCGGGCCAGGCCCAGGCGGTCGGCGGGGGCGTCGGACGGGAGCGGGGGCAGGAACGCGGGGACCACGCGGCCCACCTGGTCCTTCGGCTGGTCGTACTCGCCGCGGTTCAGGACGAACGCCGGCTTCGGCTCGCCCGCACGCTCGCGGAAGATCAGGGTGGTGGAGACCTGGTCGTCCAGCTTCTTCCGCTCCATCTCCGCCTTCGCGACCTCGTCGCGGATCGGCCCCACGGCCTTCTCGACCTCGGACCAGCCGGCGGCGAGGAACAGGTCGATCAGCTTCTTGCGCTCCTCCTCGGACCGCTGTCCGCGGGGCTTCTTGAGGATCGCCTTCACGTCGTCGGCCAGGCCGGCGCCGTCGTCGGCGATGCGGTCGCGGATCCAGGCGGTGAGGTTCGGGTAGGCCCGGCCCTCCTGGGGCGTCCAGGTGCGCAGGCCGGCCTCGTCGAAGTAGGCGACGCCGTCGAACAGCGTGAAGGCCCAGCCCTCGATCACCGTCCCGGGGGCGATGTCGAGCTGCGCCGTCGGCACTTCCAGCCGGGCCCACTCGCCGTCGGCCGGCAGGTCGCCGATGCGCAGGCGCTCGACGGTCGCGTCCTTGCCCCAGTCGATCAGGTTCTCGCCCCAGATGGCGCGGCGGGCCCACTGGCCGCCGACCTTCCACTGGAGCATCACCTCCCGCGGCGGGTTCTTGGGGTCCAGGTAGACGTGGGCGAACAGCGAGTCCCCCTTGCCCACCTTGAGCTTCGGCCCGTTCGCCTCGACGATCTTCTGCGTCAGGCCCTTGGCCTCGATCCGCAGCGAACGCCGGCCCGACTTGACCGGGTGGCTCGCCTTGCCGACGAAGTCGCCGGTCCCGCTGGCCGCGGCGCCCGGGGGCGGGGCGTCGTCGATCCAGGCGAAGTCCTCGCGGGCGACGACCTCCGGCCGCGCGTCGTCCGCCTTGGGGTCGTAGCCCGCGGCGAACCGCTTCGCCTCGGCGTCGACCTTCGCCTTCAGCTCGACGACCTTCGCGTCCAGCGCCTTCATCTTCTCGGCCTGCTCGCGGGTGGGCGTGGGCAGGAACGGCTCCCAGCGCGACCTGTTGCCGTCGAGCGCCGGGCCGTCGATGTTGTTGAAGAAGGCGAAGAACTGGTAGTACTCTTTCTGGCTGATGGGGTCGTACTTGTGGTCGTGGCAGCGGGCGCAGGCGACCGTCAGGCCGAGGAAGACGGAGCCGTTGGTGTCCACCTGGTCGCAGACGTTGCGGGTATACACCTCCTGCTCGATCGAGCCCCCCTCGGCCGTCGAGACGTGGCAGCGGTTGAACCCGGTGGCGACGAGCTGGTCGGGCGTCGGGTTCGGCAGCAGGTCGCCGGCGAGCTGCTCGACGATGAACTGATCGAACGGCTTGTCGGAGTTGAACGCGCGGACGACCCAGTCGCGGTAGGCCCACATCTCGCGGAAGTTGTCCAGGTGCAGGCCGTGGGTGTCGCCGTAGCGGGCGGCGTCCAGCCAGTAGCGGGCCATGTGCTCGCCGTAGCGGGGCGAGTCGAGCAGGCGGTCGACGGCCTTCTCGTAGGCGGCGTCCAGGCCCTCCGCGGCGACGGCGGCGAGGAAGGCGTCGGCCTCGGCGATCGTCGGCGGCAGGCCGGTGAGGTCAAGCGTGGCGCGGCGGAGCAGGGCGGCCGGCTCGGCCGTCGGCGAGGGCTTCAGCCCCTCGGCCTCCATCCGGGCGAGCAGGAACGAGTCGACCGGGCCGCGGGCCCGGGCGGCCTCGGCGGGCTTCGGCGGCTCGGCCTTCTTGACCGGCTCGAACGCCCAGTGGCCGCTCCACGGGGCACCCTCGGCGATCCAGCGCTTGAGGACGTCGACCTGCGCCGGGGTGAGCGTCTTCCCCGACTTCTTCGGGGGCATCAGCATCTCCTCGTCGTCGGTCTCGACGCGGAAGACGAGCCCGCTCTCCTCCAGGTTCCCCGGGACGACGGCGGCGTCGCCCGACTTGAGCTTGGCGATCGCCCCCTCGTGGGTATCCAGGCGCAGGCCGGCCTTGCGCTCCTTCTCGTCGAAGCCGTGGCAGGCGAAGCAGGCGTCGGAGAGGATCGGCCGGACGTCGCGCGCGAAGTCGACCTTCGCCTTCGTCGGCGAAGGCTCGCCCGCCGCGGCCGTCGCCGTGGCGAGCGCCGCCGCCAGGGCGGACGCCGCGAGGAGTCGAATACCCAAGTCCATGAGGGGGGCCTCCCGAGGGGGCGGGACGGATCGTCGGCGGGGCGAGGGCGGGTTTAACACCCTTTCAACTTTACCATCGCCCCGGCCCGCCGGGGAAGGCTCTTCCGGGCCGCCCGGCCTCGTGCGACCTTGGGATGAAGTTCGCTCTGGAGTGCCCCCCACCGAGGAGGTCCGACCATGTCCCACGGGCCGCCCGAACGAATCGCGATCGACCCCGACGAGCATGCCGCCCGGCACGTCGGCCGCGCCGCCGACGGCCGCCGGTTCTTCCTGACGAACCCCTTCGAGCCGGCGAGCCGGGTCGGAGCCCTCGACGGCGGCGAGTTCGTCGCCCTCTACCTGTTCGACGCCCACGGCTCGCTCGTCGAGGCCAGGATCGACGCCCTCGGCCCTCGCGCGACCCTCGACGAAGATGCGGCGAAGGCCCTCGTTCGGCGTCGATTGGAGGAGCTTGGCGAGGTCTCCTTCGAACGGATCGAGGTCGCCCCGTTCGCCGTCGAGCGATTCGGGACGACCTTCGGCTTGATCCCCCGGGGGCCCGCAGATGAGGACGACGAGTGGGTCGTCGAGGCCCAGCCCGGGAACTCCATGGCCTTCTACGAGCCCTGGGATTCCGGCGACTACGACACCTGAACGCCCCCCCGGCGGCGTCGCGCCCGCAGCGCCGTCGCCAGCCCGGCCCCGGCCGCGACGGCCGCCATGGCGATCGCCGACGGCTCCGGCACCGCGCCGCTCGACGCCGTCACGTAGCCCGAGGTCACCAGACGATTCCCCGCGTTCCACTGGTGTTCGGACGAGGGCCCGTTCGTGATGAAGTTCGTGATCCCCGACGTCGACAACGGCGAGGCGAAGACCAACTGGAGCTCATACTGGGACCCGGAGAGGTCGATCCGGAACGAGTTGGGGAGGAATCCTTCGTGGACGCTGCCGGCCTGCGTGTAATTCACCTCGGCGAAGTTGAACGTCAGGCCGGTGGTCTCCGGCGCGACGATGTTCGCGGCCAGAAGCGAATCCCGGGCGTCGTTGAGGGTGAAGGTCCCCGTCAGCGCGCCGGCGGACTCGCCGTACATGTCCTTGAGCTGCACGTCGTGCAGCGTGTACACGATGGCCGCGGACGATCGGGCATACGTCGACGACAGGACGAGCAGGGTCAGGACGGACGCTCGGACCAGATTCTTCATCGCGTGATTCCTCGAGGATGGCCACGGCCGCCTCGACCGCGGGACGCCGGCTCGCGATCGTGCGTCCCTCCATCGATGACTCTACGCTCGCCTCCAGGCCCTCGGACGTCGACGCGGCGTGGAATCGACGCGTTGCGGCGTGGCGGCGGCGCGCGCCGATCCCGTCGCACGCCCGGCGGCGGGCGAGGGAATTCCGAAATATCGGGTGATTCCTGGAATCTCTCGGCCACCCCGGGGGACCGCACCTGAGGTGGATCGCCGTCCCTTGACGATTCGGAAGCCATCGATCGGGAGGCCCGACCCGCCCGAGGCCAGGCCACGGGACGCGTCCGCGCCCGACGGCCCCGGCTGCATCCCTTGCGACGAGCCGAGGATGGCGAAGAAGCCCGGGGCGTCCCGGATTCCAGGGCGACCGTGCTGGTCGCTTTCTCATCAGAACCGGGACGGGCAGGCACCCTGCGGCGGTCGAGAGGCGTCGCGGCGTGGAGGGAGTTTCGGCCGCTTGAGCGATAAACCCCGATCATGCTTACAGGTCCGGCGACCCTCGCCCGGCGGGCGGGGGGGATGTCGGGCGTCCTCCTATCCTGCCTAATTTCGGGGTCGAAAAATTGTGGCCATGCCTATGCCCTCGCGGGGGAAGATGGCCCGCAGGGCAATACTGTTCGGCACAAGATTTGGGCTATGGACCGACGCCCCCTCTCCCGACGGGCATAGATATGGCCACAACTTTTCGACCCGGAATCCGGGGGAGATAGGCAAGCCCTGAATCGCCCCGGAGCGCCGATTCATCCCCTCTCCCGCCGGGAGAGGGCGGCCGCGCAGCGGCGGGTGAGGGTCGTCGGGGCGCGGAGGGCATGCCGGGCGCGCCGGGCGTCAACCGAGGCTGTCTCAACAGGTCCGACGACCCTCACCCGGCCCTTCGGGCCACCCTCTCCCGGCGGGAGAGGGGACGTCGGCGTCGGGCCGGCCTTCGCCTATCTCGCCCGAATTCCGGGTCGAAAAGTTGTGGCCATATCTATGCCCGGCGGGAGAGGGGACATCCATCCTCGGTCAATTCTTGTGCCGAACAGTATTGGCCCGCAGGGCCGGATGAGGGGGGCGACCGGCGAGAAGGCCGTCGGGTCGCGGCGAAGCCCGATCAGGTGGGCCTTCGAAACCGAAGGGGCTCGTGCTTCGCCCCCCCCTCATCTGACCGCTTCGCGGCCTGTCCTCCCCCGCGAGGGGGGGGAGACCGTCGTCATCGCCCACCGCCCCAAAATCCGGGACGGTCAGGGAAAGAGGCCGCGCGGCCTCTTCGTTGGATCGGCCTTCCGTCGACCGGCGTCAGTCGAGCGGCTTGAGGGAGACGTTGCGGAACTCCACCGGGTCGTTGTGGCCGGCGAAGCCGAAGTAGCCCTTGGTCAGGTCCTTGCCCGGGTGCGGGGAGTTGGCCATGAACTCCGTCACCGTGCTCAGGTCGGCGTCGAGGATCGGCGTGCCGTTCAGCTCGACCTGGATCTTGGGGCCCTTGACCGTCACCTTCTCGTAGTTCCACTCGCCGACCGGGCGGAGGTAGCCCCGGTGCGCGGCGACCTGGCCGTAGGCCGAGCCATGCGCCTGGCGCGGGTCGAGGTTCTTGTACTGCTCGTGGCCGTCGTCGAGGACCTGGAGTTCGGTCATGCCGTGGTAGGCGGCGTCGCCCTGGCCGGGGTAGCGGATGGCCAGGCCGTTGTTGCCGGCCGGCGGGAGCTTGAACTCGAGGACGGCGGTGAAGTCGGCGAACTCCTTGTCGTAGTAGAGGACGCCGCCGTGGCCGGCCTTGCAGCGGATCGAGCCGTCGACGACCTCGTAGTTCTCGACGGAGCCCTTCCAGCCGGTCAGGTCCTTGCCGTTGGACAGCTCGAGGAAGCCGCCGGGGGCCTTGTCGATCTTGGCGAGGTAGGCGTTGGCCTCCTCGGGCTTGATCTCGCGGAGCTTGATGTTGCGGAAGCGGGTCTCGCTGCCGTGGGTCTGGAGCTGGATCGGGCCGACGGCGGCCAGGGGGAGCTTGCGGTCCCAGTAGTTCTCCATGATCGCGTCCTCGACGACGAGCTTGCCGTTGAGGTAGATCGTGGTGCGGGCGCCGACCTGGAGGATCCGCAGGGTGTTCCACTGGCCGAGCGGGTTGTCGGCGAAGACCAGGGGGTCCTTGCCCTTCGCGCCGGGGGAGTTGTTCCAGAGGCCGCCGGAGCCCTTGTCGGCGCCCAGGTTGAACTTGGCCTTCTCGGTGAAGTCCCAGATCTGGACCTGGGGCGTGCCGCGGAGGTAGATGCCGCTGTCGCCCAGGGGGAGGATCTTGTAGTCGACGAAGAACTCGACGTCGCCGTAGCCCTTGTCGGTGCTCATGAAGACGCCGTGGCCGTCGTTGACGATCTCGCCGTCCTCGACCTTCCAGTGCTGGGCGGCGTCGGCGGCGTCGGCGGCGAGCTTGGCCTTCTGCTCCTCGGCGCTCATCGCCTTGAACTTGCGCGGGTCGATGGTCGACTCGCCGTGCCAGCCGGCGAAGTCCTTGCCGTTGAAGATGGCCTGGAACGAGGGCTCCTCGTCGGCGGCGGCGGGCCGGCCGATCAGGGCCGCGGCGAGCGCCGTCAGGGCGAGCGACAGGTGGGGCTTCGTCAGCATCGGGTGGGGATCCTCGGGTGGTCGGTCCGGGTGGTGGGTCTTGGGAGGCGGGAGGTTCGAGGCGACGGGGGCCCGGCGCGACGGCCGGGCCCCCGCGTCGCGCCGCGTCAGGGGGCGGCGAAGGTGAAGACGTAGCGGCCGGAGCCGATCTCGGCGACGGTCTTGCCGGCCTCGGCGGCGGCCTTCGTCACGCCCTGCGCCTGGGCCAGCGCCACGCCGCTCTCGGCGACGGCGGCGGGGTCGGCGGCGGGGAGGACGACCTTGGCCGTCGTGTTGGGCGGGACCGTGACGTCGACGGTGGCGACGCCGCCGGCGCGCGTCCAGGTCACGGCGATCTCGCCGCGGACGCTCCGGTACGACGTGGTCGCGAACGTCAGCTTATCGGTGAGCTGGGGCTCGATCACGATCTTCTTGTAGGCCACGTCCGCCGCGTGGATGCCGCCGACGTTCTCGACGATCCAGCCGTAGACCGCGCCGAACGAGTAGTGCGCGAACGAGTTCATGCCCGGATCCTGGAACCCCTTGTCCGGGGTCCAGCCGTCCCAGCGCTCCCAGATGCTGGTGGCGCCGTGCCGGATCGAGAAGCCCCACGAGGGGAACGTGTCGTTGAACAGCAGCCGATACGCGACGTCCTGGCGGCCGATCTTGGAGAGGACCAGCATCAGGTCCTTGGTCCCGATGAAGCCGGTCGAGAGGTGCCAGTCCTTGTCCTCGATCCGCTTGACCAGCAGCTCGGCGGCCTTCTTCGCCCTCTCGCCGTCGACGAGGTCGTTGGCGAGGGCCAGGACGTAGCACGCCTGGGTGTCCCCCTTGACGACGCCGTCGTCGCCGACGTACGCCTTGTTGAACGACGCCTTGATCTTCTCGTAGACGTCGGCGTACTTCTTCGCGTCCTCGGCCTTGCCCAGCGCGGCGGCGGCCTGGGAGGTCAGCCGGGCGGCCAGGGCGAAATAGGCCGTATAGATGACGTCCTTGGGCGTGTCGGCGCCGATGCTCAGCCAGTCGCCGAAGGCGTGGTACTTCTCCGGCGGCAGCAGGTCGGGCGTGCTGCGGTTCACCAGGAAGTCGACGTACTTCGCCATCGACGGGTACTGGCGGGCGAGGACGTCCTTATCGTTGTAGACCTGGTAGATGGTCCAGGGGCAGACGACCCCGGCCTCGGCCCAGGCGGGGCCGCCGTCGTCGCCGGCGACCTTCACCGGGGCGACCATCGGGAACTGGCCGTCGGCGCGCTGGCCGTCGGTCAGGTCGACGAGCCACTTGTCGAAGAACGCCTGGACGTCGGCGTTGAGCGTGGCCGTCTTGATGTAGACCTGCGCGTCGCCCGTCCAGCCCAACCGCTCGTCGCGCTGGGGGCAGTCGGTCGGGATGTCGATGAAGTTCATCCGCTGCGTCCAGACGATGTTGCTGTAGAGCTGGTTCAGCATCGGGTCGGACGTCTGGAACCGGCCGACGACGGGCGTGGCGCTGGAGATCGCCAGGCCGACGACCGTCTCGGAGTTGGGCGGCGACTTCAGGCCGGAGACCTCCAGGTACTGGTAGCCGTGGAAGGTGAAGCGGGGGCTCCAGACCTCGTCCTCGCCGGTCCCCTTGCAGACGTAGGTGTCGATGCAGCGGGCCTCGCGGAGGTTGGTGGTGTAGATGGTGCCGTCCGGGTTGAGCCGCTCGGCGAACCGCAGGGTGATCGCCCGGCCGGCCTCGCCGCGGACCCGGATGCGGGGGACGCCGGCGAAGTTCTGGCCGTAGTCGATGACGTAGACGCCCGGCTTGACCTCGCTGTAGGTCTTCGCCCGCAGCTCCTGGTACGCCGTGACGGCCGGGCCGCGGTGGGCCTCGACCTTCGGGTCCATCTCGGAGCCGGTGTCCACGGCCGCCCACGACGAGGCGTCATACCCGGGGCGGTCCCAGCCGGACTTCTCCAGGCGGGCGTCGTAGGTCTCGCCCATGAGGAAGTCGGCCTCCAGGAACGGGCCGACGGCGGCCTTCCAGTCGGGGCCGGTGGCGATCACATCGGACGTGCCGTCGGCGTACTCGACGACGAGCTGCGCCTTGACGCGGGTCTTCTTGCCGTAGTGGTCGCGGACCTTGCCGAAGCCGACGTAGCCGCTGTACCAGCCGTCGGCCACGATCGCGCCGAGGGCGTTGGCCCCCTGGGCGACGAGCGGGGTGACGTCGTAGGTCCGGTACAGGACGCGCTTCGTGTAGTCGGTCCAGCCCGGGTTGAAGAGGTCGTCGGAGACGCGGGAGCCGTTGAGGTGGACGTCGTGGATGCCCAGGGCCGTCGTGTAGACGGTGGCTCGCTTGACGGGCTTGGAGACCTGGAACTCCGTGCGGAGGAGGGCGGGCTTCGGCAGGACCAGCTTGGTGACGGTGAGCTTGCCCCAGGGGCCGTCGCCGTAGTTCGCGACGACCTCGGCGGCGGGGAGGCCGGCGACGTCGATCTCGCGGCTGTGCCAGTTCTGGCCCGGGTCGGCGACCGACTTCCAGGAGGCGTCGGTGACGTTCTCGACGACGCGGCCGTCCTTCAGCTTGACGGTCAGCCGGGCGATCAGGCCGGCCGGGCTGGGGGCGCCGTTCTCGACCTCGACGCGGAGCTTGTTCTTGCCCGGCCTCACGGCGCGGAGGGCGTCGACCTGGAGCGGGACCTTGTGGCTGGTGCCGGCGGCGATCAGCTCGCCGTTGACGGTGTAGCGGTGCGAGTCGTCGGCACCGGCGAGGAGCGTGGCCTCGGCGATGGGCGAGTCGGCGGGGACGTCGAACTCGGTGACGAACAGGCGGTGGGCCTTGGGCTTGTCGCCCCCCTTGTCGTCGGCGTGCCAGATCCACTTCGCGGCGCCGAAGTCGGCCTCGACGGCCGCGGCCTTGTCGTCGCGGGCGGCGTCGTAGCCGATCCACCGGGCCTTCCAGTCGGACGGGTCGAGCAGGCCGACCGTCCACGAGGCCGGGGCGCTCCAGTCGGAAGGCTGACCCGCGCCGTCCCACAGCCGGACCTTCCACAGAGCCTTCTGGCCGCTCTTGAGCGGGGCGCCGGCGTAGGCGACGCCGGTGGTCTCGTCGCTCTGGACCTTGCCGGAATCCCAGAGGTCCCCCTCGTCGGCGGCGAGCTTGGCCGCGTCGGAGGAGACGACGACCTGGTAGGCCGACTGGACCTCGCCGCGGCGGGAGGAGGCGACGAGCCAGCTCAGCCGGGGGTTGGTCGCGTCGACGCCCAGCGGGTCGACCTTGGCCTCTACGCGGAGGTAGGCCGGCGAGAACGCCAGGCCGTCCGCCGGGGCGGCGGCCTGCTGCGCCCGCGAGGGCGACGCCGCGGCGCCCGCCAGGGCGGCGGCCAGCAGGGCCCGCCCGAATCTGCGATTCAACATGGTTCGATTCCTTTTCCTGCGACTCCGGGAGAGGATGCGCGTCAGGCTCCGGGCTTCTCGGGGGCCTGGGCCGGGGCGGCCTCGGACGCGGTCTCGGGGGCCAGGGCGTTGCCCCAGCCGATGATGACGGTCGATCCGATCAGCACGGCCAGCGTGAGCGCCACCAGCCGCTTGGTCCGGGCGCTGGTCCCGGTCCACTCCTTCAGGGCGATCCCCCAGAGGGTGCTGAAGATCATGATGCTGGCCATGTGCAGCGTCCAGCTGGAGAAGCCGAAGCGCCCCATCTGGCTCTCGCCCATGGTGTAGAAGAAGAACTGGAAGTACCAGGTCACGCCCGCCAGGGCGCTGAAGAAGTAGTTGGCCAGCAGCGGGACGGGCTGCGGCCCGCCGGCGTCCGGGCCCTCGCCGAGCCCCGGGGCCTGGAGGGCGGCCTCCTCGGCCGGGGCGTCGGTGGGGTTCTCCAGGATCTCGTCGCGGCCCGTCGGGCCGACGGGCCGGGTGACGGGGCTGAGGTACTGGTAGGCCGAGCGGTTCTTCCAGTGGAGGAACGCGCACCACAGGAAGTTGGTCGTGAAGCCGCCGGCCATCACCACGATCAGGGCCGGCAGCCCGCGCCACAGCTCGCCGGTGCCGTGGGCCGCCCCGATCGCCTTGATCGGCCCGGCGGCCTCCAGGCCGAACGAGAAGCACGCGCTCATGATGCCCGAGAAGGTCGCGACCGCGATCCCCTTCTTGAAGTCGAACTCCTTGATGGAGGCCCGCTTGGCCTCCTCGGACATCTCGCGCTCCTTCGACATCCCGGCCATGCCCGCCACGGCGATCCCGGCCATGCAGACCAGCACGCCGAGCAGGATCACCTGGCCGGAGAACGTCGGCAGGACGGTCGTGAACAGCTCCCCCTTCACCAGGGGCGGGATCAGCGTGCCGAACGCCGCCGTGTACCCGAGCGCCACGGCCATCCCCAGCGACATCCCCAGGTAGCGCATGGTCAGGCCGAACGTCAGCCCGCCCATGCCCCACAGGACGCCGAACAGGTACGTCAGGCCCAGCGTCCCGGCCGGCGTCTCGCCCAGCA
>MKTT01000086.1:0-82433 GCA_001898385.1 Planctomycetales bacterium 71-10
CCCCTCGGTCTCGCCGGTGGCGGACCCGGGCGACGCCGAGCCGGCGTCGCCGCGCCCTCTGATCCTGCCGGTCCTGCGCTGGCCCGGCGACGACATGGCGACGGTGACCTCCTCGTGCAACGGCTGCGGGAGCTGCCGCGGCGGCGACCCGACGACCCGCATGTGCCCCAGCTTCCGGGCCTATGGGGACGAGGCGGCCTCGCCGCGGGCCCAGGCCAACCTCGTCCGCCAGATCGCCGCCGGCCGGATCGACCCGAAGGCGTGGGGGTCTTCGGAAGCCCGGGCGAAGGCCGGATACTGCATCCACTGCAAGATGTGCCAGAGCGAGTGCCCGGCGGGCGTGGACGTGTCGAGCCTGATCCTGGAGGCCAAGGCCGCGTTCGTCGAGGACCACGGCCTGGCCCCGGGCGACTGGATCTTCTCCCGGCTGGAGATGTGGGCGCGGATGGCCAGCCGGTTCCCGATCGTCTCCAACTTCCTGATGTCCCGGCGCGGGGCCCGGTGGCTGCTGGAGCGCACCCTGGGCGTCTCGCGGCGTCGGGTCTTGCCGCCGGTCCGGCGGACGCCGTTCACGCGACGGGCGGCGCGGCTGGGCCTGCACCGGCCCAGGCCGTCGCGGCCGGGCCCGCGGGTCGTGTACTTCGTGGACGTGTACGCGAACTACTACGACCAGGAACTGGCCGAGTCCGTGGTCGGGGTGCTCCAGCAGGCGGGCGTGAACGTCTACGTCCCCGCCGCCCAGCGCAGCGCGGGGATGGCCCCGCTGGTCGTCGGCGACGTCGACCATGCCCGCGAGCTGGCCCTGCGGAACCTCCGCGTGCTGGGCGACGCCGTCCGCGACGGCTACACGGTCGTCTGCTCCGAGCCCACCGCCGCGCTCATGCTGCGCCAGGAGTACGTCAAGCTCACCGACGACCTCGACGCCGAGCTGGTGGCCCGCAGCGTGATGGACCTGGGCCAGTACCTCCAGGGCCTGGACGCGCGCGGGCAACTCCCCGCCCCGACCGAGCCGGTCCGGGCCCGCGTCGGCTATCACCAGCCCTGCCACCTGCGGGCGCTCGACGTGGGCCTGCCGGGGTTCGACCTGCTGCGGAAGGTCCCCGAGCTGGACGTGGAGTTCATCGACCGGGGCTGCTCGGGGATGGGCGGGACGTTCGGGCTCCGCCGCCACCAGTTCCGCGCCAGCCTGCGAGCCGGCCGTGGCCTGCACCGCCGGCTGATGGACGACGACATCGAGATCGGCTCGACCGAGTGCGGGGCCTGCCGGATCCAGATGGAACAGGGGATCGCCAAGAGGACGCTCCACCCGATCAAGCTGCTGGCGCTCTCCTACGGGCTGAACCCGCCGCTGCGGCTCCACTTCAAGGATCCCAAGCCGCGACACGCGATGTCGTGAGCCGCCGGGCGGGCTTTCGCCCCATCCGGCCTTGCGGGCCCGGCGGAACTTCAGTAAAACGCCCCCGCCTGTCACGTCTTCGTCATGCAGGCTCACGCGGAAGTCGGGACGATCGCGACCAGGATGGACGCGAAGCCCGCCCCCCGCGACCCCGAGTGGGGCCGGGCCGCGACACATCTCTTGAGCACATGTCCGGATGGGATGGGGGGGCGATCGTCGTCCCCTCGACTTCGACTGGGATGATCGACCGGCTCGTCGCGCCCGCCCCTCTCCGGCGTCGCGGCGCGCGACCGGGGGGCGATCGCTCATGACGTATCGAGTAGCCAGACGCCTTCCGGCGCCAGGGACGGATCCGGTGGAGCGAAATCTCATCGAAGCCGACGTCAAACTCCCGAAGCGGCCCCGAAGGGGCCTCGTCGCCGCGACCCTCGCCTTCGCCCTCGCGGCGCTCCTCGCCCCGGAGGCCGCACGCGCCCAGGCGATCCCCAAGGGGACCGTCGTCGAGGTCCGCGTCGAGGGGAATTCGAGCATCTCCGCGGAGAAGATCCGCGGCAAGCTGCTGAGCAAGGCGAACTCGCCCTACGACCAGCAGAAGGTCGACGCCGATCTCCGGACGCTGATCCAGTCGAAGTGGTTCTCCGACGTCCAGCCGTTCTATGAGGAGAAGCCCCCCGGCTCCGGGAACATCATCCTGATCTTCCGGGTGCAGGAGATGCCCATCCTTCGCAAGGTCGAGCTGCGGGGGCGGCGGAAGGTCTCGCAGAAGGAGATCGAGGAGAATACGGGCCTGAAGGTCGGCAACCGCGCCGACCCGACCCGCACCCGGCTGGCCGTCCAGCAGATCGAACGGCTCTACATCGAGAAGGGCTACGAGCTGGCCCAGGTCACGCTCATCAAGGGGGGCGAGCCGGGCGATACCGAGGTCGTCATCCAGATCTTCGAGGGGGACCGGTTCCACCTGGCCTCCATCGACTTCAAGGGGAACGTCTTCGCGACCGACGCCCAGCTCTGGACCAAGATCTCCAGCCGGAAGCCGATCATCGCCTCGCTCGGCGGCAAGTACCATCGCGAGATGCTCGACGAGGACGCCCGCAAGCTGATCGACTACTACCAGTCCCAGGGCTTCTTCGAGGTGAAGGTCACGCCCGTCACCCGCCCCGGCGACAGCCTCGGCGACGTCCACCTGACCTTCGTCGTCTCCGAGGGGGTCCGCTACCACGTCCGCGACCTGATCTTCGAGGGGAACCAGCGGCTCAAGGAGCAGCAGCTCCGCGAGGGCCTCCAGCTCCATTCCGGCAAGCCGTTCCTGGACGTCGTGCGCGACGCCGACCGCCAGGCCATGCTGAACCGCTATTACGAGCTGGGCTGCATCAAGACCCAGGTCGTCGCCGAGCCGCGGTTCACCAACGAGCCGGGCGTCGTCGACCTGGTCTACAAGATCGAGGAGAGCCAGCCGTTCACGCTGGGCGAGATCAAGATCCGGGGCAACACCCGGACCCGCAGCGACGTGATCCTCCGCGAGTTCTGGCAGGCCGGCCTCCTCCCCGGCGAGATCCTCGACCAGAACCGCCTGGCCCTGGCGCAGAAGCGCCTGGCGAACCTCGGGTACTTCAACACGAACCCCGAGATGGGCCGGATGATCGAGGCGAGGATCGTCAACGAGCGCCCATTCGACAAGCCGTACAGCGACCTGATGCCCAGCCTCCTCAGCGAGATGACCGGGGCCCGCATGCAGGGGGACGACGACACGTTCTTCGGCGAGCTGGCCCGCGGCGACGAGGCGACGCCCCCCCCCGCGCCGGTGGCGAGGCCCGTCAAGGCGCCGGCGGCCGGCGGTGCGCCCTCGGCGCCGACGGTCCGGATGCAGGACGACGTGCCGGCCCTGGTCCCCGCGCCGGAGGGGTCGAACCTGGGGGCGGACGAGGGCCTGTCGCCGTTGCGGCCGTTCGGGTCGGGCGGGAGCTTCTTCAGCCCGCCCGCGAACACGGTCCCACCGATCACCGTCCCCGCCCCGGCCGACTCGCCCGTCGCGGGCGTCCCGGGGACGGCGGTCCCGGGGCGCAACCAGCCGCCGGTGGGCTCGGGCGAGCCCCCCGGCTCGTTCCCGAGCATCCCTGGCCTGAACATGACCGACGTCGGCCCGGACCGCAACGACCCGTTCCCGAACCGGTCCTACGCCGACATCGTCACCACGCTTGAGGAGGCCCCCACGGGCCGGCTGATGGTCGGCGTGGCGGCGAGCAGCTTCCAGGGCCTGTTCGGCAACATCACGGTCTACGAGAAGAACTTCGACATCTTCAACGTCCCGCGCTCGTTCAACGACATCTTCAACGGGACGGCGTTCCGCGGCGGCGGCCAGGAGTTCCGCCTGGACCTCCAGCCGGGCACGATGATCAACCGCTTCCAGATGAGCCTCCGCGAGCCGTACCTCTTCGGCCTGCCGATCGGCGGCGCCGCGGCCGGCTACCTGTTCAATCGCCTCTACCCCAACTGGAGCGAGGCCCGCGGCGGCGGCCGATTCTCCCTCGGCCGGCAGTTCGGCACCAGCACCTACGCCGACCTCGCGGTCCGTGCCGAGGACGTCAACTTCTACGGCTATCGCAACCCCGCCCCGGCGCAATACCTGGCGGCCAGCGGCCATTCGTTCCTGGCGTCGCTGCGGCCGAGCATCCGGTTCGACAACCGCAACAGCCCCTTCATGGCGACCAAGGGCCAGTACGCCGAGTTCTCCTTCGAACAGGGCTGGGGGACCTACACCTGGTCCAAGTTCGACGCCGAGGGCCGCATGCACTACACGACCGGCAGCCGCCCCGACGGCTCCGGCAAGCGGTTCGTCACCCTCCGCGGCCACTTCGGCATCGCGACCAACTCGCTGCCGGTCTACGAGCGGTTCTTCGCCGGTAACTTCGGCAGCCTTCGCGGCTTCCAGTACCGCACGGTCAGCCCCAAGGCCCTGGGCGTCCCGGTCGGCGGCATCATGATGGCCCTGGGCTCGCTGGAGTACCAGTTCCCCTGGACGGCCGCCGACACCGTCCACCAGGTCGTCTTCACGGACTTCGGCACCGTCGAGAACGATTACAGCTTCAGCAAGCTGCGGGTCTCCGTCGGCACCGGCCTCCGCCTGATGATCCCGGCCCTCGGCCCCGTCCCGCTCGGCTTCGACCTCGCCTTCCCCGTCATGTACGCCGAGGGGGACGCCCTCCGGTACTTCAACTTCAGCATGTCGGCGAGCTATTGACGGCCGCCCACGTCGAACCTGAAGGGCGGCCGATCGCTTCGGGGTCGCCTTCGGGTTAGGATGGGAGCCGGGTGAAACTCGGGTCCCTCGGTGCGAGCTTCGGGATGGCTGACGCGGATTCGTCTCGTGGGGATAGGCCCTCGCCGCCGCGACGACGCGGGCGGATCGGTAGGTCGATCGGGGTGTGGGCGTGGGTCGTCGCGCTCTGCCTGGCGATGGGGGCCGCGTCGTACTTCATGTTCGTCGAGCCGCCCCCGCCCCGGCGGATCGTGATGGCCAGCGGCGGTCGCGAGGGGGCCTATCACGCCTTCGCCGAGGAATACGCCCGCGAGCTGAGCAAAGACGGGCTGGTCGTCGAGGTCCGGGAGACGGCCGGCTCGCTGGAGAACCTCAAGCTGCTGCGCGAGGACGATTCGGGCGTCTCGGTCGCCATCGTCCAGAGCGGCGTGGCCGGGCCCGAAGACGCCGAGAAGCTGCTCGCGCTGGGGAGCCTGTATCGCGAGCCCCTCTGGGTCTTCCATCGCGCCGATCGCGAGGTCGCGAGCCTCGGCGCCCTGGCCGGGATGCAGATCGGGATCGGCGCGGAGGGGAGCGGCACGCAGGCCGTGGCCCTGCGCATGCTCGCGGCGAACGGCCTGGCCGGGGCGACCCGCCCCGACGAGAAGCCTCGCGCCCGACTGGTCGCCCAGAAGGTGGCCGACGCCGCCGACGCCCTGCGGAATGGGGACCTGGACGCCGCGTTCTTCGTGGCCGCCTTCGAGGCCGAGTACATCCAGGAGTTGCTGGGGGACCCCCGCGTGAAGCTGCTGGGGTTCGAGCAGCAGGAGGCCTATCGCCGCCGCTTCCGATTCCTCGCGCCGGTGTCTCTGCCGACGGGGATCGTGGACCTGGCGAAGAACGTCCCGCCGCGCGACGTGGCCCTGCTGGCCCCGACGGCGATGCTGGTCGTCCGCGGCGACTTCCACCCGGCTTTGGAGTCGGTCCTGCTCGCGGCGGCGTCGCGGCTCCACGGCGACGGCGACGTCCTGAACGAGCCGCGCGAATTCCCGTCGGAGCGCTATTGCGACCTCCCGATGAGCGAGGACGCCCGGCGCTTCCATCGCTCGGGCCAGCCGTTCCTCCAGCGGGTCCTTCCGTTCTGGCTCGCGTCGCTGGCCGACCGCGCCAAGCTGATGGTCATCCCGCTGGTGATGCTGATGATGCCCCTGCTCCGCGCGGCCCCTCCCCTGATTCGCTGGCGGACGAGGCGGAAGATCTATCGCTGGTACGGCGTCCTGCGCGAGATCGACCAGAAGCTGGCCGTGGGCCTGGCCGGCGTCGACCTCGACCGCGAGATCGCCCGCCTGCGCTCCATCGAGCACAAGGTCGTCTGGGTCGACGTCCCGCTGAGCTACATGGAAGAGTTCTATCAACTGCGTATGCACCTGATCATGATGATGCAACGATTGTCCGAACTGCGCGAGAAGGGTGAGGATGCCGAGGATGCCGAGGGGTGAACCCGGCCCTCTCCCTCACTTCCCCTTCGCCGCATCCTCGCGGGCGAGGCGATTCTGGAGGAGGGCCAGCACGGCGGCCTCCTCGGGCTTGAGGTCGCCGATCGAGCGGGCCATCTCGCGGTCCGCCCTGGTGCGGAGGGCGTCGAGCATCGAGCCTTCGAGATAGGCGTCGACGACGGCGGGGTGGATGTAGCACTTGCGGCAGACGCTCGGCGTGTTGCCGAGCCGTCGGGCCACGCGCTCGACCGCCTGCACGACGTTGCGCTTGGCCTGCGCGTCGCTGTCGAACGCCTCGAACTCCTGCAACGCGATCGAGGCCAGGACCGTCCCGGCCCAGGTGCGGAAGTCCTTGGCGGTGAAGTCCTGCCCCGAGATCTCGCGGAGGTATTCGTTGACGTCGCCCGAGTCCAAATGCTGGGGGAGGCCCTCGTCGTCGATGTAGGTGAATAACTCCTGGCCGGGCAATTCCTGGCATCGCGCGACGACCCGGGCGAGCCGACGGTCCTTGATCGAGATCCGGTGCTTGACGCCGCTCTTGCCCTTGAACTGGAACAGGATGCTCGGGCCCTCGACGGCGACGTGCCGGTTCCGCATGGTCGTCAGGCCGAACGATTTATTGGTCCTGGCGTACTCCTCGTTGCCGACCCGGATCAGGGACAATTCCAGGAGCTGCACGACGGCCGCCAGCACCTTGCGACGCGGCATGCCCGCGAGCTTCAGGTCGGCGTCGGTCGCCTCGCGGATGCGCGGGAGGGCCGAGCCGAAGGCGGCCATGCGGCCGTACTTGGCGTCGTCGCGGACCTGACGCCAACGGGCGTGGTAGCGATACTGCTTCCGCCCCTTCTCGTCCCTCCCGGTCGCCTGGATGTGGCCCCGGTCGGACGGGCAGATCCAGACGTCGGTCCAGGCCGGCGGGATCGCCAGCGCCTTGATGCGGGACAGGGCGGCCTCGTCCCGGACCGGCCCGCCGTCCGCGTCGACGTACCGGAACGATTCGCCCGACCGTTTCCGACCGATCCCCGGCTTCTCGTCGCTCACATACCGGAGCCCCGCCCCCCTCGCGACGAGGGACGGATCCTCGGGGCCGGTCGATCGCGGGGCGGTCATGGCATTCGCGCTCATGGAGCGAGCTTACGGCAATCCCGGCGCCAGGCCCGGCGATTCGCAGGCCGAGCCGGGGCCCCGATCGGTTGCATGGGAGGCCGGCGTTTCTTTAGTGTAGATGCCTTGCAGCCGGGCACGCCGGCGGGCGGTTCGCGGTCGGGACGATTGGGGTCGGATGATTCGCTCGTATCTGGTCCTGGCGGTGACGGGGGCGTCCCTGCTCCTCGCGGCCTTCGCGACGGGGCTGGCGGCTTCCGCCGGCCCTCGATGGGGCGGGGTGCACCTGTTGACTTCGCTGGGGACGGTGATCGCCGTGCTGGGGATCCATTCGATCGTCTACACCTACTTCATGGCGACCGTGCGGTGGGCCAAGGAGGTCTCGCGGGCCTACGGGCTGCCGGACTGGCTCGTCGGGCAGGCCCGGCGGAACAAGGGGCGGGCGAGCCGATTCATCCTGGGCGGCGTGGCGACGGTCGCCGCGGCGGCCTGGCTCGGCGCGGCCGTCGACACCCGGGGCGGCGGCTACCGGCCCTGGCACCTGGCCGCCGCGTCGTTCGCCCTAGGGTTCAACGCCGTGGCGTTCCTCATCGAGTACGCCGGCGTCGTCGCGCATCACCGCCTGCTCGCCGAGCTCAAGGCCCAGGCCGACCTCGCCCGGTCGGAGGGCCGCGGGGCGTCGTCGGCCGCCTCGGGGGGCCCGGCCTGAGCGGGGGTTCGCTTGGAAATGAATGAGGACATGAGCACGAACGTCGTCCTGGAAGAGCCGATTTCGAAGCCCTCGCGGTCCCCCCTGGGGCTGGTGGTCCTGATCGTCCTGATCGACCTGCTGGGATTCTCGCTGGTGATGCCGCTGCTCGGGTTGCTGGGCGTGCGGTTCGGGTTCGACGGCTGGCAGTCGGGCCTCCTGTTCGCGGCTTTCCCGATCTGCCAACTCGTCGCGGGGCCGATCCTGGGGAGGCTGAGCGATCGGCACGGACGCCGCCCGGTTCTGGTGTTGAGCCAGGCGGGGACCGCGCTCTCCTTCGTGATCCTGGGCCTGGCCCGCGACTTCCCGACGCTCCTCCTGGGGCGGATGCTCGACGGCTTCTCCGGCGGCAACATCATGGTGGCGCAGGCGTACGTCGCCGACGTGACGAAGCCGGAGGACCGCGCCCGCGGCATGGGCCTGATCGGCATGGCGTTCGGCCTGGGATTCGTCCTGGGGCCGCTCCTCGGCGGCCTGCTGTTGCAACTGCCGGTCCCTTCCGACTGGTCGCTGCGGATCCCGTTCCTGGCCGCGGCGGCGTTCTCCATCGTGGCGTTGATGCTCGTGATCGCCCGGCTCCCGGAGAGCCTCCGGCCCGGGGCCGAGCCGCAGACGAAGGCTCGCGTCGTGACGTGGCGGGGCCTGGTCGACGTCTTCCGCCTGGAAGGCGTGGGGGTCCTGGCGCTGCTCGCGTTCCTGTCGATCCTGGCGTGGGCCGCGTTGGAAGGGACGTTCGCGGTCTTCCTCCAGCGCCGGATGGGCTGGACCAAGGGAGGGGCGGCCTATGCGTTCGCGGCGGCGGGCCTCATCTCGGCGATCGTCCAGGGAGGGTTGATCCGCTCGCTGGTCCCTCGCTTCGGGGAGGTCCGGCTGATCCTGGCCGGCGGGCTCCTCGCCGGCGTCGGATTCGTGATCGCCGCCTCGCTCTCGGGGGCGAGCATCCTGCCGCTGGCGGCGGCGATCATCCTCGCCGCCTCGGGGTCCGGCCTGCTCACCCCGTCGATCACCGGCCTGATCTCGCAGATCACGCCCCCGAGCGAACAAGGGGCCGTGTTCGGGGCCTTGACCTCGATCCAGACGCTGGCCAGGATCGTCAGCTACCTGCTGGGGAACGTGCTGCTGTATCGCGTCTCGCCGTCGGCCCCCTACTGGTTCGCCGCGGTCGTGTACGGGCTGGTCCTGGCGCTCGGGATCGCCGCGGCCCGTCGCCTCGCCGACGCCCTCGGGAGATCTCGCAAGCCCTCGGGCGCATGACTTGGTTCCAACGCCGGAGGCGGGAAGATGAGCAAGTCGCTTCGTTCGCGATTCACGCGGTTGACGATCCTCGCCTTGCTCGGGCCCGCGGGGTGCGGACAGGCCGATGCCCCGGTCGGATCGGCGTCGCTTCGGTCGGTCTCGGGCCGGGTGACGAGCGGCGGCCGGCCGGCGGCGGGCGTCGAGGTCCGGCTCCACCCCCTGAACCGGGCGAACGACCCGTCGGCGCCGAAGCCCGTCGGCGTGACGGACAAGGAAGGCCGATACACGCTCCGCACCGGCGACGCGGAGGGCACCCCCGACGGGCCGTATCAGGTGAGCCTCACATGGCCATCCGGCCGGGGGAACTCCGACAGGTTCGGCGGCGCATTCGAGGATCCGCAGGGCTCCGGGCTGACCGCCGAGATCGACGCCGGGACTTCGGAAATCCCCGACTTCGAAATCGGAACCGGCCCCGCCCGCAAATCGCGCTGAGGCGTGCGGGCGGGGCCGGTGAAAGGATGCGGTCTGGTTCGTTCGCTCAATCCTTGACGTGCTTCGGGAACTCCCATCGCCCGACGTTGGCCCGCAGCCACTCGTAGTACGGGCGGATCCCGCGGTCGGACTCCTCCGTCCCGCCGCCGCCCATCTCGAAGTTCGGGCCCGTCCCCTGCTTGCCGGTCACGTCCTCGACGTAGGGGCTTCGGAACAGCATGGCGACGCGGGGCGACGCCGTCCTGTAGGATTCCCATTCCTTCACCATCGACGCCCGGTGGTATTTGTTGAACACCCCCTCATTCCCGGAGGCGTCGCGGTCGGCCGTCTCGGTGTTGACGGCGAACCCATGGTCGGGGATCGGCATCGCCTCCTGGAAGAACATGACCTCGGCGCCGGGGTAGTCCACGGGCGAGCCGGTCTGGTGGTTGGGGCAGACGCCGACCTCGATGTCCGGGGCGACCGACTTGAACCACCCGGTCAACTTCGACTTTTTCGCGGCCCCGTCGGGCTCGCGGAAGATTTCGTGGTCGGACCGCAGCGCGTGGTTGAACTCCTGGTACAGGTTCACGAAGACGTTCCGAAGGCCCCGTTCGGTCAGCAGCCGCCCGGTTTCCTCGGTCGCCCTTTTCACGGCCGCTTCATCGTGCAGCAGTTCATCCTTGCGCGGCATGAAGAGGACCAGGCAGACGACCATGCCGCGGGCGTCGGCCTCGCGCGCCAGCCATTCCAGCCTGCCGCCGAAGGCCGGCATGAGCTTGCCGAAGGATGTATAGGCGTTGGGGCCGGCGTCGACGCTGGGGAAGCCGCCGTTGGTCCCCTGGAGGCTCACGCTGATCAGGTTGATCCCGTGCGCCTGCATGTTGTCGAGGTTGTTGACCAGTCGTTCCGTCACCGCCGGGCTCATCAGGGCGTTGTTGCACCGCAGGCCCCAGAGCTTCACCGGCTCGCCCGCGAGGTGCGGCAGGCCGTCGCGGATCGAGAACTCGCGGGTCGGGCCCGGGGCCTCCTCGGCCCTTGCGATCGAGGTCGTCAGGACGAGCGCCGCCAGGACGGTCGGGAGCGTTTTCGTCATCGTCGGGCGTCCTCAGAATTGGTCGGCCGAGAGGATCTCGCCGCGGTTGCGCGTGGCGACCGCGCGCCATGCGGCGACGTTGATCGAGTCCTTGGCGAACTGGACGTGCCCGTCGAGGAACAGGACGTTCGCCCCGCCCGAATGGTAGCTCCTTGCCGCCATACGGCCGCCGACGTTGCCGGAGATGCAGTCGTACGTCTTGGCGTTGGGGGTGTAGAAATGATTGAAGGTCGCGTAGATGAAGCTGCCTCGGGCCCACTCGCGGCCTCGCTGGCCGTTCCAGATGGTCACCGCGTTCGCGCAGAAGTCGTCGGTGACCGGGGTGGAACCCGGCCCCTGGCCATATTGGAGGAACTTGCTGATCGGCGACCCGACGAGGGAGTCGATGCCGTTGCCCTTGATCGTCTCGCTGAATGCGGCCGTGTTGCTCAGCCCGTCGGTGACCTCGGCGAACCGGACCGCGGAGACTTCGAAGAACACGCCGTCGATCTGGTCCGCACCGTCCTGCGGCCGGAAACTGCCCCCGTTCTGGAGGCCCGTCCCCGCGTTCGCGACGTAATTGTTGGGGCCGAAGCCCGGGTCGAGGCGGTCCTGCCTCGGGTCGGACGGGCAGAGGTAGGTGGCGACGATCGTCTGGGTCGCCGTCGTGTTGGCGTAGTCCCCCGGCCTCGCCGCCGTGGGCAATGTTCCGTGGTCGAAGTTGATCGAGTTGAAGAGGGCGCCGCCCTCGATGTTGGGGAGGATCTGGGCCAGGGCCGACCAGAGGTGAGGGGAACCGGTCCGGGCCGAAGGGAGGCGGCCGTGCGTCGACTCGTAGTTGTTGACCGCCAGGCCGATCTGCTTCAGGTTGTTCGTGCATTGCGATCGGCGGGCCGCCTCTCGCGCCGCCTGGACGGCCGGCAGGAGGAGGGCGATGAGCACGGCGATGATCGCGATCACCACCAGCAATTCGATCAACGTGAATCCGGCGCGGCGCATTCCTTCATCCTTTCGGGTGGGCGCGGGCGACGCAGGACCATTCGTCGGCCGTTGGACGTGTTGATGCTTCGATCATGTTCGGGCGAGGTCGTGCCGCATCAGGGGGCGGCCTTGATGTGATCGGGATACTGCCACCGGCCGACGTTGTCGCGGACCCACTCGTAGTAGAAGCGGACGCCGCGGTCGCTGGGGCTCGTCCCCCGTCCCCCCAGCTCGGCGTGGGGGGCGGTGCCGCTCCGGCCCGTGACCCCCTGGATGAAGGCCGCATGGAACATGAGGGCCGCGTTCGGGGCCGCCTTGTAGCGCTCGCAATCGGCCAGGATGAACTCGCGGTGGCCCTCGTTGAACACCCCGTCGTCCTCGTAGCTGTCCTGCTTGTGCGACTCCACGTTTACGACGAAGCCCGAGGACGGGATGGCCATCTCCTTCTGGATGATCCGCACGTCCATGCCGGGGTAGTCGTCTCCCGTCTTGGACTTCTCGTAAGGGCAGACGCCCACCTCGATCCCCGGCGCGGCGGCTTTGAACCAGGATGTGAGCTTGGCTTTCTTCTCGGCCCCTCCGGGCTCGCGGAAGAGGGACTGATCCATCCTCAGGGTATGATCATATTCGTGGGCGATGTCGACGAATACGTTTCGGAGACGACGCGATTCGAGGAATGCGGCGGTCTCCTCCACCGCTCTCTTGATCGCCGCCTCACCCTCCAACTCCTGGTCTTTGCGTTGCGAGAACAGCCCGACCATGACCACCATGCCTCGCTGGTCGGCCTCTCGGACGAGCCATTCGAGGCGCTGGGCGACGTCCTTCTTCAGGGCGCCGTCGCGGCCGAACCCGTTGAGGCCGGCGTCCGGGTCGGGCCAACCTCCGTTCGAGCCCTGGACGTAGCAGCCGATGAGATTCACCCCGTGCGCCGCCATGTTGTCGAGCGCGCGGACGTGGCGCTCGGTCACGGTCCAGCTGTGCAGCGCGTTCCCGCATCGCACGCCCCAGAGGGAGACCTGTCGGCCGCCCAGGAACGGGCGATCGTCGCGGATCTCGAACTCCTTCGTGGGCACCGGCTCTTCGGCCCTCGCGGGAGCGAAGAGAACCAACGCTGCGATGGAGATCGCACACAGGTCTCGTCTCATGGCCTGGCTCCGCGTACGGCCCTGATGGAAGATCCCTCCGCGGGATCGTCCGGGACATCGTACGCGGGTGGACACTCTGACACAAGTCCCATGTCGCCGGCCGTGACGACCGGTTTCAGGGCTCACGAATGAAGATGTACTCCATCGGGTCCACGAAGTCCGGGCGCACCGAGAAACGAAATTCGGCAGGGCGTCCGGTCCCGTCGATTCGGAAGGGGACGGGGCTGGTCTTGAAGAATGGATCGGCCCAGGCGGCTTCGAACAGGTCGCCGTCCCTGGGCGTCAAGACGGCACGGAGCCCGATGTTGCGTTCGACGGCCAATCTCAGCGTCCCATCGGCTAGCTCGATGCGGGCCTCGCCCAGGGCCCCGTTGCGATAGGTCCCGGCATATCGCGCCAGGTCCAGCGTCGGGCGCGGCGTGAAGGCGTCCTCGGGAGCTTTGGACGCAGACTCTTTCGACCGGGCCTCGCTCTCCTGACGCAGAAGCAGCAGTTCCCCGCTCCAGTCGCGAGCTTCGGCCTTTAAGAAGGCATCGACCACGCGGAAGGGGATGGCCCGATAGAGCTCTTGCTCGTCGAAATTCGTGAGGACGACGACGCCCAACTTCTCCTCGGGGACGAGGACGGTCAGCGAGAGCATGCCGTCCATCCCCCCGCCGTGGGAGAGGACCATGCGCCCGAGGTAGTCTTGCATGAACCAGCCCAGGCCGTAGGCGAAGAAGTGCGAGGATGGGAACAGCGACTTCTGCCGCATCGACGTCGGGCGCACCAGATTCTGTGGTGCCTGGGTCTCTTGGATTACGGCCGAGGGGATGACGCGGGCGTCGCCGAGCATACCGTCGTTCAGTTGGGCTCTCATCCATTGCGACCAGTCGAGGACGCAAGAGTTGATCCCGCCCGCCGGCCCGCAATTGTCGAGGTTGCGATACGGGATGGCCGCGATCTTACCTTCGATGAGCGTGTGGGGCCTCGCGACGTCCGCCACCCCTTCGAGCGCCCGAACCGAGGTGCTGGAGCGGGTCATCGCCAGCGGATGAAAGAGCCGGCGCTCGACGAAGCTCGCCCACGTTTCGCCGGAGACCTTCGCGAGGAGTTCCCCCGCCGCGAGGAAGGTCAGGTTGCAATAGGCGTAGCGGTCGCGGAAGCCGAAGTCGGGCGGCAACTCCCTGACGCGTTCGAGCACCTCGGGGATCGATCGGTCCGAACCGTACCAGATCAGGTCGCCCTGCCAGGTCCCGAGCCCCACGCGATGGCAGAGGAGGTCGCGGATCGTCAGGGCTCGCGTCGCCGCCGGATCCTGGAGCTGGAAGGCCGGCAACTTCTCGCATACGGCGTCATCCCAGCCGAGCTTCTTCTCATCGACGAGGAGGCCCAGGGCGGTTGCGGTGAAAGCCTTGGAGTTCGAGGCCATCGCGAATCGCGTCTCGGGCGTGATGGGCTCGGGCTTGCCCGTCTCGCGGACGCCGAACCCTCGCGCGTAGACGACGGCGTCGCCCTTGACGACGGCGATCGCCAATCCCGGCACGCGCCATTCGCGCATGGCGTTTTCAATGTAATTATCCAGGCCCGCGAGCGCCTCCGGGGGAACTTGCTGGGCGGGGACCGTCGCCGCTATCAACAGGGCGACGAATGTCACGCTGGTCGTCCGGATACGTCGCCGCCATCTCATGAAGTCGATCCCCATCCCCGTGGCCCTCGGCCGTCGCTGCGGCCTTCATATCATCCGGGATGAGCGATCGCCGAGCCAGCGCGATCCGCCGGGTTTCGCGCGCCATTGCCGGTCGGTCCCGCCCTCCTGCCGAGCCCTCGAGTACGGGCGCGATTCAGGCCGATCGCCTGGATGTGAGGGCGGGGTGAGCGACGGCGGCCGATCGTGTCGCCTCGTACGCTGCTCCGCGTCCGAGGACGTCCTGGAGCTTGGAGAGAGCGGATCGTTCGATCGCCCTTAGCTGGTGGATCGGCATGCCGATCTCGGCGGAGAGTTCTCGGAACGTCCTGCATCCGTCGGATTTGGGGATAGGCGCGGCGACGACGCCGCCCTTGCGTCCCGGCTTCCCACGACCGACGGCCCGGGTCCCGACCAGGGCCTCCTCTAGTCGGTAGCGCCGCCGGAGGACCCAGGATTGGATCAATGTCAACTTGCGCAGGGCCGCGTGAAGGCGCTCCATCGATTCTGCGATTTCGAGGGGCTCCTGCGGGGGGGCCATACGTGCCAGCGCCGCATCGTGGGACGGCTCGCTGATGGAGCCCATGGACCGCGAGCGGAGTTCGCCCTGGATGTTGCGGAGGATCTTAAGCTTCCTCCCTTCGACGCCCATCTGCTCGAACACTTCTTCGAATTCCGGCTCCGTCCGTTCGATCGAGCCGCCAGTCGCCTGGCTCGCGGCCATCATCTCCTCGCGAGCCTTCTCGAATCGGCGGCGAAGGAGGACCAGATAATAAGGGTAGCGAATGGTGGTGGACTGCTCTGCCACAACTCTTCGGATGCGGTACCGGATCCAGCAGGCGGCGTAATTGACGAAACGCGTCCCGTGGGCTTCGGGATCGAAGTCGCTGGCCGCCCGGAGGAGCCCCAGGTTCCCTTCTTGGATCAGATCGTTGAGGTCGATGACTCGATTGCGCCCCCGGAACGCCGAGGCGATGTTCCGAACCAGCGGAAGATTGGCGAGGACGAGTTCCTCGCGGGCTGAAGGATCGCCGGCCTTGATCCGGATCGCGAGTTGGAGTTCGCGTTCGGCGGAGAGCGGGTGCGAGCAGCCGGCCGACGCTCGCCTCTCCAGGGGGACGGGGCTGGAAGTCACGGACTCGATCGCGTCGATCATGGCCAATTCTCCGGGGTTTGGGGAGGGTCGTCTCGGCTTCAATCCCGAGGATCGGAGGGAGACCAGATCACTCGTAGCCGAGGTCGGGCGCATTCCCTCGCCGGCACCTGACTCCCATCCCGGGCCACGAGCTGAAGTCGCCAGGAGTCGCCTCCGACGGCATCGATGGCCTCCTTCGCGGTCGCGAAGGCCACGCTGCTGGGCACCCCGCCGACGCTCGTCGCCGATCGAACGTACCAGCGGCCCGCCCGATGTCCCGCGTCGAACTGCGATCGATACATCGGCGTGTAGACGACGACGTCCTCGCCGGAGGGACGATCGTGCAGGCGGAAGGCCGCCATCGCCCGACGATGAGAGACGTGGGCCCGCGGGAGGGGAGGGGAATCGATCGGGGCGATCCGAAGCATGGCGAGGTCGCGCGAGGAGGAGGCGATCGATGGGCGTCGGCGATGGGTGAACGGTCGGGCGGGGGACATGGCGAACTCCCGGGATGGTGCCGAGGTCGGCGGGGTGTGCTCGAATGAACGAAGGAGGCGGCTTAGGCTATGAGGGGCTTCGGCGGGTGGTCTTCCGCGGATGAACGGCCCGAGTCCAGTAGAAGCCGATCGAGTGCTCGTCGGTGGCCGCGCCGGCCGGGGGAAGTTCAAACTCGGCGGGATCCATCGACAGGTGATGCAAGACCTTCGACGCGCCGTCGCCCGGTCGGACCGCCCGGCCGATGACGGACGCCACCCAGCCTATGAGAGCGGGCCGGCGGATCACCGTCTCCAGCCACGTATAAGGCCGCTCGTCCGACGCGAACGCGAGATCGGCGACGAGGCGGTTGGCGTCGTCGCGATCACCGGCGTCTCGGCGGAGCAACTCCAGGACGAAGGCGGTCCAACGCCAGTCGAGCCGAGCACCATCGAGACGCGCCCCGGTCGCACAGGCGTTGTGGAGGTTGGCTCCCGCGAAGTCGGCCCCGCGGAGGTCGGCCTGTCGGAGATCCGCGTGGCGAACATCCGCCCGCCGCAGGTCGGCCTGCCGGAGAGTCGAGCCGCGGAGATCGGCGGAGATCAGCGAGGCCGTGCGGAGGTCGGCACGCAGAAGGATCGCGCCCGGAAGGCTTGCGGCTTCGAGATCCGCCCCGCGGAGGTCGACCCCCTGAAGGTGGCGCCAAGGAGCCTCAAGCCCCTTCAGGTCGGCGTGGGCGAGCGACACGCGAGCCTTGGCGATCCGCTCGATCGCCAGACCGGAACTCTCGGCCTCGACCAAGGCCAAGATCCCGGTCTCCCAGCGTCGGAAGAATGTGTAGATAGCCATCGTGTCCAGTTCCGCGACGAGGAGGGGCGATGCGACCACTTTCGTCCGAGGGGGGCCGGAAACGCCAAGAGGGCGCCCCGCGGTGAGGCGAGGCGCCCGGGGGACGCGGCGCGGCCTTCGCGCGGCTCAGCCGGGGCCGATGGGGCCGCCGATCGGAGGAGGCGGGAAGACAGGCGGGGGCGGGAATCCGGGGAAGTCGCCCGGATCCGGCTCGGGATCCGGAGTGGGATACTCGGGGAGATCCGGCTCGGGGTCGGGGACGATGGGCGGCTTCTCGTCGTCCACGAGCCGGACGGTGGCGGCCGACGTCCTCACGAGGCCACTGAGGCTGAGCCGCTGCTCCAGCCCTTCGAGCCCGCTCGCGAGGGAGAAGTTGAAATTTCGTCGCATGTGCATGTCCTGTGTGGTTGCGGCGGGCCGCGTCGAGCCGGGGACGGCTGTCGAGGGCCGAAGGAGGCGGCCGTTTCAAGGGCGCCGGCCTCGTCCGTCTTCCCGCATGTTCAATGGGATGATCCGCGCCGCCTGGGGTGACGTTTCAGGATTTCGTGCGGAACGCCCGAGTGGAGACGGCGGCCCTGGGATGGATGCGCCTCGGGCGGGATTGCGGCGGCGGGAGAGGCCGTCCGCCGCCGTAGGTCATCACGCCGATGTGGGGGCGAGGTCCGAAGAGAGGATGCGGACGGCTCGCTCGCAGGCCGCGACCTGCAGACGGTCCAGGGCGAACTGCACGCGAGGGTTGGGGTGAAGATCGGCGGGTGGATTCTGGAGGATCGGTAGCACGGCCTCGAGCCAGAGGCGGTCGTTGAATCCGGCCGGATCGAGCGGCTCGTCCACGGTCGTCGGATTCGGGGGGGGCCGATCATCGGGCGAAGGGCCGGGATCGTCATGCGTCATGGCGGGCTCCGCTTTCATGTCGATCGGGCATCCGGCCGACCGTCTCCGACAGGCAGTCGAAGCAGTCGGACAGGCCGACCAGTGGGGCGCTCGACCCCCGTAGCTCGCATGCGGCCCCTCCGTTGCATCCGCACCCGGGCTGCTCCGTTCGGTGGGGGCAAGCCCGCACAGCTCGTAGCAGCCGGAGCGATTCGCCGAGGGGTTGACGGGGGGCCGGCGGGGCCTCTTCGGCCTCGAACGTCAAGGCGACGAGGTACGATGGGTCGTATGAGGCGTGATTCGGATCGACGAGTTGACAGAGCCTGGGGACGTCGATGCCGGCGCAGCTCGAACCGCGCGCGAGCGGGCAACCGGGGCACCGCCCGTCATCCGTGTCGATGTTATGCATGATTGAATATGAGTCGAGCGTCGCGTCAGGGGTGATCGCGCTCGCGAGTCGGGTCGACTTGCGCCCCGGGCGGGTCGTCGCGGACGATGTAGGTGGGCCGTCCTTTGACTTCGAGGAAGATCAGGCGGATGTATTCGCCGATGATCCCGAGGCTCAGCAGTTGGACTGAGCCCATGAAGAGGACGATGACGGCGGTGCTGGCCCAACCCGCGGGGGATTTCCCGTAGGCGAACGCGTCGTGGAAGATCCAGATCAGCAGGGCGGACGCCACGCCCACCGCGGCCATGCCCAGATAGGTCGCCAGTCGCAGGGGCCGGCCGCTGAAGCTGATCAAGCCGTCGATGGCCAGGCCGAGCAGGCGACGGAAGGTGTATTTCGGCGAACCGGCTCCTCGCGGCGGTCGATCGTATTCGAGGCCGATCTGTCGAAATCCTACGAAGGACCTCAGCCCTCGGATGAATCGCATCCGCTCTGGCAGATGGTTGAGGACGGTGACGACCTTGCGATCCATCAGGCAGAAGTCGCCGCTGTCGAGCGGGATCTCCATGTCGCTGATCGCGTTCAAGAGGCGATAGAACACGAAGTATCCCAGCCGCTTGGGCCAGGCTTCCTCACGCCGGCGTCGTACCGCGTAGACGACCTCGAATCCCTGACGCCACTTCTCGATCAGGCTCGGGATGAGTTCGGGCGGATCCTGCAAGTCGCCGTCGATGACGACGATGATGTCGCCACGAGCGTGATCTAGGCCCGCCGACACTGCGGGCTGATGGCCGAAGTTGCGGCTCAGGTGCAGGGCGATGATTCGTGGGTCGCGATTAGACAGGCGGTCGATCAGCATCGGAGTCGCGTCGCGGGCTCCGTCGTCGACCAGGACGATCTCGTAAGGCTGCCCTGTCGCCGAGAGCGTCGTCGTGAGTCGCCCGTATAAATCATCGAGGTTTTCCTCCTCATTGTAGAGGGGGACGACCACGCTGATCAGGGTGGCTGGCCCACGGGGGGAGACCGGTGGCTGATCGATCATTGAACTCGCGCGAGGGAGGGGCTGGCCAAGCCGCCGGTGACGCTGGCCCCCGATGGGCGAAGCCAAGCCTACAGGGGCGTGCCGATTGCGGGCAACCCCAATCGCTCCTCACTGAGTGACCGTGAACTTCGTGTAGCCCTGGGCCGACAGCGCCGGGCAGGATGTCGCCGTGTACTGCAGGAACAAGGGATCGCACGACTGCGCGGACGCCGTGAGACCGATGGGGGACGACCCCGGGCTGGAGCAGACGACGGGCTGGCCCGTGGGGCAGTGGCCGGCCACGAAGTAGGTCGCGGTGAAGGTCGCCGCACCGGAGCGGCAACTCAGGCGGAAGGAGATCTGATTGATGCACCCGGTCGCCCATTCATCGATGCCGTTGAAGACCATCGGGGCCGAGTGGGTCCCCAACAGGTTGTTCGTCCACGTCAGGGTCAAGTCCCGGCGGGGCAATTTGCACCCGCCGCAGACGACGGTCGTCGGTCGTGCGCCGAATTCCGATACCCATCGGCCCCCGGATGCATAAGCGACTAGGACGTCGCCCGCCTTGGGCGCGAGCGAGCCAATCACGACGACCGGGATCGATCGCGATTCATCGGCCGTCAGACTCGCCCCCGCCCCCTCGGCTTCGGCCCCATCGATCTTCACCGGGTTCACCAGGAAGACGCGTTCGCCGAGGGTGGGGATCGCGCCGGCGTCGCGGACACGTCCGATGAAACGCGGCGTCACGGGAGCCGGCGAGGAGTCCAGTTCGGGAGAGCGGATTCGGCCGGTATGAGGCCCGGGGCCCAGGAGTTCGTCCCATCTTAGGCGCAGCGAGCGGAGCGGGTCGTTCGGCATTGGTCACCCGATCGGTGGGCGTGCGAGATTCGCCGTTCGGCGGATCAACCATCGTAACGGAAGGCCCAACGGCCCCCGCTGGAATGGATGATCAGCTTCGTCCCGACCGGCGGCGACTTGGAGCCGAGATTAAGCGCCATGATCGTGCGCGATGAGTCCACAGAGAAGGTCGCACTCGCGCCCTCGGTCTCCGGGCCGTCGATTCGCAAGGGGGTGCAGGCGTAGAAGGCGGAGGCGATCGTGGGGTAGTTCCCGCGCGCCATGGTCTGCACCAACACCGCCTCCGAGCCATGGAGACCGGCGGACGTCTGCCGTCGGACGGCGGAGGCGGCGTCTTCTTGCCTGCCTCGCATGACGCGGGCATCTGACATGGGGTCAAGGACTCCCTTGGCGAAAGGCGTTAGAAGCTCCGTTCGACGTCGACGTCCGAGAGCTCGATGACGGTCGCCTGGCGGTCGTCGGAGAACTCCCACGAAACGGCCGATATGATGGGGTAGGTTGGGGCTTCGCCCTGGGCCTCGCCGACGTTGGTCTGGAGCGCCACGTCGCGGCCGTCGATTCGGGCCACTCGATCACCGACCCGGTAAGCCGTGACGAGGCCGGGGAGGGTGGCCGATCCTACGGTCGCCGGCAATTCGTGGGCCGCGCGGAGTTGTCGCGCCCAGGCGACCGCTCGCTCGGTATCGTCTCTCGCGATCTTCGGCCCGGGGGTGGGATTGTGCAGCGAATGAGCGTAGACCGTCTCCAGGGCGAAGTGGTCGCGGGCGTCGACGCGTCTCCGGCGGGTGAAGGATGTGGGCGAGGCCGGTCGCGAGTCGACCGATGCCGGGAGCATCAGATCATCTTCGACGACCGTCGTCAGACGGAGCACGAAGCGAGTATTCGGGGCCGTCGGGTTCGCCTGGCTGCTTACGCCTCGGAGCGTCCTGCTGGGCTCTTGCGGTTGGTCACCCGTATACTCCCCGATCGCCCAGGTTTCGGGGTCTTCAGCCACCACATAGATCCCCAACCGATCCTCCAGGAGTTGCCATCCCCCCTCGATCGGCTGCCAGTTCCCCGTCCCGTCCCACAACCCCGGCGCCGGGCCCGTGTAATCGCGAGACAGCGCGAGTTGGGCCCTGAGCGGGCGGTCTTGCGAGTCGCGACTCACCAGGAAGGCCGACCCGGCCCGCAACCGTCTAACGTAGGTAGGATTGCCCTGCTCATCGTCCGGGAACAGGTCCCCAAGGTCGAGCGAGGATTCCGACCAGGATGACGTCGTTGCCGCCCAATGGCCGTCGCCCGCCTCATCGGCGACGTAGTATCGGTACTTCCGACGGTCTTCCCCGTCGGCTGCGGCGAGGTTGGATCGGAGGAATCGGACTCGCTGGACGGCCGATTCGTCCCCCGGGGAGGGAGTGAAGCCGGGAGCCAAGACGAATGAGGCCTCGACGCGGCGCTGGGCGGTCTCGACCGTCACGGCGTTCACGATCGAGCGTGAGTCTCGACGGAGGTGCAGGGAGGCGACGTTGCAACGAGCGGGGTTGAGGCCGGCCCCCGGCTTCGACAGGAGCAAATCGCGCAGGGGGCCTCCGCAATCGGCGTCTTTACGGTAGATTTCGACCTCGCTGCGCGGCGAGCCGTCCTCGCCTTCGGCCGTCACGAATCTCATCCCGAACCCTGTCAGATCCAACTGATCGGCGAGGGCTTCGGGCCAGGCCTTGTTCGTCGCGTCGTAGTCGCGGACGACCACGTCCGCGGCCGTGCCCCACCCGATCGGATTCGCGCCGGGCGCCGGTCCCTTCGATTGGAGCAGCGCGTCCAGGCGGTCGAAGTCGGGGTTCTTGACGAACGCCTGGTCGTTATGCACGGCGAGGATATACCGGACCAGCTTTCCGAGGGTCCAGTAGGTCCTGGGATCGGGATCGCGATCGAGGTCCGGATCGATGAAAACGGGATAACCAGTCGATGCGTCGGATCGCCCGATGTCGGCACCGTCCGGAGTGCAGTTCGGCCTCCCGTCGGGGTTGAAGCGGGCGGGAAGTTGGACGAGCACGGCGTCGCCGTCCTGGGGCGAGTCGGCATGACGCTGGAGGCGCCCGCCGATCGGCTCGTCCCAGCACCGGATCGCGACCCCCGTCGCGAGGAACGAGATCCGCTGGGAGTGCGGATCCAGGTCGATCTGCGGGGCCTGAGCGAATCCGTCGAAAAGGATCCGAGATTCGCCATGGTGACCGATCGCCAGGACGACGAGCCGGTCGTCGTTCCTGACGACGTACGGACCCGCGGCACCCTGAGGCCACAGTCGGCCGAAGTCGACCGGGGCGGGATCGGAGGGGGCCGCGTCGTCAAGGATGTAGCGGAACCAGGCCGTCGGTGCCTCGGGTCCTTCCACATAACGGATCCGCTCGCAGGTCACGTTCGGGAGCACCGTGTAGGCGGCCCCCCCCGCCCCCCCCGCATCGTAGCGGCAGACGCGGACCGTCGCGGCCGGGCTCGACAACGGCACTTCGTACGGGTCGAAATCGAAGCTCGCTGGCATGCCGTACGTCCTCTCGCGTGGGTCAGCCGAGCAGGCCCATCGCCTTCAGGTCGTTGATTAATGCGTTGAGCAGTTGCGTCGTGTTCTCTGCGAAGGCTCTCAAGTTCTCGTACGACGCCCTGAGGCTGTTGAGATCGGTGACCTGGGCGTAAAGAGCGCCCGTCTGGCTCGAACTCAGGCCCGCGAATGAGGTCGACGAGATCGCCGGGGAATAGGCGGCCAGGCTTCGAGAGGACGCTGCATATCCCTGGATGTAAGGCCCCGGTCGGGTGATGGGGGCGGCGTTCCAGAACCCGAGTTTCTGGGCGGTCGAGGTGCCGATCTTGAGCCCCGAAGATGAGCCGGCCGCGAACGAGGCCCCGTCGTTCATGGCTCCGCCGGCCGCGGTCAAGAAGGGCCTGGAATCGCTGCCGACCGTTCCGCATACGACCCGCACATCCGTCACGCTTTCGACGGCGGACGGGCCGGTGGTCACCACGGCCAGCGGGACGTGCGAAGTCTGCGGGAAGCCGGAGGCCGAGGTGGTGAGGTCGCCGGAATCGGTCAAATAGACGTAATGCGTCGAATTGGCCGACAGATTGACCGGCGTCGAACCCCCGAATTCGCCGACGGTGCCGTCGCGGCGTTGAAAGCGTCCCGCCGCGACCTGGATTCGGAGGGAGATGCTGGGACGCTCGACCGGAGTGGCGCAGAGGCCCCCGATCGGCGCCAGGTCGTCGAGTGCGTCGGAGTTGGCGTTCAGCGGTACGTTCCACTCGCGCTCGGCCGGGCCCGGTTTGGCGAGCTTCGCCCGCGGAGTATAGGTCGTCGCCATGGGCTGTTGATTTCCTGTTTCAGTTGGGGCTGGGATTCCAGGAGAGCGTGGCCCGACGCGTCTCCGGGTCGTAGGCGCAACGAAGCCGGGCACCATCGGGGTCGGCCGCCGGGGGGCGAGGTGGGGCGACGACGGTCGTCGTCAGGGTCGTCTTCGGCCCCTCGTTTCCCGCGGCGTCGAGCGGGATGACGGCGAAGGTCCAGGTCCCGGGCGCGAGCGCCGCACTGATCCAGCGGTAGGTCGACGCCGCTCGACCGAATCCTCCCTGGCCGAACCCTCCGATCCCGAATCCGTCGATCGGGACGCCGCCCGGATAGGCCTGTATCTCGGCCAGCGGCTCAGTGAAGTCGACATCCCAGCCGGGTTGTCGTGAGCCGAAGACGCGAAAGCCCTGGACGTCGTCGCCGCCCGCCGGATCCAGGTAGGATCCGCCGAGCCATGTGAGCGTCACGCGGTCGCCCGAGGTCGGCGGCAATGTCGCCGAGAAGTCGACGGTCGCCTCGCCGGGCCCGACCGTCCCGACATCGATCCGCACCCGGGAATCCGGCATCGTCAGGGCGACCCAGCGGCTCGTCCCGTACCAGGCCAGGCGACGCCCGACGTAGACCTGGAATGTCGTCCCGGAGGGCGCGGTCGAGGTCCACGATAATTGCAGCGTCGCGCCGTCCCACGTCGGCGGTCTCACCTCAACGATCGAGGTCTGGTCGAAAGGCATGGAGTGGCGCCCTTATGGGAGACATGGCGGGTCATGTGAGGCCGTGGAACACGGCGCGATAGGGGAGCCCCCAACCGCCGCCGGTGTGGATCGGGCCGCGGGAGTCCGGGACGAATTCGCCCTTGAAGACGACGTTCCGCCACACACGGCTCCGGTTGTCGACGAGGATGCGGGCGATCCCATCGGCGTAGTCGTTGAATCTCGCCTCACAGGCGTTGAGCGCCTCGAGCGTCGGGGCGGTGAGCACACCGCGGATGAAGAAGGATCGGCCTCGGCCGCCGCCATCGAGCACTTGCGTACCGCTGACTCCGAAGAACGCGACGACCTGCTGGGCCCTCGGCCGAGCGACGTGCTGGAATTGCACGGCCGACCCGAAGATATTCTCGCCGTTGTATGTCACCATGGCATTTCTCATGCGGGGTCAGCCGTCGACCCGGCCGCGGAACGGCCTGGGACGCGAGCCGATCGGGGGCGGGGCGGCGAAACGCTCGACGACCCGTTCCAATCGGTCCGCCACCTGCGACAGACGTCCTTCGATCCGATCGTAGTCGTTCCCATACTGGGAGCCGCCGCTCGCTCCGTCGGAATCCTCCGCCGCAGCCGTTAGCGTCAGCGGGGCGGCCTGCGATGGAGTAACCTGTCGAGCCGGGCGAATGGGACCGACCATCGGCCATTGACCGCCCGGGGCGGAAGTGGAACTCGTCGCCGCGGCCTCAGAGCCCCAGTCGCTCTGGATGAGTGGCGACTTCGATAGAAACTCGCTCTCGATCCGTTCGACGTCTTCGGAGAGGGACATCGCGATGGGCTCTCGCGCCGTCACAAGGAACTTCCCAAGTTTCCCCGAGACCTCCAGGCTCGAGGAGGGGGATCGATCGATCCGAGGGCCGGGGGTGTCGACGCGGCTCGATGTGAGAGGGGCGAGCCCGGGGCCCTTCGCTCGCTCCGCGGCCGTGGGGGCGGCGACGATAACCGGCTCGACGAGCGCGGAAGCCAACTCGGGCGTTTGATGGAGCACCGAGGTCCTGGTCTCGTCACCCTGGGGGAGCGGCCCGATCAAGGCGGCCGTCGGGCGGTCGGGGCTCGCCGAGCCTTCCTCCCCCGCCGGAGCATCGGCTCCGATCGGCGGCGTCGCCAGGATTTCATCGAGCTTGTCGAGCGGCCACGGGACGCCCGACTCCGAGGTTTCTTGGGAGATCAGGAATTCGTCGAGGTCCATGATGGATACTCGCTGTCGATCAAAAGAGGGCTTCGAGCGCGGCTTCCTGCGCCCTGGTTTCATGTCCGTCCACCCATCGCGAAGGGGGGACGGCACGGCCCAGTGCCACCAGCATTTCCGAGACGCCGATGGCGTCCTCCCAGGGCAGATCCTGGGCGACCCCGTTCGCGATCAGGGTGCAGCGGAGCCATCGGCTGAAGGTTTTGGGACCCGGCCCGTCATCGCCCGATTGATCGCCTGCCAACGCTCGCGGCATTCCTGGTCTTCGGCGTCGATGATGAGCAGGTCGCGGAGGTCACGATCCGACAGGTCGTAGTTCCGGAGCAAAAGGAGGGCGGCCATGCGGAACTGGATGGTCAGGCGGGCCGGCGTATCTTCGAGGTCGCAATCGGATAATTCATCCATCAGCGCCTCGAATTCGGCACCGAAGCTGGGGCCCCCCCCCACTGCAATCCGGCCGTCTTCGCCACGGATGGGGAACAGCCGGAGCGTTGGGATCGGGAGCGACCATCTGCCGCCATCCCCGAGGGTCACCTCCGGCCCCGCTGAGAACCCAGGCCGGCGGAGCGAACGTTCGTCAAGCATGGGGGGGCTCCTCGGCGAGCGTCCCTCGCTCGGAACCATCGGGAGACGCTGCCCAGGCGTATCGGGGGCGACCCTCGCGAGGATGACCGATCGGGAAGGAGATCGTGTCGCGTGGGTCCTTCGTGATGAAGAGGCGGCCTCCCGGTTGGCGTCGGATGTAGGCCCTATCCCCACGCGAGCGGTCGACCCCCAGCAGGGGCTCCGCGAGGCGAAGGATCGAGTCGATCCGGTCCAACTGCGTGCCGCCGGTCTTCCACGACTCGGGGACGATCAGCGCGTCGAATGGCATGGCTTCCATGGGTGTCGCGGGCTCGTCTTGCCTCTTGGTCGCCGGAATCTCGGGGCGGGCGGCGATCAAGCCCTGGTGAAACTGAGCGGGTTGGTGGTTCCGTCGGACGAGTAGGCCATGAGGCTAAGTGTCGCCGTACCGAACTCGCCGTGGGCTCCGGACGTCTCGGCGTTCTCGGCCACCGCATTCGCGAGGACGTAGAGGATGTCGCCGCCGACCTCGCCCTTGGCGTCCTTGTGGATCGCGCTGAAGGTGCCGGTGGCGCCCGGTGCGATCGCCATGAGCGCCGCGGCGTCGCCGCTGGTGACGGTGGCTTTGGGCTTGCTCATCGTGTTGACGATCACCGTGGGGAAGTGATCGCCGTCTGCGGCATAGGCGGTGAGCGAGCCGCCCTGGGTGAAGCTCACCTGGGTCACCCGAGAGATGGGGGTCGAATCGAACGAGACGGCCGTCCAGTTCGATTGAAGCTTGGTCGCGGCCATGGGGAGACTCCTTGTCCAAGAAGAAAGTCGTGGGGCCTTGCGTGTCGGGTCATTCCGAGAGGTCGAAGTCGCTCCAACCTTCCAGCAGATACTGAAATTCCAGGGTCGCCTCGATGCGGCGCTCGGGGGGCGTGGCCTTGCGCCACGCCCAGGAGCAGAGCCTCGTCGAGCCCGGGAGCGAAACCCCGGCCAGCGAGCGGCCGTTCAAGGCCGATGCGGTCGTGTTCAGGAGCAACTCCGCCGCGTCGTCGCGGGCGGTCGGGTCGTCGTCCCGGGCGAGGAGGACGATCGTGACGGAGGAGGTCGCCTTCAGCGCGCCGGCGACGTCGTCCCCCAGGCCCGAGACGACGGTCCCGCTCGGTTCGATCGAGGCGGTGCGCCGGACTCCCGAGGGTTCGCCGCCGGCGTCGGGCAGTGTCCCCGGGTAGATCCGATCAAATACGCCGGTCGAGTCCAGCAGTTCCAAGATCGCGCCGCGAATGTCGCGCTCGCGGTGGTCGGGCATCGTCGTTCGTCCTCATTCGCAGCCTTGGGTTCCGTGAGTTGCGAGGCCTGCCGATGGCTCGAGGGGCTCATCCGAATCGAGGCCGGAATCGGGAGATCACCAGTCGGCCCGGCTTGGCGAACGAGATCGCCGGGGTGCCCGTGCCCGGTTCGGGATCGGGCTGATTCCCGGCTTGCGCGGCCACCCAGCGTCTCTGGTGGTCCAGCCAGGCCTGCATCCGGACCGACTCGCAGTAGACGTCGCCGGTCTTGGTCAGGTCCTCCGGGGCGGCGTACCGGTAGCGGCGGTTGTCCACGCCGCCGTCTCGGCCGTCGCCGTAGCCCGCCTTCTGGGCCGGCCCCCGCAGCAGCCCCCAGAGATAGAGGCTGTCGTCGTAGTCGGTGTACGGCGACGTCGAGGCGATCTCGTACTGCATGTAGAGGTCGACCCCCCCGATCGACCGCATCGCGCCGTAGTAGTCGCGCTCGGTGAAGTAGAAGTTCGGGTTGTAGGGGATGTCGCGCCGCCGCCGCCCGAGCGGGTCCGAGAAGCCGGGCGTGCCCGGCAGGACGATCGCCTCGAGCCCCCCCTCGTAGCAGAATTTCAACGGCCGCCGGCCCGTGGCCGCCTCGTGCGAGGCGAGCATCCGGTCCATCGACGCCATCATCTGGCGGTACTGCAGGATGCTCCCGTCGTAGTAGGTCAGGAACGTGTAGAGGTCGCACGCCTGGTCGTCGTCGACCGCGGTGAACGCGGCACCGCAGGCCGCGGTCTTGGGCGTGATGATGTAGGGGGCGATGGCCGCGGCGTCGGGCTCGACGCCCAGGCGGCGACAGTCGGCCAGGATGTCGACCCCCGTCTGGGAGCAGACGACGTGGACGAGCTCGCCCTGCCGCCCAACCTCGGCGAAGCACGCCCGGGCGACCTCGAAGGCGGCCCGGGATCGCAGGATGTACAGCTCTCTGTGATTGGCCAGGCCGACCGCATGGGACACGATCTCGTAGACCTGGGTGTTGGGGAATCGCCAGTTCCAGATCTCGTTGCCCAGTTCGAAGATCACCTTGCGGCCCGCGGGGAGGTGATCGCGGACCTGCCTGGCCGCCTCGTAGACGGCCGCGTCGGTGGACCGCCCGGGGACGCACAGCCAATGCCACGCCAGAGGGGCCGTGGCCGTCTGCCGGGCCGTCTCGGCGTACGGGAAGACGGCGTAGGGGCTGACGAACTCCTTCGTGCCCGCGTCAGGCGCGTCGAACGGCTGGAGGACGGCCGGGGTCCCGGACCCCCCCAGGCCCAGCCCGTCGTCGCCGACGAACACCAGCGCCCGGTCGATCGCCGTCGGCAGGATGGCGTTCTTCGCGTTGTACAGCCGGTTGTAGCCCCGCTTCGTCCCGTCGGGGCCCTGCAGGAGGACGCCGGAGGACCGCGTCCTCGCCGTCGCGCCGGCCGGATATGCGGCCGCGCCCGCCGGCCGCGACTTGACGGTGATCTTCCCGGCGGCGCGGTCGACGGCGGCCACGACCAGGACCTCGGAGCCGATGGCGAGGTTGATGTTCGTCGCGATGAAGTCCCAGTCGGACTCCGCCGCGGGGGTCGCGTAGACGTCCAGGGCCGTCGCGGCCAGGGGGGCCGTCAGCGTGAGCGTCCGGCGCGCGGCGATGTTCGCGTCGTCGGTGCCGCCCCAGTCCGAGTAGCCGCCGTTCGCCAGGTTCCGGCCGAACGTGAGCGGGGTCGAGAGGTCCTGGTCGAAGACGGCCTCGTAGCGGTGGGTCGCCGGGTCGACGGGGATGTATTGGCTCGCTTGCGTGATCGGGATGCGGTAGCCGACGACGATCGGGCCCGCGGCGTGCGTCGCGGTCGGCGTGTTGCGCGACCCCCGCTCCACCCGGTACTCGTCGCCCTCGCGGGGGACCCCGACCACCCGCATGATCTCGCCGCCGTCGAACAGGAGTTGACCCAGCATGACGGGCATGCGACGCCCGTCCGCGATCGCGATCGTCTCGACCGTCCCCGGGGGCGGGGCGGTCGCGATCGCCGCGGCCAGCGTCGCCGTGTACGTCTCGGAGGCCGGCCAGGGGGTCGGCGTGTAGAAGTAGGGCGAAGCGGCGGGGTCGAACGGCCCGACCGAGGCGAAGTGGAGCCTGTCGACGTACCCCGGGTTCGCATAGTGCGGCGCCCCCGGCTTGGCCATCTGCTCCGGCTCGGCGACGTCGAAGCCCTGGGCCGGCGTCCCGTCCATGTGCCGGAAGCCCCCGCACCCGGGCGACAGGAAGCCCTCCATCGCCTCGTCGAGCGCCAGGTCGTCGCGGGGCGGGAGCGTCACAGGGCCGGGCTTCGTCGGCTCCGGCCACGAGCCGGGCTGGTAGGCCACGAAGTCGGCGTAGTGCAGGTTGGGGGCGTCCGGGCAGGTCATCGTCACGTAAAGGTTGCCGTAGCGGGCCCGCCGGCGGGCCGTGATCGCCGCCCCGGCCGCGTGGGCCGCGGCGACGGTGCCGTTCCAGCCCCGCGTGCAGCCCGCGCACGTCCGGGCGACGGCGTCGTACGACCCGACCAGGATCTGCTCGCCGTCGACGACCAGGTAGCTCTCGTTGAGCGAGCCGACGATCGGCTCGACGAGCCGGATCGTCGTCGCCGTCGCGTCGACCGCCTCGCGGAGCGTGTAAGCCGTCGTCGCGCCGAACCGGACGTCGTAGACCCGGACCTTGCCCCGGCCCTCCGCGTCGCCGTCGTTGCGATAATCCCGCACCTCCTTGACGACCGAGCCGACGCCGTCCCCGCCCACGACCATGGTGACGGGGTTCGCGTGGTCGTAGTCGGACCAGCCGATGGCCCAGAGGCCCTCCTTGCCGGCGATCCCCTCCGGATCCACGCGGTTGTACCCGCCCGACTGCGCGAGGATGGCGTTGACGATCGGCCCCTTGAACGTCCCGTCGGGCCAGTATTTGGCGTTCATGCCCATGCGGAAGTTGAGAGCCCGGTTCCGATTCATGACGACGGGCGTATATTCGGTCGCCGAGGTGATCGCGGCGTTCGTCCCCACGCGGGCCGGGGGCGCGCCGGGCCACAGCCCGTCGGAGATCGGCATCCCCGCGAAGTTGTCGACGGCGAGGCCGAAGATCGCGGGGGCGAACCCGATCTGCGGGGAGATCCAGCCGGCCGGCGCGTCGAGGAGCACCGCCTGGCCGGGCGATACGGAGACCCCGGCCGGCATCGGGAAGAAGAGGGCGTCCGCCGTGGGCTGGACGTAGGCCCCCGCGGAGGCCGTCGTCGGCAGGGCGATCGGCGGGCCGCCGTCGATCCGGATCGACGGAGCCGCGGCCGTCGCGTCGCCCTGCGGCGCGACGCGGGCCCGCCCCTCGCCGTCCGTCAGGATGACCGTGACCGTCTTCCCCGCGGAGCCGACGTAGGCCCGCTCCACGGCCAGGGCCCCCTTGCAGGCCATCGGCTCCGAGTAGCGGACGACGTCGCCCGAAGTCGCCCGGGTCGGCTCCGGGATGCCGTAGTTGGGGTCGCCGCCCCACGACACCCCGGGCTCGTTCGCGCGGACGTCGGCCCCGACGGCCCCCTCCAGCGAGTGGTACATGGCCAGGACGCCCGGCGTGGCGGCGGCCGCGGCGAAGACGGCCGGGGCCGCGTCGGCGTCGCCGGCCAGGGCCGACACGTCGGCGTCGGTCGCGGCGTAGCCGTCGAGGAAGAACGCCCGCTGGATCGTGAAGTCGGAGTCGCTCCCGCCGTAGCCCAGCCAGCTGATGGTCCCCAGCGGGCCGGAGAGGTCCGCGGCCCACGGGACCTTGGCCCCGTTGACGGCCACGAACCGCCGGGACGCGTCGTCCTTGTCGTAGACCAGGGCCAGGTGGTAGACGCCCCCGACGGCCGCCCCCGCCCGGGAGTGCGTCCGGGTCGTCCCCGCCGCCGACATGCACTGGGCGTTGAACGTGTACGTCGACCCGCCCGCCGGCCCGATCGCCGTGAACCGGCACTGGCCCCGGACGAACAGCGTCTGCATGCCGCTCGTCGGCAGCGAGTTCAGCCGCACGTAGGCCGACATCGTGACCCGGGCGCCGATGAACGGGATGTTGAACGTCTTCGCGTTGATCTTGCCCGAATTCTTGAACGTTACGGCCAATGGGGCCTCCTGGATGAACCGCAAGAGGGGGGAGCCGGGTGGGGTGGGTACGGCCGGGAGGCGGCCTCGTCCCTCCGCACCACTCAGGCGACAGAGGCCGCTACGGACGCCGAGAGACCATCGACCTGCGATGGCGGGGTGCTGTCGGCCGTGAAATGAACGGTCGAGACGTTGCCCTCTTCACCGTAGGTGTTGCAAGCCCGGACGACCGCGGCGTACCGCCGCCCGTCCACTAGGCCGTCGATCTCGGTCGCGAAGGCGTTGCCGCGCGAGGTCGCCGCGGGGACGATGATGGGAGAGGAAAAATCGATATTGGAATCGTGCGATATGTAAACGTGAAACATGGTCGCCATGTTCGAATCCTGTCGGCTGGCGTCCGTCCACTCGAGACGAACCCGTCCGCGACCCAGGTCGATCGCGCGGAGGCCGATCGGTGCTCGTGGGACATGGGTCACATCTCGCCCCGCGTGGTCGAGATTCAAGGAGGCCGACGCATCGAGATTCTCTTCTTGAAGACCCCACGCCGGATCGTAGGCCCGTACGCCGAAGCGGAAGGAGGAGCCGACGGCCAGCGGTTCGCTCGTCCACTCCAGGCCTGAGGTTTCCGCGATCGGCGAGTTGTAGTCGATCGGGCCTCCAAGGCCGGCGTTGGAGTAGATCTTGTAGATCAGGCCGAGACCGGGGCTGGGGATTCGACAGGTGCCGCCGGCTCCGAGCCCGCCGTTCGAGACCGGGACGCAGGCCAGGTTCTCGCGCGCGGCGCCTCCGAATCCGGTGCCGTTCGTCGCCCCCGGGCCTGCCCGGTGGGCGACGCCTACCCGCGCCGAGGATCCGAAACGCCATCCCGGCGAGGCTTCGATGTCGACGCCGATCCGATGCAAAGCCGCGGGGGCCGCTGCCAGGATGGCGAGGGCGTTATGAGTTCCATCCAGGTGCGGCATGACGACGCCGCCGGTCGACCATGGCGCGATTGCCGGTTCGCTCGCCGTTCGCTCGGATTCCGCCGTGCCGCCGATGGCGCAAGCGACGTAGCTCTCGAGCGAGATTCCGACGCCGGCGATTCCGAGCCCAGCCATGTGCGCCGCGGCACCGTAAGCATCGGCGCGGAGATGCCGAGTCACGGTAACCGTACCGCCGAGTCCGATCGCCGCGACGCCGGAAATGCGACCGTCGACCTGATTCGAACTGATGGCCGAACCGCCGACGATCAGCCCTCCCGTGACCACACCTGATAGGTCGGAGCCGCCGACCTTCCCCGAGGAAGCGACGCCGAGCCAACCTCGGAAGCCGAGAGCGAAGTCGCCCCGGCGGGGGCCGACATCGCCGACCACCCTGCCTCTCAGCCAATATTTGAAGGATCGGCCCGGGGAATCCACCGAGTGCGCGCCGAAGCCGCCGATCGACGACCCGCCGGAGCCCGCTCGAGAATGGGACTGCATGACGGTCGAACTGGGGCCCGTCCCTAAGCCCCCCGAGACGGCTTCGACTTTATCGGAGGCGACCTGCGGCAACCCTCCCAGCGACCAGGCCCATTCCGACGTATGTTCGACCCTGAACGATGCGTCGGCGGAGGTCGTGGCTTCGACGCCCGCCTCGCAGGCCACCTCGATCGACGTGGATGGGGAGCAGAAGCCGGCCGTCGACCAGCCACCCCCCGAGCCATGGTTCCTGGAGGTCCAGGCATCGGCGACGGCCAGGATTTCAAGGGTGGTTACGGCGTTCGTGGCGATTGCCGTGCTCGGGGGGGCCGATCCGCCGGAGGTCGTCTGTTCGCGAAGATCCGGGGAAGCGTTGACCGCGAGCAGGCTCGATCCTCCGGCCCGGAGGCCGCCGGACCCCGCTACGGACTGGTCGGAGGCCACGCGGACCACAGGCGCGACGAACGAGCCCCGAAAGCCCTGAGGCTTCGAGTTCGAGGATCGGGAGGCCGTCTCGACCGATACGCCGCGGTACCAATGTTCGAAGGATCGTGGCGGCATGGCGGCCCGTCTAGGAAAGGGTGATCGAGTCGAAGTAGGCGACGCCTGTCCCGTCGGACGAACGAGAGACCAACCGGAGCATCAGGGCCCCCGGGCGGGTCGGCGTGACCGACGAGAAGCTCAGCGTCTCGTACTCGTTCGGCGTCGATCCCGTCCCGCCGCTCGACGAAGCGGTGACCACCTGATCCGCCGAAACGCCGATCTCGGGATTCGCCAGCAGGATGGCTTGCGGTTTGTTCGCATCGCCATGGTTTCCATCCCATCGGACCTTGACGCGGATGACGGTCGCGGTCGCATCCATCAGGATCGGCCGCTCCAGCGAACTCGGCCCCCTGAGAGCCAGGCAAGCGGGCGATCCCGAATCGGCGTACGGCGTATTTATTTCACCGGTGTCGTGTCGCTCGAGCGCCCCCACGGCGGCACGGGTCGAAAGATATCCTTCCGGCCGCGCCCGTCCGGCAAAGTCCGTCGTCGGAGAGGCCCCGCCCACCACGAACCCCCCTAGGAGCGAGTTGGCGACGGGCTCGCCCCAGGGCCGAAGAGGCGTCCCGACCAGTCGACCGTCCCCGTAGTCGAACGCGGGCCGGACGCTCCCGATCGAGTGCGACCCGGCGGTCACGTTGAGGCGGGCCGCCGACGCGACGTGGAAGGCGTTGTAGTCCTCGGTGACCTGCGAGACGTGGCCGGCCACGATGCCGTTGTTGCCGCTCAGGTAGCAGCCGAACACCGTGATCGGCGAGGCCAGCACGACGGGGTCGCTGCCATAGACCGAGATCGGGGCGCTGTGCCCGCCCAGGAATGAGCAGTGGGAGATCTGCAGCCCGGTCGCGGCGTACCCCAGGCCGGTGTTCGCGACCCTGGCGACGATCAGGACCCCCCCCCGGAACCGGCAGTTTCGCACGACCGAATCGAGGGAGTACTCGGCGGCGGCCCCGGCCACGTTGAACATGATGGGCCGCCCGCTGGAGTTGCCGCCGACGTGGAAGTCGCACCGCTCGACCACCGCGTTGAGGCCGGCGGCCGCGGGGGCGGCCGCCGACCCGAAGACGATCGCGGGCTGGGAGGAATGGGGGACCACGATGCAGTCGGAGATCGTCCAGTCGTGGCCGGCGCCCACGTCGACGCAGGATTTGTCGATGGCGCCGCCGATCAGCTTGAGCCGGCGGAGCGAGACGTAGGATTTGTTCCCGCCCGCGAGGCACGGCATGCCGCGGGCCGTCGTGTCGTTCACCCACGACGACCAGTCCACCACCCCCGTCGCCGGGGTCGCGAGGCCCCCGGCCAGGAATCCGGCCCCGTCGCAGTCGCCCACGACCTCCAGCCGCGCGGTCGCGGTGGGCGTCAGGCCGAGCGTGACCGACTCGTAGTAGGTCCCGGGCTCGAGGTAGACCCGGGCCCCGTCGGAGCCCAGGGACGCGGCCGGGGAGGCGCCGATCGCCTTGGCGATCGTCTTCCAGGGATTGGACGCCGTCCCCGTGCCGGTCGAGTCGCTCCCCCGGCCGGCGGAAACGTAGTAATTGTTCATGAGGTATCCTTGGGTCCCTTGGGAAGACCGGGGGAGGCGGGAGAGGTCGGCTGATATGGCGACGGTCCGGCGGCCGACCTCGGCTCCTCAGGGCCTCAAAATCGTCAGGCGACTTCGAAGACCGGCGTGATGGACAGCGTGTCGCCCGAGTGCAAGGTTCGGGGATCAGCGAATTGCTCGGCGAGGATCAGCGTCCCGCTCGTAGCCCCGACGATGAAGTAGCCGTGGATCACGTCGCTCGTCGCATCGACGGTCCAGCTCAGAGGGGACGAGCCGTACTTCGAATGGGCGACCTGCTCGCGGGAGGACCAGGGCGGTGAACCGGCCGGGGCCTGGAGGACGGGGGCGTTCCAGGTCGACGCGGAGACCGAGCGGGTGAGCGTCTTCCTCGCGTAGCCGCCGAACGCCGCCTCGTGAGCGGTGTAGGTGGCGGCCGTATCGGTCTCGGAAGGGGTGATGGCCGAATTGTACAGGCCGAGCTGCCAGTCTTCGGGCGTGCCGCCGCCCAGGAGTTCGGTCAGGAGGCGGACGTCGCCCTCGCGGGAAACCAGGAAAGGCATGGTGGAATCACCTCACGATTCGGGTGGAGAAGATCGAAGACGACGACCTGTCGGCGACCGAGCCCCAGCGGACCTCCAGCCGGGCCAGGGTCTCGGCCAACTCGGCCTCGGCCTGCCGGAGCTTCTGGGCGAAGTCGCCGTCGGAGCCGCGGGCCTCGGCCGCGTAGCGGCGGACGAGCACGCCGAGGACGCACGCACGGCGGAGTTCCCGGACGTCGCGGAGATCCGACGGGGTTCGGCCGGGTGTGAGAGGATCGATCGCGAACCGGCGGTTCAGCTCGAAGCTCGCCTCCTCGATCTGGGGATCGAGCGTGGCGATGAGGAACTCGACGCCGGAGATGCCCGACGCCGGCACCGGAGGGGCCCCTACGCCCGCGGCCATGCCGATGCGGCGGATCGTCAGCGAGCCACCGACGGCCCCCGCGACGGCGAAGAACTCGCCCGCGCCCTTGAACGTCGACGAAGGTTTCCGCAGCTGGACCACATGACCGGGTCGGGCCCCGGCCGCTTCGAAGTCCGAGGTCGCCGACGTGAGGGCCCATGTCGGGCCGGGCGCGAAGACGCCGTCGATCCCCTGGGCGAGCTTCTGCCAGGCCGGCACCAGCACCGCGAAGTCGCCCGGGGCGTGGACCGCGACGTCTTCGTCGGCGGCGTAGAGGGTCGTGAGCCGGTCTGGCTGACTCATGGGATGGCTCGCTGAAGGACGTTCATTGAGGTTGAAGATGCGACGCCGGCCTAGCCTCGCCGTCGTTTAGGCGCGGCGGCGCGATGCGGAGTCGATTCCGCCGGCCCGGCCGGGATGAGGGAGGCCGTCGCGCCTTCAGCGGGATCGCCGAGGGCCCGCATCGACTCCCGCACGGCGAGGTCGATCCCGTCGAGCGTGGCGGCGAGGGAGTCGCGCACCGATGCGACGTGGGCCAGCAGCTCGCGCCGGGCGTCCGCGTCGAGGCCGGGAAGCTGGCCCAGCGAGTCCTGGACCTGCTTGTAGTGCCACAGCCCCCTGCCCCGGCCCAGGAACGGCAGGCTCCGACCCTCGGCCGCGAGTTCGATGTAAGGCCACAGGCCCGGGAACCTGAAAGAATCGGATGTGCTCATGTCGTCTCGCGTCGGATGAAAGGCCTCCCCGCGTCGGGCGCGGGGCGGGCCCGGCGGGCGTCCGATCGGGGCGAGATCAGGCGGCGCTGAAGGCCGAGATGCCCGAGACCCAGGCGTGGTGCGCCTCGTTGTCGATCTCGATGGCGCCTTCCATGATGATGTCGCCCTCGAAGGCGTCGCCGCGGCTGCCGCGCGGCTTGTCGATCATCGACCTCTTGAGCCGCACGCGAGCTTCGCTCGCCGAGAGGCAGACCGCCGTGCCCGGGCGGAGCAGCGGTGCCGGCACGATGGAGATGCCCGACAGGAACGGGGCCTCGAACAGGTCGATCGGCACGCCGAAGACGTTGCTCCCGGCGTTGACGCGCATCGCGGCGTGGCCCCACACGGCGAAGGCCGACAGGAAGTCCGTGCTGACCAGCAGCAGGCTGGGGTTGCCGCCGCCGTTGAAGCACGCCTGGATCGTATCGCGGATCAGGTCGCTGGGCTTGTAGGCCGCCGCGTTGGTCGGCGCGGTGACCTTGTTGGTCGCCAGGAGCGACTGGACCCCCTTCATCAGCGGGCGGCTGTTCGGGCCGGTCAGGCCGACCCCCTTTCCGTAGTACACGGCCGACTCGAAGTCGTCCATGACGTGCTGCATCGCCAGCATGCGGTCGCGATCGAGCGGCGTGGCGTAGGCCGAGCCGTAGTTGGCGTCGGCCTGGAGCGCCCCGCCGACCTGATAGGCGTGCTGCACCGTCTGGCAATACTGGGTGGTCGCCTGGGGGATCCGGCTGAGGCCGGAGACGTTCGTCTCGGCGCCGGTCCGGGTGTTGCTCACCAGGAAGATGGGCAGGGCGTCGGCGTGCGAGGCGGCCGTCGTGCCGGCGTAGCCGCGGGACACCGTCAGGGCGTTCGTCGCCGGGTCGACGGCCGTCACCAGCAGGTATTCCTGCTCGATCTGGATGACGTCGCCCGAATCGAAGACCGACGCATCGGCGGCGGTCAGCGCCGTCGCCGCGGCCGTCAGGGCGGCTCCGTTGTTCAGGGCCACGGAGCGCGGCCGATAGTTGTCGTTGACGATCAGGAAGTGGGGCGAGCCGACCGGCAGCTTCGGCAGCCGCGCCGTCAGCGGGGTCCGGTTGACGAACCAGTTGATCGCCACGCCGAAGACGTCGTTGGGCAGGACGCCGGCGTTGAAGGCGTTGAACTGGGTCAGCGGGCTGTTCTCATACGAGGGCATGGGCATTCACTCCGGGTCGATTCAGTCTGGGCGGTCGACCACGAGGCCGGCCGCCGGGGGGCGGGGTCAGACCAGGGGATGCAGGCCGAACGACTGGTACTGGTTCTGCCGGTCCTTCCACTGGTCGACGATCGCTTCGAGCGAGCCGGGCTGGCCCCCCCGGGGGGCGGCGTATGGCCGCGAGGCGTCACCCCCCGCCCCGCCACGCGACGTCGCTGCGAAGAAGATCGCGAACTGCGGCGAGTCGAGACGCTCGCGGAGGGCCTCCGAGGCGGGTCGGCCGCTGGCCCGCTCGCGTACTACCAGGGCCCCCGACGCCTCGCGGACCGTCTCGAACTCGTCCTGGAGGAGCCTCCGGACCATCGTCGCGGCGGCCGAGCGCTGTTCCGGCGACTCGCCGACGAAGGCCCGACCCTGGAGGGCCTCGGCGATGGCGGCCGACTTCCGCTCGCCGAACACCTGCTGCTCGAGGAGCGTATAGCGGGAGACCGCCTCGGCGTGCTTCCGCTCCCACGACCTGCGCTGCTGCTCCAGCGCCTCCTCGATCTGCCCCTTCTCCGCCAGGGCTCGCAGCCGCTCCTGCTCCTTCATCTCCAGCGCCGCATCCTGCCGACTCTGGACTTCCCGCAACTGCGCCTCCAGGGCTCGCAGCCGCTGGCGCTCTTCACCTTGCGCCGGACCGCCCGGCTGGCCGGGGGCCGGATTGACATCGGCGTTCGCTTGCTCGCTCACGTGTGGACCTCGCGTGGAATCGGTGAGGGGCGACGTCGCGGCGCTCGCCGGGCGCCCCGTGGGACCCTCAACGTCGCGCCCCGGTGTCGAGCCCGAGGTACGCTTCGATCTCGGCGTCGAATTCGCCGTAATCCGAGTCGTCCAGGCCGGGGAGCATCACCCGGATGAGCTTCCCGAGCATTTCCCGCTCGGTCTTCGGTGCGTGGCCCGCCGCCCCCAGGATGGCCTGGAACTGGCCCACGGTCCGGGCCAATTCCTCGCCGGTGAACAGGTCGAAGGACGACGGGTACTGGACCCTGACGGCCGCCCGCTCCTCGTGCGTGGGCGCGGCTCCCATCACCGCCAGGGCGAGGTCGGCCAGCCGTCGTTCCACATGGCCCAGGGTGGCCGCAACCTTGCTCAGCAGGTCGTTCCCCGCCGCCTGATCGATCCGCTTCGAGACGCCGCTCTGGGACACGGTCGAGCCGCTCGTCCCCGCGGTCCCGGCCGGCTTCAAAAGCAGCGCGGCGCGGTCGGCCGCGTCGCGGAGGTCTGCCTTGTTCATCCGCAGGGAATCCGCCCCCTCCTTGGGGAACTGGATGACGTCGAACCCCTCGTAGGTCGCCGCGCCTCCCTGGGCGTTCTTCTTCTTGGGCAGGAGCCAGTTGGGCCCGATCGGCACGGCCCCGTCGGCCTTGACGTAATCCTCGGGGCCCTGAAGGAGCGGGTGGGCCTGCGTGGTGTCGCTGAGGATCAGCTCGCTGTCGCGGTTATAGTACTCGCGCTGGATCTCGGCGATGCTCTCGTATCGCGGAAGCCCGATGTTCCGGCAGCGAGGCCGCCGACGATCGAACACCCGGATGATCGGCACGCGACCGTATCCATGCTCGACGGGCCCGCGGGCCTTCTCGCCGCGCTCATCGAACAGCGTCCAGGAGCGTTCATCCCAGTGGCGCCAGGAAACGCCGCCCCGGTCGTCGACCTCTCGGATGAGGCATTCGAGATACCGCCCGCCGCGGTCGAGCCGCCACCAGACCATGTTCTCCGGCAGGACGTACGAGGCGACGCAGGAATCGAGCCCGAGTCGGATCTCGTCGGCGCGGGTCCGCACCGCTTCGCCGTCGGGGGCGGCCGGGCGGTCGACGATTATGTCGAGCTGGCCCAGGACGAGGAGGAGTGGGGCGATCGAGCCGGCCATGAAGTCGTCGATCGAGGCCCCCCGGCCGTCGACGTCTCGCCACCAGGAGGTCAGCGGATCGGGCCCGGCGCGGCGCACCTCGCGGCTGTAGATCCGGGCCAGATGGGCTTCCACCGCCTCGGAGACGAAGGTCGGGACCGGCGTCCGGGCCCGGCGCAGCTCGTAGTCGTCGTCCGTCGCCTGGTGGGCCGGGTCGGTGCCGAACGGCCGCCCGCTCGGGGGATACGCCCCGGAGTCGAGGGAAGACGGATATTCCCGCTTGTGTCGGACGAGGTTCCGCACGGGCATGCCGTGCATGTCATATCCGTAGACGGCGGTGCGGTACGCCTCGCCCCCCTCCCACGAGTCGAGCAGCCATCGCCAGCGGAGATGATGCGCCTGCCACTCGGGATGGGGCCGGTCGAGTCGCCGGCCGTCCGGCAAGGCGATCCGAGGCATCGCCGCCCCCGGCGCCGGATGGACCGACGCGCCGATCGTGTTCGAAGTCAGCATGACGTTGTTATATTCCGCTGATATGAGGGGTCGTGATGATGAAGACGCTCAGAACACGCGGCCGGCGCGGGCGCGGCGCAGGGGGCGCTCCGCGGGCGCCGTCCCTTCGGGCAGAGCGACGCTCAGGCCGCCTCGGAGCGCGTCGACGAGGTCCTCCCATGGATGCTGCGGGTCCGCGGGGTAGTCCATCCACTGACCCGCGCGGCGGGCCCTCGCGTAGCCCTTGAGCGACGCGGAAAGCTGGGTGCAACGCGGGTGGATCAGCAGCCGCGGCTCCCCGTCGGCCGTACGGATGAGGCTCTCGATGAGGTTCAGCCCTTCGATCACGCATCCCGGATATCGGGGCCATGGTTGCAGCCCCGTCTCGCCGACGAGGCCGCACCTTTGGAACTCCGAGATGACGGTCGGGCCGACGGGGTTCCTGGCCCCGCCGGCCGAGTCGGTGGAGACGAACCGGGTCGCCGAGCCGCACAGGCGGTCGAGCATCTCCCGGATTTCCAGGGCGCACGTCTCGGCCGAACGACCCTCGGCCAGGTAGTCCGCGAAGACGTGGACCCGGGTCGGCTTAGGGGGATCGGCCCACTCCCAACCGCGATGGATCTGGAACGCCACCGCCCCGGTGAATACCCCCGAATCGATCGCCGTATGAACCGGCAGCGATGGGTCGAACTCGGCGGCCTCGGAGACGTTCCGGGCCTCGTCGAACTCCTTGAACCAGGCTCCTTCGGCCTTGGGGCCGCGGCAGAGATAGTCGCTGGCGAAGACCCGCGGCGAGACTCCTCGGACCTTCTGGATCAGCGCGTCGATCCCGTAATGACCGTCGCTCCTCTTGGCCTTGGGGCGACCTTGCGGGTCGTCGTCGCGGCCTTCATGGCACCAGGGCATCAGCGGACATCCCGGGCATTTCTCCAGGTCCGGGCCGCTGCGCGAGGTCGGGCAGCGTTCGAGGACTTCGAAGACGCAGTAGCTGTGGAGGGGGAAGGCCCCCGCGCGGGCCCGGTCGACGAGGTCGGCCATCGGGCCCGCCGGGCGATGCCAGGTCGACGTCATCAGGACGCTCGCCCGGACCCCCCGCAGGTCCATCGCCATGCCGATCGCCGACTCGCGGATCTCCGGATCGATCTCGTCGACCTCGTCGAGCTTCAGCGAGGCGACGTGAGGGCCGCGGACGCTCGTGGGGCTCGCCGCGAGGATCGCCACCCGAGAGCCGTTGGCGTAGGCCGCCTCCGTCTTGAGCAGCCGTCGGATGGAGCCCCGATCGCCGCCCAGCGTGCCCGAACCATCAAGGACCAGGGCCTGGATGGCCCGGTAGATCTGCTCCGACTGGGCCCGCGACCCCCCCAGGACGTGGGTCTCGTGGCGCGGGTTGAATCGGCTCGTCAGGTGCGTGTCGAGCGCCGAGAGGAACGACTTGCCGCTGCCCCGGGGCCCGTGCCAGAGCGCCAGCGACGGGCGGTCGAGGACCTGCGAGGCGAACATCTCGAACGGGGAGGAATGCCCCGGGCAGACGGCCCGCGACGGGATGCGGACGCCGGCGAAGGCCTCGGCCCAGGCGCGGAGGTCATGCCTCGATCGGGGACGCCGATCGCGCACGGAACTAATCAAGCGAGCGATCGTCGACCCGTCCACGGGCTGCCTCCAGGATCCTGCTGGCCGTCTCGTCGTCGACGATCATGCCGGACGAATCCGCCGCCACTCCCGTCCCGGCGCGGCGGAACAGCACGCTCCATGAACGGGCGTCGCCCCTCGCGGCGGCGGCGACGAGGGCCTCCGCCACGCGTTCGCCCCACGTCCGCTTCGGATCGTCGCTGGGCATGCCGAGGATTCCGCGGAGGCGGTCGTCGAGGCCGACGGCCTCGGCCTCGTCGTCGGCCCGCGGGCCTGCGACGCCGTCGCCAATCATGTCTTCACTCCAGGGGCCTAGTCGCGATCGAGGTCTGCCGCCGCCGACGGGTCGTAGGGGACCCGGGCGAGGATCTCCTCCAGCTTCCGGGTCACGTCGAGCCGCCAGCGCCTCTCGTCCATCCTTCGCTCGACGTCGATCTCCGCGCCGTCCCCAGACCCGCGGCCGATCGAGCGGGCCTGCCGCCCCAACGCCTGGGTCAGCACCATGATCGCCGCCCCCGTCAGGCAGATCGTCGCGATGAGCCCCGGGACCCCGCCGCGACGTCTCGCCGCCCATACCTGAAACGCAACATGGATGTGTTTATTCGTCATGCGGCTGGTCTCGGAAGGGGCCGATCTCGGGGGCGGGCGGAAGCGCCGGGTCGGCGGCGCGGGCGGCCTTGATCCAGCCCAGCAGGGCCGCCACCACGGCCTCGGCCCGGTCGGCCCGAGATCGGATGCGCAAGGCCGCCAACTCGTGCTCGCGTTGCTTCTGCCTGTCCTGCCAGAAATCCTTCGTGAAGGCCGAGACGGCCGCGATCAGCCCCGCCCCCCCCAGGAGGAATGAGCCCGCGCCGACGGCCGGCTCGCTGGAGACGGATTCGGCGATCAAAGCCGTGGTCGTCGCCGCGAGCCCTCCCATGTACGCGAGGTTCTGGGAGACGTCCGGGAAGTAGCTCATGACGTGACCTGTCTTTCATCGTGTCGACGGCGGCGATGCGGGCGATTGCGCCGCCCGCATCGCCGTCACTCAATCAACTGAGGCGCGGGGGCCGGCCGCGGCGGCGTGCAGGCCGAGGGCGCCGGCCCCGCTGAAGAGGACGAGTAGGGCCTGGCAGATGGTCTCCAGGCCCCGGTCGTAGTCCTTGGCCAGGATCATCCCGATTCCGGAGATCGTCGCGGCGACGACGGCCGCGTAGGTCTTGTAGTTGCGTAGGATTTTGAGGGCGACGCCGGCGGCGGTGCTCATGGCTCGATGACCTTTCCGCGGTTCAAAACTCGGGGACGAGCGTCCATAGCGATTCCGACGCGAGCATCAGGATCGCCGTCACGGCCAGGAAGAGCAGGAGCAAGCGGTCCTCGTCGTCGATCGCTTCGATGCGGGATCGGTGCGGAGAAGAGTGAGACGGATCGAAGCGGATGCGAGGTCGGCGAGATGGGGGGTCAGGCGGCCTGATGATAGCTCCAGTGCTCCGGGAGCGCCCTCGCCGCGAAGCGGGGAGCCCCGGCCAACGCCCAGGAATCCCCTTGCGCAAGCATGCCTTCAATGACGGACTTGTCGGCCCAGAAGCTGTAGCTCGGCTGGTCGAGGGCGAGCGGCCCGGTCGGTTCCTCCGGCCCCCAACTCTGGAGGATGCAGGCTCCCGGGCGGTCGGCTCGCAGGCCGCCGATCAACATGCAGTGGCCCCAGGAGCCTTCGGGGGCGCAGAAGCCCTCGGCGTCTCGCTCCATCGCGAAACCCTGGGTCGAGCACACGGTGACGGGATAGCCGTTCTTCATGGCCGCGAGCAACTCGGCCCAGGTCGTGACCCGGGCCGCGGAGCCGATCCGCATGCCGGCCGCCCTGGCCTTGATCTCCGCGGGAACCCCGTCTCGCCCCCAAAGCCTGGCGCGCTCTCCGTCGTAGGGGCCTTCGCAGCCCAGGGTCTCGCGACTCGCGACGCCGATCGTCGACATGGCCGAGACGGCAGCGGAGCCGTAGGAACCGTCGCGGCCCCCGAGGATGCCGGCCACTTCGCGGGAGATCCCATAGATGAATTCGGTCGACGACTCGCGGAAACTCATGGCCGCGCCGAGGGCGATCTCGACGCACTGAAGCATGTCCAGGCCGTGGCCGTGCCCGTGCCCCACGCAGTCGCCGATCGCCTGCTCCGGATAGGCCGGATAGGCCCCCAGCACGTCCCGGAACGCCTTATACAGGAGGATCGGCCCGCCATCGCCTTCATCCCCCACGAGCGCGGGGGCGGCCCTGGACAGCGTCGGCCGCCACTCGGCGAAACTCCGCTGGATCTCATCGGTTCCGAGCCAGCCGTCGACGAACGGGGATCGCTTCGGATCGCTCATGGGGCATTCCTCGATGCGGAGGACGGCGTCGGGCGGCACGCTCAATCACCGGACGCGAGGCCGGCGGCGAACTCGCGCCACAGGGCTGCGAGCGATGCCCGGTCGGAGATCGAGGTTTCGGAGGCGGGCTTCCCTTCGGGGACGACGGCGGAGAAGTAGGGGGCGACCTTCTGGTCGAAGAGCGAAGTCCGCCCGGCCTTCCACGCCTTCTCCACCACGCCTAGCGCCTCCGCGATCCCCCGGCCGGACTCCAGGGCCTCGGCCCCGTCCAGCCACGCGGTGGCGTAAGCGGAGGCCAGGCCCCTGGGATAGCCCCGGCCGATCGCTCGGATGCTCGGGCCGGATGAATCGGCCGGCAACGAGGTGCGAGGAGGTGCCAGGATGCTGACCCCCCACGCGCTGACCGAGGCGACCAGGACCGTCGGCAGCCACCTCGCGACACCCCGGACCGACGCCGAGATGAACGGGATCGCTCTCACGCGGAATCCCGAGTGCGACATGTCTTCTCATCCTCTTTGCATTGGCGGGAATCGCGAGGCGACTTGGAGCCCTCGACGGCCGTCGAGCCCGACTTGAAGATGCGAGACCGTCGCTGACGTCGGGTCTCGGCCTCGACCGGGGCGACGGGAGATTTCGTTTCGTTCGGCCGCCGCGCCCGGCGAGAATTCGACTCGGGCCGGGGATCTGTGGCGGGATCTCGGGCGAGGGCGGGATGGCCGTCCATCCCCGAGGCCGAGCAGACCATGCAGCAGAGGAGCGACCCTTGCCGAATCGGCCCGTGGTGCGGGCATGGCGAGGTCGGTGTGAACGGCCCTACGGGGAAGAGGGGGACCAACTCCAGCCACCACGGCGTCCGCGACGCCGCCGAGGGCGACTCGACCGCCATGCCGTCATCGGTCGGGATGGCCGAATCATCAAGTGAGTCCCGCGTTCGGGAATCTCGCTCCTTGCGGGCACGGGACAGCGCCCTCCGCAGGAGCTGGACGCTCACGCCCGATTCTTCGGCCAGTTCGACGGTCGGCCTGCCGGCCTCGTGGAGCCGCAGCCACTCCTCGTCGCGGAGGGCCCGGATCTCGCCCATGGCTCGCACTCGATCGGTGGGTCCCATCATGACGCCTCCTGAGCCCGCCCGGCCCTCGGTCGACGTCCACACCGAGTAGTGCTATACAAAACGAGGCTGGGAAATGAGAACGGCTTTTTCGTGACCTTGGATTTTGCGCAAAGTCTTGGAAGGCAAGGCTTAAAAATTTCCGTCGAAAATCGCCGAGGGAAACTTGCTCGCCGTGATGGCCCCTGTGGCGCACTGTCTATGTGGAGGCGAGGTGACCTCCCGCTCTATCGGGATACACCTCGCGAGGACGAATCGAGTCGAACACACGCCCGCCCGGCCCTCGCTCGACGTCGAATCGTGATCAGGGACGCTCTTCGAGGCCGTCAGAGGTCCGCGGCCGTCCTGAGTTGAGACGGGTCATTCCAACGGACCAAGGATTGGACCGCGCGGGCGAGGAAATCCTCGAAGGCCGGGGTCTGGAAGTCCTCCAGCGAATGGCCGGTGATGGTCACTTCCTGATAGCCCGCCTCGGACGTGACTTTCAGGCGGGATGCGTCCGAGAGGACGGGCGTCGGGCCCTCATGGAAGGGGGGGAGTTTGAGCTTGGCGGCCAGAGCCTTGGCCTGGAAGGTGTTGCGTGGGACGCGGAATCGCAGCGTCACGATCCATTCGCTGCCGGTCGTGGCCTGGAAGAACGTAACTTCGGATTCACCGCCGGGATTGGTGTAGGAGATGCGGACCCTGCCGCGCTCGTTCCAGTCCGTGGGATTGAGGACGTCCTCGCCCTGGTCTTCATCAACCGACATATCCTCGATGCGGTCGACGATGTGCGAGAGGATCCGCCCGTCCCAGCGGACCGGCTTGCCGTTCCGCGAAGTCCGTTCCTCCAGGTGCCATTTCCGGCCGTCGCGCTCCCAGGGGGCCAGGGCGGCTGATACCGCCTCGGCCTGGGCGCGAGGCGACGCGGCTGCTTTTTTAGGCTTTTGCGTCCGAAGGCCGGCCACCCGGTCCTCCTCGGCCTTCGCCGCGAGCCGGGCGGCCTTGGCCTCGGCGGCGGCCTTCTTGGCGGCCTCTTTCGGGTCGAATCGAGGACGCTCGGCGAACGGGCCGTCGGCGAGGAGCGGGTCGAGGAATCGCGAGGTGTAGCCGCGTCCGCGGGCGGCGACCGCCTCGGGGGGCCCTTCGGCCACGATTTCCCCCCCCCCGCGGCCCGCCTCCGGGCCGAGGTCGATCACCCAGTCGGACGTCTTGATGACGTCGAGGTTGTGCTCGATGACGACGACGGAATTCCCGAGGTCGGACAGGCGGTGGACCACGTCGAGCAGCTTGCGGACGTCGTCGACGTGCAGGCCGGTCGTGGGCTCGTCGAGGATATAAAGCGTTCGGCCGGTGTCGGGCCGCGCCAGCTCGGACGCCAGCTTGACGCGCTGGGCCTCGCCGCCGGAGAGCGTCGGCGCCGATTGTCCCAGCGGCAGGTAGCCCAGGCCGACGTCGTGCAGTGTGCGGAGGATTTTCTTGATCCGGGGGACTTTCTCGAACAGTTCCAGGGCTTCGTCCACCGTCATGTCGAGCACGTCGGAGATGGTCTTGCCGCGGAAGGTCACGGCGAGGACCTCGGGCGTGAAGCGTCGCCCCTTGCAGGAGTCGCAGGTCACCCACACGTCGGGGAGGAAGTGCATCTCGATCCGCTTCTGGCCGGCCCCTTCGCAGGCCTCGCAGCGCCCGCCCGGCATGTTGAAGCTGAATCGCCGGGCGGTGTAGCCTCGGACCTTGGCCTCCGGGAGCTTGGCGAACAGCTCCCGCATCAGGTCGAAGGCGCCGGAATAGGTGGCCGCCGTCGAGTTGGGCGTCCCCCCCAGCGGCGATTGATCGACGCGGATGACCTTGTCGATTTGACCCAGGCCGACGATTTCCTCGACGGCCCCCGGCGTCACCTGGGCCCGATGGAGCGCGCGGGCGGCCGTCTTCCACAAGACGTCCTCGACGAGCGTGCTCTTGCCCGACCCGGAAACCCCCGTCACCGCGACCACCACGCCGAGGGGGATCCGGACGTCCAGGTCCTTCAGGTTGTTGTGGCGAGCCCCCTTGATCTCCAGCGCGGCCACGCCCGAATCCGGCCCCGCGGGGCGGCGATTCGTCGGGACGGGGATTGCCTTCGAGCCGCTCAGGTAGGCTCCGGTCAACGACTTCGGATCCTTCGCAACCCTGGCGGGTGGGCCGCTGGCCGTGACCTCGCCGCCGAACCGCCCCGAGCCGGGGCCGAAGTCGACGAGGGCGTCGGCGGCCTCGATGACCTCGCGGTCGTGCTCCACCATGACGACCGTGTTGCCCAGGTCGCGGAGCCGCTTGATCGCACCGAGCAGCCGGCCGTTGTCGCGGGGGTGGAGGCCGATCGTCGGCTCGTCGAGGACGTACAGGACGCCGGTCAGCCCGCTGCCGATCTGGCTCGCCAGGCGGATGCGCTGGCTCTCGCCGCCGGAGAGCGTCGGCGTGCTCCTGCCCAGCGAGAGGTAATCGAGCCCCACCTCGACCAGGAACGACAGGCGCTCGCGGACCTCGCGCACGAGGTCGCCGGCGATGTGCCGTCGTTCCTCCGTCAGGTCGAGCTTGTCGAAGAAGGCGAGCGCCTGCCCCAGGGGCATCCGGCTGATCTGGTCGAGCGTGTACCCCTCGAAGCGGACCGCCGCGGCATCGTCCCGGAGACGCGCCCCCATGCAGGACGCGCAGGGGACGTCGTCGACGAGCCCCTGGAGCTTCCATCGGTATTGGAACGAGACGCGGCCCGCCTCCTCGATCGCCGGGAAGAGGCCCTTGTACTGGAAGGCGAACGCGGGAGCGTCGCCCGCGGGGGAGGCCGCGTACCACGCATCGGCGCGGCCGTGGAGGATCGTGCGGCGATGCCGGCCTTCCAGCTCGTCGAACGGGAGGTCCAGGTCGATCCCCTCGGCTTCGGCCAGGGCTTCGATCATGCGGGCGAAGGCCCGGTTCTCCGAGAGCTTCGGCCAGACCGCCACGGCCCCAGCCCGGAGGGATCGGCCGGGATCCGGGATCAGGACGGCGGGGTTGGCCCCCTGCTGGACGCCGAGGCCCTCGCAGACGGGACACCAGCCGAGCGGGCTGTTGAACGAGAAATGATGCGGCGACAGCTCCTCGAAGCTGCGCCCGCAGCCGTCGCAGGACCGGTGCTGGCTGTAGCGGTCGACGGGCCATTTCGACTCGTCGACGTCGTCGACGACCCGCGCGACCAGCATCACGCCGCGGCCCAGATCGAGCGCCGATTCCACCGCATCGGCCAGGCGGGAGCGGGTGGCCCTCCGGACCACGGCGCGGTCGACGACGACCTCGACCTCGTGCTTGCGGCGCCGGCTCAGCTTGGGGGGCGAGTCCAGCTCGATCGTCTTGCCGTCGACGCGGGCGCGGACGAAGCCGGACGCCTTCAGGGTCGTCCAGAGGTCCTCGTAGGATTCGTTCTCCCGTCGGTCGACCGGGGCCATGACGTGGACGCGCGAGCCCTCGGGGAGTTGGAGGATCTTCTCGATGATCTCGTCGGCCGTCTGCGAGCCCACGGGGGTGCCGCACGACGGGCAGTAGGGGCGGCCCAGGCGGGCGACCAGGATGCGGAGGTAGTCGTGGATCTCCGTGACGGTGCCGACCGTCGACCGGGGGCTCTTGCTCGTGGTCTTCTGCTCGATGCTCACGGCCGGCGAGAGGCCGGTGATCTTCTCGGCGCGGGGCTTGGGGAGCGGGGCCAGGAATTGCCGGGCGTAACTGGAGAGGCTCTCGACGTACCGCCGCTGGCCCTCGGCGTACAGCGTGTCGATGGCCATCGAACTTTTGCCCGATCCGCTGGGGCCGCTGCACACCGTCAGCTTGTTGCGAGGAATGTCGAGGTCCACCCCCTTCAGGTTGTGCTGGCGGGCGCCGCGGACCGAGATGAAGTCGAACGCCGCTTCGGCCGACTTCGCCCCCACCTTCCCCTTCTTGCCCTTCGCGACGGCCTTGCCGCGCCCCGCGCGGCGGGGATGGAGCACCCGCTCCAGGGCCCGTCCGGTGTGGCTCTCGGCGACCTTGGCGACGGCCTCGGGCGGCCCCTCGGCGACGACCCGGCCGCCGCCGGAGCCCCCCTCCGGGCCCATGTCGATGAGCCAGTCGGCCGTCTTGACGACGTCCAGGTTGTGCTCGACCACGACGACCGTGTTGCCGCGCTTGGTGAAGCCGTGGAGGACGTCCAGGAGCTTGCGGACGTCCTCGAAGTGGAGCCCGGTCGTGGGCTCGTCGAGGATGTAGAGCGTCTTCCCCGTCCCCTTCCGCACCAACTCGCGGGCCAGCTTGATGCGCTGGGCCTCGCCGCCGGAGAGGGTCGGCGAGGGCTGGCCGAGCTTCAGGTAGTCGAGGCCGACGTCGTGCAGGGTCTGGAGCATCGCGGCGATCTTGGGGACGTTCGCGAAGTGCTCCAACGCCTCCTGGACGTCCATGTCCAGCACGTCGCTGATGCTCTTCCCCTTGTACCGGACGTGCAGCGTCTCGCGCGTGAAGCGCCGGCCCTCGCACACCGGGCAGACGACCCAGACGTCCGCCAGGAAGTCCATCTCCAGCTTATTTGAGCCGTTCCCCTCGCACGCCTCGCATCGCCCGCCCGGGACGTTGAAGCTGAACCGGCCCGGCTGATACCCGCGAGCCCGCGAGTCCGGCAGCTTCGTGTACAGGTCGCGGATCAGGTCCCAGAGCTTGACGTAGGTCGCCGGGTTGGACCGGGGCGTGCGGCCGATCGGCGACTGGTCGATGTCGATGACCTTGTCGAGCTGTTCCACACCGTCGATCCGCTCGTGCGCCCCGGGGACGGACTGGGCTCCGTTGAGGTCCCGCGCCAGGGCGTCGCGGAGGATGTCGGAGACGAGCGAACTCTTGCCCGACCCCGAGACGCCCGTGACGCAGACGAACAGCCCGAGCGGGAACGCGACGTCGATCCCCTTCAGGTTGTTCTGGCTCGCGCCCCGGATCACCAGCTCCCGGCCGTCCGGGGCCTTGCGCTCCTTCGGGATCTCGATCCTCGCCCGGCCCGCGAGGTAGGCCCCGGTCAGGCTGTCCTTGGCCTTTTCGAGGGCCTTGAGGTCCCCCTGCGCGACGACCTCGCCCCCCTTGACGCCGGGGCCGGGGCCGAAGTCGACGAGCCAGTCGGAGGCCCGCATGGTGTCCTCGTCGTGCTCGACGACGACGACGGTGTTGCCCACGTCGCGCAGGCGTTGCAGGGCGGAGATGAGGCGGTCGTTGTCGCGGGCGTGGAGGCCGATGGAGGGCTCGTCGAGGATGTAGAGGACGCCCACCAGGCCCGCCCCCACCTGGCTCGCCAGCCGGATGCGCTGGGCCTCGCCGCCGGACAGCGTGGGGGCCGATCGGTCGAGCGTCAGGTAGTGCAGGCCGACGTCCATCAGGAAGCCGAGCCGACCGCGGATCTCCTTCAGCAACTCCTCGGCGATCGTCCGCGAGATCGGGTCGAGGGGCGTCGGCGCGAGTTCATCGACGGGAGTCGCGGGAGGATCGGCCAGGGCGTCGAAGAACGCCTTCGCCTCGCCGATGGGGCGTGCGGAGAGGTCGACGAGGGTCCTCCCCCCCACGCGGACGGCCCGGGCGCGGGCGTTGAGCCGCGCCCCGCCGCATTCCGGGCACGTCATGCTGCGCATGTAGGGTTCGAGCATCGCCCGCGTCGGCGCGCCGCCCGAGACCTTGTAGCGGTCGAGGAGGTCGACGGCCACCCCCGCCCACTTCTCCGGGTGGCTCCAGACCTTCCCCTTGGTCTTCCAGTGGCACACGATCGTCCGATCGCCCGCCCCATACAGCCAGACCTTGCGCCAGCGTTCGTCGAGCTTCGACCACGGGCCCCGGAGCATCGTGCCGGTCGCGGGGCCGTCGGGGTCGGACTCGAAATTCTTCGCGACCGCTTCGAAGATGTGCTTGCGCCATTTCCCGACGTCCTTGACCGCGCCCAGCGGCGCGATCGCCCCGTCCCACACCGAGAGCGACGGATCGGGGACCAGGAGGCCGGGGTCGAAGTCGTGCCGAATCCCCAGGCCGTCGCAGGCCGGGCACATCCCCTGCGGGCTGTTGAAGCTGAACAATTGCGGGCTCGGCGGGTCGAACCCGATCCCGCACGACGGGCAGGCGAAGTGCGCCGACAGCATCAGGTCGGGCTCGCCCTCGACCGCCACGATCAGCGTCCCCTCGCCCAGCCGGAGGGCCTGCTCCACCGCCTCCGCCAGCCTCCCCCGCGCGTTCTCCGCCGTCGTCGCCTTCAGGCGGTCGACGACCACCTCGATGTCATGCTTAATTTGGCGGTCCAGCCGGAGGTCGTCGGACAGCGAATAGACCTGGCCGTCGACGCGGGCGCGGACGTATCCGGCCTTGGCGAGATCGACGAACAGGTCCTTGTACTCCCCCTTCTGGCCGCGCGCGACCGGGGCGAGCACGCTGAAGGCCGTGCCGGCGGGGAGGTCGAGGATCCGGGCGACGATCTGCTCGCGGGTCTGGGCGGCGACGGGGCGGTCGCAGCGCGGGCAGTGGCCCTGGCCCACGCGGGCGAAGAGGACGCGCAGGTAGTCGTTGATCTCGGTGATGGTCCCGACGGTCGAACGCGGGTTCCTACCGCCGGTCTTCTGCTGGATCGAGATCGAGGGTGAGAGGCCGTCGATCCGATCCACGTCGGGCTTGGGCATCTGCCCGAGGAACTGCCGCGCGTAGCTGGAGAGGCTCTCGACGTAGCGCCGCTGCCCCTCGGCGTACAGGGTGTCGAACGCGAGCGAACTCTTGCCCGAGCCGGACACCCCGGTCAAGCAAATCAGTCGGCCGCGAGGCAACGTCAGCGACACGTCCCGGAGGTTGTGCTCGCGAGCCCCCCGGATCACCACGTCCGATGCCGCCATCCCTGGAATGCCCCCCTATCCTCCCGATCCTGAAACCATCCCAAGGTCGACTACTATACGAACGTCCGCCTGCTCCTGTCCAGCGACCGCCGGTGGATTCCTCGCGGGCCCGGCGAAGGGTAGAGTGGCGCGGCCGATCGGGCGACCGGAAACTGTATGAGGAGTATCAGCATGCGTGGCTTCATCGTCCTGGCCTTGGCGTCCCTCATGGCCGCGCCGGCATCGGGTGCCGACCGGCCCCCGAACGTGGTCCTGATCGTCTCGGACGACCACGCCTGGACGGACTACTCGTTCATGGGCCATCCCCACGTCAAGACGCCCCGCATCGACCGCCTCGCGGCCGAGGGGATGACCTTCCGGCGCGGGTATGTGCCGTCGAGCCTCTGCTCGCCCAGCCTGGCCTCGATCATCACCGGGCTTTACGCCCATCAGCACCGCCTGACGAGCAACGACCCGCCGGGGACGGCCGGCGGCTTCGCCCGGAAGGTCGGCGACCCGGACGTGCGCGAGGGGAGGCGTCGGATGGTGGGCTTCCTCGGCTCGGCCCCGACGATCCCGCGGCTGCTCGGCGACCACGGCTACGCCACTTTTCAGGCGGGCAAGTGGTGGGGCGGGAACTATCGCGACGGGGGCTTCTCCGAGGGCATGACCCACGGCGACCCGGAGCGCGGCGGGCGCCACGGCGACGTCGGCCTGGAGATCGGCCGCAAATCGATGCGCCCGGTGCTGGACTTCATCGACCGATCGGTCGACGCCGATCGGCCGTTCTTCGTGTGGTACGCACCGATGATGCCCCACCAGCCCCATACGCCGCCGGAGCGTCTGCTGGCGAAGTATCTCGACAAGGCCCCCAGCCCCCACGTCGCGCGGTACTGGGCGATGATCGAGTGGTTCGACGAGACGTGCGGGGAGCTGCTCGACCACCTCGACGCCCGGAAGGCGGCCGAGGACACGGTCGTCATCTACCTCGCCGACAACGGCTGGATCCAGGACCCGGAGGCGGCCCGCTTCGCGCCGAGGTCGAAGCAGTCGCCGTACGACGGCGGCCTGCGGACGCCGATCATCGTGCGATGGCCGGGCAAGGTCCAGCCGCGGGAGGTCGACCGGCCCGTCAGCTCGATCGACGTACTCCCGACCATCCTGGCGGCGGCGGGCGTGAAGCCGACGGCCGAGATGACCGGCGTGGACCTCCGGGACGAACGGGCCGTCGCGACTCGGCCGGCGGTATTCGGCGAGATCTTCACGCACGACGCCGTCGACCTCGACAGGCCGGCGGCGAGCCTCCGCTATCGGTGGGTCGTGGCGGGTGACTGGAAGCTGATCGCTCCCGATCCCCGAAATGCGCCGGGGGAGTCGCCCCTGCTGTTCAACGTCGCGGCCGATCCCGGCGAAGCTCGGGAGTTGGCCGCCGACGAGCCCGATCGCGTCGCGGACCTGACGCGGCTCCTCGACGGCTGGTGGCGGCCCGGGGAATGAGCGTCCCCGTCAGGATGTCTTGCGGGCCCGGAGGCGCAGGCCCAGCGCCGACGCCGCCGCGAAGACGAGCCAGGTCGAGGGTTCGGGGACGGGGGCGGCCTGGGGGGCGGCGACGGACTGTTCGGCGATCGCGCCCTGCGGGTCGTCGAGGCTGAGGACCTGCGCCGCGGCCGTCGATCCCAGGATCACGGGCTTCGGGGCCTCGGGGTTGAACGTCTTCTTGAGGCTGTCGACGATCGAGTCGTTGAACTTCTTGACCGCGTCGGTGCTGGAGTTGTACCAGCCTTCCAGGGTGTCGCCGACCGACTTCCCGCCCGACTGGCCCTCGATGGCCGCCCGCCAGTATTGCGTCGCGGCCGCGGCGTCGCTCAGGGCCGAGTCGGTCGCCTTCGCGACCAGGAACGCTTGCCGGGGCGCGACGACGGCCACCTGGCTCGACCGGGCGAGGTCGGCGTTCAGCGACTGGATGGCCATCGCGTCCAGGCGGAGCGGGCCGACGGCCCCGCGGCCCATAGCCGACGCAACGGTCGGCGTCCCTTCGGGGATGTTGGACCGTCCCGGGAGGCGGTACGCCAGGTAGGTCGGCGTCGTCCCGTCGGGCAGCGAGCCCCCCGCGCGAGGCAAGGCGATGCGGCGCCCGTCCTGATCCAGCACCACGGCCCGGCGGGCGTCGGTCGTGGACGTGTAGGGCCGGAGTGGGGCCGCCGATACGGCCGAGGAGGTCAGGCCGGCCCAGGCGATCCCCAGGCCCAGCGCGGCGGCCCATTGGTTCCGTGCGTCGATCATGCGGTGCGTCCTTCCTCTCCAGCCGTCCCGGGGGACGAGGATTCCATTCCATGGGCGTGCCGGCGACGGCCCGGAGGACGGGCGGGGCGGATCGATGGGGCGGAGACGTGGGGCGCCGACGTGATGCGATGAGGTCGGCGGGTTTCTATCACGATTCCCTCAAGTTCGGCAATCCGAAATCCGAGGGCGTCCCGAACCGTCTCCTTGATGGGACGCCGCCGCCCGCGAACAATAAGGCCGTCGTAGGGCGCAGCGAGCCTGTGGCGGATGATCGGGAATCGAAAAGAAGGGACCGGTGATGGCCGAGACCAACGGGGTGTTCCCCAGGATCCTGGACGTGGGGCAGTGCAACTTCGACCATGGCAGGATCGCCGGCGTGCTCGCCGAACGCCTCGGTGCCAAGGTCGACCGGGCCCACGGCCTGGGCGACGCCCGCGGCCTGATGAAGAAGACGCGCTACGACCTCGTCCTGGTCAATCGCCTTCTGGATGTGGATCAGACCCCGGGCCTCGACGTGATCCGATCCCTGAAGGACGACGAGGCCCTCGCGGCCGTCCCCGTGATGCTCGTGAGCAATTACCCGGAAGCCCAGCAGGCGGCCGTCGAGATCGGGGCCGAGTTGGGCTTCGGCAAGGCCGAACTCGATCGGGACGAGACCATCGAAAGGCTCGCGAAGCTCCTGGACTGACGCGATCGCTTCAGGCGTCGACCTTCGTGCGGACCCTTCGTCCCGGCCGCCACCCGGCGAAGGCGGGACCGGCGGCGGCCGGGCGCGAGGGGGGGGCCGAGGCCGGGACGACCACCCGGAACAGGAACGCGACGTGCGTCGCGGTCCCGGCCAGCACGAACAGGTGGAAAACCTCGTGCGTCCCGAAGCCGGGGGCGAACTCCGCGTGGGCCAGGTTGAGGGCGGCGCCCAGGCTGTAGAGGACGCCGCCGATCGGCAAGAGCCGCAGCGTTTGCCGACTGTAATCGCGCCGGACGTCCGCGTAGCACAGCAGCATGCCCCACCCCAGCGCGAGGTAGATGCTCGTGGCCAGCCACGTCGGGAACGGGCGTCCGACGGCCACGGCCGACCCGCAGACGGCCGAGACGCCCCACACGGCGACCATCGCCGCCCGTCGGGGCCGGGGCCGCATGAGCGCCCACGCCGCGGGCGTGAAGGTCCCGGCGATCAGCAGGAAGATCCCGACCAGGTCGAGTCGTCGCAGCAGGTCGATCGTCCGCTCGCTCCCCGGCAGGGCGTGGTACGCCACGCTCGCGCCGTAGCAGGCCGCCATCCCGAAGCCGAAGACGGCCAGGCCGGCGACCTTCCCGTTCTCGAAGGCGGCGGTGGTCGGGCCGGACGCCGGGCGTCTCCAGGCCGACCGCACCAGGAGCCAGGCCGTCGGGATCGACGCGACCAGCCCCAGGGCGTGCGTCAGGGCGCTGACAGGCTCCCTCAGGTCGAACGGCGGCATGCGCGCCTCCCGGGGATGAGGTGGAGAGGGACGGACCGCGCGGGATCGCGCCTTCCGATTGTCGACCGCCGCGGCGAGCCGACTTGACACGATCTGGTCAGCCGAGCTGTTCGAGGTCGGCCGCCGCCGGGCCGACCACCACGCGCCCGAGGCGGTCGAAGCGCGAGCCGTGGCAGGGGCAGTCCCACGTCTCGTCGTCGTCGTTCCACGCCACGATGCAGCCGAGGTGCGGGCAGACGGCGGTCATGGTGTGCAGCGTCCCCCGCTCGTCGCGGTACGCCGCCACCTTGGAGAGCCCCTTGCGGATCACGGCCCCGCGCCCGGGCTCGATCTCGCCGGCGTCGGAGACGTCGCCGCCGGTGAGCCAGTCGGCGTACTGGCGGGCGACGTTGGCGTTCTCCTTGACGAAGTCCGTGATCGCCCTCAGCGGCTTCCGCGACGGGTCGTAGAGCCCGGCCCAGGGGTTCTCGCGACCGACGATCAGGTCGGTGATGAGGATGCCCGCGATCGTGCCGTGGGTCATGCCCATCCCCGAGTCGCCCGTGGCGATGTAGACGTTCCCCTCGTCGAGCGGGTTCTTGCCCAGGAACGCCAGGCCGTCGAGCGTCTCCTGCACCTGGCCCATCCAGCGGTGATCGATCGCCTGCATCATCGGGAAGCGGCCCCGGGCCCAGGCTTCGAGTCGCCCGTACCGTTCCTCGTGGTCCGTCGCCTGGCCCGTCTTGTGGTCCTCGCCGCCGATGATCAGCAGGTCGTGGTCGGGGTAGTCCGGGTCGTCGGAGAGGTCCTGGATCCGGACGTAGTGGTAGGGGTCGACCGTGTCCCAGTAGAGGGCCTTCGGGACGGCCCCCCTCGGCACGCGGCCGGCGATGACGTAGGAAAGGTAGGGGGCCTGCTTCGTATGGATGGCGTACATGTCGTTGATCGGCGAATTCGTCGCCACGACCGCCGCGCGGGCGACGACCTTCGGGCCCCCCTCGGTCTCGATGCGGGCCAGGTCCCCTCCCGCCACCGACTTCACGCGGGTGCCGTTGAAGATCCGGCCGCCGCGCCTCTCCAGGGCCTTCGCCAGGCCGTCCAGGTACTTGAGCGGGTGGAACTGGCCCTGGTCGGGGAATCGGAGGCAGGGGCCGCTGTCGAACGGGGCCGAGGGGACGTCCGGCAGCCGTTCCACGCGTGACAGCCCCGCGCGATGCGCGGCGGCCTCCTCGCGGGCCAGCAGGTCGCCGGGGTCGTCGGGGCCGAGGAGGAGGTAGCCGTCGAGCCGGGCGAAATCGCAGTCGATCGCCTCGTCGCGGACGACCTGGGCGATCTTCTCGATGGCCGCGGTGTGGCTCTCGGCCGCCAGCCTGGCCCCCTCGACGCCGTGGATCCGCTCGATCTCGGTATATCGGTCGTCGATGGCGTTCGACAGGTGGGCCGTGGTCCGCTCCGTCTCGCCGCCGCCGATCGGGCCGTCGTCGAGGACCACGACGCGACGGCCTTCGCAGGCCAGCAGATAGGCCGTCGACAGGCCCGCGATCCCCGCCCCGACGACGCAGACGTCGGCCTCCAGGTCCTCTGCGAGGGGCTTCCTCTCGGCGATCGTCTCGTCGGCCGTCCAGCTCGATCGATTCCGCCCCGACTCGTCGCGTCGCATGGCATCGCCCCCCCGCCCCGATCCCGGGGCCGACCATGGCCTCGCGGCCTCCGCGGCCGAGCCCGAGGAACGCCATGCATCTCGCGGGCCGAATCCTCGCCGCGAGGGGGCCGGCCGACGCCGCCGCGGCCCGCCCGGTTCATGAGTCCGCGGGGATGATCGAGATCTCGCCGTTCCGCTCAAGGATGGCGTACCTGATCGAGGCCAGGGAGCCCAGCCCTTGCGACTGGCGAGCGGCCTCCAGCACGTCCTCGACGTCGACGCGCGCCCAGGCCATGCGATCCTCCAGGAGTCGGCCCTCCTCGACGAGGATGGTCGGCAGGCCGTCGACGAGCCGATCGAGCGGCTTCCAGATCCTCTTGGCCGCCGCCAGGATCAGGTCCATCCCCAGCAGCGTCAGGATCGCCAGCGCCGCGGTGGTGAGCGAGAAATCGTCGCCCACCATCGCGTTCTGGGTCGCCTCGCTGATGAGCAGCAGGAGCACGAAATCGAACGGCCGCATCTCGCCGAGCGTGCGCCGGCCCGCCGCCCGGATCACGAAGAGGAGCAGGAGGTACACCCCGGCCGCGCGGAGGATCGTGCTCATGGCGCTCGCGTCTCTTCGGCCCGCGGGCCGTCCCGGGCTTCAAGGGTAGACGAACTGGACGAGGGAGAGCCAAGGGCCCCCCGCCGTCCCCAACTCGATCCGGCCCCTGCCCGGCGACCTGGGGCGGATTCGAAGGGCGAGGCTCGCCGCGTCGGCGTCCGGGGCGGCCCGGACGTCCAGTGTGATCCCGCCGGCGTCGACGGTCGCCTCGGGCCGGTGCGGCTCCGGCAGCTCGACGTCGAAATCTTCCAGGAACTTCGCCCCGAGCCGCAGCTGCAGCCGGCCGTCCGGGCCGGGCCGGGCCTCCACTTCCACGTCGTTGGGGGCGTCCAGGCGGCCGAACCGCTCGTAGACGACCCGGAGCCGGCCCTCGCGGTCGCGGGCCTCCGCGCGGGAGAGCGGCCCGTCGCCGAAACCGCCGGCCGCGGCGAAGGCCAGGACGCCCGCGATCCCCCCCCACGCCCAGCGCTGCCAGATCCACATCCGACGCTGGAAGCCTGGGTCGTCGTCGAGTTCCAGGGGCCGTTCGGCCATGGGTTTTGAACTCTCGTTCGACATCAGCCGACCCTGACCGCCAGGGGGCGTCCCGGCGCGACGACGACCTCGGCCGGCAGCGTCACGTCGATCATCCCCGGGGTGGCGGCCGGCCTCGCGGTCGCGCCCGCGATCGGGTCGCCGCCCAGGCTCGCCGCGATTCGCACGGCTCCGGCCTCGCGCCCGACGGCGAGGCCCAGCGTGCGCAGGGCGAGCCGACCCTTCTTCACGTCGAGCGTCGCCGCCAGCGCGTCGCCCTCGCGACGCTGGGAGAACGTGCCCCACCCTTCGGCCGTCGTGAAGGGGGCGCGGAAATCCTCGGGAGTCAGCCTCGGGGCGAAGGCGATCCGCCGCGCCGGGCCGTGGTGCTCGAAGCCGCAGGCCGCCAGGAAGACCCCGTAGCTCGCCATCGAGCGCGCGTAGTGGTCGCCGCACTCGACCTCGTTCCACGGGTTGCGCCGGGAGGCGTCGTAGCGGTCGTGGACGGCCCGGGTGATCGCCAACCCTTCCTGGACCATCCCCTCCCAGATCATGTGGCCGGCGACCTGGTATTCGAACCCGTTCATGCATTCGTTGAAGTACATCGCCGACCACGCGTTCCCCGGGTCGTCGATCGGCGGCCGGGGGGATTTCGGGAACGTCACCATCAGCAGGCCGGCCTCGCCCGGCATGGCGTACCAGCGCCCCGCCTTGTACGCCTCGCGGTAGGGGCCCACGTCCGGCGTGAAGTTGAATCGCCACAGCGAGCCGAGCGCCCGCTTCACCCGCGCCTCGTCGAGCAGCCGGCCCAGGCCGACCTGGAAGGCCCAGTGCTGACCGAAGACCTGGTCGATTTCGCAGCCGTCATACGAGCCGACCGCCTTCGCATGTTCGGGGTCGGGACGCTGGATGAAGTAGCCGAACTCCTCGTTCCACAGCCGATCGACGAGCGTCGCGGACCCCTTCGCGGCGATGTCGCGGCAGCGGCCGGCGAAGGCGTCGTCGCCGCGCTCGCGGGCCATGGCCTCGCCCGCCTTCAGCGCCGCCAGGTACAGCGAGGAGAGCCACGGCACCTGGCCGTACCACTTGGCGTCGAGCGTGTTGTGCTGGCCCCCTTCGAGCACGCCGTCGCCGTCGCGGTCGTAGCCCATCAGGTATTCGAGCGACTTCCGGACCCTCGGCCAGAGCCTCGCGAGGAACGCGCCGTCGGCCGAGGTCTGGTGCTCGCGATAGGCCCGCAGCACGCTCCCAGCCTGGCCGTCGATCGCCGCGTTGCGGTCCCCCTCGGCGCGGAAGCCGATCGCCCCCGTGGCGGGATCGAAGCCGACGCCGTCGGCGTAGTCGACGCGCTCGCGGAGGATCCGCTCCAGCTCAGGGAACAGCCGGCCCACGGCCTGCGCGTAGTGCCAGACGTGGGTGCAGGTCCCCTCGCAGCAGCCGACCCCCTCCCAGCCGTAGAATCGCCCGTCCTTGAAGCGGTGGCAGGTCGACGAGGCCAGGATCGACGCGTTGGCGAACGTCCGGTCCAGGAACCAGTAGGGGAGCGTCGAGTCGTACCAGACGTCGCGCCAGAGGCGGGTCTCGCGGTCGAGCCGCGGCCACTCCTCGGCGACGTGCCGCGCTACCGCCAGGGCGTCCGCGAAGCGGGTCGCGTAGTGTCGTCCCAGGTCCCTCGGCAGCCGGGTGTCCGGGAGCGACAGGTTGGGGAAGTGCCAGGCGACGACGAACGTGGCCGCCCGCTTCTCCCCCGGCCGGAGCGTCATCGGCCTTATGATCGCCCCGACGAGCTTGGATCCGAACGGGACCCGGGGCTCCGGCTCGCCGTCGAACAGCCCGTCGACTGGGCTCCCCGAAGGCGTCGCGGCCCTCGCCTCGTCGCGGTCGTCGGGATCGATCAGGCCCAGGGCCATCGTCCCGAAGTCGCGACGCGATTCCACCGGCCCGTGGCCCGCGCGGGGCCGATCTTCCTGGACGAAGTGATCCGCATCGATGTGGCCCCAGCCGTCGGAGCGGGCGTCGACGATCTCGATCCGCGCGGACTTGCCAGCGAAGCGGCGGACGTCGAACGACCGCCACGACATGGCGTCGGTCCGCTCGCCGGCGGCGGAGTGGACGACGCGGCCGTCGACCTTCAGGTTGACGCACGTCTGCGACTTGTAGTCGCCGCCGCCGATCAGGAAGTTGAGGTAGCCCCGCTCGATCGCGAACGGAGGCGACGTCAGCCGGCCGGTCAGCTCGTCGGTGCCGGTCCAGGTGTTGACCAGGCCCTTCCCCTCATGGCCGCCGAGCGTCTGGCCGGGCCCCTGCCCCGCGCTGGGCCTGACACCGAAGGCCTTCCCCTCGACCGTCCATCCGCCGTAGTCCGGGCCTTCGAAGTCCGCGACGAGGATGGGCGGCCGATCCGCCTCGGGCTTCGGCGGCGCGACCTCGGCGCGGGAGGCGATCGCCAGCAACTTCGGCCCGCGCGCGACCTCGTTGACGAGCGTCCCCTCGCCCGGCTGCCCCGTCGCGTGGCAGACGGCGTTCTGGAGCCACGCGCCCAACTCCACCTCGACGGCCTCGGCCGACGTGTTCTCCACCGTGTACGTCAGGGTCGTGGCCGGGAGGCTGGAGGAGTCGACGTCGAGCGGGACGAAAGGCGAGAACGCTTCGAGAATGACCCGCACGGGGACGCTCGTATCCTCATACGTCACGACGCCGATGGGGTACTCGCCTCGGAACCGGACGTCGGCGAAGCCCTTGCGGTCGAGCGACCGGACCTCACCCCCCGCCCCCTTCTTGATGCGGATCGCGGCCCCCTGCTCCACCGGCGACTCGGGCCGCATCGGGTTCGCGTAGTGGGCGTCGTTGGTGCGGATCGTGGCGTTGAAGACGTCCCAGTGCCAGAGCGTCCCGTCGCCGCCGAGGTACAACTGCCCGGCACAGATCCCGCCGATCGGCATGCCGATCAAGTCCAGGTCGGCCCCGTGATGGACGGCCGGCCTCCCTCGCTCGAACAGGGCCGCGACCCACTCGGGATCGAGCTTCTTGTCCGCGGGGACGAGCCGGTCGAACTCCGAGGAATCGAACGGCCCGGCCATCGCGCCCCGGGGACGGACGCCCGCGATCAGGGCCCCGGCGGCGATCCCGACCTGGAGAAACTCGCGCCGGCTCGGCGTCGGCCCGCAACATCCCGAACCCGGTCGACAGCACGCCTCATCCCGGCCCGACGCCTCGCTCGCCATCGCTCGACCTCCCCGGGCGACCGTCCCGCGCGGGGAGGTCGACCTTCGCCGAGCTTACTCCCGGCGACGCCCCGTCGCCAGCGGATGCCGACACCGGGCCCCCTCGAAACCGATCGATCGAGCACCGACCGGCGGGGGGGGCGCAAGCGGCCGGCCTACGGGAAGATGCGGACCCCGGTGGACGTGTTCAGGTCGAGCATGTCCTGGCGCAGCTCGATGAGGGCGTTGCGGTACTGCTGGACCACATCGTCGAAGTCCTGCTGCTCGCCCAGGAAGTCGCCGGCCTTGGACGGATCGGACTGGAAGGCTCGGAACGCGGCGTCGCGAGCGCGACGGGCGGCGGGGAGGGTTTTCCGTTCCAGTTCATGCACCGCGTCGATCGTGTCCCTCAGGTCCTGCGCCTCGTCCTCGACCTCGCGCGTCACCTGGTACTCGAGCGCCTGCATTTCGAACCGAGTCTGGACCACGTTCGTCTCGGCCCGCCGGATGTTCCCCTGGTTCCGGTTGAAGACCGGCAAGGCGACGTTGACGCCGAAGCCGTAAGAGTACGTCCCCTTGAAGCCGAAGGCCCGGCCGTCCTGGAAGGTGTAAGGCTGGTAGACCATGTAGATGTCGGAGAGGCGGTTCGCGCGGGCGAGCCGGACGTCGGCCTGGGCGCGGCCCACCCCCAGGCGGTAGGCGGCGAGGTCGGGGCGGTTGGCCAGGGCGGCCTGCACCAGCCAGGCGTCGTCGGGCACCGGCGCGACCTCGCGGAGCCGTCCGCGGAGCTTCAAGGATTTCGCCTCCTCGCCCGAGAGGAACAGCAGTTGCGAGAGCGTCCGATTGGCCCGGGTCGCCGTGCGGCCGGCCTGCTTCACCTGGAGGACGGCCTGGTCTCGCCGACTCTCCAGTTCGGCGGCGGCCTCGTCCAGCGAATCCCGCTCCTCACCCTGCGCCGAGCCCCGCCGCCGCTCGGCCTCCTCGAGGATCTGCGAGACGCCGGAGAGATAAGCCTCGCCGTATCGGACCGTCTCGCGCGCGGCCAGGGCGTTGACGTAGGCGGTATAGAGCTGCTCGACGAGCTTGCGGATCTCGTCCTGCAACTGGGCCTCGGTGACCTTGCGGGCCTTGCCGGCCACGTCGAGGCGGGCCGCGCGCTTGCGGCTGACGTCCAGCGGCAGGGAGATGTTCACGTCGTACTGGGGCTGGCCTCCGCTGCCGCCGGGCCGGTCGGCGGTGTAATGCCCGTAGGGGACGAGCTGGGCGTCGGCGTAGAGGATGGGGTTGCTGCGCAGGCCGGCGGTGAGGACGTCGGCGTCGGCCTTGGGGATCTCATAGCGAAGGGCGACGACGTTCAGGTTGCACGCCAGGAGCCGCTCGACGGCCGCGTCGAGCGTCAGGCCGTCCTCGGGGCCCGGATCGTCGGGCGTCGACGGCAGGTCCAGCCGGGGCCGTTTCGCGAGCGTCCGCTCGTCGGACTCGGCCGGGCGGACGTCCTGCCGCTCTCGCTCCAACCTCCGCTCGATCAAGGACGGCGGTCCAGCCGCCGACGTCGCGCCGGGCCGGACCTGCGGGATCGCCGCCCGGCCGAGCCGGCCGCCCATCACGCCGGGTGCCTGGGTGCCGGGGCTGTCGCCGATGTTCGAGCCCGACGACCCGATGGGCAGGGGGAGCAGGCTTTCGTTCGGATCGCCCGGCGCGCCGTGCGTCAGATCCTGGCGCACGGCGCCGGCCGTGCCCCGCGATCGGCCCGCGCCCCCGCCCAGGCCGCCGAACCGCTCCGGTTCTTTCGGCTCGCCGGGATCGGCCTGGGGCAAGGCCGAGCCGCGCGAGCCGGCCTCCGCGTCCGCGTCCCCCCCAGGAGGAGGCCCGTCCGGTCCCAACGACTGGGCGGCCGCGGGCGACGCCGACAGCCCGGCGAACAGCGCGAACGCCCCGGCGGCGAGGGCCATGCGGCACCCGGCCCTGCGGCGACCCACCGTGTCGCTCACTCGCCTCATCGAATCCCCTCGCGGACGGGTGACCAAGTCGTCCCCTTCTTATCGGTCGGCCGGAGTGTGGCTGTTGAGCCGGTGTCGCCGGCGGCGCGGGGATTGCGGAGCCTCCGTGCGGTTCGCAAAGGGGGGGACATGCAAAGACGGCGATCCGAAGGCTTCGAGGCTCGGAAATACGCCTGGCGCGCCGACGTCGACTATCGGGCGCGTCCCGAAGCCTACCGCGTCGGCCGGGGGGAGCAGGGCGTGCTGATCTGCGAGCCCTACAAGGGCGAGATCCTGCCCCACTGGCGCTTCAAGACGCCGGACGAGGCCCGGGAGAGCAGCCGGGCCATCGCCGGCCTGTTCCGCGACTACCTCGCCCGCGGCGACTTCGTGGGGGCGGACATGGCCCGCAAGTTCCTGCAGATGGGATTCACCCGCGCCCGGCGCTATACGAACTACAAGGGGGGCCGGAAATACGCGGCCGATGGGACGCTTTTTGAGCGAGGGACGGGCGACCCGGCGAAGGCCGAGTCCGCCGCCATCTTCTTCGAGGCGTGGAAGGCCGCCGAGGCCGACCCCGACTACGCCGCCCGCAAGGCGGCCTGGCGGCGCGAGCGGGGATGAATACGCGCCGCGTGGGCTATTCCGCGTCGGCGCCGATGATCTCCCCGCCCCGGCGCGAGAGGTAGGCCGAGAAGACCTTGAGGTCCATCGATTGCTTGAGGAAGCGGACCGAGCCGTCGACCATCAGGAAGTTCCCGCCACCGACGTGATAGGAGTGGAACTCCTGCCCGTAGTCGCAGCCCAGTTGCCCCGGCTGCTTGGATTTGTCGTCCGCCATCATCTGGCATGAGACGAAGGTCCCGGCCGCCGTCGTGCTGTAGCGGGCGTTGAGCGGGGCGCTCTGGTCGAAGAAGTTCTTGTGGCCCATCCAGAGCCCGTGGATGGCGTTGGGTGCCTCGCCCAGCAGGGCGGTGTACGTCGTGCCGTCGGAGATCTCCATCAGCGTGACGTTCGACTCGAACTTGTGCAGGATCGTGCCGCGTCCCTCGCCGCCGGCGTCGTAGCTGTTCTGGCAACCGGTCCCGGGATAGCAGCGCAACGCGCGTTCGCCCCAGTTGCCGCCGTAGTCGCTGCGCGCATACAGGACCGTCGCTTTTGGCGTGTCGCCGTTGGGCTTGCCGAGGTCCCCTCGCGGGTTGGTCGGGCAGAGGAACGCCGCCAGCCGCGTCTGGCTCACGGTCAGGTTCTCGGGCTCGATATACCACTTCACTTGATTGACGGCGTTGTACACCGGCGATTGCTCCAGATAGGGAGCGATCGCCGCGCCCCAGCTCTGGATGCGCAATGTGGAGTTGACCGGGGCCGCGACGGACGCGGCGTTGACGCCGCCGCCCGGCCCCCCCTTGGGGAGCATATTATTCACGCCGATGTAATTGTGCATGGCCAACCCCAATTGCTTGAGGTTGTTGACGCACTGGATGCGACGGGCGGCCTCGCGGGCGGCCTGCACCGCCGGTAGTAAGAGTGCGATGAGGACGGCGATGATCGCGATCACCACCAGCAGTTCGATCAGGGTGAACGCCGGGCGCGAGGGCCGCGGGGCGCGGGGGGCGGGCATGGTCGGGCCTTTCGGTCGAGTCGAGCCGGGTCGGGCTGATGGGTCGGCGTCCCGGCCGCTCCCGGCGGGCTCGATGCGGGCGTGGCCCGGCCTCGAAGCTCGCGCGGACGCTCGCGGCCGGGGCGTCTCGACGTCGCTTCGACGGGCAGGTCTTCTGGCTCTCGGCTCCTGGCGGCCCTCGGACGACCTTCCCACCCGTGGGCAGTGGTCGCAACGTCCGAAGCCTGGCCGATCACAGCGGCGGCCCCGCGCCGGATTCGCACCGGCTTCCCTATTCTCCCCCCTCCGGCGCGCGGCCGAGGGGGGCACCCGTCGATCCATCGATGCTAACGGCCGTCGCGCCGGACGACAAGGCCGACCGCGACGGCCTCACGTCGCATAGACGTTGAGGGCGTACAGGGAGTAATTCTTCGTCGCGTTGTACTTCGTCATGGCGATGCGGACGTAGCGGCCGCGGGCCTTCAGCCCCGCCAGTTCGACCACGCCCCCCGTCGTCGCGCCGACGACCGATCGGACCGTCGTCCAGTCCAGGCCGTCGTCGCTCACCTGGATTTGGTAGTCCACGGCGAACGCCGCCTCCCACGCGAGCCGGACGCGGCCGACGTCGCGGACGGATCCCAGGTCGACGGCGAACCAGGCGGACTGGCCGCCGAGCATCCACTGCCCGCTCGACCATCGCGTCGACCCGTCGCCGTCGAGGGCCATCGCGGGCGCGTAGCCCGGCCCCTCGACGCTGGACGACGTCGCGACCGCGCCCCTCGCCAGGTCGGGCTCGGGGACGACGACCTCGATCCCGCCGACCTTGGGCTGGCCGGGCTGCCCATGGCTCCGGAACGCGAGGACGATCCGCCCCGAGGCGTCGGCCGTGGCGAGGAACTCCCGGACGACCGCCCGGTACATGGCCCCCGCGGCGGCCAGGATGTCGAAGCGATCCAGGGCCCTCGTCCCGTTGACGTCGACGTCGAACGTCCGCGCGCCGACGGCGGTCGCGGTGTTCTCGGAGAAATGCAGCCGGATCGTGTAGGTCCCGCCGGGCGTCAGGTTCGGGATCGTATAGGTGAAGTCCCCGACGCGCTCGCGCTGGTACACGGACTGCGGGGCGGGCGAGGCGACGCCGGAGACGTCGATCGCGTGCGACGTGCTCCGCGTCGATCCGCCCGAATAGGAGGCGTCGGCCGCGTACGACGACGCGGCCGACGTCGAGCCCGCCGCGATCGCGACGACCTGGTCGCTCTGGAAGGCGACCTCCGCGATCTGGATGATCGGGTCGCCGTTGCTGACGATGTCGTCGAGCCTGTAATAGCGGTAGGCCGTCGCGTTGGAGATCTTATAGAAGCGCGTCGAGAAGTTCGCCACGTCGGCGGCGTCGGTGCGGACGTCGAGCGTGGTCCAGGTCTTGCCGTCGTTCGACCCCTTCAGCGTCCAGCTCCGGGGCGCGCGGCCCGGGAATTGCGCCGTGTCGTTGGCGCTGGTGATCGCGTATTGCGTGACGACTCGCGGGACGCCGTCGGGCGTCGTGTATTGCAGCCAGCTCGCGGCGGAGAAGTCGAGCCATTTCGTCCTCGGGTCGCCGTCGAACGCCTGCGCCGCCCCCTCGCCGGCCTGGGCGTAATCCCCCCGCGCCGCGACGACCCCGGACGAGGGCGCGAGCGCGTTGAACCGCACCTCGCCGATCTGGACGAGGGCGTCGCCGCCGCTCGTGATCGAGTCCAGCTTGTAGAAGCGGAAGGCGGTGGTGTTGGACAGGCCGATCGTGATGAAGCCCCGGCTGGCCGGCATCGAGAGGCCGGCGCGGACGTCGAGCGTCTTCCAGGTCACCCCGTCGTTCGACCCCTTCAGCATCCAGCTCCTGGGGAGCCCGCGCGGGTATTGCGCCGCGTCGTCGGCGTTGGTGACGGTATAGCTCTTCAGGACGACGGGGACCCCGCCGGGGACCTGGTACTGGATCCAGCTCGCGGCGGAGATGCCGACCCACTTGGTCGCCCTGTCGCCGTCGAAGGCCAGGGCCGCGACGCCGGCCGAGGCGTCGCCGCTCGACGTGACGACGGCCGGCGTCTTGCCGGCGGAGATGGTCGCGGGCATCGGCAGCCGGGCCGCGGCGCCGAGCGCGTCGATCACCCCCCTCGCGGTGGCGCCGTCGGAGTAGGTCGCCACGATGGTGAGCGATAGGCCCGACTCGTCCCGATCGGGCTGGATGTACAGCCCGAACGAGGCCCCGTCGCGGGCCAGCACCGCCAGGCGCTCGCCGACGCCGGGGGACGTGCTCCAGACCCGGCCGTCGGCCCCGACCGCCGTGACCTTGACGATCGTCTTCGAGGCGTCGAGCCCGGCGAGGGCCAGGTGGAGGTCCTGGAAGCCGTCCGGGCCCGCCGGGGAGCCGGCGTAGTCGCGGCCGTCCTGGCCGTAGGAGGTCACGGCCAGCGTCGCGGCGGCCGGCAGCGTCAGCGTCTGATCGTCGACGGCCGAGCCGTTCAGGACGGCGGAGAAGGTCCGGATCTTCGCCGACCCCGTCGTCGGGCCGTCCGCGACGTTGCCGCGCACGTCCAGCACGATCTCGCCGGGCGTCAGCCAGGGGTAGTTCGCGCGGGTGTACGCCGCCTCTCCGCGGCCCGCGTCGCCGCCCGATCCGATGGCGACGGCCGGCCGGGACGCGTCGCCCCACGCGACGATATTGTTCGAGAAGCTCCCCGTCAGGTACGTCCGCCCGGCGCTCGACTTGTTCGCCCAGCGATCGTGCGCCACGCCCAGGCCGACGGACGCGTCAACGAACGTGTTGCCTTCGACGACGAGGTCGAAGACCGGCAGCCGCGACCAGCCCCAGGGGGCGGGGTACCGGCTTTCGAACGCCCCCTCGTTGGACCCCGCGACGATCCGAAGCGCCTCGCCTCCGAGGAAGGTGTTCCCCTCGATGCGCTGGCCCCAGTGGTTGCCGCTGACGACGATCGCCACGTTGTTCGGGATCATGCCCCGGACGTCGATCGTGTTGCCGAGGTACGCCTGGTCGACGAACCCGCGGCCGATGGAGATCGCGTAGTCGCCCTCGGGCAGCGGTTCGTCCAGGAGATAGCGGGTCGCTCCCAACGCCTGCGCGATCATGCGCCATTCGCCCGCGTGGGGGCCGGTCAGGATCGAGACCACGTCGCCGGTCCGCGCCGCCGGCCCGCGCAGGTAGGGGACCCGGACGACGTAGCCGTCGGGCGAGACGGCCGACGGGACGCCTTCGAACCGCGGCTGGTACGTCTCGGTCAGGATGATCTCCGGGTTGTTGTCCCAGCCGGCCGGCACGTTCGAGGTCGGCGTGCCGATCCCGCCGTCGATCGTGTTCCCCTCGATCGTGTTGCCGACCCCCTGCCCCGAGTCGGCGTTGCCCATGACGATGAAGCGCTGGGCGATCCCGCGGGGGTCCACCTGATGCGCGTGGTTGCCGACGACGGCGAGGTCGAAGCTCCGTCGCACGGCCAGGAAGCTGGGCGTGATCGTACCGGCGACCGCCCCGCGGTAGTCGTTCCCCTCCACGCGCCACGGCGCGGCGCCGAGCTGGATCCAGCCGCCCGTCAGCGCGTTGCCGACGATGACGCCCGTGTCGCCGTCGTCGAAGTTCATGAGAAGGACCGCCACCTCCCAGACGCCGGCCGTCGCGGCCGAAGGGGCGACGAGGTCGAGGTTCGTGAACGAGAGGTCGACGTCGATCGTCCCCAACCCCGCCTGCACGATGTTCCGCGACGAGGTGTTCCAACTCGCCGTGGTGCCGGTGAACCGGACGGCGAAGCCGTCGAGAGCGACGTGGCTCGACCGGACGTAGATCGCGCCGGTGGCCCCGTTCCACGCCGAGTCCGGCGCGGACGACAGGGCGAAATTCAGCACGGCCCCGGCGTCGGCCGTGATCCGGACCGGGGCGTCCAGGACGAGGGGGCTGTCGAGCGTGTAGGTCCCCGCGGCCAGGCGGATCGAGGGGACGTCGGCGTCCAGGGCCGCGAGCAGGCCGGCGGCGTCGGTCACGAGCCGGGTCGAGGCGCCCACGCGCGGGTCGACGGCCAGCCTGCCGAGGTCTGCGTAGGCCCCGGCGAAGCGGGCGATCGCCTGCGAGCCGTCGTCGAACGTCAGGCGGAGGGTGAGCGTCGAGCCGGTCTCGTCGCGGACCGGCGGGAAGCTCAGGGTGCCGGCGGCCGTGGAGTACGACATGCGGGTCGGGTCGCCGAACCCGGTGTACGGCGGCGGAGCGCCGTCGCGGAGGTAGAGCCACGCGGCCCCGTGCCGGTCGGTGAGGACGGCCGAGCGGACCGTGGCGAACGACTGGGGCGTCGGCAGCGCGGCGAGGCTCGCGGCGTCGAGCGCGGCGTGGGCGAGCCCGGGGAAGCCGGAGTCCTGCGGCAGGCTCCGGGCCGAGAATGCGGCGAGGTCGGCCTCGGAGGCCGCCGGCATGGCGAGCGTCGGGACGGTCGCCGACGCGACGACGACGGCCGAGTCGGCCTTGTCGCTCCGATTGGTGTACGAGCGATAGTCAGGGTTCCAGTGGTCGTAGAAGACCTGGACCGTCAGCGGGACGCCCGCCAGGTCGACGTCGGACGAGAAGAAGACGTCGGCCGTCGTCCCCAGGGTGTCGTTCGCGCCGGGACGGTTCAGCAGCTCGGCGTTCCAGCGGCCGTCCGGGTTGATGCCGGCTTCCCACGATCGCGCCGGGATCGTGGCGGCCGTGATGCGGACGTACGCCGAGGCGCCGGCGGAGAGGTTCGCGAGGGCCAGGTGGACGTCCTGGAAGCCGTCGGGCCCCACGGCGATCGTCGCGCCGGTCCAGTCCTGGCCGTCCTGGCCCAGGAACGTCGCCCGCAGGCCCGCGCCCGGCACCCTCGACATGGGGTCGACGGCCGTGGTGGAACGGACGCTGGTCTGCTCGGTCGAGCCGTCGGCGTAGGTGACGCGGATCGCCTGGTAGAGGGTGCCGGCGGGGTCGGCGAAGTAGGGCTCGAAGTAGAGGTCGGCGGACGAGGCGTCGGCCGGGCCGGGCAGGAACATCGCGTTCTTGCCCCCCGCCGGGCTCCAGGTCCACCCGCCGCCGCCGTAACGCTCGACGTCGACCCTGGCCACCGACTTCCCCGCCGCCAGCCCGGTCAGTCGCAGGTGCACGTCCTGGTAGTCGTTGGGCGATTGCTGGACGAGGGTCCCCTCCGTGCCGACGTAATCCCCGCCGTCCTGGCCGAGCCAGATGGCCGACAACGTGAGCAGGCGGCGGCGCTCCAGGGCGGCCACGCCGGGGGCGAATCGGCGGCGGGATGGCTTCGGCATGGTGACGGACCCCGGGCGTTGCGGAACTCGTGACGTCGATCGGGGCGTCCATGCCGTGGCGCGGGCCGATTGCGGCGGCCCGCGCCGGCCCCCGTCGGACTGTAGCTCATGGAAGTGCGGGGGGCCCTTCAAACATAGAACCGGCCCGCCCCGCGGGGGGGGCGTAGGACGGTTTCTCCCGGGCCGTCGTCGTTGCAGACGCGCCAGGCGGCGTGATCTCCACGGAGCCGGTAATTTCCCGCTTGCGGGGGTTCGTTTCTTAGGCTGGTTGCGTCCGCGGGAAGGCATGGCGCGGGCCTGGGGCGTGGCGTAAGGGCTCGGGGTGTGTCAGAGTGGAATGCATGGCTCCGGTGGTCGCGGGGCCGGGGGGCCGACGGGGGTTTCGAGGGATGGCGGACTGGATCGATCACGAGGTGGACGTGCTCGTGGCCGGCGCGGGGCCGTCGGGCTTGAGCCTGGCCGTGGAGCTGCGTCGCCTGGGGGCGTCCTGCGCCCTCGTCGACGAGAAGGATGGGCCGACGCCCGAGCGGGAGTCGCGGGCCCTGGCGATCCACGCGGCCAGCCTGGAGGCGTTCCATCGGATGGGCGTCGTCGGGCGGATGCGCGACGAGGGCCGCGTCGCCCACGGCTTCGGGGTCTATCGGGCGGCGTCCCGGATCCTGGACGTGCGGCTGACGCTCGCCCCCGACGAGACCCGATTCCCGTTCGTCCTGGTCCTGCCCCAGGGGCGGACCGAGCGGATCCTGCTCGACCGCCTGGAAGACCTGGGCGGCGACGTCGAGTGGGGGACGCGGCTGGTCTCCTTCAAGACCGACCTGGGGGGCGTGACGGCCGAGCTGAAGGGCGGCGGCGGCCGGACGATCTACGTCCGGGCGAAGTGGCTCATCGGCTGCGACGGCGCCCGGAGCGTCGTCCGGCACGGCCTGGGGCTGGAGTTCAAGGGCGGGGAGTATCCCGAGCGCTTCCTGCTGGCCGACGCCGAGGTCTCCTGGGGCCTGTCGGTCGACGAGGCGTCGGTCGTGCTGACCCCCGACGGGGCGCTGATCGCGATCCCGCTCCTCGAAGAAGGGCGGTGGCGGCTGATCGACGCCACGGGGCGCTCCGACGCCGCGACCCCCGACGCCATCCTGGCCCGCGTGCGCGAGCTGGCCGGGCCGCTCTCCGGGCTGGGGGGGCGGGTCGGCGAGGCGTCATGGACCTCGTCGTTCGTGATCCACCGCCGGGTGGTCGACCGCTACCGCGCCGGCCGCGCCTTCGTCGTCGGCGACGCGGCCCACCTGCACAGCCCGGCCGGCGGCCAGGGGATGAACACGGGCGTCCAGGACGCCGCGAACCTGGCCTGGAAGCTGGCGATGGTCCTCCGCGGCGAGTCCCCCGAATCGATCCTGGATTCGTACGACCTCGAACGCCGGCCGGTGGCCGAGCGCGTGCTCAACTCCACCGACCGGATCATGCGGCTGATCGCCCCTCGCAATCCCCTGGCCCGCGCCGCCCGCGACGCGGCCCTGGCCGGCCTGGGGAGGATCGAGGCGGTGCGACGGCTGATCTCGCGCGAGATGGCCGAACTGTCGGTCTCGTATCGTCGCAGCCCGATCGTGGGCGAGAGCCGCCCCGGCTGGTTCCGCGCGACGGCCGTGGAAGGGGCGACCGGCTTCAACGCCAACGAGTCGTTCCGGCGCGGTCCCAAGCCCGGCGACCGCCTGCCCGACGTCCTCCTCGCCCAGTCCGACCCGACGAGCGGCCTGCCGATGCGGCTCTCCGACGTCGCATTCCGCGAGGACCCCGGCCACGATCCCGACGCCGACGCCAGGCCCCGGCACGTCCTCCTCGTCTTCCAGGGGCTCCGGCCCGAGTCCGGGGCCTTCCGCGTCGACTTCCTGGCCGAGGAGTTCATCCCGCCCCACCTCGCCGGGCGGATCCGGCCGATCCTGGTCGAGCCCCGGACCCCGATCGAGGACTCTCCGGCCTGGCGCGGGGAGCGGCTGCCCGATCCGACCAACGCGCTGCATCGGCGGTTCGGCGCCGAGGGTGCATGCCTGTTCCTGGTCAGGCCGGACGGCTACATCGGCTTCCGCGCCCGGCCGCTCGACCCCCTGGCCTTCCGCGAGTACGCCAAACGCATCTTCCTCTGAGTCGAAGTCGCACCCCGCACGCCCGAGGAGGCGAATCAATGGCAGGCATCGGCCGGTTCAAGCTCAGCGACGCTCTCGGCAAGGACGCCTCGGCGTCGAAATCCGCCCGGGAGCGGGCGAAGGACAAGGAGAAGGGCGCGGACAAGGCCACCGCCGCCGAGCAGGCGCGAGAGGCCCTGGAATCGTCGCAGGCCAAAAACGCGGAGGCGTCGATCCGCGGCCACATGGTCGAGATCGGCCGGGGCAACCAGCAGGCGGGCCGCCAGAAGGCCGGGGGCAATCGCGGGAAGTGAGGCCCGGCGTCCCCTATATATAATAGTAGAAGGGGGCGGGGGCGGTGCCGCCCGGGGCGTCGGTTCCCTGCCGCGTCGGCCGCGGTCGAGTCCGGCGGGAAGGGCGTCCGGGCCTTTGACCCGTCGCCTTCGTCCCGATACGCCCCGGCGGACGCCGCCGCCCGCCCCTTTGTCTCGTCTCGATCGGGAGGATTCCGCCCGGCGATCCGGCCGGGCCCTCCCTCCCCCTTCAACCTGGCCGCGATGTCGCCTTAGACGTCGCGAAGCCCTCTGCGGTTCCCTTCGAGCTGGATTCAGATGGCGGCCTCGACCCTCAGCCGGAGCGAGTTGAGGAACGGCCGCAGGCCCCTCAGGCCGAGGCGTTCGGCCTCGAGTTCCAGGGAGGCGATCTCGAACTGGAGGTCGCGCAGGACTCGGGGATCGCGGGCGTCCCCTTTGATCGCCTCGTGCGCCCTAAGGGTGGTCTGGCGCAGGGCTTCGGCGATGCGGGAGGACGGCGGCCCGATCGTGTACTCCTCGGTGGGGGCGTCCTGACGTACGGCGGGCGTCGCGGCGTGTCGCGACGCGGAGTCGGCACAGGCCCGTGTCCAACGCTTCGTAGGGACCGGGGTCAACATGGGGACGTCCTTGTGAAGGAAATAAGGTCGACGCACGCGGCCAAGCTGGTCTGCCGGGATCAGTCGTGGGGACGAGGTCGTGGGCGACGTCGAGTCGGCCTCGAACCGCAATCCCCCCTCCGTTTCCCTCTCGCCATCCGTCTCATAAGTGGAGCCTAGGGCGCGAAACCGGGATCGTCCGCGCGGGGACACCTCTCGACCTCCCCGCAGACGCGGACGCCGGCCCGCATGTTCACCGGAATATTCGCCGGGCCGTCCGGATCCTTGACCGACCGTCCCGGGATCGGGCCGGGAAGTCCGATATCTCCCCATGACCTTCGCCGTCCGTCCCGTGCCACGAAGTTCTATACGCCCCACGGCGGCCTCCGGTTTCGCCCCCCGCGAGGAATGGCTTCGTTCGCCGCCGACACTTCCGGCGACGTCGACGCCTTGCGAGACGTAAGTGCTTTCAGCAACGAGGTTCAGGGGAAATTCTGGGGGCTGGAGATTGGCTCCGATCGTCAAAACGCGATGAAAATCGCGCTCCACGTCGCAGCCGAGCCGCCCCCCGAACAGGGTCGCATCCCCCCGGTGTTCGGGCGTTGCGCCGCTCGTCGCCGAAGGCCCCAACCCCCGGGCCGTCGAGGAGATTGAGTCGGCGACGTGGGCGGGGAGGCCGTGTCGCGGGCGGCCCGCCATCGAGCCGGTCGCGCCCAGCAGTGCCGACGTAGGTTGGAAGGCATACGACCGCCCCCGGGCCGTGTGGAGTCGATCTTCCATCCCCCAACCCCCCCTTCGGTGCTCGAATCGCCCACGCCGCACGTCCCCACCATGCAGTGCCACATCCGGGAGACTTGGCGACTTCAAGTTGATTATTTTCAACATTTCGCCGCCTTCTCCCCTGGACTTGATAGTCGCCGACGGGTTTTGTGTTCCGGTGAACAGGTTATCGGCGAGGGAGGGTGCCGGCAAGAGATATTTGTACAGATTCGGGTCGGGGTGGTTCCGATGGCGAGCGGGATATGGTAGGGTCGCGGACGTTCGCGATCCCGCGCGGATGGGACGCGAGGAAGCTGGATCGAAGAAGGAGCGTGTCGCTTGAAGACCATGGATCGTGCGGTTCGGTCGTGGCTCTGTGCGTCGCTGGCCGGACTGGTGGCGCTGGGCGCGTCGGCCTCGGCCTGGGGGCGGGACGACAAGAAGGCCGAGGAGAAGAAGATGACCAAGACGGAGAGCGGGCTGGAGTATCGCGACACCAAGGAAGGGGACGGCGCGACCCCGAAGAAGGGCCAGACGTGCAAGATGCACTACACGGGCTGGCTCTGGGAGAACGACAAGAAGGGGAAGAAGTTCGACAGCTCGGTCGACCGCGGCGAGCCGTTCGAGTTCACCCTGGGCGTGGGCCAGGTCATCAAGGGGTGGGATGAGGGCGTCGCCTCGATGAAGGTGGGCGGCAAGCGCGAGCTGCGCATCCCCCCCTCGCTCGGCTACGGGGCCCGCGGCGCCGGCGGCGTGATCCCGCCCAACGCCACGCTGCTGTTCGAGGTCGAGCTGCTCGGCACCGACTGAGCCGGCTCATGCGCCTCCCCCCGGACGAGGGGGGAGGCCGCCCGGCGGCGCCGACCGCGGCCGTCATGCGGCGGGAGGCTCGGCCGGGGGGCGCGTCAGGCGGACGAGGGTGCCGCGGCCGGGCGGGGCGTCGATGGAGAAGGCCCCGCGGTGGCGGCGCCAGAGGCTGCGCGCCAGGGGGAGGCCCAGGCCGTGGTGGTCGGGCCTGGTGGTGAAGAACGGCTCCAGGGCCAACTCCAGCACGTCCGGGGCCATGCCCGGCCCGTCGTCGCGGACGTCGAGTTCCAGCCATCCCAGCGGGTCGAGCCGCGTGGAGACCGTGACGACGCCCCCCCGGCCCGAGGCGGCCAGCGCTTCGAAGGCGTTGTCGATCAGGCAGTCGAGCATGACCGCGAGCCGATCGGGGTCGCCGGGGAACGAGGAGCGGGCGCGGAGGTCGGCCGTCAGTTCGACGCCGGCCGGGGCGTCCGCGCGGCGCGCGTCCAGGTGCGACCCGATCAGGGCGTCGAGGTCGACGGGGGACGACTCGGGCGCCGAGACGCCCCGGCTGTATTCCGCCAGCCGGCGGGCCAGCGCGGCGCCCTCCAAAGCCGCCTTGATGATGGCGTCGGCGCGCTGCGCGACGTCCTCGGCGGGGAAGCGGCGCGTCTTGAGGATCTCGGCCTGGCTGACCACGGCGCTGATCCGGTTGATGACGCTGTGGACCACGGCCGACGCGACGTGTCCCAGCACGTTCGGCCGGCTCTCGTTGGATCGGGCGTCGGCCGACGGTTCGGTGGTGGTGGGGGCCATGATGGGAGGGCGTCCGGCTGGGGGGAGGTGGCTCACGGGCGACGGATCACGCGGGCTTCGGCCCAGTCGGCCAGGTCGCGGACGTCCCCGCGCTCCCCGAACTCGGTGGCCAGGATCAGGAGCTTGACCCCGTCCAGGTCGACGTCGACGTCGACGGCGGCGTCGCGGGAGGTCATGGGGGGGGTCGCGAAGCGTTCCTTGCCGTCGGCCAGGACGCGGAACACGACGCTCCCCAGGGGGCCCGCCCGCTCGTCCACGCCCACGCTCGCCTGGAACCTCAGGTCCCCCGGCTGGAGCTTGAAGGCCAGGAGCGTCCGGCTCGACGTGCCGAACCCGCGCTCGGGGCGACGGCCGCCGAGCTTCATGGGCCGGCCCTCGACGTCGGCGTCGACCTGGAAGGGGCGGACGAGGTCGAAGTAGGGCGTGTAGCTCTTGGCGTCGACGGCGCGTTCCGACAGGTAGGCGACGGCCGCCGTCCGGGGGACGATCAGGGCGATGTCGTCGATGGGGGCCCCGACCTCGGCACCGAAGCGCGCGACGCCCGAGACGCGCCCCCGCTCCAGCTTCACCCCGGTCAGCCCGAGCCGCGACCCGTCGGCCAGGCCGACCTCCAGGTAGGGGCCGTCGGGCCGGGGGTAGGAGACCAGGGCGGGGTCGAAGCCCAGCGCCGTGACCCCCTCGCGCGCCAGCTCGCGGGGGGCGCCGTCCACCAGGAGCCGGACGGTCCGGTCGTCCATCCCCTGGAAGGTGCCGACGACCCGGTCGCCGTTGGCCAGCCAGGCGACCTCGCTGGCGCGCGGCTCGGTCCGGATCCGGCGGACCAGCGCGTCCAGGGCCTCGGGGTCGGTCGGCGGGGCGAGCACCAGGCCGAGCACGGCGTCGAGCGGGACCGAGGCGTCGCCGGTCGCGGCCGACCGGACCTCGACGGCTGCGTCGGTCGCCCTCGCGATCGTCGCCTGGGCGATCCTGTCCCCCTCGGCCAGGAGCACCGACGCCCCCTCGGCGGGCGGGGCCTCGGCCCGGCGCGAGAGCCGGACGAGATCGGTCGTGGCGAACGCCTTCGGCTCGCCGACGTCCGGGGCGACCTCGATCCGATCGACGCCGATCGCGGCGATCCGGCCCGAGCCGCCGGGGCCGGCGGTCGTGACCACGTCGAAGGCGGGCCCGGCCGCCGGCCCCTCCGCCGCCCGGGGGGCGGAGGCGAGCGCCGGCGTCAGCGCGAGCCACAGGGCGATCGATTCTCGTCCTCGCATGATGATTCGGCCCCCGGTCGCGGCCCGCGGCGGTCAGCGTTGGAAGATCGGCAGGAAGTTGTTCGGCATCTGGAGGATGATCAGGGCCATCGCCGTGCCGTACTCGTTGCAGATGTTGTCGTTCCAGTATCCGGCGGCCGACTGCCGGGCGACCAACTCGTTCCGGATGGCGGGGAACCATTCGTCCCAGTCGGCCCCGCCCCGGATCCACATGGCCTGGGCGGCGTAGTAGTGGCCGTAGAAGTAGTGGCTGTAGCGGCTCCCCAGCTTGATCTCCCGCATGAACTGCTTGAGGTAGGCGATCCCCTCGGCCACCTCCTTGTCGTCGTACACGCCGGCGCTCTGGAGGGCGACGACGCCGGCCGCCGAGCGCGGGAACGCGCTGGCGCCGCTCTGGAGCATGTAGCGGAATCCGCCATCCGCGTTCTGGGCCTGCTTGACGTATTTTATGCAGGCGTCCACCGTTTCTCTAGGAATAAATAGGCCGGCGTTGCGGGCGGCGCGGAGGGCGTTGATCTCGCAGATGGTGACGGAGATGTCGGCGTCGTTGCGGACCGGCTGGTAGCGCCAGCCCCCCTCGTGGTTCTGGGTGTCGATGATGAGCCGGATGGCCTTCTGGAGCTTCTCGCGGATCTCCGGCCGGCGGGTCATGCCGTAGGCCTCGGCCAGGAACAGGGCGCCGAAGCCGTGCGAGTACATCGGGCCGTGGGTCGACGCGGCGGCGACGGCGATGAAGCCGGCGGGCGAGGTGTTCGCCATGACGTAGGCGAGCGCCTTGTCGACGTTCGCGCCGTAGGGGCCGCGGCCGGGCGACGACCCGCCCGCCATGAAGGCGAGCCCGGCCAGGCTGGTGACGGCGATGTTCCCCTTGTAGGTGCCGCTGCCGAACGAGCCGTCGGGCTGCTGGGAGTGCGCCAGCCACGCCAGGCCGTTCTGGATGGCCCGGTCGGCCTCGGGCGTGACCATCTGGCGGGCGTCCTGCGGCAGGTCGCCCCGGATGGCGTCGCCGAAGGCCCCGACCGACTTCGCCTTCTCGGGCTTGGGCGCGCCCTCCTTGGGGGCCTCGGCCTTCGGCGTGCCCTCTTTGGAGGGCTCCTGGGCCGTGAGCGTCGTGGTCGCGAGCGCGGCGGATGCAGCGACGAGGGCGAGGACGAGGGCGAGGCGGCGGATCATCGGCTCATTCTCCCCGGTTGAGCTTGCCGCGCGAGACCGAAAGGTAATAGCGGCGGATGAGGTCCTCGCTGATGGGGAGCGACTCCTCCTTGGCGACGTTCTCCATCTCCTGCCGAAGCTCGGGGGGGAGGTGGCCCCAGGCGTCCTTCCCGCCGGCGAGCGAGCGCCGGTCGGTCGGCTTCTTTGGGAGCTGGTTGGGCGCGCCGCCGGGGTTGTTCCCGGCCTGCTGGCCCTCCTGATCGCCCGGCTTGTCCCCCTGCTGGCGGGTCTGCTGCTGCATCCGGCCGCCCTGCTGCTGTTGCTGCTCCTTGCGGATCTGCTCGATCAGGGTGTCCAGCCGCTTGACGAGCTGCTGCTGCCGGCCGCGGGTCTCCTCGCCGGTGTCGGGCTCGCCCAGGCGTTTCTCGATGTCGCGCATCTCCTTGATGATCTCGCCCATCGGGCCCGAGCCCTGGCCGTCCCCCTGGTCCTTCTTCTTGCGGCGGCGGCCGGTCAGCTCCTCCAGCTCCTCGTCGATGGCCCTGTCCTTCTCGTCGAGACGGGGCTGCCGGTCGCGCCCGCCGCCGGGGCCCTGGTCCTTCTTCTCTTCGTCGCCCTGGCCGCCGGGGCCCTGGTTTTGATCTCCGTCGTCGGGCCGGCCGGGGGGCTTGCGCTCGTCCTTGGCGTCGGGCTCGTCTTTGGTCTCGCCGAGCGACTGGAGGAGGTCGTCCAGCTCCTTGTCCTTGTCCGACAGCTCCTCGGGATTCGAGGCCGGCTTCTTCGGCTCCTCGGCCTTCGCGGGCTTCTTGGAATCCTCGGCCTTCGCGGGCTCCTCGGGCTTCTTGGGCTCCTCGGGCCTGGCGTCGGCCTTGGCGTCGTCGCCGATCTCCTTGATGAGGGCGTCGAGGGCGGCGTCGGAGCCGTCCTGGGCGCGGGCGGGGGCCGGCAAGATGGCGAGCGCGCCGAGGACGAGGGCGAGGAGGCCGGCCCGGGGGCCGCGAGCGGTCGGCGATTTTTCGTGATGACGCATGGGTCACTCCTCGGCGTCGTCGCGGCGGGGCCGCGACATGTCGCGGACGATGTCGGCCAGGGCGCCCTGGTCCTCGGAGAGTCGTTCGGCCTCGGCGACCTGCTCCGGCGTCGGCTCCTTGCCGCGGCGCTTCAGCTCGTCGAGGGCGTCGGTCCGGTCGTTGATCTCTTCCTGGAGGGCCTTGATCATCTTGACCTGGGCGGTGGGGGGGATGCCGTCGCCGTTCCCGCCGCCTCCCCCCCCGCCGCCTCCGCCGCCACCGCCTCCCCCCCCCCCGCCCTTGCCGTCGTCGCGCTTGAGGGCGTCGATGAGCTGGGCGAAGCGGCGCGAGGCCGAGCGGGCCGGGTCGAGCGTGGAGGCGTCGGTCTTGAGGCCGGCGAGGCCGGCGGCGGCGGCGTCCATGTCCTCGGAGGCGCGTCGCAGCGTCAGGGCGAAGACCGGGGCCCCGTCGAGCCGCTTGACCAGCTCGCCCGTCTCGTCCTTCAGGCCTTCCTGGAGCTGGCCCAGGGCGCGGAGCCCGGCTCGCTGGCCGCGGGTGAGGTCGCCGGCGGCGCGGAGCTTTTCGAAGCCCTCGGCGTCGCCGACGAGCTTGGACTGCCGCCCGGCGAGCGAGTTGAGCTGGTCGCCCATCCGCGCGAGCTGCTCGTCGGCCAGCTTCTCCTCGGCGTCGCGGCGGGCCTGCTCCAGCTCGTCCTGGGCGTCGTTGAGGTCGGCGAGGGCCTCCTCCTGCTCGCCGCCGGCCTGCTCGGCGTCGTCGGCGTCCATCTGCTCCTGGGCCTTGGACATCCGCGAGGCGGCCTTGCCGCCGGCCTTGGAGGCGGCGTCGGCGTTGAGCTTGGCGAGCTTCTGGAGCTGCTTCTTCAGCTCCTGCTGGATCTGCTCCTGCTCCTTGGCGAGCTTCTGCAACTCCTCCTTGCGCTTCTGCTCATCGGCGATGTTCTTCGCCTCGCGGGTCGCCTTGAGGTTCTTGGCCTGGCGGGCGCGGAGGTCGCGGAGGTCGGCCTCGGCCTTCTTCAGCTCCTTCACCAGCCGGGACAGCTCGCGCTCGCGGCGGTTCTGGACGAGGTCGACCAGCTCCTGCAGGTCGCGCTTGGCGGCCTCCTGGCCGGCGCGGGCCTGGCCCATCCGGTTCTTCTCGACGCCCCGGGCGGCCTCCTCCATCTTGGCGGCGGTCTGGGAGTCGCGGCTGGCCTGGGCGGCCTCGCGCAGGGCGGAGGCGGCGAGCGGGTCGGACTGGTCGAGCCGCGCGGCCATCTCGTCCATCTTCTGCTGGAGGTCCTGGAGGCCCTTCGCCATCTCCTGCTGCCGCGCCGCCTGGTTGGCCAGGTCGGCCTTCTGCTCCGGCGTCAGCTCGTTCACGTCCTTGCCCGCGAGGTCGGGGCGGGCCGCGGCGTCGGCGGCCTGCTTGATCGCCTCGTCCTGCTTCTTCAGGAGGTCCTGGGCGTCCTTCACGACGCCGCGGTAGGTCTCGAACTCGCCGAGGTCGTCGAGCATCTTCTGCAGCTCGTCGGCGACCGCCCCCTGGTTCTCCTTCGCCTGCGCGAGCGCCTCCTTGGCGGCGTCGTTCGCCTTCGCCTGCTCGGGGGGGGCGGCCTGATCCTTGGCCTGGGCGTCGGCCTGATCGCCGGCCTTGGGGTCGGCGGCGTCGAGGTTCTTGGCGGCGCGGGAGAGGGCCTGCTCGGCGGCGCCGAGGTTCTGGTCGCGGAGCTTCTGGAGCTGGGCGAGCATGCGCTCCATCTGCTCGCGGGCGGGGTCGTTGTCGAGCTTGAAGTTCTTGAGGTCGTCGAGGAGGTTGCGGAGGTTCTTCTCCAGGCCCTCGTCGCGGTCGTTGAGGCGGCCGGAGACCTGGCGCTGGACGAGGCCGGCGTTGTCGAGGTCGTCGCGCTGGGGGCGGCTCAGCGCGCCGGCCTGTTCGAGCGCGCGTTCGGCGTCGGCGACGGGGACGGCCGCCTGCTTCTGCATGGCGAGCGTGCGGGCCACCTCTTCGCGGAGGGCGCGGCGGGCCTCGTCGAACTGGCGCGACGCCTCCTCCTTGGCGACGATCCGCAGCCGCAGCTCGCGGCTCTTGCCGACGTTGGGGCCGGGCGTCGCGTCGAAGTCGCGGGCGTCGGCGTGGAAGGTGACGATCGAGCCGGGGGGGAGCTTGAGCGGGCCGAGGTCCCACTCGTGGCCGACCGACTGGTGCTTGACCATCGCCAGGGCGGATCGCGCCGCGGTCCCGGCCGACCCGGGCGCGACGGCCGACGCCTCGGCCTCGGCGTCGGGGGCGGACCAGAGCGGGAGGATGACGCCGTCGTGGGGCTCGGAGTCGCCGCTGGCGACCTGGAACAGCATGCGGATCGAGCGGATGCCGTAGTCGTCGTCGACGTCGATCGCCACGGGCAGGACGGCGTCGGGCGGGACGTCGCGGTCGGTCTTCGGGTCGGCGATCGCCACCCGCGGGGCCTCGTCCTTGACCATGCGGACGTCGTAGCGGACGGCCTCGCGGGCGGCGAAGCCCTCGGCGTCGGCGATGGCGAACCAGAACGTGAGGTCGCCGGCCGGCGCGAACGCGGCTCGCAGGCCCGTGCCGACGGCGTCGAGCGTCGCGGGGGCCGGGTCGGGGGCGTCGCTGCGGTGGAGCGTGGCCTTCGACAGCGGCTTGTCGGCCGCGGCCTCGACCTCCACCCGGGTCCCTTCCAGCACCTTGAACGAGGTCAGGCCGGAGGCCAGCACCTGGGCCGGCAGGCCGGTGTACGCGGGCGGGACGAGGCGGACGTCGGCGCGGACGAGGGCGGGCGGCGTGACGACGCGGACGGCGACGTCGCGGATCGAGGTCGAGTCGTCGCCGCCGGAGACGCTGAACGTGAACGGGCGGTCGGCCGACTCGATCCGGCCGCGGAACTCGCCCCCCTCGGCGGCCGACAGGGTCTCGGTCGCGACCTCGCCGTCGGCGTAGCGGTAGACGACGCGGGCCGACTCGGGGACGCGCGAGCCTTCGGCCGAGCGGACGACC
>MKTT01000086.1:82613-87930 GCA_001898385.1 Planctomycetales bacterium 71-10
GACGCGATATAGGATGATTCAAGAGTACTTCCAGTGATTAGCTGAATAAAACAAAAAAGAATAGTTTGCAAAATCAATATATACATGTCTAAGATAAATATATTTTGTTCTAGACTGCGATCAGACGTACCGCGCCTGAGTGGGTGTGTTAGGGAACCCGTCGAGGACCCAGCCCTTTGAGACGCAGTCGGAGCGGGCGAGCGCGGCGGTGATGACAGCAACGCTGAGCTCGTCGGGCACGGCGGCGCCGCGGTCGAGGTAGCTCTTGGCCTTGGTGCCAAGCGCGGACTGACGAAGCACCTCGTCTTCGAGCAGCGCGGGCAGCGAGACACGGACGAGCCCGAACTTGTCGACCAGTGCAGAGAGCAGGGTCGCACGGGAGGAGAGGCGCGCGTCGGGCGGCGCAAGCAGCACAACGCGGAGCCGCTCCTCGGGCTCGTCCAGCTGCGAGATCATGAACGCGACGGGGTCCTTGGGCCGGTGGATGGTGAGCGACTTAAGCAGCAGGTGGAAGGTCTCGTACACGCGGTGGCGCTCCAGGTAGTCGCTCGCGGCGTCGGAGAACGACGCGTTGTCGTCCGCGGCGGCAGCGGGGGAAGACATCTCGGGTGTGTTGGGTCTTGACAGGCAAACGCAAGGCGAGAGGCGGGGCACAGGCGCTAGGAAAAGGTCGAATGCGATGTGTCTTTGGCTGTGGTAACGGACTGGTGGTGAGAAGGACAGCGACGGGGTGGGGCGAGGTTGGGGTTTTAGGAAAAGAAAACAGAAAATGTTAGTAGAATTCTTGTGCGAAATGTCTTGATGCTAATGAATTTCGGATATGCGTTATTCTTCTGCCTCCAAGTGGAAGGACATAAAGTGCAGGAGGAGAGTGATCGGCGGTGCAGAAAAGGATGATAGCAGAGAGTCAAGATGACAAATTATCAAAACGTAAAAAAGTAGAAGTGTCTTGAAACACGATGCTCCATGCATAGCGAATGTCAGCATGTGAAGTCTGTAGACGCATTTTGCATAGGGAGACCGTTTCTTAACATGTCTTCTCGGTCATACGCCTACTCGTTCGCCACTCTGCCGTTGCACAGTGACGGTGTGGCAATCACGTGTAATCGAGCTAGTGCAATGAAACAATACATTTGGGGCTAAGATTTGAAATATGTTAAAATACAATTTGTATTAGACACCACCAACGCAGTATGATCGCGTCTACCTATTGCCTTCCAGTGTGAATAAAACTCGCCAAAAGCGAGACAACAGTGTGGGTGGTGTGAATGCAAACTAGCACGCTCATGTGACAAGCATCGTCGTGAGTGTAATGCGTGTGTGGGCGCGTGTGTGTTTGATATAAGGTGGCTATTTAGAAGAAAGTCCGTTCTGCCTCAACAGCGTCTTGTGATCTTAGCTGTGCGATAATGCAATAGCAGCGTTGATAGAGCAGTTGTCACGGACAGTGGGTTATGCGCGTGTCGTGAAACGAATGCACATGAAAAAAATAATACATAATGACTAAGTGAAATACGTATCTAATGAAAAGAAACGTAAAAACGAACGTAATGAATGAACATGAAAAGCATGATTGTGTGTGTTTCTGGTACATTATGTTCATCTAACGCCACGGAAACACACACAATCAAGCATAATTTAGTATCCACACAGGAACGCATAAGAGCAATGACAGCAAGCGCAATGTAGGTGGCTGATGCTAATGCTAACGCTGCAGCTATGCCTGTGACTGCAGGCAGCAACACGTGGTCACGTGTAACAGTCTGTCTGATCGCCACAGCAGATAGCGCCCGAGATGTGTTGCGTTGAGCTACACTTGTGCATGAGCGTGCAATGTGTGCGGTGAGTGTGTGTAGATTGCTGTGGCGCAGCGTGCTTACTGGCTCTGGGTCTCCATGGCGTCAACATCGACCTACACAACAACATAATGAAGTGGAAACACAACGGGGAAAAACATTTAGTGAGAGACAAAAGGGGTGGTACATGACGGATTTGGGACCAATCTGAAAGTGACGCAGTTGAATAAGACAAAATGATTCAATGATGCGTGCTTATATGAAAACAAGTCACGTTATGCGCAAGTTATCCTTTTAAGATATAGACTACGTCGAGAGATGTGTGATATGGGCACGTACGGGGTTGGAGTGGCCGAGGATACCGTACTGGGTGACTTCGCGCTCGTAGTTGGACTCAGCGTCCTCCTGGGACATGTAAACGGCGTGGTTGGTGGCGGCAAGACCACGGTAGACGATGTAGCCGAGCTACGGGGGGTGGGAAACAAGGAACAGTCAAGAGTCGCGAGGTGTGAGCAGGGGAAGTTTAAGTGATTGCAGAGGAGTGAGATTAATGCTGATAGTACTAAAACAACGCAAAAATATAAGCATGCTCTGCGAATATCCGTATTGTGCTGTTTTGAGTTCCTGACGCGTTGTTTGCGTCTTGTAGATAGTATGGAAGTCGACGTACGAGGGGGATGTAGACCCAGCTGAGGGAGCGGAGGAAGGTGGAGCCGTAGTGGCCCAGGTCGGCCACGGTCTCGGAGATGGCGGCGCGGAGCGGCGAGACAGGCTGGGCCTCCTCCTCGGGCTGGTGCGAGTGCTGCATACTGCGATGGTGGTGATAAGGATGGCGGGCACAGAGTGGGGCGGTTGGGGGAGAAGTGTGAGTGAGATGAGGGTCGTCGGTGGCAAGCTGGCGTGAGGGGAAACAAGGCGTGAAAGAAATGTCGCAAATCTAAACGGTATATTTGTCACTAAAATAGTCTGTGGTATCTGTGATGCTGCGAGGCAACGGCCAGAGACTCCAGTTCCATGCTGTGAACATCACGCAGAGACAGCCGTCGGCCAGTCGGTGTCGCGGCTGGCGGCAACCCAAAGGCCTGTTCGCAAAAATCGCGACCAGCAACCGATAAGAGAAGAAGTGAACGAAACGGTTCTTACGCCAAGTGTGATATCTCGACCTGTCGTAGTAATTTTTGCAAATAGATATCTGTTTGTAACTAACCAGTCTGCTGTTTATTTAACATTTGTTTTACAGCTCTTCAGAAATCTCCCAGGGCCCGTTGAACTCGCCCTAAGTTTGAAGCTTTTCCCGTCTATCTCGGCACCACCCGCTGGCCCTCCCTCGCGTCCCCACGCGCGGCACTCTGCCCTCGATGTCCTACACGCACCAGGGCCGCACCACCGGCTTTTCCAGCAGCGGCAGCGCTGACTTCAGCGCTAGTACAGGCGCTGGCGCTGGCGCTGCGAGCGTCCGCCCGCGCCCCCCGCCGCCCGCGCTGCTCCAGTCGCTCCCCGTGTCGTCCTCCTCGTCATCTGCCGCTGCTGCCTCTGGCGCATCCGCCGCTGGTGGCGCGGTGTACCACTTGCATCACGCGCCCGGCGGCGGCCGCACCGCCACCGGTAAGCTCTCCACGTCGCAGAAGCTCCGCACAACCAACGCCTCCGTCGTTACAACTACTAGCTCCAGCGCCAGCTCTAGCAGTCGCGGTCACAGCGCCGCGACCAACAACAACAGCAGCGACACCGCCCCGGCCTCGGCCGCGACGCCGCTTATTCCCGTCGACTACGACGGCATTCTGGCGCTGTTCCACCACCGCCACGCGCAGGCCTCGTACGCGCGCCTGGGGTCCGCTGTCCGCCAGATCTCGCGCGCTCGCCCCCGGGGCCTCGCGCTGCCCGACGTGCCGCTCGCGCTCGCGGTGACCAAGCACGTCGTCGCGCTGCTTGTCGCGCTTGCGCCCGCCACTGCGCTGCTGCCCGAGCAGGACGAGGGCGGCGCCGCGTCCGCGCCAGTCCTTTCGCTCGCGGCGGCGCAGACGCTCCTGAGCTCGACCAGCAACAACAACACCAGCAGCAGCAACAGCAGCAGCAGCAGCAGCAGCGGCAACGCCACCATGCCCGACTCTGTCGCCGCGCTGGCCGCGCTCTCGTTCGCTGACACCGTCGCCGCCATGCGCGCCGTCACGCGCGCGTGCTCTGCGACTGCGGCTGGCACGGATGGTTTCAATGATGACCAGCACTTCACAACCGCGGCTGCCGCGCTCGTGCCCGCGCTGATCGACCTCATCGCGCTCTGGGGCAGCCCCCTCTTCCCCACCACCACCATGACCGCAATGGCCCTCGCCGGCCCCGCTGCCGCCCTCGCGGGCACCGTGGGCGGCGCCGGCCATAGTACCGCGGCGGGGGTCCTGTCGTCCCCCGGCGCGCTGAGCGCCCCCGTGACCGTGCTCGCGGGCGCGCCTGTGCCGCGGCTGACGCCCGCGCTGGACCAGGCGCTCTCGGCGGCGCTCGCTCTGTGCCGCCCCGCGCTGCGCCTGCCCTTCCCCTCAGTGTTGGCCTCTGTGGCACGCCTCGTCGCCGCGCTGCTCGCGCTGTATCCGGCCCCCGTGCCGCCCTCGTCGCTCGCCGAGAGCGACGGCAAGGCCGGCGACGGCAACGCTGCGATGGTGAGCGACCTGACGGGCGCGAGCTGTGCGGCCAGCAACGGCAACGGCTCCGTCTGCGCCATGATAGTGGCGACCGTGGGCAGCCGTATCATCTCCCGCAGCGGCGTCGTCATGAGCCTCCTGGACGGGCTCGAGGCCGCGTTCGCATACACCGTCCCCTCGATCAACGGCAACGGCAGCGGCAACAACAGTGCTGCTGCTGCTGCCCCGTTGGTGGCATACTTCGATCCAGGGTTCACCCACTCTCCCGGCACTGCCGCCGCCTCCGCCGCCGCCGCCGCCGCCGTCGGCCTGGGTAACCCCAACCCCGGCTCCCCGCGCCGCCAGCCCCTCGCGGGCCCCCACGGCGGCCTAACTTCAGCCGCGGGGACCGTGGGCGTCAGCGGCGGCAGCGCTGGCGGCGGCCTGGTGGGCCTGCTGACGGACCTCACCCCGCACGCGGCAGCGGTGATGGCCACGCTCGAGGCGTGTCTGGCGCTGGCGGCCGTCAAGTCGAGCGTGCGGGAGCTTGTCCAGTGCGGACTCGTCGACCTTCTGTTCCTCCCGGGGGCTCTCGCGCCGTACCCCGGGCTTCCCCCCAACGCCACCGCCAACTCCAGCACTTCTCCTGGCTCTGGTTCTGGCTCCGCGAAGCAGTCTAAGGGCAAGAGTGCGTTGGCGAGCGGCACCACGGTTGTCGCCGTAGCGCAGCCGCTCTCTAGCACCGCCGCGCCCTCGCTGACGCCGGCGGCGCTGCTGTCGCTCGACCTGCTGACCGCGCTCTTCGGCATGGACTGCGCGCCGCTGCCCGCCGCGTACACCACGGCGACCGTCAACTCAAACACCATCGTCGGCACGGCCACGCTCAACGCCAACACGGTCACGGACAAC
>MKTT01000087.1:0-84113 GCA_001898385.1 Planctomycetales bacterium 71-10
TTGGCGGGGGCCTGCGGGGCCGGCGCGATCTTGGTCGGGGCCTGGGCCACGGGCAGGACCTTCACCGGGGCCTGGGGGGCCGGGGCGATCTTGGCCGGGGCCTGCGGGGCCGGGGCGATCTTGGCGGGGGCCTGCGGGGCCGGCGCGATCTTGGTCGGGGCCTGGGCCACGGGCAGGACCTTCACCGGGGCCTGGGGGGCCGGGGCGATCTTGGCGGGGGCCTGCGGGGCCGGGGCGATCTTGGCCGGGGCCTGGGGGGCCGGGGCGATCTTGGCCGGGGCCTGGGCCACGGGCAGGACCTTCACCGGGGCCTGCGGGGAGGATTGGGGGGACAGTTGGCCCGAGATGCTCAGGGCAACAACTAGAACCGCACTGGTCATCGCGATGTCCTCTGTGCTGAGTGAGGTTGTCGGTCGACGTCTCGATCGACTCGGTGTACTGACAGTCCCCTGGTGGTCCGGTCCCGACCGATGCTTGACAACGTCCGATCGCCAACACCACCGCCCTGTCGAACCCCGGGGCACGTCCCGCCTGGGCGGGGGCCCCGAAGCCTGCCCCCCCTTCCGTTGTGGGAGGGGCAGCCTGAGAAAGGCCTCGGTTGGTGGCGGAAGCCCGAGCGCCGGTCTTCATGGCCGATGCTCGCGCTCCACCCCAGGGGTGGCCAGAGCAGGTTATCGGCATCCGATCCCGGGGCATTGAGGGAAGCTGGGGAAATCGAGGATATGCCTCGGCCTGGGGCTTTAGGGGTTCTGGGAGACTCTGAGGTCTTTGCGGGGTATCGAGACGCCGGCCGCCGCGGGGGAGGAAATGGGATCGTCCCGCGATGGATTGGGAGCCGAACCATCAAGAGGTTTGAAAAGGAGCCGCTGTCTTGTCGGGGCGGTCGAGCATGAGTCGTCCGTGAGAGGGACAAGGTGGTCCCCGCGGCGACTCCGCACTCCACATAGGATGCAGCGTCTTCAACTCTACACCGGTATCGGGAGGCAGCATGCGTATCGGCAACCGGCTCGGCGGAGCGATGTTCGGGCTGGCCGTCGCCCTCTGGGGGACGAGCGCCCGTGCGGAGTCCGCGGAGCGAGTCGCGGCCGTCCCCTTGGGGGGCTCGCTCGAGGCCAGGGAGGGCGAGCACTATTATGGGGTCTACGTCCCGACCCGGTTCGGGGGCGAGCTGACCATCAAGTCGAGCGAAGGTAAGGTGGAGGAGATCAAGGGCCCCGACGGGGCGGCCCGGACGAACGGCCAGGAGGTGGGCGAGGACAAGCAGGGCTGGTACACCTTCAAGGTGACGGGGGCCAAGAAGCCCTACAAGGTGGAGACGCGGTTCGTCCAGTCGGGCCAGAGCGCCAAGAGGCCCTGGAACTTCTACTACTGGCCGACGAAGGCGGACTCGCTGCACGAGCCCTGGGCCGGCGGCAACGGCCGGGTGGACAGCTACGACCTGAAGGGCGACGACGTCCGGGTCGTGGCCCCGGGCGGATACATCGCGCCCGGCCAGGACATCGTGCTGGCCGGCCGCAACGGCCTGCTGGAGACGATCCCCTCGTCCGGCGACGACGCCACCTGGTTCCCGAACCTGTACGACGACCTCTACTGGCAGGGCCCCAACAACACGCTGTTCCAGACCCCCTCGCCCCTGCTGAAGTACGACCAGCTCTTCGGGACTTCGGCCCGCGCGTGGGAGGCGGTCAACACCCAGAACAACGACATCAGCCGCTGGCCCGGCCACTGCCTCGGCGGCGCCGTGGCCTCGATCGCCTTCAACGACCCGCTCCCGGCCCCGGGGACCGGCATGACCAAGGACGAATTGAAGGCGCTGTACGCCGAGCTGGGCGAGAACCACCTCAACCACCGCATCGGCGACTACGCCGCGGACATCCCCGCCGGCCCCCCCCGCCCCGGCCCGGACGCGACCGACTGGAAGGCCCCGCGCGTCCACGCGATGTTCGAGACCCACATCCGCGGGGAGCGGCAGGCCCTGCTCTCGAACATGAGGGCGTTCCCCCCCCGCGGCACCGAGGCCGAGGTCTGGAACCAGGCGATCTACAAGTATGTCGCCGAGTACAAGTCGATCCCGGGCCGCGGCCCGCGCGCCGTCCTGATCAACATCGACGTCCACGCCAACTCGGGGTCGTCGCTCAACGGCCAGGACGAGAAGGACCGGGTCGCCCATTATGAGTACAGCATCGTCTACGGCCTCGACGGCCGGGTCGACGAGACCAACCCCGCCGCGGCCGACTGGATCGCGGTCGGCGGCGAGGCGCTCTTCGCGCCGCTGAACATCCTCCAGGTCATCAATTCCGCCTGGGCCGGTCACAACCCCTACGTCACGATCGACAACGTCCGTTCGCTCGACCTGGCCAACGGCGGCGCGGCGGTGGCCCGCTTCCAGGGCAAGGCGCCGGAGTTCCTCCCGGTCGCCCGCTACGAGGCCGGCCGCTCGCTGCCGAACGTCGGCGGGACGATGTTCGCCAGCGGCGCCGACGCCAACTCCGTGCCGGGCTCGTCGCGCCGCGGCGGCTTCTTCGGGTTCTTCCGGGGGCGCTGATCGCATCGCACGCGAGGCCGACGACCTCCCCGCCCGGCCGGACCTCGCGTCCGGCCGGGCGGTCGCGTTTCGAACGCCCGGCGTCGCGACCGTCGCGACCGATACCGCCGGCGCGTCGGCAACGGCCCCGGAATCGGACGTCTTTCCCGGCCCGGCATTTTCGTCACGGCTGTTCAAGTTTCCCGCCGGGGACGCCGATCCTTAGAACCATCGCGAGAGTGGACGACCGGGCCGCATCCCCAGGCGATCGACGGCGTCGAGCGGCCGCTCCGCGTGTCCTTGAGCAACCCAGCCGGCATCGATTGAATCGGGGGCGACCGTCATGACTCCACTCCTCGCAACCACGGACGACCCGACCGCCCGGTCCGACGGCGGTTTCGAGTGGGGTGCCACCCTGATCCGCGTGCCGGACCTCGGGCCGGTCCGCTCGCGGCCGACGGCCGCGGAGGGATGGGAGCGGGCCTGGGCCGAGAAGGTCCGGGCCAGGTCGGCGGCGGCCCGCCCCGCTCGGCGACGGTTGCGGCGCGAGTTCCGCGTCGCGGCGTGCCTCTGCCTGGCGGTCGCCCCGCTGGTCACGGCCGTGGGGGCCTGGGGGCTGGCCCAGCCGAGGCGGGCGGGGGCCGCCGAGGTCTCCGTCGCGCCGGCGATCCGGCTGTCGATCAAGCCGGTCGAGGCCGAGCCGGAGGCCCGGGTGTTGCTGCCGGGCTACGTCCTTCCCGCCGAGCGTCGCGAGGAGCCGTCCCATGAGGGAAGTTGACGAGGCCCTGAGCCGGGCCTTCGCCATCAAGGGGGCGTCCGCGCCGTCCGCCGCCGAGGTCCCCCCCGCGCCCCACCGGCCGCGGAAGGGGTCGCCGGCGCGGCCGTCTCGCGTGTTCCTGCCGCCGGCCGCGGGGGCCGAGCCCGCGGGCCGGGGCCTGGCCTGGCCGGAGGTCGTCTCCGTGCTCGAAGGCGAGTGGGGCGATCGGTTCCTCCAGATGGGGGACCGGGTGCTGGAGGCTCGCGAGAAGGCGGGCGTCCGGGTGCTCCTCTTCACGAGCTGCCATCGCGCCGAGGGTCGGTCGACGCTGGTCCTGACGCTGGCCCGCACGCTGGCCCGCCGGCCGCTGCGGACCCTGATCGTGGACGCCGACCTCACCGGGCCGATGCTCGCGCGGTCGCTGGGGCTGCGGCCCGAGGTCGGGCTCGACGACGTGGTCGAGGACGGCAAGCCGCTCGACGACGCGATCATCGAGTCGCCGGCCGACAACCTCTGGATCCTGCCGATGCGCTCGGCGGTCTCGCGGCCTCGCGACTTCCTGGCCTCCGCCGGCTGGGCCTGCACGATGGCCCGGCTCCGGCGCGAATTCGACCTGGTGCTGGTCGACGGCAGCCCGCTGTTCACCGGGCTCTCGGCGGCGGTGCTGCACAGCTCGGTCGACGCCGCGGTGCTGGTCCACAGCCGCGACGCGACCGGCGGGCGCTCGATCCTGCGGGCGCGCGAGGTGTTGGAGGGGGGCGGAGTCCCCCTGCTCGGCCTGGCCGAGACGTTCGCCTGAGCCGGCCGGAGGCCCCTCGTGTACGAGTCGCATTACGGGCTGCGTGACCGCCCCTTCGGAGAGACCGCGCTCGCGTCGGCGTACGTCGCGCTCCCCAGCCGAGACGCCGCCCTGCGACGGCTGCGCTACGGGCTGGAGTACGGCCAGGGGCCCGCCCTGCTCCACGGCGCGCCGGGGGTGGGCAAGTCGCTGGTCGCGAGCCGGCTCGCCGCCGACATGGCCGCGGCCGTCGTCCACCTGACCTGCCCCGCGATGTCGGCCGCCGACCTGATCGTGCACCTGGCCGAGGAATTCGGCGGCGGGCCGGTCGAACCGCCCGCGACGGCTGCCGGCGTGCGGCGGCTCCGCGAAGCCCTGGGCGAACTGGTCGCGGACGGTCGCAGGCCGCTCCTCGTGGTCGACGAGGCGCAGTCCGTCCCGGAAGATTCCTTCGAAGTCCTCCGCCTCCTCCTCAACTTCCAGGTGGACGGCGCGCCCGCGCTGGCCCTGGTGCTGGTCGGATCGGGCGAGGTCGCGTGGCGGCTCCCCGCGGCCCTCCTGGATCGCCTCGCCGCGCGTAGCCCCCTGCCCCCCCTGACCCTCTCCGAGACCGCGGCCTACGTCGCCGGCCGGCTCGACGCCGCGGGGGCGAGCCGGCCCCTGTTCGCCCCGGAGGCCATCGCCGCCCTGCACCACGCGGCGCTCGGCGTCCCCAGGCGGCTGAACCACGTCGCCGACCTGGCCCTCCTCATCGCGTTCGCCGACGGGGCCCCGATCGTCGACGCCCGCATCGTGGGCGTGGCCGCTCGCGAGTTCCAGGGCGACCCCCTGGCCGCCTGACGCGTCGCGATCGACGGGGACGGATCGGCCGGATCCTGGTAGAACATCCTCGGTCGCGGCACGGTTTCGGCGTATTCCTTCATGGAAGAACCGGGCGACCGCGGCGGACGGAGCGCCTCGCAGACGTCCGCCGGCCCGGCCGCGACCTTACGACACCGGGGGCGCAGGGATGGGACGTTCATCGGGGCCATGCATCCGGAGATGGGACGGGGCGATCGTCGGCCTCTGGGCGGTCGGGCTGGCGACGGTCTTCGCGACCGCCCGCGCGCAGGGGACGGACGGCGGCGCGCCCGACGGCGTGGAGGTCCTGACGCGAGGGCCCGTCCACGAGGCGTTCGCCGTGCCCGTGGTCAACGACCCGAAACCCGGGCTGGTCGCCCCCAAGGCCCCGCCGGATCCGGTCGAGGAGATGCCCCCCGACCAGAAGCCGGCCGGCCAGGACGTGCGCTGGATCCCCGGCTACTGGAGCTGGGACCAGGCCCGTACGGACTTCGTCTGGGTCAGCGGCATCTGGCGCGAGCCGCCCCCGGGCCGGCAGTGGGTCCCCGGCTACTGGAACCCGGTCGCGAACGGCGTGCAGTGGATCCCCGGCGCGTGGATCCCGGTAGGCGGCTCGCCGGGGGCCCTGGACGCGAGCGTGACCGTGGCGCAGGGGGAGGCGGCCTACCTGCCGGAGCCCCCCGCCAGCCTGGAGGCGGGCCCCAACATCCCCCAGCCCGCCGGCGAGGTCTTCTGGAGCCCCGGCTGCTGGTTCTGGCGGCAGGGCCGATACGCCTGGCGGCCCGGGTTCTGGTCGATCGTCCAGCCGGCCTGGGTCTGGGTGCCGGCGCATTACGTCTGGACCCCCGGCGGCTGCCTGTTCGTCGAGGGCTACTGGGACCTGCCGCTGGGCGACCGCGGCATCCTGTTCGCCCCCGTCTACTACGCGCGGCCGGTCTACCTCCAGCCGACGTACGTCTACACGCCGACGATCACCGTCGCCGCGCCGGGGCTGGTCGCCAACCTGTTCGTGCAGCCGTCCTATCATCATTATTGCTTCGGTGATTATTATGATCGGACGTTCCTGACGGCCGGCGTCTTCCCCTGGTTCTCGTTCACCTACGTCTCCGGGCCCCGCCCGCCGGCGTACTACGACCCGCTGTTCACCTTCTACGCCTCGGTGAACGTCCGCAGCAACCCGGGGTGGGCGGCGCATTGCCGCCAGGAATACATCCTCCGGCGCGACAACGTCGCGATGCGTCCGCCGCGCACCTATATCGAGCAGACGCGCATCGTCCAGAACAACATCAACATCACGCGCAACACGACGATCATCAACAACAATGGCGGGAGATCCGGCCCCGGCCCGGCCGCTCTGATCGGCCGGCCGATCGAGCAGGTGGCGATGCGACGCCCCGAGGCGGGCATGCCCCGGCTGGAGCGGATCGACCCGGCGGCGCGGCAGGAATGGCGGGCGCGGTCGCGCGAGATGGCCGACTTCCGGCTCCAGCGAGCCGGGCGCGAGGTCGAGGCCGCGCCGCGGCCCGGCCCGCAGGCGCAGGCCCGGCCCCGGCCGTTCGCGATGCCGGCTTCTCCCGTGGCCGACCCGCCGGTCGAGCGAGCCATGGGGCCGATGCGCCGGCCCGAGCACGTCGCCAGGCCCGCGACTGTAGAAGCCCCCCGGCCCATGCCGCGGCACGTCAACCCCGGGATGAACACCCCGGCCCCGGGCACCGAGCGGCGCGAGGCGCCGATCGCGCGCGGCCCCGCCGCGAGCCTCCCCCGGCATCGCCCCGATCCGGCGGTCGCCGTCCCGCCCCACATCGAGCGGAAGGGGCCGGCCGCGAACGCCGGGCCTCGGCCGGGGGTCGCCCGCTCGCAAGCGTCCCCGCCCTTCGCGCCGCGGCACTTGCGCGAGGGGGCCTCGCCGGATCCCTCCTCGGGGCGCGGCCCGGTCCCGACGCACGCCGAAGGCCAGCGTCCCGCCGGCCGACGTCCCCCGCCGGCCCCCCGCCCGGCCGGCCCGGCCGCCCGCCGCGCCGCCGCGGAAGGAACGCGGCCCGGCCCGAATCCCTGATACGATCGGCGTCTTCCCCCCTCGCGGGGGAAGACAGACCGCGAAGCGGTCAGATGAGGGGGACGCGGAGCATGGGGGCCGTCGGGATTCGACGGCCCGCCCGATCGGGCCGGCTCGGGATCCCGACGGCTTTCTCGCTCGTCGTCCCCCTCATCCGGCCCTTCGGGCCACCTTCCCCCGCGAGGGGGGAAGGCCGTTATTGATGTCCCCCGACTCCGACGCGATTCACCAAAACCCAAAGGATCCCCTCAACCGGCGTGACCCGTTCCCAACGCCCGCTCGCCCGGGTATTATCGACGGACCTGATGGAAGTCGACCCCTCGGCCCCGTCCTGGTCCGTTCGCCGCCGGCGGTGGGGAGGTCGTTTTGACTCACGGCAGGGACGACGCCGGGGACGGGCTGGACGGGCTCTGCGATCCGGTGCGCGAGTGGTTCGAGGGAGCGTTCCCGGGCGGGCCGACCCCGGCGCAGCGGCTGGCGTGGCCGGCGATCGGGTCGGGCGAGCACGTCCTGCTGATCTCGCCGACCGGGACCGGGAAGACGCTGGCGGGGTTCCTGGCGATCGTCGACCGGCTGATGCGCGAGCACGCGGGGGATGGCTTGAAGCCCGGCCTGCGGTGCGTGTACGTCTCGCCGCTGCGCAGCCTGGGGTACGACGTCGAGAAGAACCTGGCGGTCCCGCTCCGCGGCCTCCAGCGGCTGCTGGGGCTGGGGAAGTGCCCGATCCGCGTGGGCGTGCGGACGGGCGACACGACGGCGCACGAGCGCCGGAAGCTGCGCGAGGGGCCGCCGCACATCCTCATCACCACTCCCGAGAGTCTCTCCCTCCTCCTGAGCCAGTCGGGATGGGCCGAGCACTGGGGCGGGGTCGACCATCTGGTGGTCGACGAGGTCCACGCGCTCGCGGCGACGAAGCGCGGGGCGGACCTGGCGATCTCGCTGGAGCGGCTGGCGGACGCGGCCGGGGGCGATCCGGCGCGGGTCGGCCTGTCGGCGACGTGCCGGCCGCCGGAGCCCGTCGCGCGGTTCCTCGTGGGGTCGTCGCGATCGTGCCGAGTCGTCGAGGCCCCCCGCCCCGCCGGCTCGCACGCGATCGAGATCGAGGTGGAGTCGCTGCTCCGCCCCGGCGAGGGGCCGCATCGCGGGCTGACGTACAACCGGCTGATGCGCCGAGTCCGGCGCGCGGTCGTCGACAACCGGACGACGGTCGTCTTCGCCAACAGCCGGCCGATGACCGAGAAGATCGCCCACGATCTCCGCAACGCCCCGCCCGGCCGCGGCGAGGATCGCGACGCCTTCGACGGCGAGGCCGAGGTCGCCGTGCATCACTCGGCGCTGGACGCCTCGCGGCGGCGGGACGTGGAGGAGCGGCTGAAGGCGGGGAGGCTGCGGGCCGTCGTCACCAGCACCAGCCTGGAACTCGGCGTGGACATCGGCTCGGCCGACCTGACGGTCCAGGTGGGATTGCCCGGCGGCGTGGCGCGTTGCGTCCAGCGCATCGGACGGTCGGGGCATCGCGTCGGCGGCCGGGCGCGGGGGCTGATCCTGGCCGCGACCGCCGCCGAGGTCGCCGCCGCCGCCGTCACAGCCCGCGCGGCGAGGGCCGGGGAGATCGAGCCGCTGAAGCCCGCAGCCTCGCCGCTCGACGTCGTCTGCCAGCAGCTCATCGGCATGTCCTGCCGGGGCGAGACTTCCATCGACGCCGCCTACGACCTGCTCCGCAAGGCCGCGCCGACGGCCGACCTGGGCCGCGGCGACTTCCTGGCGTGCCTCGACTTCCTCGCGGGCGAGCTGTCGGTGCCGGCCGGCGCGTTCGAGCCCGAGCCGGGCGCGGCACCGCGGTGGACGTCGCCGCGGATCTGGCGGCGCAACGGCTGGTTCGGCGTGCGATCGGGCCGTGTCAAACGCTGGTTCTGGAGCAACGTGGGGACGATCAACGCCGAGGAATCGGCCGCGGTGGTCGCCGACGGGGCGTCGGTGGGGACGGTCGAGGGGGCCTACGCCGAGCGGCTGTCGCCCGGCGATCGGTTCGTGCTGGACGGCCGCACGCTGGAGTTCCGCCGGTTGGACGGCCTGGTGCTGCACGCGAAGCACGTCGGCGGCGAGGCCGGGGCGCTGCCGGTCTGGCACAGCGACCGCCAGGCGCTCTCGACCGAGCTGGCCGCCGAACTGGCCGCCTTCCGCGCCGAGGCGTCGCGACGCTCGGCCTGCGACGGCCCCGAGGCCGTCCGCGCGTGGCTCGCCGAGGCCCTGCAACTCGACGCCTGCGCTGCGGACGTGGTCGCCGAATTGGTCGAGGCCCAGGACCGCTGGAGCGAGACGCCGGGCGTCGACGTGCTGCTGATCGAGGAGTTCCAGACCCCGCTGGAGCCGGGCTGGACCTACGCCTTCCACGCGCCGTTGAATCGATCGGCCAGCGAGGCGCTGGGGCGGGCGGTCTCGGCGCGATTGGGCCGGCGGCACGGCCGCGACGCCGCGTTCCAGCCGGCCGACCTGGGCTGGACGATCCGCATCCCGGACGACGACGCGCGGCTCGACCCGGCCGACTTCGCTGGCGTCGCGTCACTCGACGACCTGGAGGCCGACGTCCTGGAGGGGGTGGACCGGGGCGAGTTGGCGGCGCGGCGGTTCCGCCACGTCGCGTCCACCGCGCTGATGGTCCTGCGCAACCCGGAGCCGGGCAAGCGCGTGCGGGTCGGCGGGATGAACTGGGTCTCCACGCGGCTGTATCCGCTGGTGAAGGCCGCATGCCCCGACCACCCCCTGCTCCGCGAGACGCGCCGGGAGATCCTCAACGACGTCCTCGACGTGCCGGCCGCCGCGCGTTGGCTGGCGACGAGCCCGGCGATCCGCCTGCGACGCCTCCCCGGCCCCTCCCCCTTCGCCGCCGCCTGGATCGCCCCAGGCGGCGACGAGGCGATGCGGCACGATTCGCCCGACGACGCCCTGCGCCGGCTCCACGCCCGGATGACCGCGGCGTCGGGGGGGGCGTGATGGGCGGCGTCCTCGAACACGAGGGCTGGCTGCTCACTCCCGAGGGCGCCGCGATCCGGCCCGAGGAGGCGACGGCCGTGGTGGCCGACGTCCACCTGGGCTATGAATGGGCTCGCGGGGCGGCCGGCGACTGCGTGCCGGCGCACTCGCTGGCCGAGACGCGCGACCGGCTGACGAGGGCGTTCGCGCGGGCGGAGGTGCGCCGGCTGGTCGTCGCCGGGGACCTGGTGGAATCGCCGCGGCCCTGCGCGCGGACGGCGGCCGACGTGGCGAGGCTGGGCGACTGGCTGGCGTCGCGGGGCGTGGAACTGCTGGTCGTCCCCGGCAATCACGACCGGAGCCTGTCGGCGTCGCCGAGGCCCCCCGCGATCGCCGCGACGGTGGACGTGGGGGGCTGGACCATCCAGCACGGAGACAGGCCGACGGTCGGGGCTCGCGCGGTGATCGGCCATCATCATCCGGTGTTGCGGGCGTCGGGGCTCGCCTCGCCCTGCTTCCTGGCCGGCCCGACCCTGCTGGTCCTGCCGGCGTTCTCCGGCAACGCGGCGGGGCTGGACGTGGCCTCCGTCACCTCGCCCGCGGCCTGGTCCGGGGCGGGCCTGCGGTGCCTGGCGGCGACGAGCGACGCGCTGCTGGATTTCGGGCCGGCGGCCACCCTGGCCGCCCGCCTCCGCGCGGCCGCCCGCCCTCGCATTGATCGGGCCCGGCGAGGCCATTAGGATGGTGCTTGCACCCTTCTCCGACCGCCGTCCGATAAAGGTCCCCTCCGATGACGATCCGTTTCCATGATCTCCCGCGACGGCTTGGGCGCGCCGCGATCGCGACGGTTCTGGCCGCGGCGGGTTGCGGGCCCGCCGTGGAGAACGGCGAGTCCCAGGTGTGGGGCCGAGTCACGGCCCGCGGGAAGCCGCTGACGCAGGGGACGGTCGTCTTCATGCCCCTGGCGGAGCGCGACGTCACCTGGGGGGCGGGCCACCTCGACGGCCAGGGCCGCTTCCACCTATCGGCCTCGCGGTCGGACGTCCCCCTGCTGCCGGGCCGATACTCCGTGTACATCAAGGCGCCGACCCGGGTGGATCCCGCCGAGGCCAGGCTCGTCCCCATCGACGGCTACCCGGTGCCGGCGAAATACCTGGACGCGAACGCCCCCATCATCCAGGTCGAGATCAAGGACGAGCCGACGAGGTTCGACTTCAACCTCGACGACTGACCCCGCGCAAGGGACGGGGGCGGCGACCCCCCGGGATGGGAGGCCGCCGCCCCTCGTCATGATCCCGGCCGCCACGGTTTCGGCGTCGCGACCGGGTCGTTCGGGGCGTGTCGGAGGTCAGTTGCAGGTGAGGCAGGTCGGGACCACCACGGGGACGGTCGTCACCTGCTGGACGGCCACGGTCCGGGGGACGTAGCGGGCGACCACGCGGTTCGTGGTGACGGGGACCTGCTCGGCCACGCAGACCGGGACCTGACGGCTCGCGGTCTCGGCGACCATCCGGGTCTGGACGACCGGGACGTCCTCGGTCCGCTCCTCGTTGACGTAGCTGCACGTCGTCACCGGGATGCTCTCGACGCGTTCCTCGGCGACGTAGCGGCAGGTCTGGACCTCGTAGGGCTCGACGCGCTCCTCGGCCTGGTAGCTGCACGTCGTGACCGGGATCGATTCGGTCCGCTCCTCGGCGACCATCTCGCAGGTGCGGACCTCGTAGTGCTCGTCCCGCTCCTCGTTGACGTAACTGCACGTCTGGACCTCGTAGGGCTCGACGCGCTCCTCGGCGACGTAGCGGCAGGTCTGGACCTCGTAGGGCTCGACGCGCTCCTCGGCGACGTAGCGGCAGGTGGTGACGGGCGTGGTCTCCACGCGCTCCTCGGCCACGGTGCGGCAGCGGGTGACGGGGACCTGGCGGACCATCGTCTCGCGGACGTAGCGGGTCTCGCTGACGTCGCGGGTGACGGGCCGCGAGACGAACACGCGCTGGCTGACCGTCCGCGGCGGGCACTGGACGGCGACTGTCGCGGTGACCTTCCGCTTGTGCAGGCAGCCGAGCAGGCCGCGAGGCCGCTCGTAGCCGCATTCGTCGCAGTCCGAGACCGGTACGCGGACCTGGCGCTCGACGACCGGGCCGGGGACCGTGGTGTACTGGCGCTCGTAATAGCCGGTCTCCACCACCTCCTGCCGGACCGTGGTGACGGGGCGACAGACGGTGTACGGCTGGTCGACCATCACGGTCTCGGTGACGGGCTTCATGACGGTGTAGCGCCGTTCCTGGTTGACCGTCTGGTAGACGGGCCGGGAGACGGTGTAGCGGCGCTCGCGACGCTCGGTCTGGTAGACCGGCTTCATCACGGTGTAGCGCCGCTCCATCTTCTGCGTCTGGTAGACCGGCTTGGCGACGGTGTAGCGCCGCTCCATCTGCTGGGTGCGCACCACGGGCTTCATCACCGTGTACTTGCGCTCCTGGTTCACGGTCTGGTACACCGGCTTGGTGACGGTGTAGCGGCGCTCGCGGCGCTCGGTCTGGTAGACCGGCTTCATGACCGTGTACTTGCGCTCCTGGTTCACGGTCTGGTACACCGGCTTGGCGACGGTGTACTTGCGCTGGACGACGGACGTCTCGGTGACGGGCCGCATGACCGTATAGTTCTCGGTCCGGTAGGCCGTCTTGTAGCGCGTCTCCATGACGGTGACGGGCTCGTTCTCGTATACGGTCTCGTAGACCGTCTGGTAGACGGTCTGGACCTGCGGCGCCAGGGCGACGACGCTGGTGGCGACGACGGGGGCCGGGGCGCACGAGTGGCAGGCGCCGCCGCCGTAGGTGGCCCACGCCGGCGAGGCGGTCCCGCCGAGCAGGGCGACGGCCGCGACCGCGGCCAGGCTCATGGGTCTCAAGGACGTGGACATGCGGAACTCCTCGGAGGAGCCTCGGGTTTCCGTCCGGCCCGCCGGGGGAGGTGCCCCGGCCGCCGGTCCCGAGGGAGTGCGCCGTCTCGTCCCTGAGAAAGCCCTCGCGAAAAAACTCGTTCGCCCCTCGGAAATCCTTCAAGGGGCCTGCCGACTCGTGCCGAAATCGATACGTTCGCGGCCCGCTCGGGGGCCTCACGATTTCACTATATCACCGCCGATTCGCGCGACTTGAGGAATTGGCGGCGATTCCCGCGGGCCGGGATCCTCCTCTGCGGATTGCATCGGATGCATCGCCCGGGAGGAGGCTGATCGTCGGGCAAGGGATGCAACCCTCGCGCCCGGCGTCAGGCCGCGGGCGTCGCCCCCTCCATCGTCATCCTACGCAAAACCTGCGCGCGAGGTGCGGCTTTCGAAGAGGAAAAGTGAAGCTGCACGGCGCTTTGAAAATATTACAATCCGGGCGTTGATTGTATTTTTTGCAAGAGGCTTCGAGCCTCGTCGCGGACGGGGCCGTCGGTGGTGGAGGCGAGGGCCTCGACCTGGGGGCGGACGTCGCGGAGCAGTGCGACCGCGGCCGGCCGCGCCAGCGCCGCGAGGGCCTGGAGGCGCACGGTCTCGCCGAGGCCGGCCGGATCCTCATCGGTGGAGAGCATCGCGCGGAGGGCGTCGGCGGCCGTCGGGTCGCCGCAGCGCGCCAGGGCGAGCGCGGCGTTGTCGCGGACGTAGCGGTCGGGGTCGTCGTGCAGGCGTTCGCGCAGGACGTCGGACGTTCCCCCTCCCCCGCAGAAGCTGAGGGCGAACGCGGCCACGCGGCGCAGCTCGGGGACGTCGGCCGCGCGCGAGGCGGCGGCGAGCGCACCGATCGTCCCGGGGTCGTCCAGCCTCCCTTCGAGCCGGGCGGCGTGGCGGGCTAGGCTCGCGGCCGAGGCGACGCGGACGGCGGGGTCGCGGCGGGCGTCGAGCCCCCGGGCGAGCGTCGCGATCGGGTCGACCGGGCGGCCGTCGGCGAGTTCGGCGTGCTCCGTCTGGAAGGCCCCGACGGCCAGCGCGAGGTACTCGGCCATCCTGGGCTCGGCGCCGCGGTCCAGCTCGGCGTCGAGCAGGTCCGTCAGCTCGCCGAGGAGGCGGGGGTCGGAGGCCGTCGCGGCGTCGGATCGCAGCCGGTTCGCCAACTCGAACGCCGCTCGCCAGCCGCCGCGGTCCTCGCGGATCCGCCTCGCGAACGTCAAGGCGTCGGCGCGGTCGCCCCCCAGCGCCCCCATCGCGAGCCAGAGGCCCACGATCCCCACCACGATCAGCGCGGGGATCACGAACAGGCGGACGATGAACTCAGCCGACGGCAGCTCGACCTCGGGGAGTTCGTGGGGGGGCTCTTGGGGCTGCATGGGGATCGCCGCCGCGGGATCGTCCGCCTGGGCGCCTGGCGTGGGTGGGGTGAGGGGGATTCGGCTCCACCCTCATTACGCCGAGTCTAGGCCCGTCGTCGTCCCTTCGGCAAGACGTGGCCCGAGTCGCCTGGCGTCCGGAGGGGCCTCGTGGTATATCTCATGTGTACGCCTGAATCCGCAGCGACGCTCGGGAGGCCCGTCCATGAGCACCGCCGACCAGCCCGTGCGGGAGGTCGCCCCGACGTGGTGGCGCAACCTCGACCCGTACGACCCGCGGTTCCCGACCAGCGACGGCAAGCCGATGGCCGATAGCATCAGCCAGTACCGCTGGATGGTCACCATCCAGGAGGGGTTGGACCTGCTGTTCCGCGACCAGGAAGTCCTGGTCGCCTGCAACATCCTCTGGTACTTCGACAAGACCGACCCGAAGAAGCGAGTCGCCCCGGACGTCCTCGTGGCCTTCGGCCGCCCGCGGGGGGACCGGGGATCTTACAAGCAGTGGTTCGAGGAGATCCCGCCGCACGTCGTCTTCGAAATCCATTCGAAGGGGAACCGCCCCGGGGATATGCTCCGGAAACTGCATCAGTACGACGCGCTCGGGGTCGAGGAATACTACTACTATAATCCAATCGACGGATGGCTCCGCGGCTGGATCCGAGACGAGGGCGAGTTCCGCCCGATCGTCATGATCGAAGGCTGGACGAGCCCCCGCCTGGGCGTGACGTTTGAGAACACGATGATCATCGAGGGGATGGTCATCCGCGGCCCCGACGGCGAGCCTTTCCAGCACGCCCAGGAGGTCTACCAGGACCGCCTGGTCGCCCGCAAGCTCGCCCGCGACGAGCAGAGGCGACGGCTCCGGGCCGAGCGACGGGCCGAGGCGGAGAGCCAGCGGGCCGAAGCGGAGAGCCAGCGGGCCGAGGCGGAACGCAATCGGGCCGAGGCGGAACGCAATCGGGCCGAGCGGCTGGCGGCGCGGCTGCGGGAGCTGGGCGAGTCGGTCGATTGAGGCGGCGGATTTAGCGAAAATTCCGGCCTTGACCGATTCGCCGGGCTCGGCTCTAATCCCGGCGTCGAGGACCGTGGCGTGGCCCGGACCTCGGCCGACGGGCCTCGCGCACACCTTCGACCTGACACCATGGATTGAGAAGGGGCCCGCCGTCCGCTCTCCGGACCGCCCGATCGGCGCTGCTGCGCACCGGGCGGCCGTAGGGATCAGCATGATGCCGATCACCAGGAGGTCAGGTCGCGCCCGCGGGACGCGGGCGTACGAAGGAACGACGCCATGCAACGGATGCGCACCGACACCAGACGATGGGCCTTCCCCGCGTTCCTGCTCGCCCTCTCGGGCCTCGCGCCGGCGCTCCGCGCCGACCTGATCCGCCCGCACGGGTTCCGGGCCTACCCTAGCATCGCCGGCGACATGATCGGCGAGCAGACGTACTCGTACGACCCGCGGTCCCGGACGGGCGTGTTCCGGGTGACCAACGCGCCCCACGTCATCGCGCTGGGGCCGGGCGGCGGCCGGATGTTCGACGTGATGCCCGACGTCGAGGGGACGCTCAAGGAGACCCTGGAGCTGACCCTCGATCGCGACGGCCGGCTCGTCGACCAGGCCGACAACGCCTTCGAACTGCGCGGGTCGGTGACGATCGACGGCAAGGTGTACGAGGGGGTCTTGCTGACCGGCCGGCCGACGGCGTTCGGGGCCCAGGCGAAGGCCCCGGAGTCGCGGGGCCGGGCCGGCGTGTTCGACCTCAGCCTGAAGGTGACGGGGGGGAAGCTGGCGAGGGCGTTCGGCTCGGAGGCGTACTTCCGGATCACGCCCCAGGGGGGGAGCACGTTCCAGGGGGACTTCGGGGCCGACTTCTCCGGCGGCCGGCCCCTCACCAGCCTTCGCGCGGCCCGGGGCGAGGCGGCACCCGTCCCCGTCCCCGAGCCCAGCCTGATCCTCTTCGTCGCCGCCTGCGGGGGTGGCTGCCTGGCGACCCGGGCCCTGCGGCGGCGGAAGGCGCGCCGTCGCCAGGCGTTCGCGGCCTCGGTCAGTCGGCCTGGAGCGACGCAGACAGTTTCCCGAGCGCCTCGTTCTCGATCTGCCGGACCCGCTCCCTCGTCAGCCCGAGCGACTCGCCGATCTCCTTCAGGGTCTTCGGCGGGGCGTCGTTGAGGCCGAACCGCATGCGGAGGACGGTGGCCTCGCGCTTGTCCATCTCGTCCAGGCGGTTCATCACCAGGCGGAGGTTGTCGGCCTCGACCATCTCGACGTCCGGGGCGCGGGTGCGCTCGTCCATCAGCATCTCGCCCAGGCTCCAGCCGTTCTCGGGCTGGTCGGTCTGCGGGACGAGGTTGTAGACCTTGATCGCCTTCTTCACGATCGCGAGCTTCTTCTTCGGCAGCTTCAGCGTCCTGGCGATCTCGTCGACCGTCGGGGCCCGGCCCAGCCCTTCCTGAAGCTCGGCCGAGGTCCGCCGCCACTTGAACAGCAGTTCGACCATATACGCGGGGATGCGGATCGGCTTGGCCGTGTTCACCAGGGCCCGCTTGATCGACTGCTTGATCCAGTAGCTGGCGTAGGTGCTGAACCGCGTGCCGACCGCCGGGTCGAAGCCCTCGACCGCGCGGAGCAGGCCGAGGTTCCCCTCCTCGATCAGGTCCTGGAGCGCCAGGCCCTTGCCGACATACCCGCGGGCGATATTCACGACCAGTCGGAGGTTGGCCCGGACCATGTGCTCCCGGGCCTGGTCGTCGCCGTCGGCGATCCGACGGGCGAGTTCCTTCTCCTCGTCGGCGTTGAGCAGGGCCACCTCGTTGATCTCCCGGAGATAAGTCTCCAGGGGGCTCTGCACCGTGTCACGGCGATGTCTTCGAATCCGGGCCATGAAGATCCTCGTTGTGTCGGTCGTAACAAGGTCCGATCACGTCCCCGAGTCGGTAGACGAGGACCGAAGCCGAAGCGCCGGGGGCCGTCGATGGACGCCGATCTCCCCGGACCCGCGCGGCGACGTCGAGAGGCCCAGCGGGCGAGGAACGGGCTCGGCGATGCGGGACGCGACCCGGACGCCGGCGGGGCGACATCGCACCCCGCCTCTCGCCCATCGCCCGATCGACGCCCTTCCCCCCGCTCTTCCCTTCCGCCGCCGCTTGACAAACGAGATATCGGATGCCGTCCCTTCGCGTGATAAGCTGGTGATGGACCGGAAAGCTGGGATGTATTGTGGATACATGGGACGTGGGGGTTCGAGGTAGTCTGTCGATTGCCGAACATCGAGCGGCCGTCGCGGTCTTGCGGGCTGCGCGGGTCGTCCGGCCTCGGCTTTCGTGGGAGGTGGTGTGGAGGGAGGCTCAGACTGGGAGATCCACCAAGGCGACTGCCTCGGCCCCCTGAAGACGATGGCGGATGGGATCGTCCACCTGGCGTACCTTGATCCCCCCTTCGCGACCGGCCGGGTCCATCGCCTCAGCGCCCGGGATCGCACGACCGCCTATGAGTTCGACGACGTGTGGGAGACGCCCGAGGCGTACGGGGCGTTCCTGCGTGCGAGGCTGGTCGAGGTCCGCCGCGTGCTCGCCGACTCGGGGAGCCTCTTCTTCCACTGCGGTCGCGACGCCGGCCACCTCGTGCGGGTGCTGCTCGACGAGGTGTTCGGGCCGGAGCGGTTCCGCTCGGAGATCGTCTGGCACTATCGGCGCTGGTCGAGCGGCGTGCGGGGCCTCCTGCCGGCCCACCAGACCATCCACTACTACACGAAGACCGGCGACTTCGTGTTCAACCCGGCGTGGGAGCCCTACTCGCCCGCGACGAACGTCGATCAACTCCTCCAGCGACGCCGGCGCGACGAGGCGTCCAAGTCGGTCTACGCCCGCGACGAAGGGGGGCGGCCGATCCCGTCCGGCGTCAAGCGAGGGGTGCCGCTGGGGGACGTGTGGGACCTCCCCTATCTGAACCCCAAGGCCCGCGAGAGGACCGGCTATCCCACACAGAAGCCGCTCGCCCTGCTGGAGCGGATCGTCGCCCTGGCGAGCCGTCCCGGCGACGTGGTCCTCGACCCGTTCTGCGGCAGCGGGACGACGCTGGTCGCGGCCGTGGCCCTGGGGCGGCGCGCGATCGGGATCGACGCGTCCGAGGCGGCCGTCGCGCTGGCCCGCACGCGGCTCGAACGGCCGGTGCGCACGGCCTCGCGGCTGATGGAGCGAGGCCGGGAGTCCTATCGCACGGCCGACCCGGAGAGCCTGGGGCTCCTCGCCGGCCTGGACCTGGTCCCCGTCCACCGCAACGCGGGCGTCGACGCCCTGCTGAAATCGGGCGACGACGGCCGCCCCGTCGCCGTGCGCGTCCAGCGCCCCGGCGAGCCGCTCGCCGAGGCCGCCGCCAAGCTCCGCCGCGCCGGGGCCTCGATGCAGGCTGCGCGGCTGTTCCTGATCGTCCGCGAGCCGGGCGACGGGCCGATGCCGGAGGGCGTCGAAGTGATCGAAGCTCCGGCCGCGACGATCCTTCGGGCCCTGGGTGGAGACGTATGAGCAGGAGGGGCGACGCCTCCTCTCGGAGCTTCATTCGAAGCGACGCCGCCCCGGGGGATGCCCGGGGCGGCGTCGGTCAACCTACCTTCGCGATGCGACGGGGTCGGATCACTCTTCTTCGGTCGGCGTGGAGCCGCCCATGCTGAAGAGGGGGCCGCCTCCGCCGAGGCCGCCCTTGAGCTCCTTCTGCTCCTTGGGCTCCTTGGCGGCGGCCGCCGGGGCCTCGCCGCCCTCGGCGGGGGTCCCACCTTCTTCCTCGTCGTCGCGGGGCGACCAGTGGGCCTTCTTGCGGGAGAGGCCGATCTTGCGCTCGCCGCGGTCGACGCGGAGGATCTTGACCTCGATCTCGTCGCCGACCTTGACCACCTCCTCGGGGCTGTCGACCTTGTGGTCGGCCAGCTCGGAGATGTGCAGCAGGCCCTCGAGCCCGGGCTCCAGCTCGACGAAGACGCCGAAGTTGGTGAGCTTGGTGACCTTGCCGGTGACGACGTCGTTGGGCTCGTAGCGGCCGGGGATGTCGGTCTCCCACGGGTCTTCCTTGAGCTGCTTGAGGCCCAGGGCGATCCGCTTGCGGTCCTGGTCGACGTTGAGCACCTGGCAGCTGATGCGCTGGCCCTTCTCGAGCACCTCGTTGGGGTGGCCGATCTTGCGGGTCCAGCTCATGTCGGAGATGTGGAGGAGGCCGTCGATCCCCTCCTCGATCTCGATGAACGCGCCGTAGTTGGTCAGGTTGCGGACGGTGCCGTCGACCATCGTGCCCGGCGGGTACTTGTTGGCGACCTGGTCCCAGGGGTTGACCTGGGTCTGCTTCATGCCGAGCGAGATCTCCTGCTTGTCCTTGTTGATGCCGAGGACGACGACCTCGATCTTGTCGCCGGTGTTGACCAGTTCGCTCGGGTGGTTGATGCGCTTGGTCCAGGACATCTCGGAGATGTGGACCAGGCCCTCGATGCCTTCTTCGAGCTTGACGAAGGCGCCGTAGGACATGACGTTGACGACCTCGCCGGTGACGCGGGTGCCCACCGGGTACTTGTCGGCGACGTTCTCCCAGGGGCTGGCGCTCTTCTGCTTGAGGCCCAGGGCGATCTTCTCGCGCTCCTTGTCGACGTGGAGGACCATCACCTCGATCTGGTCGTCGATCTTGAGCATGTCGCTGGGGTGGTTGATGCGGCCCCAGCTCATGTCGGTGATGTGCAGCAGGCCGTCGATGCCGCCGAGGTCGACGAACGCGCCAAAGTCGGCGATGTTCTTGACGGTCCCCTTGCGGACCTGACGCTCGGCGATCTCCTCGAGCAGGGCCTTCTTCTGCTGCTCGCGGGTGATCTCGATGAGCTTGCGGCGGCTGACCACGATGTTGTGGCGGGCCTCGTCGATCTTCAAGATCATGCAGTCGATCTCTTGATCGATGAAGTCGGCGATGTCGGACGGGCGGCGGATGTCGACCTGGCTGGCGGGCAGGAAGACGTTGACGCCGATGTCGACCAGCAGGCCGCCCTTGATCTTGCGGGTGACCTTGCCGCGGACCACGTCGTTCTCGTGGTGCTTGGAGATGACCTGCTCCCACGCGCGCTTGCGGTGGGCCTTCTTGCGCGAGAGGACGATCTCGCCGGTCTCGTCCTCCATCCCTTCGAGCAGGACCTCGACCTCGTCGCCGGGCTGCGGCGCGGGCTCGTTCTCCCACTCGTTCAGGGCCACCAGGCCCTCGGACTTGTATCCCACGTCGACGACGACCTGATCGCCGACGACCTCAATGACCCGGCCGGAGACGATCTCGCCGATCCCGAAGCTCTGACCTTCGCTGAGGAAGTCGTCCAGGCCCTTCGAGTCGTCGCCGGCGGTGACCACCGCGGCCAGCTCTTCTTCGTTGATGTCGAATTCGCGAAGGAGGTTGCGATCTACCATAAGACCCGATTCGTGGTGTCTTCCGCCTCCGGCCGATCCGACGACCGGGGCGGACTCGCCGGACCGCGAGCCCCGGCGGCCGGCAGGCCGGGCCGGACGCCTCGCGACGCTCGACGAAAGCCGAAAAGGAAAACCACCCCGGCACGCGCGGGATGGGTGGACCATATCGAATACTATCAGGGAAGGCGAACCCCTGACAACCGGACTTGCCGAGGGGGTGTGCCTTCGGAATTTGGCGGATCGCGTCGGAGGTTGAAGGGACATCATAACGGCCTTCCCCCTGACGGGGGAAGGTGGCCCGAAGGGCCGGATGAGGGGGAAGACGAGCGCGGGGGCCGCCGGATCTCGCGCCGGCCCGGACGGGCGGGCCTTCGAATCCCGACGGTGCCCGTGCTTCGCGTCCCCCTCATCTGACCCCTCCGGGGTCTGTCTTCCCCCGCGAGGGGGGAAGACGTCCATGAACCCGCGACCTTCCGCCAAATTCCGAAGGCACACCCTGCCGAGGTGGGTCGCCGCGGGCCCCGGGGACGGCCTTGACCGCGCGCGCCGGCCGCGATAGCGTGCCCCCGCGATCGGTCCCCGCGGGCGGCGGCCCCGCCGATCGCGCGGGCGGACGCCCCGGGGAATGGCGACATGCGACGGCGAGCGAACGGACGGGCGACCCTGGCGGCCTTGCTGGCCCTCTCGCCGGGCTGCGCCCTCCCCAGGCCCGCCATGGCCCCCGTCAGCCGCGACTTCGAGTTTTCGACCGGCCAGGGTGCCCAGACCTTCCCCGCCCCCTCCTCCGCCGTCGCCGTCGCCGTCGCCGAGGCCCTCTCCGACCTGGACATGCGCGACGTCCGCCCGCTACGGGACGGGGCCGTCCTCCGCTACGAGGCGGTCACCAAGGACGACCGCTCCTGCTCCGCGACCATCCGGTCGCTGGCCGGCTCCTCCACCGCGACGGTCCGCGTCGGCTGGTTCGGCGACGAGGCCCTCTCGCGCGCGATCCTCGATCGGGTCGCCGTCCGGCTGGGCGAACGCCCGCCCGAGCCCATCCCCGACGAGCCGCCGAGCACGCCGGCGCGCAACCCATTCTTCTCGCGCGACGCCGTGCCCGACTCGGTCATGCTCCGCGATCAGGTGGAGGCCCCGTACAACGACCGCGTCGTCCCCTGACCTCGTGGGGCGAGGGGGACGCACGATCGCGTGGGGGGGAGGATGTCGCGCCTTGAATGGCCCGGCCTGGGGACGCCAAGATTGGCGTTCCCGTTGGCCAACGGCGACCCGGTCCGATGCCTGCGTCCGTGCGGGATCGGGGTCCGGGCCGTGTGGCCGAACGTGGACGGGCCCATCCGGCGGGGCCGGGCGGGACCATCCAAAAAAAGGCCGTACCCGACGCGCGCTTCCTTGCCGCCGGGAAATCGGACCTTGAGCTTCGAGGGAGGAACCGCATCGCCGGGATCGGCGGGCGGCGGGGCTGCATGAAGGGATCGTATGATAACCAACTTGAACAGCGGCATGACTTAGCGTTGAACTTGAATCGTCGTCATGTCGCGAACGATCGTCAAAATACGATCAATCCGCGTGCGAGTCAACCCTCGCTCCGATTTTTCTGGGTGTCCAGGGCGGCCCCTTCCGGGCGGATTCCGGGCTCGCGGGGCATGCCCCGATCTCCGTCGCGTCCCGCCCCGATGCGGCGCGACGGTCGGCCCGCGATCGGATCGATGATCCCCAAGGACGGCCTCGCCCTCCGATCCCCCCCCGCTCTCGGCGTGGCCATACTAGACCTGCGACGGTCGTTTGTGGATGGCTATGTGAAAGTTTTCATGGGTGGCCCGGGGCCGCAGCCGCCCGCGGAAACTTGTCCCACGCCGTCGCGTGCGCTACGCTGGTCGTCTCCCGGTCGGTGCGGCCGGACGTAGCACCCCGACGCGAAAGGCGAGGACGAAGATGTCCGACGGGTCGACGGAGCCTCGCGGGCGGATCGCGTCCCTGGACCAGTTCCGGGGCTATACGGTCGCGGCCATGCTGTTCGTGAACTTCGTGGGCGGGCTCGACGCCTTCGCGGCGACGTTCAAGCACCACCGGACGTATTGCAGCTACGCCGACACGATCATGCCCCACTTCTTCTTCGCGGTGGGGTTCTCGTACCGCCTGACGTTCCTCCGTCGGCTGGCGGCGCTCGGCCGCCGCTCCGCGTCGACGGCCGTGGTCCGGCGGGCGCTCGGGCTGATCGTGCTCGGGTTCGTGCTCTACCACCTGGACGGCCGGGTCAAGACGTGGGACGAGCTGCGGGAGCTGGGGGCGGGCGGGTTCCTGGCGACGGCCTTCCGCCGCGAGCCGTGCCAGACGCTCGTCCAGATCGCGCTCACGTCGCTCTGGATCCTGCCGGTGGTGGCGGCCTCGGCGCGGGCGCGGGTCGCCTTCATGGTCGTCGGCGCGGCGTTGCATCTGGCGCTGTCGCGGTGGTTCTGGCTCGACTTCGCGTGGAAGACGCCCGTGATCGACGGCGGCTGGCTGGGGATCCTGACCTGGGCGATCCCGACGCTGGTCGGCACGCTGGCCTACGACGCGATCGCCGCGCGCGACGCCGACGGTCGCCCGCGAGCCTCGGCCGCCCCGGCGCTCCTGGGCTGGTCGATCGTCCTGATGGCGGCCGGCTACGGCCTGGCCTCGATGAACGGCCTCGCCCCGCCCCCGTTCACGCCGCCGCCGGACGGGTCGGTCGTCGACCTGTGGACGATGAGCCAGCGCACCGGGAGCGCGTCGTACCTGACGTTCGCCGCGGGGTTCTCGCTGGCGGTCTGCGCCCTGTTCGTGCTCCTGTGCGACGCCGCGGGGCTGTCGGTCGGCGTCTTCCGGACCTTCGGGACGAACGCCCTGGCGGCGTACGTCCTCCATCCGCTCGTCGAGCAAGCCGTCCGCCCCTACATCCCGCGCGACGCGCCGCTCTGGTATGCGGCGCTCGGGACGGCCCTGTACTTCCTCATCTGCTGGGCCCTGGTCCGACGCCTTGAGAAGGACCGGATTTTCCTGAAGCTCTGATCGGGCCTTTTCGGCGGCCCTGGTTGCCGCCGCTCGGTCCGCGTCCTAGGTTCGGGTTGACGAGCCCCTCGACCGCGGGATTTCGACGCGGATCGATCCAATTCGGATCGGGCGCGCCCCGGCCCGCACATCCCCCACGGCCCCTATCGGACGGGCGACGCGCGTCGTCGCGCCCGGCCCGGGGCCGCCTCGCGCGCCGGAGTGGGACGCGGCCTTCACAAGATTCACCCCCAGCAGGTGCGCCCCCATGAACCTCCTCGACGCCCGCGCCGGTTCTCGTGGCACCCAACGACGGCGATCGGCCCGCGGCCCGGCCCCGCGGCCCCGCCGCCGCCGGCCCGACCTGCGGCTGGAGCCGCTGGAGGACCGCATGGTCCTCGCCAGCTACATCCTGGGCGGCCTGGAGTTCGTCGCCGACGACGCCTTCGTCGCCGTCGGCTCGACGGCGACGAACTCCGGGACGATCTCCGTCGGGTTCGCGACCGGCCCGAGCGGCACGTTCCAGCCGCTCCTCTCGCTGGCCGGCGACTTGACGATCCAGACGGGGGGCGACCCCTCGTTCGCGCTGAGCGGCTCGATCGCCTCGGCGTTCGGCGATGCGACGCCCCTGCTCGACTCGGGCTCGTACTCCTTCGACATCGACGGCCTCATCAACGACGGCCTGTCGAGCCTGGACGGGAAGTCGCTGACGGTCGCCGGGGCGACGTTCACGCTCGATTCGATCAAGCTGGTCGACGACCCGGCGGCCGGCCCGCAGGTCCGGCTCCAGGGCGGGCTGTCCATCCCGGCGCTGGCCGGCCTGGACGCGACCGTGACCGGCCAGGACTACGTCTGGATCGGCGCGGCCGGGATCGGGCTCACGGGGGTCGACGCCTCGATCACCGGGTCGGTGCAGGCCGCCGGCCTGACCTTCGACGCCACCAATCTGTCGATCGACTACTCCGACGCCGGAGGCCACGATCGGTTCACGCTGACCGGCGGCACGTCGTTCGCCCTCGGGTCGGAGCAGGTCGCGGTCCAGTGGGGCGGGTCGTCGACCGACGGCCTGGCGATCGTCGACGGCGTCCTGACGAGCCTGGACATGGCCGTGACCGGCTCGCTGAGCGTGGGCTCGCTGGCCTTCTCGCCCAGCGCCCTGACCATGACCTATTCGGCGTCGCCCGAGCGGTTCACCGTGACCGGCGGCGCGTCGTTCACGCTCGAAGGCCAGTCGGTCGACGTCCAGTTCGGCGGCGGCTCGACGACCGGGCTGGTGATCCAGGGCGGCGCGCTGACGAGCCTGGACGCGGCCGTGACGGGCTCGTTGAGCGTCGGCTCGCTGGCGATCTCGGCCCAGGCGCTCACGCTGACCTACGCGGCCCCGTCCACCTACACCGTGAGCGGCGCGGCGACGTTCACGATCGGCCAGGAGACGGTGAGCGTCCAGCTCGGCGGCGGGGGGACGCAGGGCCTGGTGGTCGTCGACGGCGACCTGACGAGCCTGGACATGGCGGTGACGGGCTCGTTCAGCCTGGGCTCGCTGACGATCTCGGCCGACGCCCTGGCCGTGACCTACGCGGCGGCGACCGGCTCGCAGCCGGCGACGTACACGATGTCCGGGACGGCCCACTTCGCCCTGGCCGGCGACACGATGACCGTGCAACTCGGCGGCGCGGGCACGGCCGGGCTGGTGATCGAGGGCGGCGAGCTTTCGAGCCTGGACGCGGCCGTGACCGGGACGTTCGACGTCTCGTCGCTGACGTTCTCGGCCCAGTCGCTGACGCTGGACTACCAGGCGGCGCAGTCGAGCTACGCCGTGACCGGCGGCGCGACGGTCGGGCTGGCGGGCGAGACGGTGAGCGTGCAGTTCGGCGGAGGCGGGTCCCAGGGCCTGGTGATCGAGGGCGGCGAGCTTTCGAGCCTGGACATGGCGATCACCGGCTCGTTCACGGCGCTCGGGCTGACGCTGGCGGCCCAGGGGCTGCGGTTCGAGTACGACGCCGCCCAGGACCAGTTCGAGATGTCCGGCGGCGTCGCGCTGTCGACGTCGTCGCAGCCGTTCAACAGCGGCGGCACGGGCAAGATGTTCGACGGCGTGTCGGCGACGTTCGGCTCGGGCTCGACGCCCGGCCTCGTCGTCAAGGACGGGTCGATCCGGCAGCTCGACGTCACGATCAACGGCGGCTTCGACCTCTTCGGCCTGACCGTCGCGCCGAACGACCTCCACATCGCCTACGACGCGGGCGACGAGCTGTTGCAGGTGACGGGCGGCCTGACCGTCACCGAGCTGTTCGGCGCCTCGGCCGACCTGCCGAACGGCGGGATCACGATCGACCTGGCCACCGGGGCCGTGACGATCGACGGCCTGCAACTCGGCCTCAGCGACGTCTCGCTGGGGGCGTTCACGATCCAGCAGTTCACGATCCTGTACGAGCAGACGGCGCAGGGGACGGACGTCGATGCGACGATCGAGCTGGCGTTCCCGGCCGGCTGGGCGGTCGGCGGCTCGATCGCCATCGTGAACGGCGAGGTCCAGGACGTCTCGATCAACTATTCGGACGCGCAGGGCGAGGGGATACCGATCGGGGCGACGGGCCTGTTCGCGACGGCCATCTCGGCCACGGTCGACAACCTGGAGCAGCCCGACGACCTGGTCGTCAGCGGCTCGATCACGGCCGACCTGGGCCCGCACGTCACGATCCAGGGCCGCAGCGTCTCCATCGTCTCCGTCACCGGCACGTTCACCGTCGACGCTAGCTCGCTGGTCATCACGGCGAACGTCAGCATGGCCGACGGCCTCATCGGCCAGGGCTCCGGCAAGCTCACGGCCGACTGGGCGACTGGATACTACGCCCTGACCGTCGACGTCTCGATGTTCGACGGGGCGTTCGACGTCAGCGGCGAGATCCAGTTCAACAACCAGGGCGACCTGGCCATCAACGCCCAGGCGTCCGTGGAGGTGCCGGAGTCCGTGCCGATCATCGGCGGCGACCGGATCGGCGACGTCGGGTTCGCGTTCGAGTACATGTACAACAACGGCGACCCGACCGGCTTCGCGGCGGCCTGGACGACGATCAGCTTCCTCTGGTCGTCGACGACGGTCGGCTTCGAGTACGACCTGAACGGCGGCTTCTCCATCCTGGGATCCGGCGGCGTGGCGGCGGTCGACGGCCCGCTCAGGTTGCCGCCGAACGTGCCGGCCTCGGCGCAGCCGTTGCTGGCGCAGTACGTCCCGATCGGGCAGCTCCCCGCCGCTCCCGGGCGGGCGAATCCGACGGGCGCGGCGCTGGACGTCCCCGCGGGGGTCTCCACGGCCACGCTGACGCTGGACGTCGCCTCGCCCTGGCGGCGCATGGCGCTGGTGCGGACGGTCGGCGGCTCGTCGTCGTCCATCGACCTGGCCGACCCGGTGCTCGGCCGCATGTATCTCGTCGACCTGGGCTCCGGGGCCGTCTACCCGTATGACGCCGCGTCGGTCGGCTCGGCGACGCCTTCGGCCGCCTACGCGAACTTCGCATTCCTGACCGTCGTGCAGGAGACGCCGACGACCAACACGGTCGTCCTCCAGGCGGCGACGCCGCTGGGGGCGAAGGCGCTGCCCGTCGGGCCCTATCATCTGGCGCTCTACTGGGACGGCTCGGCCGCGGCGGTGCCGGCGATCGCGTCGTCGTCGGCGTCGACGATCTGGGCCTCCCCCGTCGTCGCCGCGGCCTCGGTCGACGCGAGCGTCGCGGGGGGCCGGGCCACGCTGTCGGGGACGATGGCCCCGGGGCTGGCGAACTCGGCGCAGGTGGTCTTCTACGCCACTTCGAAGGCGGGCGGCCGGACGGGCGTGAGGATCGGGACGGCGACGGTCGCGAACGGCGGCCTGGTCGTCGCGGCCGACGGGACGTTCACGGCGACGGTCGTCCCCGACGCGACGTACCTCGCGCCGGGCCGCTACTACGTCTATGCGGCGCTCCGCGACGGCGCGAACCCGCACGCCTTCTCCGCGACGTCTTCCGACTCGTTCTCGACGGCGGCGGTCGCCGGGCGCGTGGTCGACGCCGCTGGCGAGGGCGTGGCGGGGGTGACGGTCCGGCTCGCCGTCCCCGGCGGGGGCGTGACGACCACCGCGACCGACGCGGACGGGTACTACTCGATCGGCGCCGTCGGGGCGTCCTTCTCCGGCGTCGTCTCGATCGTCCTGCCGAATGGGGCCGAAGTCGACTCGCCGACGTCCGTGGCCGTCGACTACGACGGGATCCATCCCGCCGCCGTTCAGTTCTCCATCCTCACGCCGGCGATGATCTCCGGCACGGTGGCCGAGAAGCCCGTCGGCTCGACGGCGGCGAATCCGCTGGCCGGCGTGCGGGTCTTCCTCGACCTCGACGACGACGGCGAGCTGGACGAGGGCGAGCGCTCGGTCGTGACCGACTCGCGCGGGCGATATCGGTTCCGCGACGTGGGCGTCGGGTCGTACAAGGTCGTGGTGATCGCGCCCGACGGCCATTCGGCCAACGCGACGCTCTCCCGGGCGGTGACGACGGCCGACGACCACGACCACGACCACGTCGCGGGGGTCGACTTCGACTTCTCCCGGGCGAACCACCGGCCCGATTCGACCGTGACGAGCCCGACGAAGGCGACCGTCGGCCGGCTGACGTACCTGGGCTCGGTGAGCGGCCGGGCCGACGACCCGGACGGCAAGGCGGACCTGGCCTACGTCTCGGTGACGATCCGAGACGCGACGACGGGCCTCTACTGGGACGGCTCCGCGTTCGCCTCCGCGTCCCCGGTCGCGATCACGGCCCGCGGGACGGCGACGTGGTCGGTCGAGCTGCCGGCCTCCGCCCTGACCCACGGCCACGGCTACACCGTCGAGAGCCGCGCCTTCGACCGTTACGGCTCGTCCCAGGAGACCCCCTCCGTCCGGACGTTCGCCTACGATGCGCCGGTGGTCGTCGACGCTTCGAACCCCTCCACGCCGACGACTCCCACGGACCCGACGACGCCGACGACTCCCACGGACCCGACGACGCCGACCACCCCCACCACGCCGACCACGCCCACCACGCCGACGGCGGAACGCGCGGCCTCGACGACGACGCTGACCGCTTCCACGTCGACGGCGGTGGGCGGCCAGGCGGTGACCCTGACGGTCCGCGTGACGGCCGCCGGCGCGGCGGCGAGCGGGCAAGTCCAGGTCCTCGACGGCGATCAGGTCGTCGCGGTGCTGACCCTGCAAGGGGGCGAGGCGAGCTACACCGCGACGCTGGGGCTCGGGGTCCACGCGCTGACGGCCCGCTACCTCGGCGACGCGGCGACGCTGCCGGGCGGGTCGGACGTCGCGACGGTGGACGTCGCTCTGGGTCGGGCCGAGGTCGTCGACGCGCAGGGGAGGATCGGGATGGCGGTCGGCGGGACCGACGCGGACGAGCAGGTCACGATCATGGCCGTCGGCAACCGGATCCGCGTGATCGTCCGCTCGGGCGCCTCGCTGCGGCAACGGACCGTGCGGACGTACACCGCCGGCCGGCGGACGGCCTTCGTGGACGTCTACACCGGCGGGGGCCGCGACGTCGTCCGCGTCGTGGGCCGCCTCCCCCGCGGCCTCCAGATCCGCCTCCCCGACCTCTCGGCGACGGACGTCGTCCGCGGCCTCGGCGGCCGGGCCGCCGGCTTCCTGCAGGCGGCCGGCCGGCTGATCCGCCGGGGGTGGTGAGGCGGTCAGGCGCTCGCTTCATCCAGGCGCCGGATCGCCTCGGCGTCGAGCGTGATCGAGACGGCCTTCACCAGGTCGTCGAGCTGCTCGACGCTGGTGGCGCTGGCGATGGGGGCGGTGACGCTCGGGCGGGCGATGAGCCAGGCGAGGGCCACGCTCGCCGGCTTCACGCCCAGGCCGGCCGCCACCTCGTCCAGCGCCTTCACGACCTTCAGGCCCTTCGCGTTCAGGTACTTCTTCACGTTCCCGCTCCGCGCGGCGCTCTGGGAGAGGTCGGCCTCGGAGCGGTACTTGCCGGTCAGGAAGCCGCTGGCCAGCGAGTAGTACGGGATGACGCCGACCTGCTCTTTCAGGCATAGCGGCTCAAGCTCGTCCTCGAAGCCGCGCTCCACCAGGTTGTAGTGCGGCTGGAGGCATTCGTAGCGGGCGAGGCCCTTCTCGGCGCTGATCTTCAGCGCCTCGGCCAGCCGAGCGGCGGTGAAGTTGGAGGCGCCGATGACGCGGACCTTCCCCTGCTTGATGAGCTGGTCGTAGGCCGCCAGGGTCTCCTCCTGGGGCGTCTTCGGATCCTCGTCCTTGTGGGTCTGGTAGAGGTCGATGCGATCGGTCTGGAGCCGCCTGAGCGAGTCCTCCACCGCACGGAGGATGTAGGGCTTGCTCAGGCCGACCTTGCCGTCGCCCATGTCCATGCCGACCTTGGTCGCCAGGACGACCCGATCCCGCTTGCCGGACGCCTTGAACCACTTGCCCAGGATCGTCTCCGACTCGCCGCCGACGTTCCCCGGGGCCCAGCGGGAGTAGACGTCGGCCGTGTCGATGAAGTCGAGCCCCGCGGCGACGAAGGCGTCGAGGATCCGGAACGAGGCCGCCTCGTCGATGGTCCACCCGAATACGTTCCCGCCCAGGCACAGCGGGGCGACGTTCAATTCCGACCGGCCGATCTGCCGCTTCTGCATCGCGAAGACCCTCCAAGCGGTGACTCGTCACGGCGTCCGGACGCGCTCCGGTCCGGGGCCTCGCCGCATTGTAGCGCGGGCGTAAACCCGCCGCGGGTCGCGTGGACGCCCGGCGCGATGGATGCGGCGGGCGGAAATGGGTAAGCTCTCGGGACGACCGGCCCGGGATGGAGGGGCCGCGAAGCCGACCCGAAGGATCCCCGCGACGATGCAAGCGACGATCGAGGCCGTGGCGTTCGACCTGGACGGCCTGATGTTCGACACGGAGGCCCTGTTCTTCCGCGTCGCGTGCGAGGCCCTGGAGGCCCGCGGCGGGCGGTTCACGGCCGAGATGATGGCCGCCATGATCGGCCGGCGGGCCGTCGAGGCCGGGCACGTCCTCCAGACGATGAGCGGCATCGCCGCCGAGCCGGAGGAATTGCTGGGCGACGTCCGCGAACGCTACCTCGCCGTGCTCGACACCGACGCAGCCCCCACGCCCGGCCTGGCGACGCTCCTGGACGAGCTGGAGCGGAGGTCGATCCCGAAGGCCGTCGCCACGTCGTCGCGGCGGGCCCACGCGGAACGGCTGCTGGGTGGGCACGCGATCCGCGATCGGTTCGCGTTCGTGCTGGGGTCGGAGGATGTGGAACGCGGCAAGCCGGATCCGGAAATCTACCGGAAGGCGGCGGAAGGTTTCGGCGTGTCGGCCGAACGGCTTATGGTGTTGGAGGACAGCCCGGCCGGGGTCGCCGCCGCGAAGGCCGCCGGGGCGTTCGTCGTCGCCGTCCCGCACGAGCACAGCACGGCGGCGGGCCTGGCGCCGGCCGACCTGATCGTCCCCCGCCTCGACGCCCCCGCGCTGCTGGCGCGGCTGGGCCTCTGACCCGAACCGGAGACCGCCGATGTCCTCCCCCGTCGCGACCTCGCCCGACACCTCCGACGCCCTGCCCACCGTCACCCGCGACTTCCTCCCCTACGTCGCCCCCATGTTCGCCTACATCGCGCTCTCCAGCCTGGAGGGCTACCTCCCCTCCCCCGGCTGGTATCCCGCGGCCTACGCGGCGAAGGCAGTGGTCGTCGCGGCGATCATGTGGCATTACCGATCGACCTGGCAGGACCTCCGGCCGAGGCCCGGGATCCTGGACCTGATCCTGGCCGCGGCGACGGGCCTGGTGGTCATCGCCCTCTGGATCGGCCTCGACGGCCTGTATCCCGACCTGCCGTTCATGGGCGGGGCGCGGCAGGCGTTCGACCCCAACGTCCTGGGCCCGGGCGGCAAGTGGGCGTTCATCGCCGTCCGGATGGTCGGCCTCGTGCTGCTGGTGCCGGTCTTCGAGGAGCTGTTCTGGCGGTCGTTCCTCAATCGCTTCGTGATCGACCAGGAGTTCTGGAAGGTCCCCATCGGCCGCGTGACCTGGCTGTCGGCCGGGGTCGTCTCCGTGCTGTTCGCGCTGGCGCACCCGGAATGGCTGCCGGCGCTGCTGACGGGGCTGATCTGGGCCGGGCTGCTGTGGTATACGAAGTCGGTCTCGGCGTGCGTGGTCAGCCACGTCGTCGCCAACCTGGCGCTGGGCGTCTATGTGATCGCGACCGGGCACTGGAAGTTCTGGTGATCGGAGGCCCTGCTTGATCATCCCCTGGGGGACCGACGCCCCGATCTACCACCGGCCGATCGCCACGATCGGCGTGATGATCGCGTGCGTCGCGGCGTTCGCGGTCGACCCGAGGCACGAGCACACGGAATACCTGCTGGCGCTGGGGGACGGCGTCCACCCGCTCCAGTGGGTGACGAATATCTTCCTCCACGGCGACGTCATGCACCTGCTGGGGAACCTGCTGTTCCTCTGGGCGTTCGGCATCATCGTGGAGGGGAAGCTGGGGGCGATCGGCTTCCTGGCCGTGTTCGTGGCGATGGGGACGTTCCAGAGCGCCTTGATCCAGATGTTCGCCGACCCCGGCCACTCGCGGTACATGCTGGGGGCGTCGGGGTCGATCTACGGGCTGATGGCCCTCTGCATGATCTGGGCCCCGCGGAACGACCTGTACTGCCTGGTGATCCTCTCGGGCTTCATGCGGCTGCTGGTCTTCCAGCCCGAGATCCCGATCCTCTGGTTCTCGGTGTTCTACATCGCGTGGGAGGTGATGATCGCGGGGCTGCTGTCGCTGTCGGCCTCGTCGTCGCTGGCCCACGCGACGGGGGCGCTCGGCGGGGTGATCCTCGGCCTGCTGCTCCTCAAGCTGGACCTCGTCGACTGCGAGGGCTGGGACCTGCTCTCGCGGATGAAGCACGGCAAAACGGGCACGATGCACCGGCCGACGAAGAAGCGCCCCCAGCGCTCGCTGGTCGAGCGCGTGCAGAAGAAGGTGACGAAGGCCAAGAAGGCGCGGGCGGCCGGCGAGGACCCGGACGTCGTCGCCCTGCGGACGCTCCGCGCGCACCTCGACGCCGACGAGACCGAGGCCGCCATGGGCTTCTACCGAGCCATGCGCCGGAAGCGCCCCTCGTGGCGTCCCCCCGACCCCGAGCGCGTCGACCTCATCAAGGCCCTCGTCGCCGTCCAGCAGTGGGAGGACGCCGCCGGCGTGATGCAGGCGTACCTGGACGAGTCCCGCCTCCCCGCCCCCAAGATCCGCCTGAAGCTCGCCGAGGTCCTCATCCGCCGCCTGGAGCGCCCCGTCGCCGGCCTGCGGATCCTGGAACGCCTCCCCGTCTCCGACCTCCCCGCCAACCTGGCCGAAGGCCGTCGCAAGCTGGTGGCGATGGCCCAGCACCTCCAGGACGAGGGGACGCTGGAACTGGACGACCCGGTGCAGGCGATCTAGAGGTCGAGCGTCCATCCGCTTCCCGTGTCGCAACAAACTCCGCCCGGCCGAAGCCCCGGCGACGCTGAAAGGATCATGGGACATCTGCCATGCTCGGGCTTCGGGCCTCGCCTCGCCAGCGCCTCGGGTTCGCCTAATCGAGGGGGAGATCATGACGCCGACTCCCGAGCGACGATTCACGCTCCTCGACGCGATGGTCCTGATCGCGGCCACCGCCGCGGCGCTGACCTTCATTCGGGCCACGGGCCTGTCCTTCCTGGAGCCGACCTTCGACCACCCGAGGGCGAAATACGCCGCGCTGGCGCGGCACGAGGCCTCGATGGCGATGCCCTTCCTGACGTCATGGACCCTGGCGTTTTTCGGGCTTCGTCTCATACCGCCGCGGCCGAGGCTCCGGCGGCTCGGTCGCCAGCCCGGGACCGCGGCCTGCATCGCGGCGATCCTGGCCGTCGCGATCCATTCCATGTGGTTGCTGAGCGTGTTCATCGGGGTCGTCGACCCGGTCGGCAAGGGTTGGCTCAGGGTTCCAAGGTTCTTCTTCGAGTCCTTCGGCGACGTGGCCCCCTATGCGATCATCGGGGCGTGGTCGACCTATGCGCTATCGGCGCGACGTCGGCCCCGAACGGACTGGGTCGATCGATTCGGGAACATCCTCGGCGTCGCGTGGATCGTCGCCGTGCTGGCTCGATCCGTCGCACTGCTGGGAATCTTGTCGATTTGACCCCGCGTTGTGCCGGGGCTGGCGAGTCCATCCCGAGAGGCTTGCAATGAGCACGTGTTCATGTTGTCGGCGAGCCCTTGCGAACCTTGAATCCCCTGCATCCGTAACAGTCGGACGGGCCGCGTGGCCCCACGCGATCGGACTGCCTGCCGGAGTTGCAAACTCCGAAACGCTTCGGCAGGATTGAAGGGTCGCACGTCCTGGGGGAGATGGGACGGCGCTCGCCCGTCTCGGCTCTCCGGCCGGCGACGATCCGGCCCCTCCCCTCGCGGATCGTCGGCGCGCGGCTCTCTCGCGATCATTCGACGCGGCATCTCGGCTTCGGTCATCCACGGTTCGAGGAGGGCTCCATGACTCGCATCGGTCGATTCGGCGTATTGGCCTCGCTGGCGCTGGGGGCGATCCCCGCGGCCAAGGCCCAGGAAGCCCAGCCACCGGCCGCCTCGCCGGCGCAGAACGTCCCGCAGGACGCCGCGAAGCTCGACATCGGCCAGATCATGGCGAACCGCGGCGTCCCGGCCTCCGGGCTGACGAGCCCGGCGAGCAAATTCCGCGACTTCAACGAGGTCGTGAAGGACGCCGAGAAGGTCGAGGGCCTGTTCACACTCTACAAGACCGGGGACCACCTGTACGCCGAGATCCGCCCCGACCAGTTCAACCAAACGTTGCTGGTCCCGGTGACGATCGCCCGCGGCATGGCCAACGCCGGCATGCCCGTCGGCGACGACGACCTCGTCATCGTATTCAAGCGGGTCGGCGACCGGATCCAGGTGATCCGGCGCAACATCTTCTACAAGGCCCCGGGCGGCACGCCGATCGAGAAGGCGGTGAAGCAGAACTACACCGACTCGATCCTCATGGCCCTCCCCATCGTGACCCTCAACATGATGCGCGGGGGCGCGCCGCTGGTCGACCTGTCGGACGTCTTCATGACCGACTTCGCCCAGCTCGGCCTGGGGCCCATCGACCGCTCGCGCAGCTCGTGGCAGAAGGTGAAGGGCTTCCCGAACAACATGGAGCTGGAGCTGGAGACGACCTACGCCGGCGGCCGGGGCCGTGGGGGCGACGGCGGCGTCGCCGACGCTCGCGGCAACACGATCGTCGTCCACTACAGCCTCATGAAGACCCCCGACATGGGCTACCGGCCCCGCCAGGCCGACGACCGCGTGGGGTACTTCCTCTCGGCCGCGAAGGACTTCGGCGTGAGCGGCCAGGACGGCAACTTCGTCCGCTACATCTACCGCTGGCGGCTGGAGAAGTCCGACTCCCGCGCCAAGCTCTCGCCCCCCAAGAAGCAGATCGTGTGGTACGTCGAGGACACCGTCCCGCAGGAGTACCGGCCGTACGTCGAGGAGGGGATCCTCGAATGGAACAAGGCGTTCGAGAAGATCGGCTTCAAGAACGCCCTGGCCGTCCGCTGGCAGGAGGCCGGCCGCGACGACTTCGACCCCGAGGACGCCAACTACTGCACCTTCCGCTGGGTCGCCAGCGAGAGCGGCTCGGCCATGTCGTGCGTCCGGGCCAACCCCCTGACCGGCGAGATCATCGACGGCGACGTCATCTTCGATTCGAGCTGGATCCGCCACTGGAAGCAGGAATACGCCCTGCTGCTGGGGACCACCACGGCCGCCGGCGGCCAGCCCGAGTCGACCCCGCTGGCCCTCGGCGAGGTCGTCAGCCCGATCCTCGCCTCCAAGATGGGCTACGGCGTCCCGCAGGCGCTGAGCATGCCCGGCCTCGAACCGCTCTCGCGCATCCCCGGCCAGATGGTCCCCGAGCTGATCCCCGCCGACCAGGGCCTCTTCCAGTGGCGGCTGGCGCAGAACCTCGCCCGCAACGCCCGGGGCTTCTGCCAGCGCCAGCAGGGTTTCACCCAGGACCTCAGCCTGGCCGCCATCAGCCTGTCCGGCCAGGCCCCCACGCCTCCCGCCGACGCCCCCAAGGAGGGCGAGAAGAAGGACGCCCCCAAGCCCGACGAGAAGAAGAAGATCGAGCCCAAGGACGAGCTCCCCGAGGAGTTCCTCGCCCAGGCGATCAAGGACGTCGTGATGCACGAGGTCGGCCACTCGCTCGGCCTTCGGCACAACTTCAAGTCCAGCACCATGCTGAGCGCCGACCAGCTCAACGACACCGCCGTCACGCACGAGAAGGGCCTCGGCGGCAGCGTGATGGACTACAACCCGGTGAACATCGCCCCCCGCGGCAAGAAGCAGGGGGACTACTACTCGACGACCCTCGGCCCCTACGACTACTGGGCCATCGAGTACGGCTACAAGCAGGCCGACGGCGACGAGGCGGGCGAGCTGAAGAAGATCGCCGCGCGGGCCGCCGAGAAGGACCTGGCCTACGCCACCGACGAGGACGTCGTCCTGAATGACGACCCCTACGTCAACCGCTGGGACCTGGGCTCCGACCCCTGCCAGTTCGCCCGCGACCGGATCGAGCTGGCCCGCGAGCTGATGCAGGACCTCGACTCGCGCGTCGTGAAGGACGGCGAGCCCTGGGCCCGCATGCGGCGCGCGTTCAGCGTGCTGCTGAACCAGTGGGGCAACGCGGCGACGCTGGCCTCGCAGTACGTCGGCGGCCAGTCGGTCAGCCGCGACCACAAGGCCGACAAGGACGCCCACGACCCCATCGACCCCATCCCGGGCGACAAGCAGCGCGAGTGCCTGAAGTTCCTGGCCGAGCACGTCCTGACCGACAAGGACTTCACGTTCTCGCCGGCCGTCATGCGGCGCCTCGGCAACGAGCGCTGGATGCACTGGGGCAACGACGGCCTGTTCTCCGGCCCCAACGCCGACATCTCGGTGTACGAGCGGATCCTGGGCATCCAGCGGATCGTCCTGGGCCACTGCCTGAGCGGGTCGACCCTCTCGCGGCTCCAGAACCAGGAGTTGCAGGCCAACGCCGGCTCGTCGCCGCTCCGCATGGAGGAGGTCTTCCGCGCCCTGACCGACGGCGTCTGGGCCGACCTGGACAAGCTCCCGACCAAGGACGAGAAGGACCCGAAGCCGGGCCTCTCCACCATCCGTCGCAACCTCCAGCGCGAGCACCTGCGGCGCCTCGGCACGCTGGTCGTCGGCTCGGGCGGCAACGCCGGCCTGGGCGACGGCTCGACGTTCGTCGTCCTCCTCGGCCGCGGCGGGAACTCGGTCCCGGCCGACGCCCGCTCGCTGGCCCGCCTCCACCTCAAGGACGTCTCCGCCCGCATCGCGAAGGAACTCGACGCCAAGGGCGCGCAGCTCGACGACACCACGAAGGCCCACTTGGAGGAGAGCAAGGAGAAGATCGCCAAGATCCTCGACGCGAGGATCGACTCGCGCGAGCTTTGATCCGACGGCGATCTGACCGACCGGCCGCCCGGCCTCTCTCGAAGAGGAGTCCGGGCGGCCGGATCGTTGGCGACTCATTCGGGGAGGAGCGATGAGATGAGTCGGACGAGGACCGACAGGAGTCGCATGGTCGTCGGGACGTCTTCCTTCTCGCCCGAAGATCAGAGGCGACAGCTTGAAGAGACGTTCGCCTACTGGGAGCAAGCCGGTCCGAGGGCCATCTGGGATGCTACCAGCGAGCTGACGGCCGAGTGGTTCTTGCTGCGCGGCGTCGATCCATCGACTCAGCGGGTAGAGAAGGATGTGAGCGGCACCCTCCCCGTGCCTTGGGCGAAGCAAGGCGAGATGTGAAGAGGCCAAACTCGTGGAACTGCCCTACAGCCGCGACATGCTCGACCTGCTCGAGATCCTGAATCGATGGCAGGTCCAGTACCTCATCGTGGGTGGAAGGGCGGTCAACGCCTACACGGAAGCCAGGGGTACGAAAGACCTCGACATCTGGACGAACCCGACGCCGGATAACGCAAGGCGGATCTACGCCGCTCTCAAGGAGTTCGGTGCGCCGCTTTTCGGAGCGACCGAGGAGAGCTTCGTCCGCAAGGACGATTTCCTCTTCATCGGCGTGCCTCCGAATCGCATCGACATACTCAAGGACATTCCGGGCGTCGAGTTCGACGATTGCTGGGAGAAGAGGCAGACCTTCGATCTCGGCGAGGGCCTCGAAGCCAACTACCTCGGATTGCCCGAATTGCTCGCCGCCAAGCGAGCCTCCGGTCGATACATCGATCTCGCAGACGCCGAAAAGTTGGAGGCCGCTCTCGAACGAAAGTTGCGATTGGAGCAGGAACAACCCGAATCGCAGGAGCGAGATGCGGAATAGCCTGCGACGAGGGCGCCGAATCAGAAACCCGAGCGGTGGATGGGCCGCGGGTACTATTTGGAGCCAGAACCGTCGACTCGTCGGCGCGCGAAAAGGCCCCGCCGGGCCCCCGGCCTCGCCCTCTTGCGAGGGCGAGGCCGGAGGATGTCGGGCCCGGCGGGGGGTCGCGTTCGGTCGTGTTCGGTCGGGGAGCTTCAGGTCAGGCGGCGGTGATCCACTTCTTGATGCGGCCGACTTCCTCGGCCCAGGACTGGCCCGTCTTGCGGGAGCGGTAGGCGTCGAAGAGGAGGTCGAGCGTCTGGCTGAGGTGCCGCAGGCCGTCGATGCGGGCGCACTTGGCCTCATAGGGCTCCAGGCGCTCCTCCGGCTTGGGGAGGGCCGCGCCGGAGACGGCGAGGCTCTCGGCCTGGATGGTCAGCTCGTACTGGGCCCCGTGGCGGACGAGGATCAGGCCGGCCTTGCGCGGGAGCTTGCCCGACTGGAGGGCGCGGAAGGCTTCCGGGAGGCGGGTCGGCGAGTCGTCGGTGAGGCTGTCGCGGCCGGTCTCGCCGCGGGGGCAGTCCAGCGTCAGGGTCTTGGCGACCATCACGGCGACGTCCGAGCCGTCGGCCAGCGGGATGGTGTCGCTCTCGTTCTGGAGCTGGTGCCAGAGCCAGACCAGGAACTCGTTGCCCAGGTGGTCCAGCATGTTCGGGGCCTTCTCGGCCCAGGCGACGGTGGAGAGCTGGTCGCCGCTGTCGCCGCCGTAGAGGTTGAGCGAGCCCTCGCCCAGCCTGGCGACGACGCGGTCGGACTCGGCGATCGACTCGTGCTCGCCGACGGCCAGCGACCCGGCCGTGATCGGCTCCAGCGGCCGGTCGAACGTCTCGCGGAACAGCGCCGTGGCACGCTCGACGACGGTCGAGCTGTTCGACCCGACGTAGAGGATCTCGTCGCGGGCGTCCCAGAGGATCGGGTAGTGGTTGCAGCGGCGGAAGCGGCCGTCGGCGGCCTCGCTCTCGGCGCGGGCCTTGGCGGCCTCCTTCGCCTCGGTCTTCTGGGCCTTGTTCGGCCGGCCGCTGGGGTTCATCGCGGCGCGGGCATCCAACTCGATCTGCGTGTAGGCCCGCAACAGGGAGCCGGGGATCTTGTCGGTGTCGACCCGGATGGCGGCGTGGAGCGCGTCGTTGATGAAGTTCTTCGCGAAGTCGAACGTGACGTCCAGGACGTGCCCGCCGCCGGCCCAGCCGGTGCTGACGCCGTCGACCGGATCCGCGGCGCTGTGCTTGCCGATCTTGTGATTTTCCAGCAGCGTCAGCGCCTCTTCCGAGAACGGCAGCGGCGACGGGCCGCCGACGCGGAAGCGGGTGAAGGTCATACGTCCGTTCAGGAAGCCCATCCGTCGTCCTCCTCCTGGATTGTCCGTCCGGGCGGACCCGCCCGACCGCGAACCCGGATCGATCGCCGCCGGGTTCCCTAGTGATCGGACGCATGAGGAGGACGCTTCACCCCGGGGGGCCCGCCGCGGCCGTCGACCTTGACGGCGCGGCGTAGTCGGTCCCGTCAGGTGAGATTGGTAAACTGGATAGGATATTTCGGCCCATTCTCCTTCAGGTGGGCCATGACCGCCTGGAGGTCGTCGATCTTCTTGGCCGTGATCCGGACCTTGTCGTCCATGATCTGGGCCTGCACCTTGATCTTCATCTGCTTGACGTCCTTGACGATCTGGCGCGCGTCGTCGGTGTCGATCCCGGAGTGGATCGTGACGACCTCGCGCACCGAGTCGTGCGACGCCTCCTCGATCTTGCCCCGGACCAGGGCGTTCACGGCCACCCCGCGCTTGGCCATCTTCTCCTTGAGCACCTGGATGACGGTCTCCAACTGGGCGTTGTGGTCGGCCGTGAACGTGAGCTTGTCGTCCTTCTTGTTGTACTCGATGGCCGCCTTGGTCCCCTTGAAGTCGTACCTCACGGCGCACTCGTGCTGGGCCTGGGTGACGGCGTTGTGCATCTCGACCTGGTTGATCTCGCTGACCACGTCGAACGAATGATTGTCGGCCACGGCGATCCGCTCCCTGATGTCGGTCGTGCTCCCCTCGCGCGCGAGGGGAAACCTTAACCGATACCAGCCGCCGTGGCCGTCGGCAAGATGAGCCGACGCTCAGACCATCCCCAGCACCGTCGCGCCGACCATCACCGCCATGCCCACCAGCAACGGCGGGGCGACGCGGGCGATCAGTCGCAGGCCCGACTCGTCGGTCAGGCGGGCGCACATGACGACGACGGCGGCGGCGGGGCTCATCGTGCGGCCGAAGTGGGCGCCGAGCGAGGCCAGCGTGCCGATCCGGACCGGGTCCAGGCCGAGGACGTCGGCGGCGGGGACGAAGAATTCCATGATCGCCACGGCCGGCGCGATGCCGCTGCCGCCGATCACGCCCAGGCCCCAGGGGAGGATGGCCGACGCGAACGGCGCGAGCGCGGGGCGGTCGGCCAGCATCCTCACCGTCACCTGGATCAGGCCGCTCTTGCGGACACCCTCGGCGAAGGTCGAAGCCGCGACGATCAGGGAGATGACGTGGGTGTACGCGAAGCCGGCCCCCTCGAAGAACTCGGGGGCCAGCCGCGACCCGCATCTCGGGACAGCCAGCCACGCCATCATCAGGCCCACGAGCATCGCCGCCAGGATCTTCGAAGGTCCCACGAACGCCGCCAGCGGCGACGCCGACCCGAGCGCCCCGTCCATGAACAGGATCGCCAGCGGCACGACGGGGATAGACGCCTTGAACGGGTTGATGCGGGCCTCGCCGTCCTCGTCCTCGGCCGCCCGATTCGGTTCGACGGACTTCGATCGTCGCCAGGCCAGGAGCCAGAACGTCAGCAGGGCCGCGCCGCAGGCCAGGAAGTTCAGCGGGGCCTGGCGCGAGACGACCGTATGGCCGTCGAGCCCCGTCAGGTCCGAGAGCTTCCGCATCTCCACCGCGCCGGGGTTGAACAGTTCGCCCCCCATCGAGGCCCCGAGGAGCAGCGTCGCGCCGGCGGTCGCGGCGTCGAGTCCCCCGGCCCGCAGCAGGGGGATCAAGATCGGGCCGAGGACGGCCGCCGTCCCGGACTGGCTGACGATGGTCGTGTTGACCAGATAGCCCGCCGCCACCCCCCCCGGCACCAGCAACGCCGGGGCCGAGCGGAGCGGACGGAGCAGCAGCCGGACCATCTCGCGGTCGCAGCCGGTGACGCGCAGGACGAAGGCGAACCCCATCGCCGAGCCGATCGGCACGATGGTCGCCGCGTTGGACATCTCGGCGACGACCTTCGCCAGCATCTCCGCCATCCCCGCCCCGCCGTCCGCCGCGAACAACGCCGCGGCCCCCAGCAGCAGCGTCAGCCGCACGTCGACCCGCATCGCGGTCAGGACGACGACCGCGACGAGATCCAGCACGGCCAGCCAGGCGAGGGACGTCATGGGGGGGCTCGATCGCACGACTCGGGGGATTTCGGAGCCCACGATCTTGCGGCGTCGTCGAGGCCAAAGCAAGGGGCCGCCCATTGAGGTCGGCTCGGCTTTGCGGCTCGCCGTCGACTCCCGATCGAGCCGATCGGTGATCGATCGGAAACTCGAAGCATCCTCTTCAAGCCGGCCCAGATTCGGGAGTCGGGTGCCGTCGTTCGGCGTCGCGCCTGAGCATGCCGCCCAGGATGGCATCGACCGCCGGACCTGTGCGGAAATTGGTCGTCGTCACCAGGCGGTCGAGCACGCCCGCGAGATCGGTGATGAATCCTCGATGGGCCGCTTCATCAAGGACGGCGAGCGTGCCGAGGACGATCAACCCACGGCGGCGAGCGTGCCTGGCCGCGTCGCGATCATCGATCAGGACGGCGTCGACTCTCAATTCCTCCGCGAGCGAGATCGCCTCGCGCTCGCCGAGGCCCAGCCCGGCGGCCTCGATCGTGGATGTCGGTGCCGCCGGCTCAAGCCAGGCCGGCCGTGCCGCGAGCCATCGGCGTACCGCTTCGGGAGTGCGAGGCGTGCCCAATTCGGCGAGCACGGCGGGAGGCACGGCCACCCGGGGGAAGAGATCGTGCAGGGCGTCGATGCACCCCACCAGGATCAGGTAGCGCAGGGGCGAGGCGTCGCAGACGACCTGCATCACCGTCCTCGACGCAGGAAGTCCCGTTGCTCCTCAAACTCCTCGATCGACGTGTCGCCATCCACCCCATATCGCTTCAGGGTGCCGTCGGCCTCGTATGAGTCCATGCCGAGCGCAACGCCGAATTGATGCTTTGTGATTTTACCTTCGCGATACAGCTCGACCAGCAGCGCCTCCTTGGCCATGGCCGCCAGGTCGCTCCCCGCGGCCTGGTCGGTGATCGCCCGGGGCAATTCGAAGCTGACCGTCATGTGCGACCCTCCCAGGACGTTCGCGTGCCCGCACAAGCCTCGTTCGATTCTACAGCCACCGCGACGCCAGCGCGTCGAAGAACGGGCCCAGGTCCACGTTGCCGCCGCTGAGGACGGCCCCGACGCGGCGGCCTTCGAGGCCGATGCGACGCTCCAGGAGCGGCGCGACGACGACGGCGCTGGAGGGCTCGACGACGATCTTGAGGCGTTCCCAGAGGAAGCGGAGGGCGTCGACGATCCCGGGCTCGCTCGCGGTATCGATCCGGTCGACGAGGCGGGAGACGACGGCGAAGGGGCGTTCGCCCAGGCTGGTCCGGAGGCCGTCGGCGATGGTGCGGGGGTCGCCGGAGGGCTCGATCTTGCCCGAGGCCAGCGAGCGCCGGGCGTCGTCGGCGCGCTCGGGCTCGACGCCGATCACGAGGGTCTGCGGCGAGCGGGCCTTGACCGCGACCGCCGTCCCCGAGATCAGCCCGCCCCCGCCCACCGGGACGACCACGGCGTCGAGCGAGCCGGCCTGGTTGAGCAGTTCCCAGGCGGCCGTGGCCTGGCCTGCGATGACGTTCCAGTTGTCGAACGGGTGGATTACGATCAGCCCCTTGCGGGCGACCTCGTCGGCGACGGCGGCCTCGCGGGCGGCGAGGGTCGGCTCGCAGAGGCGGATCGTCGCGCCGTAGGCGTTCATCGCCGACTGCTTGATCGCCGGCGCGGTGTGCGGGACCACCACCGTCACCGGCACGCCCAGCAGCGACCCCGCCAGCGCCAGCGCCTGGCCGTGGTTCCCGGACGAGTGGGTCACGACGCCCCGGCCCCGGGCCGCCTCGTCCAGTTGCAGCAGGGCGTTCATCGCCCCCCGGAACTTGAACGCCCCCACGCGCTGGAGGTTCTCGCACTTGAGGAAGACCGTCGACCCCGATCGCTCGTCCAGCGTCCGCGAGGTCATGACGGGCGTGACGTGGGCCCAGGGCTTCAGGCGCTCGACGGCCTCGCGGACCTGGCGTTCGCCGATCGGGATCGCATTCGGATCAATACTCATGCTTCTCACCGGATTCATCCGTCGCGGCCGGCGGGGCGAGCGGGGCGGCCTGGTGGAAGGCGCGCTCGGCGTCCTCCTTCCGGACGCGGGCGATGGCGTCGGCGACGGTCATGACGCCGAGATCGCCGGCGTGGCGGTCGCGGTAGGCGACGCTGTCGGCCTCGGCCTCCTTGGCGCCGACGACGAACATCACCGGCACCTTCTGGAGCTGGGCGTCGCGGATCTTGGCGCCGATCTTCTCCGGCCGGTGGTCCATCGTGGCGCGGAGGCCGGCGTCGGCCAGCCGCTTCAGGACGGTCTCAGCGTAGTCGGCGGCCTTGTCGGAGATCGGCAGGACGCGGACCTGCTCGGGCGCCAGCCAGAGCGGGAAGGCCCCGGCGAAGTGCTCGATCAGGATCCCCATGAACCGCTCCATGCTCCCGAACGGGGCGCGGTGGATCATGACCGGCGTGTGCGGCTGGTTGTCGGCCCCGACGTACTCCAGGCCGAACCGCTGCGGCAGGACGTAGTCGAGCTGCACCGTCCCCAGTTGCCACTGGCGGCCGATGCAGTCGCGGACGATGAAATCCGCCTTGGGGCCGTAGAAGGCCGCCTCGCCGGCCGCCTCCTCGTAGGGGAGCTTCATCTCGTCGAGCACGGAGCGGATGTCGTCCTCGGCCCGCCGCCAGGTGTCGCCCTCGGCGCCCTGATACTTGGGATCCTCGGGATCGTGCTTGGAGAGGCGGAGCTTGTAGTCGGTCAGTCCCAGCGAATTCAGGACGAACTGGGTCAGCTCCATCGTCGAGCGGAACTCGTCGCGGACCTGCTCGTGGGTACAGAACAGGTGGGCGTCGTCCTGGGTGAAGCCGCGGACGCGGGTCATGCCCGACAGCTCGCCCGACTGCTCGTAGCGATAGACGGTGCCGAACTCGGCCAGGCGCAGCGGGAGGTCGCGGTAACTCCTCGGCTGGGCGGCGAAGATCTGGATGTGGTGCGGGCAGTTCATCGGCTTGAGGAGGTATTCCTCGAACTCGCAGGTCTGTTCGAGGTAGCCGATCCGCTCCGCGACGCCCATCTCGAAGTACGGCCGGGTGTACTTCGTCTCCGACGACGGGTCGGGCAGGCGCTCGGGGATGCCGGCCTTGCCCAGCAGCACGCGCTGGGCGTCGTCGTCGAGGTTCCCGGCGATGAGGCCGTCGAGCAGCTCCTTGGCGGAGGCGTCGGCGGGCATCTTCAGGGTCGGGAACTGGGAGTCCTTGTAATAAGGATAGTGGCCGCTGGTCTTGTAGAGGTCGACCTTGCCGATGTGCGGCGTGTAGACCGGCTGATACCCGCGCTTGGTCAGCTCGGCCTTGAGGAAGTTCTCCAGCTGGCCGCGGACGATCGCCCCCTTGGGCATCCACAGGATGAGCCCGGGGCCGACGAGCGGCGAGATGGTGAACAGCCCCAACTCCTTGCCCAGCCGGCGGTGGTCGCGCTTGCGGGCCTCCTCGACCTGGGCGATGTAGGCGTCCAGCTCCTTCTTGTCGAAGAAGGCGGTGCCGTAGAGCCGCTGGAGCATGGGGCGGTCGGTGCGGCCCTTCCAGTACGACCCGGCGATGGAGAGGAGCTTGAACGCCCCCACCTTCCCCGCGTGCGGGATGTGGGGCCCGCGGCAGAGGTCGACGAACTCGCCCTGGCGGTAGAAGCTGAGGACGCCGTACTTCGCCAGCTCCTCGTCGATGTGCTCCACCTTCAAGGTCTGCCCCAGGTCGCCGACGAACGCGCGGGCCTGGTCGACGGGGAGGGAGAACCGTTCGAAGGGCTCGGCCTCCTTGGTGATCCTGGCCATCTCGGCCTCGATCGCCGGGAAGTCGTCCTCGGAGATGGAGCGGCCATCGACTTCCATATCGTAATAGAAGCCGTTGCCGGTGGTCGGCCCGAAGGCGAGCCGGACGCCGGGGAACAGCCGCATCACGGCGCGGGCCATGATGTGGGCGGTGCTGTGTCGCAGGACGTCCAGGGCCTCGCGGTCGCGCGACGTCAGCAGCCGCAGCTCGGCCGGGCCGTCGCCGTTCTCGATCGGGCGATCCAGGTCGACGATCGTCCCGTCGACGACGGCGGCCACGGCGGCGTCCGCCAGCCGCTTGCCGATCCCGGCCGCGACGTCGCGGGCGCTGGTCCCCTCGGGATATTCCTTGACCGACCCGTCCGGCAGCTTGATCTGGAGCATCTTCGGCCGCTTTCTCCGTCCCCCGGCGCAGTCCTTCGACCCCCGAGGCCGTCCTCCGCACCCGCTTCCAAGCTCACAAGCGTACCCGACCGCCGGCCGGATGCCAACGTCAAGGGGGGGCGGGGACGAGCCGAGCGTCGTCGGATGGATCGTTGCTTATTGACTGGAAGTCGCCTAAACTCCCAGGCTCGATCCCGCTCGAACCTCTCCGCGACCCGACTCCCATGAAATCGACCCGCTCGCTCGCCATCCTCGCCGTGCTGACCTTCGCCGTGACCGAACGGGCCGCCACGGCCTCCGACGCCCCCTTGCGCGCGGGCGACCGGGTCGAAGCGACCCTCGCCGCGGGCGAGGTTCGGCCGTTCCCGCTGGAGGCCGCCCCCGGCGACTTCGTCCAGGGGAATCTTGAGAAGGGTCGCGGTCGGCTCGCCTTGATCGACGCGGCCGGCGGGCGCGAGCGGGTGCTCGTCGAGGAAGACGGCCGTCGGGAGTTCCTGTTCGTCTCGGGCGATCGCGGGCCGTACTCGCTGGAACTCCGGGCGGGCGAGGCCGGCCCGTTCGTCCTGAAGGTCGAGCGCATCGTCCCCCTCGCGGCGCAGGTGAAGCCGAAGGAAGTCCTGGAGAGCCCGCGGCTGCGGCGGCTCCAGGAGACCCTGGCGGCGGGCGGCGGGACCGACGAATTCTGGGGCGAGGTCGAACGCGGCCGGGGGCCGGTCATCGAGACGGAGGAGGTCGAGCCGCCGCTCGCCGACGGCCAGGCGCTCGTCACGTTCGTCTGGCGCGGGGCGAGGCGCGGCGTGCGGCTGTTCGGGGCGCCGTCGAACGACTTCGACGACCTCAAGCGGCTGGGCGATTCCGACGTCTGGTTCGGCTCGTACCGCGTGCCGAGGACGGCCCGGGTGACGTACAAGTATGCGCCCGACGTCCCCGAGCTGGACGCCTCGCCGATGGTCCGCCGCCGGGCGATCCTCGCCACCGCCCAGCGCGACCCGTTCAACCCCAAACATCTCCCCGAGGGGGAGCCCACCGACAAGTACGCGGGCGAGTCGCTCCTGGAACTCCCCGACGCCCCCCCCTGCCCCTGGCTGGATCGCAAGGACGGCGTCCCCACAGGCTCCGTGGAGCGGCTGCCGTTGGCGAGCACGATCCTGGGGAACACGCGCGACGTCTGGGTCTACCGCCCCCACGGCTACACGCCCGGCGCGGACGGGAACGCTCTGCTCGTCCTGTTCGACGGCGAGCGATACATGGACGAGGTGCCGACGCCGCGGATCCTCGACAACCTGATCGCCGCCGGGGCCATCCCGCCGACGGCCGCGGTGCTGGTCGGCAACCCGACGAGCGAGAGCCGGTCGGCCGAACTGCCGCCGAACCCGAAGTTCGCGCGGTTCCTGGCCGAGGAGCTGACGCCCTGGGCCCGCGAGCGGGGCGTCCACGCGCCGGCGTCGGCGACGGTCGTCGCGGGGGCGAGCTACGGCGGGCTCGCCGCGGCCTACGCCGGGTTCGCGCACCCGGAGATTTTCGGCAAGGTGCTGAGCCAGTCCGGGTCGTTCTGGTGGGCCCCGGGCTCGTCCCCCGCGGCCGAGCCCGACGAGCCCGAATGGCTCGCGCGGCAGGTCGCGAAGGCCCCGGCGGTCCGGGTCGTCTTCCACTTCCAGGCCGGGACGTTCGAGGTCGGCCGAGGCGGCTCGGCCGGCATCCGGCAGACGTCGCAACACCTGCGCGACGTCCTGGAGGCCAAGGGCTGCATCGCGAGCTACGCCGACTTCGGCGGCGGCCACGGCTACGCCTACTGGCGCTACACCCTGGCCGACGGCCTCATCAAGCTCCTGGGCCGTCCCGTCCCGGCCCCGTGACCCGCGCCGTCAGTTCGCGAGGATCTCGTCGGGCGACTGGGCCCGTACGCCGGTGTAGGGGCGGAAATCCTGGACGTTGAACGTCAGGAGCCGGTCGACGCCGTGGACCATCATCGCCGCCACGAGGCGGGCGTCGTGCGCCTTCTTGCCGACGACGCCGGCGGTCGCGACCAGATGCTCCCAGGTCGGATAGACGGCCGGCGTGTCGTCGAGGAGCGTGAACAGCTTCTTGCACAGCCTCAAGTCCGCCGCGGCCTCGACGACGGATTTGCCCAGGCCGTTCACCGCGACCGGACGAGTCGCGACGGCCCAGAACTCGAAAAGATTCTGCGGAACGATGAACAACTCCTCCGAATCGGAGCGTAATCTCGCGATCGCCAGGCGGGTCGTGTGGTGGGACGGGGCCGTGAGGTCGATCAATCGGAGGAGGATGTTCGTGTCGACGAGGGTGCTCATTCCCCCCGTCCCTCGTAGATGGACTCCCGATCGTCGCGCACCCCGCCCACGCGGACCCCATTTGAGGCGATCCAGGCGTCCAGCCGCGCGATCCACTCCTCGGCCGTTTCTTCGACGGGTCTCGTCGGCGTCGTCGGATGTTGCACTCGCAAGCTCGCCACGATCGTCCGCAGCCCCTCGACCACCGGCGCAGGGAGGCCGGTGAGGTCGAGGATTTGAGGGGACTGGGCGTTCGGAGCATCGATCCGGGTTTCGACTTCGGTGCTCATGGCTTGCTCCTTGTGTCGGCCGGGGTAAACCTCCATCGCTATTGTAGGGGCCGCCCCTCTACCGTCACGGCTCGATCTCGAAGAACGGCGCGATGCGGGTGACGCGGAAGATCTCCACGAGGTCGGGGTGGAGGCGGCGGAGGATGAGGCGGCCCTGGGCGGCGAGCAGGCGCTTGCGCAGGGTCATCAGACGGCCGATGGCCTCGCTGGCGATGTAGTGGACGTCGGAGAGGTCCAGCACGAGACGGCCCCCCGGGCTGAAGGGATAAGACGCCAGAAACCCGTCGAAGGTGTGGGCGAACATCAGGTCGCCCTTCGGCCTCATGACGGGGCCGTCCTCGTCGTCCCAGGTGAACCAGTCGCCCCGGCCGCAGCGGGAGCAGACGCCGTCGGGGGCCTCGGCCGGGAGTGGTGCGGCGCAGGTCGGGCAGGAGGTCACGGCGAGAGCCTCTCGATGGTCCAGGCGCCGCCGTCCTTGCGGTAGCGCAGCCGGTCGTGCAGCCGGCTGGGGCGGCCCTGCCAGAACTCGACCGTCTCGGGCAGGATGCGGAAGCCGCCCCAGTGGGCCGGGCGGGGGATCGGCGCGCCGGCGAACTTCGCCTCATACTCGCGGAACAGCGCCTCCAGGTGCTCGCGGTCGGGGATCGCCCGCGACTGCTTCGACGCCCACGCGCCGACCTGCGACGCCTCCGGACGGACGCGGAAGTACTCCTCGGACTCCTCGGCCGAGACCCTCTCCACGGGGCCCTCGACCGCCACCTGCCGCTCCAGGTCCTTCCAGAAGAACAGCATCGAGGCGCGGGGGTTGGCGGCCAATTCGCGGCCCTTGCGGCTCTCGTAGTTGGTGAAGAAGGTGAAGCCTCGCGGGTCGCAGCCCTTGAGCAGGACGATCCGGGCCGAGGGCCGGCCGTCGGGCGTGGCGGTCGCGAGCGTGGCGGCGTTGGCCTCCAGGGCGTCGATCGCCAGGGCGTCGGCGAACCAGCGTTCGAACTGGCGGATCGGGTCCGGGTCGACGTCCTTCTCGTCGAGGGCGTGTCGGGCGTAGTCGCGGCGGATGTCGGGGAGGCTCATCGTCTCGTCACTTTCCGGGAGGCTCGGGGGCTCGCGAGAGGAGGCGGGCGACGTTCATCATCGCCCGCGCGGTGTGGTAATTCGCCTTCCATTCGTTGGCCTTCGCGCCGTCGCCCTTCAGGCGGCCGTCGCGTTCGGTCTCGGCGTACCAGCCGTCGTGTTCGGGGTCGAGCATGTGCCGCTCGATGAACCCCCACTGGTCGGCCAGGGCCCGCGCGTAGCGGTCGGTCTCGCGGCCGAACCGATGGTCCATCACGGCCAGGGCGTTCAGGCCCTCGGCCTGGGTCCACCAGACCTTGGTGAAGTCGTACGAGCCGGCGGCGAAGGCGTCCCCCTTGTCGTTGAATCCGCCGAATCGCTCGTCCCAGCCCCAGTCGAGCGCGTGGTCGACGAGGCTGCGGGCGACCTCCCACGTCCTCGCGTCGTCGGGCGTGTGCTGGGCTTCGGCGGCCTCGATCAGGAGGTACGCCGTCTCGACGTCGTGGCCGAACGAGTCGTGGGCGGGGATCGGCCGCCAGTCGCGCGTGAGGTAGAGGTTCAGCGCCCCGGGCTCCACGGCGATCCGGTCGCGGACCAGGTGGAACGCCTCGGTTAGACGCTCCCGGACGATCGGCCGGTGGTCGACCTTCGCCAGCTCGGCCAGCGCCTCCAGGATGTGGATGTGGCTGTTCATCGTCTTGCAGCCGTAGTACACGCCCAGGCGGTCCTTGCGGGCGGAGACGGGGGTGGCGGGGTCGTGGGACGTGATCGCCGTCCCGTCGCGGCGGATCCCCTCGAACCAGCCGCCGTGCTCGCGGTCGTGGGCCTTCGCTTCGAGCCAGTCGAAGGCGTCGCGGGCGACCTTCAGGGCGAGGTCGTCGCCGCCGACGGCCCGGACCTTCGCCGCGGCGTAGATGACGAATGCCGTCCCGTAGACGTGCTTCTCGTCCCCGAGCTTCGGGTCGACCTTCCCGTCGGGGCCGAGGATCCAGTGGAAGCCCCCCTGCTCCGCGTCGCGCATCGTCTCGTCGAGGAACGCCAGGCCGTGGCGGGCGTACTTCAGGTATTCGTCGCGGCGGGCGGGGTCGAACTCGGCGTAGGCGGCGGCCGTCCAGGTCATGCGCGACTGGTACACCAGCGATTTCGAGCGGTCGGGCCGGACCGTCCAGTCGCGGGCGATCTCCTGATGGAACCCGCCTCGGTCGTCGACGGCCGCGGGATACCAGCGGGCCATCTCGGCGGCGAGGAGCGTTCGGAGGCGGTCGGCCGTGGGATGGACGGCCTGCTCCTCGGCGCGGGCCGGGATCGCGACCGCCGGGGCGAGGCTCGCCAGGGCCAGAATCGTCGTGCACGTCCGCTGCAGCGCAACCATCATCGGCGTCCTCCCCGGCCGCCTTGCCGGGACGGCGGCTCAGGATCCGATTATCGCCGTCGGGGCGACCCCGGGCAATCGCGGCCCGACCCCGGCGGCTCGACTCAATCGGACTTCGACCCGTCTTCGAAGCGGAGGGCGAAGAGGTCGGCGTCTTTCATCACGAAGCGAAGGCGGACGGGCCGGCCGGCCAGCCCGCCGAGGTCGCCCCCGGCGAAGGCCACGGCGCGCTCGATCTCGTTGCCGATCAGCTCGGTGCAATCGGCCAGCGCGAAGCCGGGGATCGGCGTCCCGTCCGGGCCCTGGACCTCCACCCGCACGCCGCCCGCGGCCGAGGTCGAGAAGTTCAGCATCAGCCTCGAGCCCCGGAACGTCAGCGGCCGGGTCGTCATCTCCCCGCCGTCGTAGTCGGCGTGGACGGAGGCGAAGCCGTCGAGCCGCAGGCTGTAGCGCCTGAGGTGGGCCGTCGGCTGGCCGTAGTTCTGATTGACGTAGAGCGACATCTCGGACGGGCCCGTCTGCACGATGTTGCGGGCGGGGTAGTTCGTCCGCGATGTCCAGTTCTCGGCCCCGACCCCCGGCGCGACGAACGCCTCCATGAACGTGCGATCGTAGACGCCCCCGCCCCGGCTGCTCATCAGGACCGCGTCCGAGACGTCATGGAAGTACCCCGGGTCGACCCCGATCGCCTTCGCCTGCGCCTCGGTGAGCGCGCGACGGCCCTGCATGAACCGGGCGGCCGTCGCGATGGAGATGTGAGGCGCCCGGAAATACGGATGGGTCTGGCTGGTGTAGAGCTGCTCGACGGGCGCCGCCCCGTCGCCGCGCCGGTACTCCATCAGCGTGGGGTTGCGCCATTCGAGGAAGTCGTCGCTCTCGACCCGCGCGATCCGCCGCTTGCCCCCCTCGTAGATGCGGTAGTAGAGGAGATACTTCCCCTCGGCGGCCGACCAGAACGCGACGTTCTGGGAGTCGAAGACGTAGGAATCGCCCCCCTCGCGGGTCTGCACGTCCCGTTTCGTGAGGATGGGGCCGTCGCGGAGTCGCTTCCAGCGGAGGCCGTCGGGGGAGGCGTAGGCGCTCAGCCCCTGCTCGTGGACGCCGCCGACGGCCTTGTACCGCTCGGCGGGATCGACTCCCGGGCGGTCGTCCAGGAACGGCGCGAAGTTGTGCGTGACGGCCGCCGCGTCGGCCAGCACGATGTTGGTCGCGGGCCGGCCCGCTCGGGGGTGGAGGTCCAGCGACGGCCTGGTCCAGGCGACGCCGTCCTCGGACTCGGCGCAGCAGACGACCTGCCCGGGATCGTCGTCCTTCTTCGCCCCGCCGCCTCCCGTCCCCCGATAGTAGGCCCGGTATCTCCCCCCGGAATGGACGATCGTCGCGTAGCCGCTGAAGGGCCCCTCCCAGGGCTCGTCGAAGGCGAGCACGGGCCCGCGGTCCACGGGGCGATGCTGCCGCAGTTCGAGGTGCGAGAGCGAGTCGACCAGATGCCGGTCGAGGAACAGCTCGCGCCGCGAGCCGACCTCGACCGCCTCGGGCGGCTCGGCCCGCGCGGCCAGCGACGCCGCGAATGCCAGGATCGTCGTCGCGAGGATTCGATTCATCCCCCTGCCCCTCTCAACCCGTGGGATCGGTCGGACGTGACGTCGGAGGCCGCCTTCGCAGGGGGCCGCCCCCGTTCTACGGCATCCGCGGCCCGCGTTCGAGGGCGTGCCGGCCGCCCGGCCCGCGCCCGCGGCCGGGTGCCCCTTTAGAACTTGGCAGTTGTCAAGCGGCCCAGAGGTGATGCCACTCGGGTTGGTCGGCGAGGGCGACGAGCTCGACGAGGGGGCCGACGTGTTCCACACGCCAGCGGGCTCCGGTCCGTTTCATTCGGCGGTTGACCAGCTGCTTGATCGCCCCTTCGACCATGCCACTGCCGATCGAGCGGCCTCGGGAGAGTCGGGCGGCGTAGTCGAGGCGGGTCGGGTGCGACGCCAGATAGGCCGACAGTCCGCGCAGCGGTTCGCCGTCGGAGCCCTCGGGCAGCTCGGCGAACAGGCCGGCGATCCAGCGGTCGAGGCCGCGCTTCCCCGCGGCCGGCAGGACGGCGACGCCCGCCTCGCGATGCGTCGCCGCGGCGGCCGGGTCGGCCCAGGTCGCCTTGATCGCGCCGCCTATGTGCTCGACGGCGTGGAAGACGTCGAGCACGCCTTCGGCCTGCGGCAGGACCTCGTCGGCGAGGTTCCAGATCCATTCGGTGCCATCGCCGAGCACGGTCGCGTCGGCGATGGTCGTCGCCTCCAGGCGGTCGGCCTCGCGGCGGACCCGCTTCGCGAACTCCTCGGCCTCCTCGACGGCCGCGACCACCGCGTGGAACGAGGGCTCGGGGAGCTCGCGATCGGCCCACTCCTCGACCGGCGTCGGCCCGCCGGATTCGCGGCGGGCGAGGATCGCGACCTTGACGTCGCGCCAGCCGCCGGTGGTCGGGACCTTGCCGGCGTCGACCTCCAACTCGACGGCCCCGGCCGCCACGGCGAACCGGCCGGCGTCGCGACGCGACGGGCGGGCCTCGGCGGCGCGACGGGCCGCGGCGTGGGTCGCGCGGCGGATCACGTCGTCGTCGGGGGCCCAGCCGAGCATTTCGCCCATCAGCCGCTGGGCCCGCGCGAACGAGTCGTGGACGCCGGCCAGGACGGCCATCCGCTCGCCGCCGGGGCTCAGCAGGCCCGTCACGCCGAGCGCCTCGTCGGCCGGGAACGAGCCGCCGCCGGCGGTCGCGACGTAGGCCCGCTCCAGCCGGATCGGCCCGGCGGCCGTCAGGAGCCGCCGCGACCGCCGCCCCTTCGACCTGGCCCCGGCCGGCCGTTTTGGGGGGCGTCGACCTCGGCGACGCGACGCCGCAAGGCCTCCTCCAACGCCGAAGCGGTCAGCTTCCGCCCCTTCGCCACGGCCTCGGCCTCGCACGCCGCCAGGACCGTCCCGTGCGGGGCCTCCAACGCCGTCCGCTTCAGGTCCGAGACCATCGCCAACGCCTGCTCGATCAGCAGCCGTTCCGACTCGTCCTCGTACTCGATCGTCAGTGTTGGCATGGCGGCCCCTCCCTGTTGCGAACGACGGCGACTCCTTCGCCATCATCCCGCAATCCCGCCAAATTCTAAAGGGGCACCCCCGCGGCCGGACGGCTTGCCAACGGCGACGGCCGCCGGTTAGCCTGGGGTGGTCCCGCGCCGTGTCGAGGCGGCGAGCAGGATTCGGGACGGATGCCGGGCGACGGCCCGGCTGGCTCAGGAGGCGAAACATGTCGGTCGGCGACCCTTCGGTCCGGGGAGAGAGCCAGCTGGCCGACTTCCTGCGGCGGATCCAGCAGGGGGACGAGGGGGCGGCCCGCGAGCTGCTCCAGCGGTATGAGCCGGAGGTCCGGCTGGTCGTGCGCCGGCAACTCCCCCGGCTGCTCCGCTCGCGGTTCGACTCGCTGGACTTCCTCCAGAGCGTCTGGGGGAGCTTCTTCCGCCGGATGCGCGACGCGCCCACCGACTTCGAAGATTCGCGGCACCTTGTCGCCTTCCTGGCGCGGGCTGCGAAGAACAAGGTGATCGACGAGTACCGTCGCGCCGCCAGCCTGAAGAACGACATGCATCGCGAGGAGCCCCTCTGGGCCGACGGCAATCGGCCCCGGGAGGTCGCCGACCCGATTGACTCGCCCAGCGAGGTGGCCCAGGCCCACGAGGCGTACGACCGCCTGCATGCGCTGCTGCCCCTCGAGCGCCGGAACATGCTGGAATTGAAGGCGCAGGGGCTGTCGAGCAAGGACATCGGCGATCGCCTGGGCGTCAGCGAGCGGACGGTCCAGAGGGTGCTGGAAGACCTGAGGCGGCGCGTGGAGTCGGAGTGGGAGCCGGCCGGATGAGCGTTGGCGCCTGGGGGCGCACGTGGGAGGACGCCTCGACCCCCTCCGCGGCGCGCCTCACACGACGATACGAGCAGGCCTGGCGCGAGGCCGAGGCCACGGGCTCGCGCCCGGACCCTCGCTCGTTCCTCGCCGGCTGGCCCGAGCCCGGGGGGTTCCCCGGCGCCCGCCTGGCCCTCCTGCGCACCGACATGTCGCTCCGCTGGGAGTCCGGCCAGCGCGCCTCGGCCGAGTGGTACGCCGGCCGCTTCCCCGAGCTGGGCGAGGACACCGTCGTCGCGCTGATCTACGAGGAATTCTGCCTGCTCGAAGAGGCCGGCGAGGCCCCCGGCGTCGACGCCTTCCTCGCCCGCTACTCCGCCTTCGCCGAGCCGCTGCGGCGCGTGCTCGACATCCACAACCTGGTGGGGACCGCCTCCACCTCCGACCTCCCCGGCGAGTCCACCTCGCTCGGCCCCCTCCCGCGCGACGACCGCCCGAAGTTCCCCGAGGCGGGCGACGCCGTCGCCGGGTTCCAGCTCGTCGAGGAGCTGGGCCGCGGCTCGTTCGCCCGCGTCTTCCTCGCCCGCGAGACCCAGCTAGGCGACCGCGCCGTCGCCCTGAAGGTGAGCCTCCGGGGCTCGCGCGAGCCCCAGACCCTGGCGCGGCTCCAGCACACCCACATCGTCCCGGTCCACTCCCACAGCGTCGACCCGGCGACCGGGATGCACGTCCTCTGCATGCCCTACTTCGGCCGCGTCACGCTCGGCCGCCTGCTGTCCGAGGTGGCGCGCGAGGGGGCCGACTCGCCGCCGACCGGGGCCGACCTCGTCGCCGCCCTCGACCGCCTGGAGCCGGCCGACGGCGCGGCCTCGGCCCCCTCGCCCAACCGCCAGGAGCTGGCCGCCCGCCCCTTCGCCCGCGCCCTGGCCTGGTGGGGCGCCCGGCTGGCCGAGGCCCTGGCCCACGCCCACCGGCGAGGCGTCCTCCACCGCGACGTCAAGCCGTCGAACGTCCTGATCGCCGCCGACGGCACCCCCATGCTCCTCGACTTCAACCTCGCGCACGAGCAGATCGCCGCCGACGAGACGGGCGGCGGGGCGAGCCTGGGGGGGACGGTCGACTACATGGCCCCGGAGCACCTGGAGGCCCTGGCCGACGCCCGCGGCGACCTGGTCGACGCCCGCTCCGACGTCTTCTCGATGGGCGTCCTGCTGTATGAGGGCCTGCTGGGCGTCAAGCCGTTCGAGCCCCCCCCGAAGGCGGCCTCCGTCTTGGAATCGCTCCTGGACGCGGCCGACGCCCGCCGCGGCGACCCCCGCGCCCTGTTCCCCCCGTCGGCCGACCTCCCCGCGCCCCTCCGTGCCGTCCTGCTGCGCTGCCTCGCCCCCGACCCGGCCGACCGCTACCGCACGGCCGCCGACCTGGCCGAGGACCTCCAGGCCGTCGCCGACGACCTGCCGCTGGCCTTCGCCCGCGAGCCGCTCTGGAGTCGCCTGGCCCGTCGCGCGCGCAGGAACCGCCTGCGCTTCGCCACCGCCGCCGTCGTCCTGGTCTCTTGCGCCGCCGCCGGTGCCGCCGCGATCAACCTGAACATCGAGCGAGCCGGCCGTCGCACCGAGGCCGAGCAGCGCCTCCAGCGCGGCGACGAGCTGATGCGCAAGCGCGAGTTCGACAAGGCGCTCGTCCAGTTCGAGGCCGCCTTGAAGTTCGCCGAGGGGCCGCCCGAGGGGTTCCTCGGCCGGATCTTCGACTGGCGCAACCTCCGCGACCTGGCGGAGCGCGTGCGCGTCGGCCTGGCCGAGCCCGACGCCCACTCCGACCTGGAGCGACAGGAGGAGACCGCCAAGGAGAAGGTGCGGCTCGCCCGCCGCTCGGCCGCCATGCGCGAGCACGCCGAGCGGATCCACCGCGAGTCCGAGGGGCTGCGCATGCGGTTCATCGGGCTCGTCGAGGGCCGGTCCGCCGCCGTCGAGACGCTCCTCGGCCTGCTGAAGCCGTTCTACGTCCTGGGCCCCCAGGACTGGACCAGGCTCGACCACAACCTGAGCATGCTCGACGCCGACGAGCGCGCCCGGCTCCGGGCCGAGGTCGACGAGCTGATGTTCCTCTGGACCGTCGGCGTCGAGCGGGCCGTCGACCCGGCGCACCCGGAGGCCGCGGCGCGGATCGCCGCGGCCGTCGACGTCTGCGACAAGGCCCTCAAGTTCGCCGGCCGCGACGGCCCCTGGCTCGAGCTGCGGGCCCGCCTCCTGCGCAAGGGGGGCGCCGAGGCGGCCGTCGGGCCCGCCCGGCCCGCCCCCCGCGACGAGCGCTCCGCCCTGGCCTGCTTCCAGTGGGGCCTGCTCCACTCCGCGAGCCGCGACTCCGAGGGCGCCATCGAATGGCTCCAGCGGGCGGTCCGCATCGATTGGTCCAACTACTGGTATCAGTTCTACCTGGGCTTCCTGGAGGACGACTTCGGCCTGGAGGCCGAGGCGCTCGTCCAGTACGACGTGGCCGCCGCCGTGAAGCCCGACTCCCCCTGGGTCCTCTTCAGCCGCGCCCGCCTGTTCCACAAGAAAGGGGCCTGGGATCAGGCCCGCGAGGACATGGAGCGGGCCCTGGCGATGCTGGGGGGGCGGCCCGAGTCGATCCGGATCCGCCTGGAGCTGGGCTACGTCCACCAGGCGATGGGCGACTTCCCCCGCGCCCGCGCCCGCTATGCAGAGGTCCTGTCCGCCGCCCCCGACGGCCCGTTCGCCCGCGCCGCGCGCCTGAACCTGGCGAACATCGCCGCCGAGTCGGGCGACGTCGCCGGGGCGCTGGCCGGGTTCGACGAACTCCTGGAGACCGACCCGGGCGACGCCCCCGCGCGGCTCAGCCGCGCCCTGCTCGACCTGCGGCTGGGCCGGGCCGCCTCGGCGTCCTCGTCGCTCGACATCCTGGTCGATCGCGTGCGTCGCGACGTGGAGCGGGGCGACCTGCTGGCGACCCGGGCCGTGGTCCGGATGATGCTGGGCCGCGCCGACGAGGCGGTCGAGGACGCCCGGGCCGCCCGCCGGATCGACCCCACGCCGGCCCGCGACCGCCTCGTCGCCCGGGCGCTCCTGGCCGCCGGCCGCGTCGAAGAACTCCAGCTCGACGACCCGGGCCAGGCGGACCTGTTCCCCCTGGGCGGCCCGCGGCTGCGGGCCGACCTGGCCGCCGCCGAGCGCAAGCTCGCCGCGGCCGCGCCGGACGGCCCCGAGTCCGCCTATCGCGCCCGGCTGACGCGGGCGGCGATCCTCTCGGCGCTGGGGCGGCACGCCGGGGCGACGAAGGCCGTCCGCGGCGCCCTGGCCGCATCGAACGGCAGCTCCGCCGACGCCCACCTGGTCGCCGCCCGCATCGCCCGCCGCGCCTCCGAGCCGCGCGAGGCCATGCGGCAGGCCGAGGCCGGCCTGAGGCTCGACCCCGACGACCCCGCCCTGCTGGAACTCCGCGGCTCGTTGCGGTCCGAGGCGGGCGACCCGGCCTCCGCGCTGGGCGACCTGGACCTGGCGTCGGCCCGCTCCGACTCGGCCTCCGCCCACGCCGCGCGGGCCGCGACCCTCCGGGCCCTCGGGGACCTCGACTCGGCCATCCGCGAGTGGTCGCAGGCCATCCGTCGCGACCCCGAGTCGCCCCACGCCTACATCGGCCGCGCCCGCAGCTGCCTCGACCGTCCGGAGCCGCTCTACGGCCCGGCGCTGGTCGACCTGGAACAGGCCGCCTCGTGGTCTCGCGACGACTTCGCCGCCGAGGTCGGCGTGGTGTCGGCCTACGCCCGCTGCCTGCGGGCGCATCCCGACCGCCTCCCCCGATGGCTCACCTTCGTCCGTCGCGCCGCCGACCACGCCTGGACCCGCGCCCGACCCTGGGCCCAGATCCTCGCCACGGCCGCCCGGGCGACCTGACGCGGGCGGCCTTCCTCTCTCTCCCGCCGGCGAGAGCCGCCAGGTTTCAGGAGGTGCGAGGGGGGTGGTCCGGGCGGTGTCACGCGACGGGGGGTTGAGCCGGGGATTGCGACCTGTCCTCACCGGCCGGTTCAAGCGGGACGGCGGCCGGCATGGGAGGCCCTCGATCGATGGACTCAGGGGGACGCTGCGCCACGCCCCCAGCCTCCACCACCCCCGCCGCCGGCGAAAGGGGATGTCGCATCTCCCGGCTAAACCCCGTGTCGGGCGACACCGGCCCGGCCACTGTCCCCGATCGATCCCGGTGGTGTTCGGCGAGGAGTGTCACAAAAGCCGTCTCCTTCCCCTGGGCTGTAACGCCACATTTTCTCACCGTTCACTCTCACTTCGCCGGCCTCAACTGCTCGTCGAACCAGTCGGCGAACAGCGAGAGGTCCTTGTCGAGCGTCGGCATGGCGTGGCCGAGGCCGGGGCGGACCTCCAGCTTGTGCTTCACGCCGGCCTGGTCGAGCCTGGCGGCGAAGGTCTGCGACTGCTGGAGCGGGACGAGCTCGTCGGCGTCGCCGTGGATGATGAAGGTGGGGGCGTCGTCGGGCGAGACCTGGGCGATGGGGGAGATCGCGCGGGCCTTCTCGCGGAGGCGGGCGTCGTCGGCGATCGGGACCCAGAGCATGGTCTTCGGGTCCAGCTCGCGGTAGTCGAACGCGGCGCGGAAGGGGGGCAGGTGGTCGGTCGGGTGGATGCGCTCCATCCCCGGGCCGCCCCAGCCCAGGAAGTCGGTCGGCGGGAAGAAGCAGGCGACGGCCTGCACGCGGCTGGACTCGCGGTCGACGGGGTCGGCGGCCGAGGGGTCGCCCGGCGTGCCGGCGGTGCCGAGCATCAGCGACAGGTGGCCCCCCGCCGACGCGCCGTAGACGCCCAGCCGGTCCGGGTCGACGCCGTAATCCTTCGCATGATGCCGGACGAACCGCACGGCGCGGTTGACGTCGCCGACGATCTCGTCGACCTGGAACCGCGGCTGGCAGCCGTGGACGACGGCGAAGACGGTGTACCCGCGGTCGACCAGCGGCTTGAAGATCGGCGGCTGGATCATGTCGTGCGAGGAGACGAAGCCGCCGCTCGCCATCAGGAGGACGCCGACGCCCTTCGCCCCAGTCTTCGGCGCGATCACGTCCATCGTCAGCGCGGTGCCGTACTTCCGGCCGTACACGACGTCGGATTTGCGGTCGTACCCGGGCTCGTCGCCGCGGGCGGAGAGGCCGAGGATCAGGAGGAGGGAGGCGAGGCCGAAGCAGGCTCGTCGCGAGTTCATCGATGCACCTCGTAAGGTCCGTCGGGAGGGATCGTACACGTTCCGGACGTTCGGAAGTCGGGCGGACACGAATCCCGACGGTTCCGTAGCTTTTGTTGTTGGCACCGAAATCGGGCCGTCGTTACGATCCAGGCGACCGGAGCCGACCCGTGCGCGAATGCGTTGGAAAGCGTCTCAGGGAGCCGTCGCGATGGCCGTGGAATCCGCAGCGCTGATCAAGGTCCTGAACAAGACCTGCTTGAACGCCCTCCAGGGCGCCGCCGGACTGGCCCTCACGCGCACGAACCCCAGCATCGAGGTCGAGCACTGGCTGGTCAAGCTGGTCGAGACGCCGAACTCGGACGTCCTCCGGATCTTCCGCCAGTTCGAGGTCGATCCCGCGGTCGTGCTCCGCGACCTGACGAAGACGCTCGACGGCTTCCGGCGCGGGGTGCAGAGGAACCCGGAAATCTCGCTGTCGATCGTGCGGCTGATCCAGTCGGCGTGGGTGACGGCCTCGCTCCAGTACCACGCGCCGGAGGTCCGGTCGGGCGTCCTGCTGCTGGCCCTGCTGGACCACGAGGAGCTGGGGCGGATCGCCCGCAACGCCTCGCGAGAGCTGATCAAGATCAAGCCGGAGCAGCTCCAGCCGAGCCTGATGAAGATCGTCGCCGGCTCGGTCGAGGACGAGGGGCCCGCCGCGACGTCAGGTGCCGCCTCGGCCGGGGAGTCGCCCGCGTCGGCCGGGACGGCCGCGGTGAGCCGGACGCCGGCGCTCGACCAGTACACGGTGAACCTGACCGAGCGGGCGAAGAAGGGGGAGATCGACCCGGTCGTCGGCCGCGAGGCCGAGGTCCGCCAGATGGTCGACATCCTGATCCGGCGCCGACAGAACAACCCGATCCTCACCGGCGAGGCGGGGGTCGGCAAGACGGCCGTCGTCGAGGGCCTGGCCCGCCGCATCGCCCTGGGGGACGTCCCGCCGGCGCTCAAGAACGTCGTCCTGCGCACGCTCGACCTGGGGCTGCTCCAGGCGGGCGCCAGCGTGAAGGGGGAGTTCGAGAACCGGCTCAAGTCGGTCATCGCCGAGGTCAAGGCGTCGGCCGTCCCGATCATCGTCTTCATCGACGAGGCCCACACGCTCATCGGCGCCGGCGGCTCGGCGGGCCAGGGGGACGCGGCCAACCTCCTCAAGCCGGCCCTCGCCCGCGGCGAGCTGCGCACCATCGCCGCCACCACCTGGGCCGAGTACAAGAAATACTTCGAGAAGGACGCCGCCCTCGCCCGCCGTTTCCAGGTCGTGAAGGTGGAGGAGCCGAGGGAGGACGTCGCCGTACGGATGATGCGCGGGCTGACCGACATCCTGGAGAAGCACCACGGCGTCCGGATCCTGGACGAGGCGGTGGAGGCCGCGGTGAAGCTCTCGCACCGCTACATCCCCGCGCGGCAGCTCCCGGACAAGGCCGTGAGCCTGCTCGACACCGCCTGCGCCCGCGTGGCCATCGGCCAGAACGCCATCCCGCCGGCCGTGGAGGACTCCCGACGCGAGATCGAGCACCTGGAGCTGGAGATCCAGATCCTCGAACGCGAGATGGCCACCGGGGCCGCCCACGCCGACGACGTGAAGGCCCTGAAGGCGGACCTCGCCGCGGCCAAGGACCGGCTCGCCGGGCTCGAAGCCCGCTGGGAGGACGAGAAGGCCCGCGTCGCCGAGATCCGCGAATCGGCCGGCGTCGTCGAGGGGCGCTATCGCGAGGAATACGCCCGCCACGCCGCCGAGGCCGCATCGAACGGCGACGCCGCGTTCGCCCCCTCGGCCGACCTGGCCGCGATGCAGGCCGACCTCAACGCGAAGGCCGCCGCCCTCCGCGAGATCCAGGGCGAGGAGCCGCTGATGCAGGCGCTCGTCGACGCCCAGACCGTGGGCGAGGTCGTCGCCGGCTGGACGGGCATCCCCGTCGGCCGGATGCTCGCCAACGAGATCCAGACCGTGCTGAACCTGCGCGAGCGGCTGGAGCAGCGCGTGATCGGCCAGTCGCACGCCCTGGAGGCGATCAGCCAGCGGATCCGGACCGCCCGCGCCAACCTCACCGACCCCCGGCGGCCGATCGGCGTGTTCCTCCTCGTCGGCTCCAGCGGCGTCGGCAAGACCGAGACGGCCCTGGCCCTGGCCGAGGCCCTGTACGGCGGCGAGCGGAACCTGATCACGATCAACATGTCGGAATATCAGGAGTCGCACACGGTCTCGGGCCTGAAGGGCTCGCCGCCGGGCTACGTCGGCTACGGCGAGGGGGGCGTCCTCACCGAGGCCGTCCGCCGGCGGCCGTACAGCGTGGTCCTGCTGGACGAGGTGGAGAAGGCCCACCCCGACGTCCTGGAGCTGTTCTTCCAGGTCTTCGACAAGGGGACGCTGGAGGACGGCGAGGGGCGGGAGATCGACTTCAAGAACACGATCATCCTGCTGACCTCGAACGTCGGCACCGACACCATCCTGGAACTCTGCCGCGATTCCGCCAACCTGCCGACGCCCGAGGAGATCACGGAGGCCGTCCAGCCCGATCTGCTGGCGGCCACCACCGAGCGCGGGGTGCAGGTCTTCAAGCAGGCGTTCCTGGGCCGCCTGATCGTGGTCCCGTACTATCCGATCTCCGACGAGGTCATGCGGCGGATCATCCGCCTGCAACTCGGCCGGATCGCCGACCGCATGCGCGAGAACCACGGCGCGAGCTTCACCTACGACGACGCCGTCGTCGAGTGCATCGGCGGCCGTTGCAAGGAGGTCATGACGGGCGGCCGGAACGTCGACCACATCCTGACGCGGTCCGTCCTCCCCGACATCTCCCAGCAGGTCCTGGCCCGCATGGCCCAGGCCCAGGCGGTCTCGCGGGTCCACGTCGCCGTGGGCGAGGACGGGGGATTCGCGTTCACGGTGGAGTGAGGCGACGACGGCCGACGTCGCCGCCGATCGCGCGGCCTGTGCTGTCCGGCACGAGACTCGATCGGCCTGGGAACGTCCCCACTCCCGCCGGGCTGACGACCCTCACCGGCCGCTGCTCGCCTGCCCTCTCACGGCGGGAGATGGGACGATCCCGCAGCCCCGACTCGATGGGAAAGCCGTCGGGACACCCGGCCCGAAATCCGGGACGGTCGGATTCTTTACGCTATCACGGGCGAGCGTCGCCCGGCGACGCGCGAGGCCGAACGAAGCGGCCGCGCGGCTCAGAGGATGTAGCGGCTCAGGTCCTCATCCTTGGCCACGTCTTCGAGGCGACGGCGGACGAGGGGGGCGTCGACGAGGAGGCGTTCGCCCTTCTTCTCGGGGGCGTCGAAGCTGATCTCGTCGAGCACGCGCTCCAGGATGGTGTGGAGGCGGCGGGCGCCGATGTTCTGGGTGGAGCGGTTGACCTGGAACGCCAGGTCGGCCATCGCCTCGATGGCGTCGTCGGAGAACTCGACCTGCACGCCTTCGGTGGAGAGGAGGGCCTCGTACTGGCGGAGCAGCGAGGCGCGGGGCTCGCGGAGGATGCGGGCGAAGTCGTCGCGGGCCAGGTCGTGCATCTCGACGCGGATCGGGAACCGGCCCTGAAGCTCGGGCATCAGGTCCGAGGGCTTGGTGCGGTGGAAGGCGCCGGCGGCGATGAACAGGACGTGGTCGGTCTTCACCGGGCCGTGCTTGGTGTTGACGGTCGTCCCCTCGACGATCGGCAGCAGGTCGCGCTGGACGCCCTGGCGGGAAACGTCGGGCCCGCGCGAGCCGCCGCCGTCGTCGCCGGCCACCTTGTCGATCTCGTCGATGAAGACGATGCCCGACTCCTGGGCCAGCTCGACGGCCGCCTGGTTCACCTTCTCGGGGTCGAGCAGGGAGTCGACCTCCTGCTGGAGCAGGATCGGCCGGGCCTCGCGGACGGCGACGCGACGCGCCTGGGAGGGCTTGGGCATGATCTTCTCGAACATGCCCTGGATGTCCATCTCCATCTGCTCCATGTTCCCCGCGCCCAGGATCGAGACCGGGGCGGCGGCCCGGCCGGGGACGGTGACCTCGACCTCGCGGTCCTCCAACTCGCCGGCGGCGAGGCGGGCCCGCAGCTTCTCGCGCGAGCGGGCCCGGCGCTCGGCGGCCTCGTCGACCGCGCCCGGCGGCGGGGCGGGGGCGTGCGGGGCCGGCGGCAGGAGGAGGTCGAGCAGCCGGTCCTCGACGCGGGCCTCGGCCTGCTCCTGGACCCGCTTCCGCTCGGATTCGCGGACGAGGAGGATGGCCGCCTCGACGAGGTCTCGGATCAGGCTCTCCACGTCGCGGCCGTAGTAGCCGACCTCGGTGTACTTGGTCGCCTCGGTCTTCACGAACGGCGCGCCGACGAGGGTCGCCAGGCGGCGGGCGATCTCAGTCTTGCCGACGCCCGTCGGGCCGATCAGCAGGATGTTCTTGGGCGTCACCTGGGCGCGAAGCTCGTCCGGGAGCTGCCGACGCCGCCAGCGGTTGCGCAGCGCGATCGCCACGGCGCGCTTGGCGTCGGCCTGGCCGACGATGTCGCGGTCCAGCTCGGCGACGATCCGCCGCGGCGTCAGCTCGGGTTCGGGCACGGGAGTTCCTCCACCGTCAGGTTGGTGTTCGTGTAGATGTCGATCCCCCCGGCGATGGCCAGCGACTCGCGGACGATCTCGGCGGCCGACAGGCCCGAATGGGCGACGAGCGCCCGCGCCGCGGCCAGCGCGTAGCCGCCGCCGGAGCCGGTGGCGAGGAGGCCGTCGGTGGGCTGGATGACGTCGCCGGAGCCGGTGAGCATCAGGCTGTGGCGGGCGTCGACGATCAGGAGGACGGCCTCCAGCCGCCGCAGGGCGCGGTCGGTCCGCCAGAGCTTGGCCAGCTCGATGGCGGCGCGGGGGACGTTCTCGGGGTGGTCCTTCAGCTTGCCTTCGAACCGCTCCAGCAGCGCGAAGCCGTCGGCCGCCGATCCCGCGAAGCCGACGATCACCCGGCCGTCCAGGAGCTTGCGGATCTTCACGGCGTCGGCCTTCATGACCTGGGCCCCCAGCGTCACCTGGCCGTCGCCGCCGATCGCGACCTTCCCCCCCTTGCGGACCGAGAGGATCGTCGTCGCATGCCACTTCACGGGGGTCGCCTCCTGGTGGATCGGGTCCGTCGTCGTCGCCATCCATCATGAGACGGCCCGGCGCGCGGGGATCGCCGCGAAATCCCGAGGATAAGGGATCGACCCGCCCCGTGTCACGCCGACCCGCTTAGCGGCGGACGACCCCGCGATGCTCGCCGACTTCCGGCGGGGGGGAGAAGGCGAACGACCACACCCGCTCGTTCGGGAGCATCTGGCCGGGCCTATACCGGAACGGGAAGGCGATCGCCTGGTCGTTCATCCGGTAGATCCGCACCCGCCGGATCGGCTTGCCGGCGCGCGTGACCTCGAAGTCGTCGAGGGCCTGGAAGCCGCAGAACCAGTGCTCATAGAAGTTGAAGGGGGTGTAGTCCTCGTTGATCATGACGAGCACGCCGTCGCGACCGAGCCAATCCTCGGGCTCGCTCCAGAACGCGAAACCGCGGGCGTCCCAGAGGTTGTAGCAGGCGACCGGCCTCCGGAGCCTCGTCGCGTGGGCGATGTGGGCGCTCTGATACCAGTTGCGGGTGAACAGGAACGTCCGCGGGTCGTCGAGCAGGCCCAGGCGGTCGAGCCGGTCGGCGACCTGGTCCCAGCCGTAGGAGTCGGCCGTCGGGTCGGTCTTGGCGGTGAGGAAGCCGAGGCCCCCCGCCGGCCCGCGCTGGAGCCAGCCCCATCGATATTCGGCGACCGTCAACGCCAGCAGCAGGACGGAGAAGGCCGACGCGAACGCGACCCGCCGGCGCGTCCGGGAGAGGTCGGCCCGCCACCGATCGGCCAGCCCGCGGCCGAGGGCCGGGAAGAGGGGGAGCACGCCCACCAGCCCCCAGTGCGGCAACACCGGCCGGAAGCAGGCGACGGCCGTGAACGCGGCCAGAGGCGCGACGGACAGGCAGAGCGCCAGCCGCCCACGCTCGTCGTCGCGATCGTTCCATCCCCGGGCCAGCCGCCAGCCGACGACCATCAGCGGCAGCCAGATCCAGGGGAACAGGTAGGCCGCCTGGGCCCCGATCGCGGTCAGAAGATAGTCGGGCCTGGGCGTCAGCCCTCCGATCGCCCGCCCCCCCTGGAACGCGAACGACGCCCAGCCGTTGCCGGCGTTCCAGGCGATCACCGGGCTGAAGACGAGCAGCCCCAGCGCCACCGCCAGGTACGGGCCGGGCCCGATCAGCAGCCGACGGCGACCCGGTCGCAACAATGAATAGAGGACGGTCCCCGCGGGGAGGAAGATCGCGTGATACTTGCTGCACATCGCCAGGCCCCAGGCCAAGCCCAGGGCCGCCCAGTTCCGCAGCCGTTCCGGCCGCTCCAGCGCCAGGTCGATCCGGTCGAGGGTCAGCAGCCAGAAGAAGAGGAGGGGGCCGTCGGGCAGGGCGAACGTCCCGACCGCCAGGCCGTAGTAGCCCGAGAGGTTCAGGGCCAGCGCCGCGAAGAACCCCGCGGCCTCGCCGTACCACCGGCGGGCGATCCGGGCCATGAGCCACGTCGAGCCGGCGGCCAGGGCGACGAACCCCAGCCGCAACCCAAGCACCGAGAACGTCCCGAGCAGGGCCAGGCCCGGCTGCTCGACCCAGGCGACCATGGGCGGGTGGTCGAAGTAGCTGGCCGCGGGGTGGACCGCATAGAGGAAATGATACGCCTCGTCGTTCCCCGGCCCGAGCAGGCCGGCGGCCACCAGGCGGAGCGACGTCGACGTCGCGATCAGCGCCGCCAGGGCGATCTTGAAGTTCATGAGCCTCCTCGCTCTCCTCCGGACGTTGCGACCCTCGCGCGAGCCACGTCTTACCCGGCGACGCCCCGGGGTGCGAGGCCAAATCGGCCCGCGCGACGAGCAGTCCCGGGGCAAGGCTGCCCGTTGTCGTTGCAGGATTTGCAACGTCCCGCCGCGGCCGGGGCCGTCCCCGAACGCGGACGCTCGGGGCGCCGGGTCGACGCGACGTGGCGGATCGGCATCGCCGCGTCACGCCCAACCCCTGAATCCGTCATCTCTTGGGAAGCGGAGAGTGCGTCCGATATGCCCCCGCGGCCTCCCCCGTGAGGGAGGAACGAGACCGGCCGACGAGGTGGCGGCGAGGTCCCGGGCGCGTCCCGTCAAGTCCGATGCGGATCGGTCCCGGTTTTGCTCTAGGCAAAATCGTCGACCCGCGGAATCTTGGAGAATCGCGGGACGGGCGACTTGGCTCGCGAGGGAAGTGGGTTACAGTTGGACTAGGGGTTCCGCCCCGCCCGCATGGTGAGATGTCGCGAACACAACCCGGCCCTGCGGCGTCTGATGGTTAGAGGGTCCCAGAGGAGGAGACCGGCAAGGAGCCGTCGATCGTCGCGTTCCGAACTTCCGGATCTTCGAGAGAGATCCCCTCAATAATGAAGCTCGCATCACGACGGAAGGTTGAAGGGTGGACGCCGACGGCTGCGTCATGACAGAGGTCGATCGAACCTAAGACATAGAAACGAGGATCGCCATGACCGCGAAACTGGCCGAAACCCAGCTCTGGCAGCACAACCTGATCTCCCTGATCCGCTCGGGCCTGTTCCTCCGAGCCGAGACGAGGTTGTCCCACGGTCTGTTCACGGTCGTCGGCGTCTATTCGGACGAGTCCACGTCCGCCCCCCTCGCCAAATATTCCGACCCCAGGCGGGCCGAGGACGCCGCCAACATCGTGAATCGGCTCGCCGCCGTGCCCCCCATGGTCGAGGCGAACTGATCGAGCCTCGCGCGAGCGAACGCGAAAGGCCGCCGCCCTCCTTGAAGGGCGGCGGCCTTGTTCTTGCGCGACGGCGAAGCCGATCGAACTTCACGCCCCCTCGACGGCCTCCAGCGCCGGCTCGCGGGCGGGGGCCTGCTCGACGGAGAAGCGGATCCCCATGCGTCGCATCAGGTTTACGAACTGGTCGAGCATGGCGTAGAAGACGGGCGTGACCAGCAGGGCCAGGAGCAGCGAGAGCATCTGGCCGCCGATGATGACCTTGGCCATGCTCGCCCGCGAGCCCGCCCCCGGGCCCCGCCCCAGGGCCATCGGCACCATCGCCGCGACGAGCATGACCGTCGTCATCAGGATCGGCCGCAGCCGGGTGTGGTTCGCCTCCAGGATCGCGTCGTGCCGCGAGGCCCCCGCGGCGCGGAGCTGGTTCGTGGCGTCCACCTGGAGGATGCCGTTCTTCTTCACGATGCCCACCAGCATGAACAGCCCGAACAGGGCGTAGAGGTCCAGCGGCGTCCCGAAGAAGTAGAGCGACAGGATCCCGAACGGCACCGTGACCGGCAGGGCCATCAGGATCGCGATCGGCTGCATCCAGCTCTCGAACTGGGCGGCGAGGATCAGGTACATGAACATGATCGACAGCCCGAACGCGATCGCGAAGTAGTACGCCGTCTCGGCCAGCGTCTTCGCCTGGCCGGTCAGGACGTAGGAGTAGCCCGGCGGCAGTTCCATGTCCTTGATGATCCCCTGGGCCAGCGAGACCGCGTCGCCCAGCGCGATCCCCTCCGGGTTGCCCAGCACGGTGACGATCCGCTCGCGGTTGAGCCGCTCGATCTCCGTCGGCCCGCGCTCGTCGACGAGCTTCGCCAGGCTGGAGAGCTTGACCAGGCCGGCGGTGGGGGACGGCAGCGTCAGTTGGTAGATGTGGTCGACCGACGCCCGCGCCTCGGCCTCGGCGCGGAGCCAGACGTCGTACTGCTCCTCGCCGTCGCGGAACCGGGTGATCGGCAGGCCGCCGACGAGGACGCGGAGGCTGTCGGCGATCGTCCCGACCGGCACGCCCAGGTCGCTCGCCGCCTCGCGGTCGACCACCACCTGGACCTCGGGCTTGCGGAGCGACAGCGTCGTGTCCAGGTCGACGACCCGGCCGTCCTTCCTCAGCCCGGCGACGAGCTGGTCGGCGTACTCGGCCAGCCGGCCCAGCTCCGGACCGCCCAGGTTGATCTGGAAGGTCTGCGGCCGACGCCCCCCCTGGAAGGCCGAGACGTCGTTGACGCTGGCCCGGAGGTCGGGGTAGTCGGCCAGGAACTCGCGGGCCTCCTGCTGGATCTGGAACTGCGTGTAGTCGCGCTCCTCCAGCTCGGTCATCCGGACGTAGATCGTCGCGCGGGTGACGTCGCCGGCACCCTTCACGGCCCGCCCGCCGGTCGAGCCGACGGACGTGAAGACGTGCTCCGTCCCCTTCAGCTTCCGCACCCGCCCCTCAAGCTCCCGCATGAGGTCGGACGTCCGCTCCAGGCTGTAGCCCTCGGGCGTGGTGACGCTCAGCTCGTATTCGCTCTGGTCGTCGCGCGGGATCAGCGAGAAGCCGACTGCCTTGCCGATCGGGCCCGTCGAGATGATCGTCGCGATCGCGATGATGACGACCACGATCTTGAACCGGAGCGCCCCGCGGAGCAGCGCCCCGTAGCCGCCGTCGACGAGCCGCCAGAAGAACCCCGACTTCGACTTGGCCTCGCGGCCCTCGTGCGCCGGCTCCAGCTTGAGGAACCGCGAGCAGAGCATCGGCGTGAGCGTGAACGAGACGAACAGGCTCATCGCCACGGCGAACGCCACCGTCCCGCCGAAGCTGGAGAAGAAGCGGCCGACGATCCCCCCCATGAACGCGATCGGCAGGAAGATGACGATCAGCGACAGGCTCGTCGCCATGACCGCCAGGGCGATCTCCTTCGTCCCCTTCCGCGAGGCCGTCATCGCGTCGAGCCCATCCTCCTCCATGTGGCGGAAGATGTTCTCGTGGACGACCACCGCGTCGTCGATCACGATGCCGATCGCCAGGATGAGCGCCAGCATCGTGATGTTGTTGAGCGTGAAGCCCATGTAGCGCATGAACATGAACGTCGGGATGATCGACGTCGGGATGGCCAGGGTGGCGATCAGGGTGGTGCGCCAGTCGCGGATGAACAGGAGGATCGTCAGCGAGACCAGCACGGCGGCCAGCAGGAGGTGGAACTTCACCTCCTCGATGGACTTCTCGATGAACCGGGACTGGTCGCGGATGATCTCGGTGGCGATGTCGGGGGGGAGGGTGGCCTTCAGCTCGGCGAGCCGCTCCTTGACGTCGTGGACGAGCTGGACCGTGTTGACGCCCGACTGCTTCTGGACGACCAGGCTGACGGCCGAGTCGCCGTCGAGGCGGGCGAGGCTGCGGGGCTCCTCGTACGAGTCCTCGGCGCGGCCGACGTCGCGGACGCGGATCGGGTAGCCGTTGCGGTTGGCGACGATCAGGTCGCCGAACTCCTTCTCGGTCTTCAGCCGGCCGAGCGTCCGCAGCACCAGCTCGCGCGGGCCCTGGTCGACGCGGCCGCCGGGGACCTCCAGGTTCTGCCGCAGCAGGGCCAGGCGTACGTCCTCGACCGAGAGGTTGTAGCCGGCGAGGCGGTCGGTGTCGACGACGATGTTCATCGCCCGCGTCCGGCCGCCGACCAGCGTGATCGAGCCGACGCCCGGCACGGTCTCCAGCCGCTCCTTGATCTGCTTGCGGGCCAGCTCCGTGACCTCGCGGAAGTCGCGACGGCCGGAGACGGCGATGGTCATCACGGGCATGGAGCCGGTGTCGAACTTGTCGATGATCGGCGCGTCGGTCCCCTCGGGAAGCTCGGCGAGGATCGTGTTGACCTTGTCGCGGACCTCCTGCGTGCCGACGTCCCCGTTCTTCGAGAGCAGGAACTGCACCGTGACGACCGAGACGCCCTCCTGGGTGGTCGACCGCAGCTCGTCGATGCCGGAGACGGTGTTGATGATGTCCTCGATCGGCTTCGTGACCGTGGACTCCATCTCCTCGACGCTCGCCCCCTGGAGCACGGTCGTCACCGTGCAGACCGGGAAGTCGACGTCCGGGAAGAGGTCGACCCCCAGCTCCGAGTACGAGACCGCCCCCAGCACCAGCGGGACGATCACCAGGACCCAGGTGAAGACCGGGCGGTTGATGCAGACGTCGGACAGCGTCATGGGCGGGGTCCAGGGGGGCGTGTGACTGGGCGAACACCTGGGCGGGCCGACGCCAAGCATCCTTCTCCCCTCGTGGGAGAAGGTGGCCGCAGGCCGGATGAGGGGGGCGACGGGGGCCCCATGCGCCGTCGGGTCAAGACTTCGAATCCGACGGCTGCCGGTCGCGCCCCCCTCATCCGCCCCTCCGGGGCACCTTCTCCCACGAGGGGAGAAGGGAGGGATTCATGCTCCCGCTCCGATGTCTTCGACGGAGCACTTCAAGGGGAGAAGGGGCGACGTGGGGTCGGGTTACTTCTTGGCCCCGCCCTTCGCGGCCTCGGCCTGGAGGGCGGGCTCGGCCTCCTTCTCGGGCTCGCGGACGACGACCTGGGAGCCGTCGGCGAGCTTGGAGTGGCCGGTGACGATCACGCTCCCGGAGGTGGGCATCTTCTCGGAGGAGACCTCCACCCATCCGGAGCCTTCCTTGCCCAGCGCCAGGCCGTCGACGGAGCGGACGTGGTCGCCGTCCAGGACGAACAGCTTGGTGACGCCGGCGTACTGGACGATCGCCTCGATGGGGACGACGGTCGCTTCGGCCTCGGCCTCGGTGACGACGACGGCCTTGGCGAAGCCGCCGGGGCGGAGCAGCCCTTCCTCGTTCGGGGCCGTCGCCTCGACCTGGAACGTCCGGCTGTCGGCGTCGACGGTCGGGTTGATCCGCGACACCTTCCCTTCGAACGACTTCCCGGGGTGCGAGGCGACCGAGATCCGCACCGGCTGGCCGACCTTGATCCGGTCGCTGTAGCGCTCCGGCACGTTGGCCCAGAGCCGCAGCGGGTTCTCGATCACCAGGCTGAAGACCGGGTCCCCCTCGCGGATCATCTGCCCCTCGGAGACCGACCGCAGCGCGATGGCGTAGGCCACCTGGCCGGCGTCGGCCTTCGTCGGCGGCGGCTCTTGCGGGCGAGGGGCCGTGATGGTCAGGTCCTTGAGCTGCTGGTCCGCCTGGTCGCGCGCCACGCGGTTCGCCAGGGCCATCGCGATGACGTTGCGGGCGGTCGACTTGGCGTTGTCGTAGGCGGCGATCGACGAGCGGTAGTCGCTCTCCTGGTCCTCCAGCTCCTGGGCGGTGCCGGCGCCCTTCTGGCTGAGCTTCCGCTGCCTGGCCAGGTTCTGCACCGCCTTCTCCATCGCCACGCGATACTGGACCACGGCCGGCACCTTCTCGATGACCTCCTCGGTCTGCGGCCCGGTGACGAGGGTCTCGGTGATCCCGTAGCGTCGGATGAAGTCCTCGGCCATCTCGGACGTGACGCCGAGCTTCACCAGCTCGGCCAGGTACTTCGACTCGGCCACGTTGTACGCGAGCTTCGCGTCGACCGGGTCGATCTGCACCAGCGGCTCGTCGGGTCGGACGCGGTCGCCCATGTCGTGGAAGACCTTCAGGATGCGGCCCGATCGCTTGGACCCGACCGTCACCTGCTCCCAGCCGCGCAGCGAGCCCACGGCCTCGATGGTCCGCTCGACCGGCCGGCGCTCGATCGCCGCGACCGTCACCGGCACGGGGGGCGGCGGGGCGTCCGCCGCGTGCTCCTCGGCCGGCTTCTCGCGCGCGCCGCACCCCGCCAGCGCGACCGCCAGGCCCGCCACCGTCGTCGACGCCAACACCCGGAGTCTCATGGGCGATCATCCCGGCCGGCGTCGTCGGCGCGGCCCTCGAAGGCCCGGAGCAGCGCCGCGACGAGCACGCCGGCGCGGTCCTCCCCGAGCGGTTTGTCGTGGTACAGGAAATCGATGACCGAGATCAGCAGCATCCCCCGGAACATCGTCGCGAACGCGTCGAGGTCGCCGGGGGCCACCATGCCGGCCTCGACGCAGCCCCGCAGGGCGACGTCCGTCGGGTTCTGAAGCTCCTCCTTGGAGCAGCTCATCAGCGTACCCGAGGGGCCCTCGGGCGGGCCGAACGCCGCCCCGAAGAAGAACCGCGATCGGTCCGGATCCTCCCGGCAGTAGTCGAAATGCGCCTCCAGGATCCGCTCCAGCGTGAGCGCCGGGGCGGCCCCCTCCGCGACGATCTCCCCCAGGCGGCCCACCAGCTTCGCCAGCGGGTCGACCAGCAGGGACTTCGCCAGCCCTTCCTTGCTGCCGAAATGGTAGTAGAGCGTCGGCTTCGCGACCTTCGCCTCCTCGACGATCTCCCGCGTCGACGTGGCCTCGAAGCCCCGCCGCGCGAACAGCCGCGCCGCAGCCCTCGCGATCTGGGCCGCGGCCTCGTTGTCCTCGGGCTTTGCGGGAGACGCCATGCGACCTCGGCGATTCCGATTGGGCGAGACGGGAAGCCTACCGACCGGTAGGTATCCTGCCCAATGATGCCGATCGCGTCAAGGCCGAGTTGACGCCGGGGCTCTCGCCGGGTCGACCGAGGGCGTAGAATGGAGGGTCGGGCCCGGCGGGCGGGTCGCGCCTCATCCCTCTCCTCGCGGACGTCGCCATGAACTTCGAGAAGCCGATCACCGACCGGATCACGATCGCCGACCAGCCGACGGAGGCCGACTTCGACCGCCTGCGCGGCGAGGGCTACGTCGCTGTGGTGAATCTCCGCCACGACGGCGAGCCCGAGCAGCCGCTGGACGTCGCCGCGGAGGGCCGCGAGGCGACCGACCGGGGCCTGGCCTACCATCACCTCGCCGTCGGCCAGCCGCCGCTCTCCGACCCGGGCGTCGCGGAGGCGTGCGACTTCATCGACCGCGAGGCCGCGAAGGGGAAGGTGCTGGTCCACTGCCGTAAGGGGGGCCGCGCCGCCGCGATCACCCTGATCCAGCAGGCCCGCGCCAACGGCTGGAAGGCCGACGAGGCCGTCGACAAGGGCCGCGCGATCGGCCTGGCGCTCGACCCGCCGCTGCGGGGGAAGGTCGAGGAATACCTGAAATCGCACGGCTGAGGCGCAAGCGTCGCCGGGCGGTTCGATCCATCGGAGGGAGATCGGAGGCCGGATCATGAAAGTCACCGCATACGAGGCGACCATCGAGAACGGTCAGGTGAAAATCTTGGGGACCGCGAGTCTGCCCGAGCACGCCCGAGTCTATATCATCGCGCCCGACGCCGACCCGGGACCGACCCGCCTTCACGTCCGCAGTCCAAGGCTGGTCCGCCCCGAAGACGCTCGCGACTTCATCAAGGAAGTCATCGCCTGAACGCGAAAGGATGAAGTCGTTCCCCGATCCCGGCCCGCTTGACTCGACGAAATCCCTCGTCCTAGAGTGGATCCGTCCGGCCCGTCCTGTCGATTCCGCCTCCCTTCCGAAGTCGTGCGGGAGTCTGCCATGCCCCGTCGCCGAACCGCCGGCCTGGTCGTCGCCTGCCTGGCCCTCGGGATCCTCGCCCCGGCCCGCGCCGGCGAGGACCCCCGCACGGCCGAGACGTTCCTGCTGACCCTGCGCGAGCGCGGGTACTTCGACCTGGCGTCGGAATACATCGAGCGGCTGCGGAGCGACCCCGGGCTGGGCGAGCCGCTGAAGGGGCTGCTCGACTACCACGAGGGGCGGGCGCTCGTCGACGAGGCGTCGCGGACCGTCGACCTGGCGCGGCGTCGCGAGCTGCTCGACCGCGCCGCGGCGAAGCTCGACGCCTTCGTGAAGGGCCGGCCCCAGGACGCGAACACGATGGAGGCGCTCGTCGAGATCGCCCGCAGCCTCTCCGAGCGCGGCCACCTCGCCCGGCTCGTCGGCGAGGACGCCCAGGAGGCCGAGAAGAAGCAAGCCAAGCTGGACGAGGCCCGCTCCATGTTCCACCAAGCCGTCGAGGCTTACGCCCGCGCCGCCGACCAGCTTGACGCCGCCTACCAGGCCCTCGCCGGCTTCAAGGAGCGGGACGACCCGCGCGTCGCCGAGCGGACCCGGCTCCGCAACTCGATGCTCGACGCCCGGCTCAAATGCGGCATCGCCATGTATGAGGAAGTCCTGGGCTTCACGGCCGACTCCCCGGACCGGGGGCCGATCCTCGAACGGGCCGTCACCCTGTTCGACGGCCTGGAGAAGGACTACCGGGGGACGACGGCCGGCATGATGGCCCAGATGTTCCGGGCCAAGTGCTTCGAAGAACAGGGGAAGATCGGCGAGGCGATCGGCGTCTATCGCGCCCTGATGGATCAGCCCAGCGAACTCCTGCGCGACATCAAGCGGCACGCGCACTACTTCTACATCGTCGCGCTCACCAAGCGCAAGCAGTCCGCCCTGGCCGCCGACGAAGCCGTGAAGTGGCTCCAGATCTACGATCGTCGCGACGAACGCCGCTCGATCGAGGGCCTGGGCGTCTACTATGAGCTGGCCCGCGCCCTCGACGCCCAGATCACGCCCGAGACCCCGAAGGCCGAGAAGGACCAGGCCGCGAAGAAGATCGTGGAGGCCCTCTCGCCCGTCGTCCGCACGCCGACCCGGTTCAAGAACGACGCCCTGGCCCTGCTCAAGAAGTACAAGCCCAACGCCGCCGTCCAGGCGTCCGAGATCGCCCGCCTGAGCTTCGACGAGGCGTCCGCGCAGGGCGAGGAGGCCATCGCCTCGCGGGAGTGGGACCGCGCCGGGGCCTTGCTCCGCGCGGCGCTCGCCAAGGCCGGCCCTCGCCAGGCCGACCGGGTGGACCTCCTGCGCTACAACCTGGCGTACGCCTGCTACATGAACAAGGCGTATCCCGAGGCCGAGGTCCTGGCCGGCCACCTGGCTCGCCGGCATGCGCGATGGGAGCACGCGCCGGCGTCGGCCGCGCTGGCCATGCAGGCGATCCTCGACCAGTACAACGCGCCGCAGGCCCTCGACCGCGCCGGCGACCTGGAACGGTACATCGACCTGGCGAAGTTCACCGCCGAGACCTGGCCCGACCGCGAGGAGGCGGACGACGCCCGGATCGTGCTGGGCCAGATCCACCAGGGCCGGGGCGAGTACGACCAGGCCGTCGCCGATTTCGCCTCGGTCGGCGAGCGGTCCCCGCGCCGCCTGGAGGCGCAGACGCGCCTCGGCGGGGCCCACTGGGCCAGGAGCCGGGCGCTCGCCCGCGCCGGCGACGACAAGAAATCCGAGGCCGACGCCGAGGCCGCGGAGGCCGTCGCGATCCTGGAGAAGGCGCTCGACGACCGCAAGGCCGCCGGGGCCGCGATGAGCGACGTCGGCTTCCTGGGCAACGCCGCCGACCTCGGCGCGGCGCTCACCGAGTCGGGCAAGGCCGAGGAGGCCATCGCGACCCTCAGGCCGATCGTCGAGGCCCAGGCCGCGAAGACCGGCCCCGCCTTCGGCCGGCTGATGGAATCCTACCTGCTGGCGCAGGTGAACGCCGGCCAGGTCGAGCCGGCCATCGCCTCGATGCGGGCGGTGGAGCAGGCCGGCGAGGGCTCCCGGCGGGCGCAGCTCTACTTCAAGCTCGGCCGGCTGCTGGAGGGGGAGCTGGACCGGCTCGCGAAGGCCAACCAGCCACAGAAGCTCGTCCAGATGAAGGAGTCGTTCCGCTCGTTCCTCCTCGCCCTGGCCGACAGCAAGGACGGCCAGACCTTCGACTCGCTGAGCTGGGCGGCCGGCGGCCTCCTCTCGCTGGGTGCCGGGGCCGAGGCCGAGGCCGTCCTCCGCAAGCTGATCGACGACTCCGAGAAGGACCAGGCGTTCCAGGGCCAGCCCGGCGCGACCGAGCGGATGCTCCGCGCCCGGGTCAAGCTCGCTACGGCCCTGCGGATCCAGAAGAAGTTCGACCAGGCGTCCTCGGCGATCGACGAGCTGACGTCCGACGCCCGGTTCAAGCGCTACATCGACCCGCAGATCGAGAAGGGCGAGCTGCTGGACGCCCAGGAGAACTGGGCGGCGTCGTGCGCGCACTGGCAGGACGTCGCCCAGAAGCTGGGCCGCGCCCGGCCGAAGCCCGAGGCGTACTTCGACGCCTGGTATCGCGCCGCGGTCGCCTATTCGAAGCAGAAGCAGGCCGCCAAGGCGCGGCAGACCCTGACCGCCGTCATGCGGCTGAACCCGACCGTCGGGGGCCCGGCGATGAAGAAGAAGTATGAAGACCTGCTCGCGACCCTGAAGTGAGGTGGGGCCCATGTCTCCGATCCACACGCGCCGCGCCGCGATCGCGCTGGCCGGGCTGCTCGCCGTCGCATCGGCGCGGGCCGACGTCGTCCACCTGATCCCCGGGTCCACGTTCAAGCAGGCCCAGGGCGGGGCCGTGCGCGGCCAGGTCACGGCGGAATCGCCCTCGGAAGTCACGGTCTCGCTCGGGAACTCGACGATCGCCGTGCCGACGGACCAGATCGAGTCGATCGAGTACCAGGGCCAGCCGGCGTCGATGCAGCTCGGCCAGACCAACGCCGACGCCGGCCGCGCGGCCGAGGCGATCGCGCAGTATCAGAAGGCGGCGACCGAGGCCGGCGGCAAGCCGTTCGTCGTCGAGGCCGCGAAGTTCGGCGAGGCCCGGCTCACGGCCGAGGCGTCCCTGACCGAGCCCGAGCGCGTGAAGGACGCCGTCGCCAAGCTCAACGCCTTCCTCCAGGCGTACCCCAAGGGCCGGCACGTCGTCGCCGCGCGCGACGCCCTGGCGCGGGTGCAGCTCCACGCCCAGGACTTCAAGGGGGCCGAGGCCAACATCGCCGAGCTGGCCAAGCTCTCCCCCGGCGCCGACCGCGCGGCCGTCCTCAAGGCCCGCCTCCTGGTGAAGACGGGCGACGCCCAGGCCGCCGCCGCCGACCTCGACCGCCTCGTCGCCGCCGCGCCCGAGGGGTCGCCCAAGCAGGTCGAATTGAAGCTGGTCAAGGCCGAGGCCCTGATCGCCGCCAGCAAGTACGACGAGTCCGAATCGCTCGTGCGGCAGGTCATCGCCGCGGCGCCCGCCGAGGACTTCGCGGTGCAATCCAAGGCGTACAACACCCTGGGCGACTGCCTCTCCGCCGCGGCGAAGCCGAAGGACGCCCTCCTGGCGTACCTCCACGTCGACCTGCTCTACGCCAAGGACAAGGAGGAGCACCCCCGCGCCCTGCGACACATCGAGGAGCTGTTCCGCAAGATGGGCCAGCTCCCCCGCGCCGACGAGTACGGCCAGCGGCTCAAGCAGGAATACCCCAACAGCCCCTGGGCGAAGCAGGCCCGGGGCTGATCGGGATCGCAAGAGGTTGCCGAGTCACCAATCGTCGATCGGGCCTTCCGAGTACACATCCTCCGGCCGAGGCTCGATACGCCCGTCCTTCTTCCGTCGGCTCAGGGCGAACGACGTGAATCGGATCTCCAATTCGCCCTCCGGGCCGAAGAGGAATCGATGGCATAGGCGACCATCGCCGTCGACGTCCACCTCGTCGTAAAGGACCTCGGTCTCGGGATCGCGGGCCCGCTCTCCCAACGAGGCGAGGTCCGTCTCGTCGAGCGGCACCCCCGAATACCGCAGGACGGCGTCGAAGTAGCCGGCCTGACAATCGCCGCATCGCAACTCGATCCACAGCCGCGCGGCTCGGCGGTCGACGCGGACGCATCGGATGATCGCGTCGTGGAGATTGACCCTCGTCGCGAGTTCCGCGACCTCGCGCGGCAATCGCCCGGCGATGCTCTCCACGTGAGACCAGTAGGCGCGACGCACCTCCTCGGACTCCTCGGGCGTCAGATCGCCCCATGCCCATGATCGGGTGAAATATTCCATCGGCACCGTCAGCCTACCGGCTCGGGGATGGCGGAGTGACGACCGGCCTGGGATCGGCCGAGGGTCGATCTGACATCGGCCAAAGACCCGGCGACCCAGGATTCGGGATCACGGCTCGTCGTCCTCGCGTCGTCGTCGGGCCGCCTCGTTGAGGTTGAGGACGGTCCCGACGGCCCAGAACACGAAGCCGACGATGACGATCGCCCACACCTGGTTCGACGTCATCCCGAACCAGTGCCGCGAGCCGTCGCGCGAGGCGAGCGCGACCGACGACAGCCCGAACATCTCCATCACGAGGCCGAGGAGCCGCAGGTACTGACCGGCATGGGCGGGCATGGCGAGGCTTCCGAAACGAACTGAAACGGGTCCGTTGAGCGGCGGGCGTGCGGGGAAGGCGATCTGCGAAACAGGTCGACGACAAGCATCCTTCCCCCCTCGTGGGAGGAGGTGGCCGCAGGACGGATGGGGGGGCGACCGCCGTCGCATCCCGCGGCCTGCAATCCAGCCTACGAAGCCTGTGAAATCCGAAGCAGCCGGTCGCGCCACCCCTCATCCGCCCCTCCGGGCCACCTTCTCCCTCAAGGGTGCTCCGTCGAAAACATGAGAATGCAAGCATGGATGCTCCCTTCTCCCACGAGAGGAGTAGGGTGCTCGTTGCAACGCTTTTCCGATGTTTTGACGCAGCACCTCAAGGAGAGAAGGACGTATGCCGTGGGCTTGCTCGACCTTCGCGCGACCGGCATGCCCTCCGAAATCCGGCGACCCTCACCCGCCGCTGCGCGGCCGCCCCCCCCGGCGGGAGAGGGGGGCGCGGAATCGACGAGTCAGCTCGTGACCTTCATCGCGACGGGGTCCCAGCCGATCAGCTTGCTCTCATACAGGCTGGTGTTGCACAGCAACGCCGGGGCGGCGGCGCGGAAGCCGAAGACGGCGTCCTCGTAGACCGGGTCGCCCTTGCGGACCGACGTGAAGAACTTCACGAAGTGGTCGAAGCGGGGATCGTAGCCCGCGGGGGGCTTGAAGGTCGTCGGGCCGTCGTACGAGGTCTTCGCCGGGCCCTTCCTCGGCTCCTTCTCCAGCTTGGCGGCGATGGCCTCGCGCTGGGCCTTGGAGAAGGTCTGGACAGAGTTGTAGCCCTTCAGCTCCTGTTCCGGGGTTGGCCACGAGATGCCGCCGCGGTCGAGCTTCAGCGAGAAGAGGTCGGTGGAGACGACCCCCTCGTCGCCGACGAAGCGGAACGAGGTGGCGTCGCCGCCGCCGTCCTCGAAGTCGCACTGGAGCGAGACGGTGAAGGCGGGATGGGCCTCGGTCTTCGGGTAGTCGAGCAGGCTGAGGATGACGTCGTAGACGTCGCGGCCGTCGTCCCAGTAGCGCAGGCCGCCCATCGCGGCGACCTTGTTCGGGCCCTTGGCGCCGGTCGCGTGGTGGATGCCGGTGAGCAGGTGGACGAACAGGTCCCCCGCGACGGCCGTGCCGTAGTCCTGGTAGTTCCGCCAGCGGAAGAAGCGGGTCGCGTCGAACGGGCGCCTCGGGGCCTTGCCCAGGAAGCGGTCCCAGTCGACCGTCTCGGGCGAGGCGTCGAGCGGCAGGGTGTACTGCCAGGCGCCCAGGGAGGAGTTGCGGTTGTACCGCGCCTCGACGACGTTCACCTTGCCGATCGCCCCGGCCGCGATCATGTCGCGGAGCTTGTCCATGACGATCGAGCTGGCGTACTGGCTGCCGACCTGGAAGACGGTCTTCGTCTCCTTCTGGGCCGCGATGACCGCCGGGCCCTCGTCCAGCGTCTGGACCATCGGCTTCTCGCAGTAGACCGGCTTGCCGGCCTTCATCGCCTCGATCGACATCGCGGCGTGCCAGTGGTCGGGGACGCAGAGGAGGACCGCGTCCACGTCCTTGCGGGCGAGGATCTCGCGGTAGTCGGCGCAGACGTCGACGTGGTCGCCGTACTTCTCCTTGACCCGCTCGCGGCGGCCGGAGTACAGGTCGGCGGCGGCGACCAGCTCGACCCCCGGGACCTTCAGGGCGCAGGTGGTGTCCTCGAAGCCGATGATCCCCATGCCGATCGTCGCGATCCGCACCTTGTCGTTCGGCCCGTCGGCGGCGGCGAGGGCCTCCACGGCCGCCTCCGTCTCCGGGTTGCGGGCCAGCATGGTCACGGCGGCCGAGGCCGCCGCGGCCGACTTCAGGAAACCCCGGCGCGATCCAATTTCGCGGCGTCGCATCATCATGTCCCTCTGCATCGATTCTCCGGCGCGGCCGGTTCGCCCCGGCCCGCGCCCGCCCCCAGCATACTCGGAGTCGCGGGCCGACGCGACTCCCGCCCGGCGCGGCCCGCGCGCGACGGCGCCCCGGGACGGCGGGCGTCCCGGGGCGCGTCGGCGTCGTAAGGCATGCCTCCCGCGGTCTTCCCCCCTCGCGGGGGAAGACAGACCGCGAAGCGGTCAGATGAGGGGGACGCGAAGCATACGGGCCGTCGGGATCCGAAGCCCCGCACGGCCGGGCCGTCGCGAATCCCGACGGCTTTCTCGCTCGTCGTCCCCCTCATCCGGCCCTTCGGGCCACCTTCCCCCGCGAGGGGGGAAGGCCGCGATATCGACGCGGGGCCTCTCGATGCCGCGGAGCGGCGGTTACTTGGCGGCGCCCTTGGCCTCGGCCTTGGGGGCCGGGGCCGGGGCGGCCTCGGGGGCCTGCGCCGGCAGGTTCGGGAACAGGTCCTTGGGCATCGGCTTGACGTCGATCTTGGCCGACTTGCGGGCCTCGGTCAGCAGGATGCGCTGGAGGTCGGCGGCGTAGGCCGAGGTGATGTACGGCTTGGCCTTCTCGAAGTCGACCGGCTGGCCTTCCTTGCGGTCGGTCACCTGGATCAGGTGATAGCCGTAAGGGGTCTCGACCGGCTCGGAGATGGAGCCCTTCTTGAGCTTGAAGGCGACGTCGGTGAACTCGGGGATGAACCCGCTGTTCAGGTTGAAGTAGTCCAGGTCGCCGCCGGCCTTCCCCTCGTTCGCCGGGTCCTGCGAGTACTTGTTGGCCGCCTGGGCGAACGTCAGCTTGCCGTCGTCGACCAGCTTCTTGACCGCCAGGAGCTGGCCCCGGACCTTCTTCTTGTCGGCGTCGGTCGCGTTGGGCTCGGTCTTCAGGAGGATGTGGCTGGCGCGGACCTGGGTGCCGCTGAACAGGTCGTTGTGGGCGGCGAGGAACTTCTTCAGCTCCGCGTCGGTCGCCTTGGACTTCACGAACTCGATCCAGCGCAGGCGGTCGCCGATCTCCTTCTTGATCTCGTCGAGCGAGAAGCCGTTCTCCAGCAGCGACGTGGCGAGGTCCTTCCCCTCGGCCTTGAGCCCCTGCTCCAGCTTGCCGATCTCCTCCTGGACCTGCTCGGGCTTGACGGCGATGTTCTGCCGGGCCAGGAACTGCGTCACCAGCTTGGTGTTGACGAGCGTGTCCACGGCGTCGCGGTAGACCTGCTCGCGGTCCTCGGTGGGGGGGATCGGGTAGCGGGTGATGACGTTGAAGACCTCGCCCTTGACGACCTTCTCGGTCGCCCCGTTGGCGTCCACCGTCGCGACGACCTCCTCCGGGTTGGACACCGTCGGGCCGGCCGGCGCGGCGGCCTTGGGCTGGGCGGCGGGGGCCTGGGCGACGGCCCGCCCCGCGGCGAGGCTCCATCCGAAGGCGGCCGAGGCGGCGACGAGGCTGGCGAGCACGAACCTGCGCATCAAGGGATCTCCCTGGCAAAGCGGAGGCGACGGGCCGATCGACGCTCGGTCTGGACGACCTCCCTGTCGGGCGTCCTCGGCCTGCGGCCGGCGATACGTCGAGCCGGCCGATTTTCCGGATTATAACGATTGCCTCAAGTTACGCCGCGCGAATCGCCGGGAAACCTCAACCCTTCCCGAACCATCGCACCAGCGCCACCAGGCCCGAGAGCGCCAGCGAGACGACGATCATCGACGCGATCGGCGCGTACAGGCTGAATCCCGGCCGCTCCACCCGGACGTCCCCCGGCAGCCTCCCGAACCACGACAGCACCCCCGTCCACGCCAGGGCCCCCACGATCAGCATCGCGAGGCCCGCCAGCATGAGGATCGGACCGATCGGCGAATTCCCGGACATGCGACGTCTCCCGGCGCGGCCTTGCGTGCGAGGGCGCCTCCCCCCGATGATGGCGGTCGCCCGGGGACGCACGCAACAGCTTCCATGCCAATTGTTTCGAGGGAGTCGTTCGGTGTCGAATCTGAAGTTGACGGCGGTCGTCGTGATGTCGCTCGCGGCGACCGCGGCCAGGGCCCAGGGGCCGGCGGAGATCGACGCGGAGGTCGCGAGGCTCGGCCCCGGCGTGCGATGCGGGATCGACGTCCGCCGGCTCGCGGCCGAGGGCGCCCCGGAGACGTCGTCCCGCAAGGACGCCGACGCCGTCCTGCCGACGGCCAGCTCGATCAAGGTCGCGATCATGATCGAGATGTTCGCGAAGTTCGCCGGCAAGCTCGACGAGCCCGTCCCGGGCCTCGACGCGATCCTGAAGGACGACCACCCGGCGATCGCCCACTTCGAGCCGAAACAGCGCGACGAGATCCGCGCCGGGCTCGCGGGCGCGACGGTCCGGCGGATCGGCCGCGTGATGCTGGGCTCGGAGGGGGCGACGAACCTCGTCTACAACGCCGCCTCCAACGTGGCCATCGCCGCCCTGGGCGGGCCGGACGAGACGACCCGCCTGATCCACGCCCGCGATCCCGAGTTCGCCGCGATCATGGTCCGGCGCTACATGCTGACCGACCGCAAGGCCCGGGGCGACAACGAGTCCACCCCCGCCGCCCTGGCCGCCGTCCTCCGACGCCTGGCCGATCGCTCCCTCCCCGGGCTCGACCCGGCGACCGTCGAAGCCTGCCGCACGGTCGTCGAGGTCTCCGACGACCCCGCCCGCGGCCGTCGCCATTTCAAGGACGGGGCGCTGGATTCGCTCCCCGTCATCCGGGTCGTCACCGGCTGGTACGACCGTCCCGGCGCGCCGGCGATCGTCTACGTCGTCATGCTCGCCCAGGACGACGCCGCCCCGACGCCCCTCGCCGAGGCCGCCGAACGCCTCCAGCGGGCCGCGGAACGGATCGCGGCCCTGGCCGTCGACTCGTTGAGCAAGCCGTAGCAGCCCCGGGCCGCGCATCCGACGAAGTCATCCCCGGCCGCGGGCGAGCGCCTCGTGCGGCTAGCTGCGCCAGGCCAGCGTGAGCATGCCGAGCGCGGTCAGGAGCATCGCCAGCCCACGGACCGGGGCCGGGACGAACCGCTCGACGGGCGCGAACAGCGCGGCGAGGGCCCCGCCCGCGAGGACGCCCAGGATCGCCACGCTCCCGATCACGTCGGAGTTCCCCGCCGGCCCGAGCCCCATCAATTCCAGGGTCACCAGGAGCGTCGGGCACGCCAGCAGCTCGCGCGTCGGGCGCAGGCCCGCGGCCTCGCGCCGACGTTCTCGCCAGGCCACGTAGGCACCGGGGAGCGCCGGGAGGGCCCCCACCATCAACAGGACGTGACGGGGGTATGACCGCCATGCCGGATTCGCCCCATGAGCCGCCGTCAGCATCCAGAGCGAGCCGTGCACCGCCCAGGCGAACAGCACCCCGCCCGCCACGACGGCCAGCGCCGACCCCAACGCCCGCCGGGAGCCCGGTCGCGCGGCGGGGCCCCCGGGCAGGTCGGGATCCG
>MKTT01000087.1:84130-85226 GCA_001898385.1 Planctomycetales bacterium 71-10
CCTTTCGGTTCCAGGCCGATCCGCCACACCAGCCAAAGGCAGCCCAGATAGGGGGCGAGCACCGTCGCGACGGCCAGCAGCCTCCGCGTCGGATCGTTCGGATGCGGCGCCCGCAGGATCGCCGCGACGAGGGCCAGGATGGACGCCACGACCGCCACGGCGGGGAGCAGGTTCGCCAGGCTCCGGCCCGGCAGCATCGGATTCCGGCCGGTGGGAAGCGCCATCCCCAGCAGGCCGCACAGCCCGAGTCGCCAGAGCACGGACGCCGCCACGACCCCCTCGGCCAGACGGAAATCGCTCAATGCGAGGGCCGTTACGGCCATGACCAATTCGGGCAGGACCGCGGCCAGGTTCACCAGCAGGAACCCCGGGTAGGTCCGCTCCGGTCCACCTTGTGGGCCCCCGGTGCCCAGCCACCGCAGCAGTTGCACCGCCCCGCCGAGCAGCAGCACGGCCCCCAGGATCGCCACGGGATTGAACGGCAATTCCTCCGGCATCACGGCCCTCCCGGGCGTTGCGTCGCTTCCATCCGCCCGTCCTCGGCGCGTGCGGGGCCGGGATCAGGGCTTGGATCGGTCCGGGAACGGGGCGGGGAGGCGGAAGACGGTGGACTGCTCGACGGGTTCGAAGTCGAGCGACTGGTAGAGGGCCAGGGCCGGTTCGTTGTCGGCCATGACCTGGACCTCGACGACCGAGAATCCGCGGTCGCGGGCGGCGCGGAGGACTTCGCCCAGGAGGTGGCGGGCGTATCCCTTGCGGCGATGGGCGGGGTCGACCTCGACCGCGTAGACGCCGAGGCGGGGCCGGCCGTCGGCGCGACCGAACCAGCTCATGTCCCAGGCCCGGGCCGACGCGACCGCGGCGACGGCGCCCCGCGGTCGGAGGGTCGTCCGGGTCGGATGGAAGTCGCCGAGGGCCGCACCCTCCCACCAGGAGGCGGCGGGGGGCTCCTCCTCATGCACGACGTCGACCTGGCGACGGAGCACCGCCCCCCGGGGGTCGCGAGGGTCGGGGCGCGACAGGTCGAAATGGAGATGGACCGCCGTGCCGATCGGCTCGTACCCGAGCGACGCCAGCGCCGAGGAGAACTGGTAGT
>MKTT01000087.1:85316-112201 GCA_001898385.1 Planctomycetales bacterium 71-10
GTTGGGCGGATACAGCCCCCCGCCGTAGATCACCTGCGCCCCCGCGCGGCGGAGGTGGCGCTCGGCCTCGACGACCAGGCCCCGGGCCACGTCCCCCTCCCCTTCGCCGGGCTCGACGGCGAGCATCGCCACGACCCCCATCGTGCGGTCGAGCCGCAGCGGGGTCGCGGGGTCGGCGTCGTCGGGGCCGAAGCCGGCGTGGACGAAGCCGGCGGGCCGGCCGTCGCGCTCGGCGACGATCAGGCCCTCGCGCTCGAAGACGGCCGGGTTGAAGGCGTGGTCGTCCAGCTCGTGGACGCGCAGCGGGGACGCCGCGACGGCCCCGGGGACGGCGGCGTTCCAGAGCCTCGCCAGCGCGGGCGGATCGTCGTTGCGGAAGGGTCGATAGTGGATCACCGGCCGGGTCGCGAAGGGTTTGGGTTCGGGGGTCAGGGGACGAGCACCAGCACGTCGTCCCCCTCGACCTTGACCTCGAAGACGTCGATCTTGAGCTTCGGGCCCAGGGGCGTCTTCCCCGTCTGGACGTCGAATTCCCATCCGTGCCAGGGGCAGGCCACCATGCACCCCTCCAGCGTCCCGTCCGCGAGCGGCCCCCCCTGGTGGGGGCAGAGGCCGTCGATGCAGGAGATCCGGCCCTCCACGTTGAACAGGGCGTAGACGCGGCCCTCGAACTCGACCTCCTTCGCCCCCCCGACGGGCAGCTCGCCCAGGGAAGCCATCTTCACGAACTTCGACATGCGGACGGATCCTCGGGGCGCGGCGGGCGGCTTCGGCCGCCGGCGCTGCGACTACGGACTGGTACGGGGAAACGACGTCGGGCCGCGGGAACCTTGGGAATCATTCAGGAATGGGGCGGGGCCGGAGCGGTGGCGCGGAGGGCCGACGCCGGGGCGGGCTTGCCGACCTTGCCTCCGCACCCGTAGATCGAGCACCAGCCGACGAACTCCCAGCAGTCGCGGTGATGCGGCGCGCCGCACTTCTCGCAGACGATCGCCGGGCCCTCGTCGACGGCCTCTCCGCAGACCTTGCAGACGGGCGGCCCCTCGTCGGGGTCGGGCCGGCCGTCCCCTTCCAGGACCTTCACCCCCTCGCTGATCCGCCGGCGGACCCCCGCGCGGAGCCCCTCGTGGATGGTCAGGGTGTCGGCGACGGCCGCGAACAGGGCGTCGGCGTCGTCGCTCAGGTCGCGGTCGACCTGGACGAGCAGGCGCTCGGGGCTGACGGCCACCGACAACCCCCCGGGGTGGACCAGGCGCTGGAGCCCGTGGACGGCCCAGCGGGTGCCCGGGTCCAGGAAGTCCCGCGCCATGTCCGGGTCGTTGGCCCGGACGACGAACGCCCCGTCGAACTCGCGGTCCCCCACGCGGACCGGCTGCGTCCCCTTGGCGGCCTGCCGGAGCGCGGGCGCGTCCGTCGGCAGCAGGTCGAGCCGGAACGGGATCCCTCGCCGGAACCGGACCACGACCCGCGTGCTGATCACCCCCGCCTTGCGGGCCGACGCCGGCGCGAGGCCCACGCGCACCAGGTCTTCCCCGTGGGGGAAGCTCACGATGGGCGAGTCCGCCAGGCCCCGGGTCTCGTACCGGCCGTTGAACCGCGAGGCCAGGCGACGGAACGCCTGATAGCGCGAGCCCGTCGCCCACGCCACGGCCTTGATCATCAGCCGGAGCGACCCGTACGCCATCAGCACGAAGAAGGCGAAGACCAGCAAGCCCATGCGCGGTCGTCCTCGTCGACTTCGAGGAGGGATGATGGCCGGGACGCGAATCCTATCTTAAGGTTGCGCCCGCCGGCCCGGCAACGCCATCCCCCGGCCCCGACGCCTCGATCGCCAGGGTCGCGACGTAGCCGGGCCTCGGGGTCGCCTCCCAGAGCCGCCATCCCAGCACGTCGGGCATCGGCTCGCAGGGCCGGAACGAGTCGCCCGGCGCCCCGAGGCCGAACAGGGTCTCGAACTCCGTGGCCAGCCCGGCCAGGCCCACCCCCTGGGCCTTCACCACGGCCTCCTTCCGCGTCCAGCCCCGGATGAACGCCCCGGCCCGGTCGTCCTCGTCGAGCTTGAGGAACTCGGCGACCTCCGCCGCGGTGAAATACGACTCCACGATCCGCGCCGCCTGCTGGATCGGCCGGGCCAGCTCCACGTCGACCCCCAGCTCGCGCCCCCACGCCACGGCGATCAGGGCCAGCTCGCCGGAGTGGGTGACGTTGAACCGCCATCGCGACCCGCCCGGCTGCGACAGGATCGGCTTGCCCCCCGGGCCGGCGTGGAACTCGACGGCGGCCGGGTCGACCCCCAGCAAGCCCCCCAGGATCGCCCGGAGCGCCCCGCGGCACTGCACGAACCGCCGGCCGTCGCGGGCCCTCACCAGCCGGTCCGCCCGGGCCCGCTCGTCGGTCGAGAGGTCGGCCCATCCCGGCGACGCGCGGAAGTCGTCCCCCTCGGGGCCCGCCGCCAGGTCGACGCGGTAGACCCGGACCTCGTCCCGCCCCGGCGTCGAGTCGATCGCGGAGAGGTCGATCAGCGAGGGGGCGAGGTCTTTCCGCATGGCGTCCCCGGGCTCGACGGCGGTCGGGTTTCGTCCGGCCCCCCCTTGTACCACAAGCCCCCGATGGTATTCAGTGGAGTTCGTCGCGACGACCGACCCGAGGCCCTTTCCCGACGAGGACGTCCATGCAGAAGCTCTCTCGCAAGCTCGGCATCCTGGGGGCGACGGCCGCCCTGGCCCTCGGTGCCGCCGGGGCGCAGGAGGCCCCCGAGGGGAAGGTGGACCCCAAGATCAACGAGCAGTTCCACAAGGAGGGGGCGGCCAAGGGCTTCATCGAGCGGTTCGAATCGCACGACCGCGAGGTCTACAACAAGCGCGACGAGATCGTCGCCGCCCTGCAATTGAAGCCCGGAATGGCCGTGGCCGACGTCGGCGCCGGCTCGGGACTTTTCACCCGGCTGATGGCCGACAAGGTGGGGGCCGACGGCAAGGTCTTCGCCGTCGACGTCTCCCAGGAATTCCTCGCCCACATCGCCAAAGAGTCGGAGAAGCGCGGGCAGGCCCAGGTCAAGACGGTCCTCGGGGCCCAAAACGGCACGAACCTGGAACCGGCGTCGGTGGACATCGTCTTCCTCAGCGACGTCTACCACCACTTCGAGGACCACGAGGCGATGCTGACCTCGATCCGCAAGGCCCTCAAGCCGGGCGGGACGCTGATCCTCATCGAGTTCGACCGCGTCGAGGGGAAGAGCAGCGAATTCGTGCTCAAGCACGTCCGCGCAGGTCGGGACCAGTTCCGCAAGGAGATCGAGGCCGCGGGCTTCGACCCGGCCGAGGGCCCGAAGCCCGACCTCGAGGAGAACTTCTTCGCCCGCTTCCGCAAGCCGGCGGGTGAGCAGCCGTGAGCTCAGCCGGCGTGGTCCGGGTCCGCGTAGCCGCCGGCGCGGCGCAGGTCGTTCCAGACCTCGACGAACGCCTGGGTCTCGGCGTCGCGCCACGAGAGGCCGCCGTCCTCCAGCTCGTTCGACCGCCGGCCCCAGCGCTCGCGGGCGTCGAGCGACCAGGCGGCCACGACGCTCCGATAGGCCAGCGGGTGGAACACCGGCGGCGGCGGGGTGCGGTCGGGCCTGGCGTCGGCCTTCGCCGGCAGGGCCCGCTTCGGCCGTCGGTAGCGGACCGGCGGCCCCTCCGCCACCACCCCGGGGACCTCGACGGACGGCTCGACGGCCGAAAGCCCCAGGCTACGCTGGACGCCTCGACGTCGGGATGCGCCGGTCGGTCGTTGCAGGACGCTCGCTTCGCTCATCGGAATCGCCTCCCTTCCGGTGTCGCGGCCGGTCGTTCGTGACGCCTCATGGCGGTTCCATCGCCGACGCCTATTCTACTCTCCTTCGGGCAAACGGTTCAAGTGTTCACTGAAAGAATTTCTCGTCGCGGATGAAGGTCCGCCGTCATCCTTACCTCAAGGATACGACCGATCCGGGCGGAACCCGGCAAGAATCACGGAGCGACGATGTCCGCACCTGACGAACGGGCGGTCCCGAACGAATCGAACGGTCCTGCGGCCGACGTCGCCGCCATGCCCGCGGAGTTCGGGCTCTGGATGGCGGTGTTCGTGGTGGTCGCGAGCATGGTGGGAGTGGGGGTGCTGACGACGTCCGGGTACACGATGTACCTGGTCGGCAGCAACGCCTGGATGCTGGCCCTCTGGACGCTCGGCGGCGTGATCGCGATCTGCGGCGCGCTGACGCTGGCGGAGCTGTCGGCCGCCCTGCCCCGCACCGGCGGCGATTACGTCTACCTCTATGAGGCTTACGGCCCGCTGGCGGCGTTCATGTCGGGCTGGGTGTCGTTCCTCATGGGCTTCTCGGGCCCGTGCGCCTCGGCCGCGCGTGGCGCGGCGAAATACGTCCTGGCGCCGATGGAGCTGACGAGCGATCGGGCGATCCTGGCCGAGCGCGGGCTGGCGACGCTGGCGATCCTGATCTTCGCGGCGATCCACCTGTCGGGCCGGCGGCGGACGTCGCTGGTCCAGGGCTGGATCACCGGCGTGAAGGTGGGCGTGCTGCTGGTGCTGATCGTCGCCGGGCTGGCCGTGGGCTGGCCGAACACGGCGAACCTGGACGACGCGAAGGCCGTCGACCTGGGCCTGGCCAAGACGATGCTGGCCTCGCTGGTCTTCATCTACTACGCGTACACCGGCTGGAACGGGGCGTCGTACCTGGCGGGCGAGATCCGGGAGCCGCAGAAGGTCCTGCCGAGGGCCATCCTGTACGGCACGGGGATCGTGACGCTGCTCTACCTGGCCGTGAATCTCGTCTACGCCCTGGCCCTCTCGGCGGGCGACGTGAAGGCGATCGTGGAGAGCCCGGCCAACACCCAGGGGCTCGACGCCGTGGCCCCGATCGCGGAGATCGCGACGCGGAAGCTGTTCGGCTCGCGGTGGTCGAACCCGCTGAGCGTGGCGATCGGCCTGATGATGCTCTCGTCGCTGAGCGTCTACCTGCTGCTCGGCCCGAGGGTCATCTACGCGATGGCGAAGGCCGGCCAGTTCCCGGCCGCCGCCGGCCGGCTGATCCCCGGCGTCGAGACCCCCGGCGTCGCGACGCTCTGCCAGGTCGCCGTGACGCTGGTGCTGCTCTGGTCGGCGTCGCTGGCGGGGATCCTCGTCTACGCGAGCGTGGGCCTCTCGCTGTTCTCTCTCCTGGCGATGAGTTCCATCTTCGTCCTCCGGGCGAAGCGGCCCGACCTGCCGCGGCCGTTCCGAACGCCCGGCTATCCCGCGACCCCCGCGCTCTACCTGGTGCTGACGGGCACCCTGCTGGTCGCGGCGTTCGTCAACTCCGGCTCCCAGAAGGAATCCCTGATCGCCCTGGGCAGCATGCTCCTGGGCATCCCGGTCTACTACCTGACGCCTTCCGCACGCCGGGCGCGGGGGGCGGCGTGAGTCATTCCACCGCCTCCGGGGCCTGGACGTCGGCCGTCATCTTGACGGGGAGTCGACGCACCCGGGCCCCGAGGCGGTCGGTGAAGTAGAGGCTCGACTCCGACTTCGCGCGAGCGTCGCCGTCGGCCCAGATCGCGTAAAAGTCGGGGTGGGCGTTCTCGGGACGCTTGACGTAGGTGTGGTTGCGGGCCTTGTCGGCCGTGAGCTGCTTCACGCGGGTCCAGCTCGCGCCTTGATCGTTGCTCGTCCACATCACCAGGTCGCCGCCGGTGCCGAACGGCTGGGGGCCGGGCTCGGTCGGGGCGATGACGCGCCAGGTCCCGTCGGGCTCGATGTACAGCGGTCCGTGGTCGTAGTTGTGGTCCGAGGTCGTGAACGGCCGGACGATCCATGCGCGGCCGTCCCAGCGCGCCGTGTGCCACTCGTGGGGGCCGTTCCGCGGGCCCGGCTCGTGGCCCTTGCTGGTGAGGTACAGGACGACCGGGTTCCCGTCGGCGTCGAAGTTCAGGTCCTTCAGGTACACCAACTTCCCTTCCGCCCGGTAGTCGCGGACGAGCGCCGGGTTGTCGGGCTCCGACAGCGGCAGCGGGACGACCTGGCCGTCGGCGCGGGTCCAGGTGGCGCCCATGTCGGCGGTCTGGAGGTAGTAGAGGTTCGTGCGGGCGTCCAGGCCCAGGGGCTTCGGGTGGAAGTCGAAGACCGTGGCGATCAGGCCGTCGCGCCGGCCCGTCACCTGGTAGTCCCCCTGGTCGATGTGCGCGAGGGGCGTGAACGGGGACCAGTCGCGGCCGTCGGGGCTGGTCGTGAACCGGAGCCCTCGGCCGCCGCTGTACTTCGTGTGCAGGAACAGGAAGCCCTTCCCCGGAACGTAGCGGGGATGGCCGTAGGAGAAGTTGGTCTCCTCGATTTTCTCGAAGGCGTCGATCGACCGCGGGGCGACGCTCCGGTGGATGAACGACGGCCTCGCCGTGCCGTGGGCGTTGGAGAAGACCCACAGATATCCCTCGGCGTCGATGGCCAGGCAGGGGTTGTCGTGGGCGTCGCTGGTCTTCTTGTCCAGCAGGATCGCCGGGCGGGGGACGGTCCCGCTGGCGTGGTCGTAGTACGAGACCATGTGCAGGATCGACTTCCGCGCCGGGTCGGCCCCGCCGTAGACGAAGAACGTCCGGTTCGACGGCGCGTCGTAGATCGCGATCGGCGACTGCTGCTGCGGGTAGGTCGCCATGCCCCCGCTGTACTTGTATTTGTACTCGTCCTTCGTCGCGCCGACGGAGTACCAGCATCCGACGTAGCCCTCCGCTCGCGGCAGCGGCGCGGGGGCCTCGACGATCAGCGAGGCGGAGAGGATCAGGAAGGTCCCAAGCATGCGAACTCCTCATAGAGTCGTCCCCTCTCCCGCCGGGAGAGGGTAGCCGCGCAGCGGCGGGTGAGGGTCGTCGGAGTTCGCAGGCTGCGACGGTCTCACAAGATCCGGGCGGGCCGACGACACGCATCCTTCTCCCCTTGAGGGAGAAGGGCTGGACGTCGCCGCCGAACTCAAACTCCGACGACCCTCACCCGGCCCTCCGGGCGAGGGGGCTGAATCGACCTACACCGCCGAATGATCTCACGTCCGCGCGAACAGCGATTCGCGCGGCGATTCGTACCGCACGGCCAGGAACGGGGTGTCGAGCGGCTTGCCGCCGGCCATGCGCGAGTCCAGGCAGCTTTCGAGCATCCCGCAGACGAGCATCGTCCGCTCGACGGGATACGCGGCGCGGCCGGTCTCGAACATGCGGGCGACGTAGTTCATGAACGGGGCCGAGTACGCCACGTTCGGCGTCGGCGGCAGGAGGAACTGCATCGACAGCGGGTCGGGCCGGCCCTGCACCCTCACGGCGAGGTTGTAGTCGGCCAGCACGCCGTTGAGCATCAACAGCGTGGCATGCGTGCCGTCGTTGTACTCGATCATGTACGCGGCCGGATCCTGCGCGATGCGGGCGATCTCGTCCCCCTCGGCGAGCGCCTGGGGTCGGCCGTCCTGGACCGAGAGGCCCTGGAGCGAGTCCGTCCGCGAGAGCGCCGCGCCCAGCAGCTCGCGCGACCATCGGCCCTCGGCGCCGGCCTTCCAGACGGCGTCGCCCGTGACCATCCGCACGCGACGCACGCCCGTCTCGCCGCCGCGGCGCCGCTCCAGCACGCTCTGCATCGCTTCCAGGGCGTGATAGTCCATCGGGTCGGACCCGCCCACGCCCACCATCAGCGCGTCTTCCACGACCGCCCCGTACGGCAGGTCGACGGCCGGCAGCCGCCACGTCACCGGCAGCGAGGAGCCGGCGAGGAACGGGAAGTTCAGCCGTTTGGAAGCGTCGACCATCGCCTTCGCCTTGGCGAAGCTGTACGACAGGTGCTTGTCGTTGAACACCGGCACGGCGCGGCCGTCGGCCTCGAAGACGTCGACGGCCTGCTTGAAGAACTCGTAGCGCGGGTAGAGCACCTGCCCCTTCTCGTTCCGCGGGTAATCGCCGTGCTCGCCGATGATGAGCACCGCGTCGACGGCCAGCCTGTCGCCGCCGCAGCGGAGGGCCTCGGCGATGGTCGGGTAGACCTTGAACCCGAACGACGCGGCCCGCTCCGCGCTCTGGTCGTCGGCCGGCTTCTGGTCGACGTAGAGCGAGACCACGTCGATCGGCGGCTTTCTCCACGCCCCCTCGATCGGGTAGCCGACGAGGAAGCGGTCGCCCATGTGCTGGGCGTGGGACAGGTATTTCCAGATCGTCGTGACGATCGCCAGGCGCTTGCGGCCCGTCGCGGGCGCCTCCGGCTGGGGAGCGTCGATCGGCTTGCGGCTGCGCACGTCGTCAGCTCCTCATGTACTGGGATTCGCCCGCGACCTTGTAGGCGATCGTCGCCATGTCCGGCGTCTCGACCATCCGCCTCTTCTCCGCCATCAGGTCGACCGCCTTGCAGACGACTCCCGAGGTCAAGAGCGTCCGCTCGACCGGATACGGCGCGACTCCGGTCACGAACATCGACTCGATGTGGTTGGCCAGCGGGCTGAAGAAATTGGGGAGCGTCTGGTTGGGCGAGATCCCGCAGAGGTAGAGCTGCGTCGACCGGATCGCCGGGTCCCCTTCCAGCTTCAGGGCGACCGTGAAGTCGGCCACGAGCCCGTTCATCATGTACAGGCTGCCGACGAGCCCGTCGTTGTAATGGATGCGGTAGAGGTACGGGTCGGCGACAAGCTTCGCGGCGTCGGCGAGCGTCGGGAAGGCGTTGCCGTAGCCCTCGCGGGGGGAGGTCAGGCGGAACGATCGGCAGAGGCACGAGTCGAACAGGGCCTTCGTCCGGGCCGAGCCGCCGGCCGCCGGGTCGAGCGTCTTCCAGACGTCCTCGCCGCGAATCGCCTCCACGGCCTTCACCCCCGTCTCGCCGCCGCGACGCCGCTCGACGAAGCATTGGAGCGATTCCAGGCCGTGGAAGTCATAGCTGTCCACACCACCGTAGCCGACGCACACCGCCTCCTCGATGCCGGCGTCCGGCGGCGTCTCGTATTCGGGGATGCGCCAGGTGAGCGGGAGCGAGGAGCCGGCGAGGAACGGGAAGTTCAGCTCGCGGGCGTCGGCGACCATCTCCTTGCACCAGTCCCAGCTCCAGGAGAGGTGCTTGTCGTTGAACACCGGGGCCGTCTTCCCCGTCTTGCGGAAGACGTCGACGACCTGCTTGAAGAACTCGTAGCGCGGGTAATGCGTCCGGCCGCGATCGTCGCGGAGGTAGTCGCCGTGCTCGCCGATGATGGCCACGCCGTCGACGTCCAGCGTGCCCGTCCCGCGGGTGAGGGCCTCGGCGATCGTCGGGTAGAGCCTGAGATTCGGATGCCGCGCCAGCCGTTCGTCGGTCAGGTCGCCCTTCGGCCGCTGGTCGACGTAGAGCGAGACCACGTCGAGGGCCGGGCGGTGGTGGCCCCCCTTCCACCCGTAGCCGTCCATGAAGCGGTCGATGATCCCCTGGCCGTGCGAGGTCTTGTAATAGCATGTGGCGATCGCCGCGATCCGGGGGCGGGCCTTGATCGCGGCGGCCGGCTCCTCGGCGCGGCCGCGCGACGTCGCGGCGACGGCGCCGGCGGCCATCGCGCCGATCGCGGCGCGGCGGGTGAACTCGTGGGGCGGGGGCTCGGTCGGGTCCATACTCGCTCCTCCGTCGACGTCGTCGGCTGTTCAACGTCTGTATAACCGGCGCGACGGCGCGAGTCCAGGACCGGGCCCAAACCGCGTTGCCTGAAAGGGGGTTAACGGCTATGGTGCCGCCCGGTTCGAGGAACGGCCGGAGGAGCGTCCGTCATGGAAGAGGCGAAGGCGTCGTTGGTCGAGCAAGCCGGGTCCCGGACGCGCCGCGACGGCCCCGAGACGCCCCGGACGGCCCCCTCCCCCAACCCCCGGCGCCGCGGCCCTTCGCGCGGCAAGCGGGTCGCGTTCGCCGCGATCCTCCTCGGCATGGCCTGGCTCTCGTGCGAGCTGGCCGCGTGGCCCCTGTATCGCGTCGTCGCCGGCAAGCCGTTCTCCTGGAGTGGGTTGCAGGAGGAGCGTCGCGAGCGCGCCGGCCGGCCGGTGGGCATCGGCGCGGGGGTGATGTCGCAGGTCCATCCCTACGTCGGCTATGTGCAGGACCCCTCGCCGTCCAGCGGCCAGGTCCGCCATTCCGACGGCAAGACGATGCCGATCTCGAACTTCGGCTACGTCGACGACAAGGACCCGATCCAGAAGCGCGAGCCCGGCAAGGTGATCGTCGGGATCCTGGGGGGGTCGGTGGCCAACTTCTTCGGCGTCAACGGCGTGCATCGGCTGGAGGAGGTCCTCAAGACCTCGCCCGAGTTCGCCGGCAAGGAGATCGTCTTCGTCAACGTCGCGCTGGGGGGCTACAAGCAGCCCCAGCAGTTGACGACGCTCGCCTACCTGACGGCCCTCGGCGCCGAGTTCGACGTCGTCCTGAACATCGACGGCTTCAACGAGGTCGCGCTCCACGAGCTGGAGAACGCCGGCCATCACGTCTTCCCCGCCTTCCCCCGGAGCTGGCACGCAAGGGTCGGCCTGAACGACCCCAAGCTGGGCAAGGCGAAGGCCGCCATGACCGCCATCGAGGAGTCGCGCAACGCCTGGGCGCGGTGGGCGTCGGATGCCCCGTGGCGCTGGTCGATCCTCGCCAACCTCGTGTGGACGCTCCGCGACCGCCGCCTCGAACGCGACGCCTATGAGCTGGTGAAGGCCCACCAGGAACTGAAGGGGCGATCCGAGCCCTACGTCGCCACCGGCCCCGCCCGCGAGTTCGCCGACCGCGACGAGCTGTTCGAGAGCATGGCGTCGATCTGGTCCAACAGCTCGCTGGGGCTCCACGCGCTCTGCAAGCAATCCGGGACGCGCTATTATCACTTCCTCCAGCCGAACCAGTACGACGCCGACTCCAAGCCCATGGACGCCGCCGAGCGGGGCGTGGCGTTCAACGAGGACCACCCCTACCGCAAGGGCGTGCAGGCCGGCTACCCCCGGCTCCGCCGCAACGCCCAGACGCTCCGCGACCGCGGCGTCGCCTTCTACGACCTCTCGGCCCTCTTCCGCGACCACCCCGAGGGCCTCTACATCGACGACTGCTGCCACTTCAACCAGCAGGGCCTGGACATCATGGCCGAGGCCATCGGCCGCGCGATCCTGGACGACGTCCGGCGTTGAAACCGGCCTGACGTGGGGTCGAACCGATCGGCCGGGGCTTCGGCTTCAATCCAGGTCGGCGACTTCGCCCCCGTCCCGGCTCCCCGCCGCCCGCCAGACCTGGAGGTCGATCGACTCCCGCACGAAGCGCGCGTGGCCGTCCACGAAGACGACGTGGCCCCCGCCCGGGTGGAGACTCCCCCCGCTCCACGCCCCTTCCTGGATCGCCGAGCCGTTCTCGCAACTGCGACCGTTCATCGCGTTCACGTGGTTGTACATCGTGTAAGGGATGCCGCCGCGCAGCCAGGTCTCGCCGCGTTCCTCGAAGCCGATGTACTCGGCGGTGAACGGGAAATCGCGGCACTGGCGGCCGAACTCCTCGAGTTGATCGGGCCGGAGCATCGGCATCGGCGCATGGTACGCGACCCGCCTGGGGTCGCCGATCCTCCAATGGCCGCGCAAGATCTCCGCAAAGGCGACGGTCCGGCTCGCGCCGTCCGTGATCGACGGGATGCCGACGGGCCGATTCGTGAACGGGCCGTTGAACTTGAACGCCTGATAGCCGCAGCCTGCGTTGCCGGCGTAATTCGTGCCCCCCCAGGATTTCAGGGCGTCCGAAGGGCACAGGAAGGCCGAGAGCGAGAAGCGCAGGGCCGTGCTGTTGATATTGTCGGCCTCCGCGGAAGCCCAGGCGCTCACGCTGAAGTTGATCGCTCCATGGAGCGTCTGCTGCTCCAGATAAGGAAGCAGGGACGCGTGGATTGACGTCCAGCCGAAAGCCGGCATACACCCCTGGTCCGAGGCGTAGCCGTTGAGCGCCAGGCCCAACTGCCTGAGGTTGTTCAGGCAGTACGTCCGACGAGACGCCTCGCGAGCCGACTGGATCGCCGGCAACAGCAACGCGATCAACAGGCCGATGACCGTGATCGTCGCCAGGACCTCGATCAGGGTGAACGCCCCTCGCAGATTCTTCGGCATGCCATCCTCCTTGAACCCGGAGGGTAGCCGGGGAGGATATCCACGTCCAGCAGATTCACCGATACGATCCCGCGGGCGGCGCGGTCGATGCCGGGCGGGATTCTGCGAGGCGTGGGACGATTCCTGAAATCCGATCGCCCGGGACGTCGATCGTCCTGAGTATGGAGGGGTGTCGACTCCGCTCGTTGGCAATTCGGTCGCAGTGCAGCAAGACCGGCCGGGCCTGACCCCATCGGTCAAGCTTCATGGCGGTTCGTCCGCCGACTCTTCGCGATGCGGGGCGATCGATCCGACGGTGCCATGAACCCTCCGTCCGGGCCGAGGCGAGGAAGAATCCTATATCGCGATCGACGATCGAAGCCACCGTTTTCAGGTGCGTAACAATGGTCTCGGCCAAGAGTTGCGTTTAATGATCGGGAAGCCTCCTTCCCTCGAAGGAAGCCAACGCACTTGGGTCGTTTCATTCCCCCGATTCCCGAGGCGGCCGTCGCGACCCCGGCGTCACGAGGTCGATGAGGGGACCCGCGGGCTCCGAAGCCGTCGACGCAAAGTCGGGCGGAAGACCCGGGGCGTTGGCGACGAAAGGCCGAGGACCCTCGGGGCGGCGAGACGAAATCGGAAGAATCGGACCGGCCGAAGGCTGGCGATCTTGACAATCGCAGCGTCGGACCGTAATCGTTGAGGTTGCCTTGCGACGACCCGACGGACGGCCGCGGGGGCCGATTTCGGGGGTCGTTCGGAGGGCCGGCGCGCTCCGGAGCGAGCCCGTTCGGCTCCCCTTCGCCGCGAGGCCCCCCCTGGCACCCGTCCCCGAGGAGGACGTCATCGGACCGATCGAGCGAGGATTGAGGGTCAACGAGCAGATCCGCATCTCCCCCGTGCGGGTCATCAACGCGGAAGGCGCCATGCTGGGCGTCATGCCGACGAACAAGGCGCTCGAGGCCGCACGCGAGACGGGGATGGACCTGGTCGAGGTCGCGCCCAACGAGCGCCCCCCGGTCTGCAAGATCATCGACTACGGCAAGTTCAAGTACACCCAGAAGAAGCGCCTGACCAAGCAGAAGCAGCACCAGGTCCAGATCAAGGAGATCCGCGTCCGCCCCAAGACCGGCGACCACGACATCGAGGTCAAGGTCAAGCGGGCGAAGGAGTTCCTGGAGGCCAAGGACAAGGTGCTGGTCAACGTGCTCTTCCGGGGCCGCGAGCTGGCGCACATCGATGAAGGCCGCAGGGTCATGGATGAAGTCCTCCAGGCCCTCGAAGAGGTGGGCAAGCTGGAGAAGACCCCTTCGATGGAAGGGCGTCGCATGACCGCCATCCTGGCCCCCAGGGCCTCGTAACTCGCGACGATCGTCCGACCCCGCCCGCCGCCGGGAATCGTGCGAACGGCCGGGCGGGTCGTCTGGACGCCGGCGGGGGCGGTCTGCTACGATGGGCCGCTTGCCCGCCCGCGGCCTCGATCGGCGTCCCCCCCGAACGGGCCCCGGGCCTGCCCGGCACCGCGTCGGGCCGACTTCGACCGGCCCCGGCCCGATCCGCGACGGCGCGGCGTCCCCCGCGACGGCCGCCCGCGGCCGACCCTCATTGGAACCGAACAGGACGATAGTGTCATGCCGAAGTTGAAGACCCACAAGGGGATGAAGAAGCGGTTCAAGGTGTCGGGCACCGGCAAGGTCTCGCACAAGCGCTGCGGGTCGTCGCACTTGAACTCCCACAAGAGCGGCAAGAAGATCCGCAAGCTCAGGAAGAAGTCCTTCCTGAACGTCTCCGCCGAGAACAAGCGGGTGCGGAAGGCCGTGCGGGTGCGGATCTCCACCAACCCGCTGGCCGTCGTGGCCGCCCGCGCCGAGTCCCAGGCCGAGCACAAGGCCGAGGGGACCACCCCGCCCAAGAGCCGCCGCCTCCGCTTCCGCGGCCGTCGGGCCCAGGAACAGGCCGCCGCCTCCTGACGCCGCCCGAATCGATCGTACGAGCCCGGACGAGATCCCGAATCCTTATCAATCGCGTCGAGGGCGACGGTCGCCGTCGCCGCCAGCGAGAGTCCTGAATCATGCGTGCAAGAAAAGGTGCGGCCCGCCGCCAGGCCAAGAACCGTCTGTTCAAGGCCGTCAAGGGGTTCGTCGGCGGCCGCGGGCGGCTGCTGAAGTCCGCCAAGGAGACCCTCCTCCGCGCCGGCATGTTCGCCTTCCGCGACCGCCGGGCGAAGAAGCGCGAGTTCCGCCGCCTCTGGATCGTCCGCGTCAGCGCCGCCGCCGAGATGCGGGGCATCAAGTACAGCCGGTTCATCCACGGGCTGAAGCTGGCCAACGTCGGGCTCGACCGCAAGAGCCTCTCCGACCTGGCCATCTACGACTCCGAGACCTTCGACGCCATCGTCGCCAAGGTTCGCGCCGAGCTGGACAAGTTCGACGCCGAGCTGAAGGCCCGCCGGCAGCAGAAGGTCAAGACCGCCTGATCGCCACGCCTCGGAAGCCCCGATGAGCACGACCGGATCGCTGGAAACCGCCCTCCTGGAGCTGGACGAGCTCCAGGCCGGGGCGGTTCGCACCTTCGAGGCCGCCGCCTCGCCCGACGAAGTCGAGGCCGCGCGCGTCGAGTACCTGGGCCAGAAGCAGGGCCGCCTCAAGGCCGCTCAGGAACGGCTCAGGTCGCTCCCCAACGAGGTCAAGAAGGCGTATGGCCAGCGGTTCAACGGGGTCAAGCAGGCCCTGGAGGCCGCGTTCGACTCCGCCCGGGCCCGGGTGGAGCGCCGGGCCGTCGCCGCCGGCGGGATCGACGTCACCCTGCCGGGGATCGCCCCCCGGCTCGGCCATCGCCACCCCCTGGCCCAGACGGCCGACGAGCTGATCGACATCTTCGGCCGCTTCGGCTTCGCCGTCGCCCGCGGCCCGGAGGTCGAGGACGTCCGCCACAACTTCGACGCCCTGAACATCCCCCCGGTCCACCCCGCGCGGGATCCTCTGGACAACTTCTACCTGTCCGACGGGACCATGCTCCGGAGCCAGACCAGCACGATCCAGGTGCGGGTGATGGAGTCGCAGCCGCCGCCGGTCCGGGTGGTGGCCATCGGCCGGGTCTACCGGCCCGACACCGTCGACGCCACCCACTCGTTCATGTTCCACCAGATCGAGGGGCTGATGGTCGACGAGGGGGTGACGATGGGCCACCTCAAGTCGATCCTGCGCCTCTTCGCCAAGAGCTACCTGGGCGAGGATGTGCAGATCCGCTTCCGGCCCTCATTCTTCCCGTTCACGGAACCGAGCGTAGAAGTCGATATGCTCTGGCACGGCGGTCGCAGATGGGTTGAAATGGGCGGAGCGGGGATGGTCGACCCCAACGTGTTCAAGGCGGTCGGCTACGACCCCGAGCGGGTGACCGGCTTCGCGTTCGGACTGGGCATCGAGCGTCTCTGCATGCGGCGGCACGGCATCGACGACATCCGGCTCCTCTACCAGAACGACGTCCGCTTCCTCGACCAGTTCTGATCCGACCCCCCGCCCTCGGCACCCCGCGGCGAATCACACGAGCGAACGAGCAAGGGGCCCATCATGAACGACGTCCAAGACAGCGTCATCGTCACCGCGGGTGCGACGGCCCACGGAGTCTGCGTCCACCACCACGACTTCCCCGAAGTCCGCGCCGAGGGGCAGTCCCCGCGCGAGGCCGCCGCGCTGCTGGCGAACAAGCTGGCCGCGGCCATGGACACCGCCCTGACCGAATGGCGCCGGCAGTCGCTGACCAAGGCGATCACCGACGTCAACGAATACGTCAAGCGGGAAGGCTGAGGCCGTCACCCCATGCCGACGACCGAGGGCGAGCCGCCCGCGAAGCCGAAGAAGCCGAAGCGGCCCCCCGCCTTGGTGCGCGACCTCGGCGTGCTGGACGCCTCCATGCTCGTCATGGGGGCGATGATCGGCTCGGGCGTGTTCATCACGTCGGCCGAGTCTTCCCTGCTGGTGGGGTCGCCCGGTTGGCTGATGGCCGCCTGGGCGCTCGCCGGCCTGATGACGATCGCCGGGGCCGTCTCCGCGGCCGAGTTGGCCGCGATGATGCCGAAGGCCGGCGGGCAGTATTACTTCCTGCGCACCGCCTACGGCCCGCTCGTCGGGTTCCTGTTCGGCTGGTCGCTGTTCCTCGTGGTCCAGACGGGGACGATCGCGGCGGTCGCCGTGGCGTTCGCGAAGTTCCTGGGGGTCTTCCTCCCGGCCGTCTCGGCCGAGCACAGCTACATCGCCCTGCGAGCCGGCCGCTACGCGATCCGGCTCTCGACCCAGCAGGCCGCGGCCGTCGCGGTGATCGTCGCGCTGACGGTCGCCAACACGCGCGGCCTGAAGCTGGGCTCGCTGATCCAGAACACCTTCACGTTCGCCAAGACCGCCGCGCTCATCGGCCTCATCCTCGCCTGCTTCCTGCTGGGGGTCGATAAGCGGGCCGCGGCGTGGACGGCCTCGTGGTGGGATCCCTGGGCGAACGGCTGGACGCCTTCGTCCTATTACGCGGCGCCGCTGCCGTTCGAGGGCTACGGGGCCGTGCTGCTCCTGCTCGGCCTGGCGATGATCGGCCCGCTGTTCTCCTCCACGGCCTGGAACAACGTGACGTTCGTCGGCGAGGAGACCCGCGACCCCGGGGCGACGCTCCCCAAGGCGCTGTTCCGGGGCACGGCGGCCGTGATCGCCCTGTACCTGCTGGCGAACGTCGCGTATCTGACGACGCTGACCTTCCCGCAGATCCAGCACGCCCCCGAGGAGCGCGTGGGGACCGCCGCGATGGAGGCCGCCGTCGGGGCGAGCGGTCGCTACCTGATGGCCGGCGCGATCCTGATCTCCACGTTCGGCTGCGTCAACGGCCTCATCCTGGCCGGCGCCCGGGTCTTCTACGCGATGGCCCGCGACCGCCTCTTCTTCCAGGCCGCCGCGAAGACCAACGAGCATCACGTCCCGGCCGTCGCCCTCTACGCGCAAGGCGTCTGGGCCTGCCTGCTGACCCTGCCGGCGACGTTCACGGTCGACCCGAAGACCGGGGAGTCGAGGCCGGGGAACCTGTATTCGGAGCTGCTGGAATACATCATCCCCGTCGACCTCTCGTTCTGCCTGCTGATGGTCGCGGCGGTGATCCTGATGCGCCGCAAGGCCCCGTTCCTGAACCGGCCCTACAAGACGTTCGCCTACCCCTGGACGCCGGCCGTGTACATCGTGCTGGCCGGCCTCCTGGTCGTCGATTTCCTGTTCCTGAAGCCCCTGACCTCGGGCGTCGGCTTCCTGATCGTGCTGACGGGGCTCCCCGTCTACTATCTATGGGACCGCCTCCAGCGCCGGCCGGCCGTCGCGAAGGCGAAGCCCGCGCCGAGCCCCGAGACCGCGAGCGAATAGCCCGATGATCGTCAGTTGGAACCAGCTCACCGACTACGTGCGCCTCGACATGCCCGTGGAGGCCCTGACCGAACGCCTGGCCCTCACCGGCCTGAACCACGAGTCCACCGAGGACGTCGGCGGCGACCTGGCGATCGACCTGGAAGTCACCAGCAACCGCTCCGACTGCCTGGGCCAGATCGGGGTGGCGCGGGAGATCTCCGTCCTGTACGGCAAGCCCCTGCGCCTGCCGGCCGCGTCGCCCCGGACGGCGGGCGAGCCGGTGGAGGCGTTCGCGGCGGTCTCCGTCGAGGCGGCCGACCTCTGCCCCCGCTTCACCGCGCGGGCGATGACCGGCGTGAAGGTCGGCGAGAGCCCCTGGTGGATGCGCAAGCGGCTGGAGACGCTGGGCGTCCGGCCGGTCAGCAACGTGGTCGACGTCACCAACTACGTCATGTTCGAGTGCGGCCAGCCGCTCCACGCCTACGACCTCGACAAGCTCGAAGGCCGCCGGCTGGTCGTCCGCAAGGCCCGGCCCGGCGAGAAGCTCACGGCGATCAACGGCAAGGAGTACGACCTCCGGCCGGAGATGCTCGTCATCGCCGACGCCGCGCGGCCCGTCGGCCTGGCGGGCGTTATGGGAGGGCTCGACACCGAGATCGGCCCCGGGACGACGAACGTGCTGATCGAGGCCGCCCGGTTCGACCCCATGTCGGTCCGGAAGACCTCGCGGGCCCTGGGCCTGTTCAGCCCGTCGAGCTTCCGCTTCGAACGCCCGCTCGACCCCGAGGTCGCCGACTGGGCCAGTCGCCGCACGGCGGAGTTGATCCTGGAACTCTGCCCCGGTGCCGTCCTGCACCCGGGCGTGATCGACGTGGCCTCCCCGACCGCCCCGCGCGAGCCGATCGTCCTGCGGCTGGCGCAGATCCCGCGCGTGCTGGGCATCGAGGTCGACCCGGTCGAGGTCCGCCGCATCCTGGAGGCCCTGGGCCTGCGGGTGCTCGACGAGACCGACCGCGCCATCAAGGTCGCCCCCCCGACGTGGCGGGCCGACCTGGAGCGCGAGATCGACCTGATCGAGGAAGTCGCCCGGATCCACGGCTATGAGAAGATCGTCGAGGACCGTCCCATCCCCGTCGCCAGCGCCCCGCGCGGGCGTCGCGAGCGGGTGGAGTCGGCCGTCCGCGACGCCCTGACCGCCCAGGGGCTGGACGAGGCCGTCACGTTCAGCCTGGTCGAGGACGCGCTCGCCGCGCCCGTCACCGCCGAGGGGGCCGACGCCCCGCCGCTGCGGGTCTCGCACTCCAGCCGCCGGCGCGAGAACGCCCTGCGCCGCAGCCTGGTGCCGAGCCTGCTGGCCGTCCGCCGCCACAACGAATCCTACGGCGTCGCCGACGCCCGCATCTTCGAGATCGCCGACGTCTACATCCCGCGCGAGGACGGCGCGCTGCCCGACGAGCCGGCCCGCCTGGCCATCGCCGCGGGGGGCGAGTTCCTCGGCCTGAAGGGGGTCGTCGAGACGCTGCTGCGCCGGCTCCTCATCGTCGAGCCGCTGTCGGCGCGGCCCGCCGGACTCCCCCTGTTCGCCGCCGGCCGGGCCGCGGAACTGTGGCTGGGCGACGTCCGGCTCGGCTGGATGGGCGAGGTCGACGCCGAGGTCGCGAGGAAGTTCGAGCTGCGCAACGCCTGCTCGGCCGCCGAGCTGGACCTGGGCCTGCTGCTGGAGAAGGCCCGGACGATCGCCCAGTACAGCCCGCTCCCCAGTTATCCGGCCGTCGTCCGCGACCTGTCCCTGGTGCTCGACCGTTCCGTCACCTGGGCCGAGCTGGAGGCCGTCGTCCGCGAGAACGCCGGCGGCTCGTTCCGCGAGGCCCACTACCTCGACACCTTCCGCGGCGGCAACCTCGGCGACCAGAAGCAGAGCGTCCACTTCGCGATGACCTTCCGCCGCGACGATCGCACGCTGACCGGCGAGGAGGTCGACGAGGCCGTGAAGGCCGTCGTGGAAGCCTGCTCGCGGAAGCTCGGCGCGACCTTGCGGGCCTGACGGCGCGCGATTCGCGGCGATGCTGAGGCGACGAGACGTCCGGTGGTCTGCAATCTCCCCAGTGCGTGCTTTGGACGATCATCCTTCTCCCCTCGTGGGAGAAGGTGGCCGAAGGCCGGATGAGGGGGGATTCGCAGGCTTTCGGTCGCGCCCCCCTCATCCGCCCCTCCGGGGCACCTTCTCCCACGAGGGGAGAAGGGGGGACGTTTCAACCGCCCGCTTGGGAGTGGTCTCCAGCTCTCCATTCGTCGAGGGCTTCTTGCCGAGGTCTCGATGCCGGCCTTCCGAAACACCCTCACCACCTGGCGCGCGAACTTTTGGATCCTCCTGCGCGAGTGGCGGACGGGGGTGCTGCTGCTGCTGTTCTTCGGCCCGTTCCTGGCGTACATCGGCTTCGGGACGCTCTGGCTGTATGAGCACGGCTGGATCATCCCGGGCGTCATCGGCTGGATCGCGGCCGGCGGCCTGTTCGCGATCCTGGCGGCGCGCTGGACGACCAGCGTCCGGACCGTCCTGCCCCCGCTCGACTGGGACGCCCCCCGGACCTTCTCGCCGCTCGATCGCCAGGCCTGGCAGATCGTCGAGGACGAGGCCCAGGCGTCCGAGGAGCTGGCGATGGAGACCCTGATCGACGGGGACCGCTACATCGAGACCGGCCGCGTCCTGCTCCAGAAGCTGGCCGTCCACTACCATCCCGACACCAAGCACCCGCTGGACGAGGTCCCCGTCGTGGAGCTGCTGGGGGCCCTGGAGTTGGCGGCGGAGGACCTCGGCAAGCTGACGCGCCAGATCCCCGGCGGCGACCTCATCACGCTGGCCCACTGGCGCAAGGCGTTGCAGATGGCCAACTACATCAACAAGGCCAACGACCTGTACGCGCTGGTCTCGCCGCTGCTGAACCCGCTGAGCGGGCTGACGCGCATCGGCACCCGCGAGCTGATCGTGAAGCCGGCGTGGAAGAACATGCAGCAGAACGTCCTGCGCTGGTTCTTCCAGGCGTACGTCAACCGGATGGGCGTCCACCTGATCGAACTGTTCAGCGGCCGGCTCGCGATCGGCGTCGACGAGTATCGCCGCCTCACGCGCCGTCGCCCCATGTCGACGATCCGGGCCGACGTCGACGAGCCGCTGACCGTGGCCGTCGTGGGGGCGCGCGAGTCGGGCAAGTCGCGGCTCATCCGGGCCGCCCGCGAGGTGTTCGAGGGGGACGACCGGCCCGTCCGCGCCCGGCTGGAGGGGATGGGCCTGGACCCGGCGCTCGTCGATCGGCTCAAGGGCGTGAAGTACGTCGAGGTCCCCGGCTACACGACGACGGGCCCGGCCGATCGCGAGTCGAGGTCGGACCGGACCTCGCGCGAGGCGGCCGTGGCGGCCTCGGTCGACGCCGACATGCTGATCCTGGCGATCGACGGCGGCAAGGGCCTGCGCCCGGCCGACCTGGCGTTCGCCAAGGCGTGGGATGCGCACTACCTCCAGCATCCCAACCGCGAGGCCCCGCCCACGCTGGTCGTGGTGACGGGCGTCGATCGGCCGGAGTTCGGCCCGGCGTGGCAGCCGCCCTACGACTGGGGGGCCGGCCAGGGGGCCCGCGAGGCCGCCGTCCGCGGCCTGTTCGACTCGCTCCGCGCCTCGCTGCCGCCGACGTTCGCCGAGTTCGTCGCGGCCGGCCTCCCCGACGCCACCCCGTTCGGCGTGGTCGAGCACATCCTCCCCGCGTTCGCCGCCCAGCTCCACCGCGCCGAGCGCGCCGCCCTGCTCCGTCGGCTCCATGCGGCGGCCGGCCGATCGAAGGTCGGCCGCGTGATGAGCCAGCTCGGCCAGCAAGGCAAGAGCGTCTGGACGCACCTGAAGAACCGGCGGAAGGCGTCGAAGTCGGGCTGACCGACGATCAGAACGGTGTGGCCCCGGGCGCAGCGGCGGGTGCCTGCGCCGGCCGCCGCGCGGGCTGGGCGGCCGGACGAGAGGCCGGGGCCGACGTCGCGGCCGGGGCCACCGCGGCGGGCTGGCCGGGCTGGTTCGGATTCGGCGGCGCGCCTTCGACCTTCCCCTCGGCGCCGAACCGGATGAACGTCCCGGACGCGAGCGGCACGGAGGTCGAGACGATGACGGCGTCGCTCCCCCGGAACAGCCCGGAGACCTGCACGCGCTCGGGGCCGACCTCGCCCAGCGACTTGACCCGGACGTCGACGACGTGCTCGGCCCGGATGACCTGGATGGTGGCGTCGGGCGAGCCCGCGGCGGCCGACTTGATCGCCGTGCGCGGGACGACGGCCACCGGCGCGACCGGCAGGCTGGCGCTGCGGACGCGGAGGCCGGGCTCGAGGTCCCCCTTCGGGTTCTGGACCTGGACCCACGCGGCGGCGAACGGGGCGGCCAGCTCGCGCAGGGGACGATACTCCTCCGTGGTCGGCAGTGGGACGATCGACTGCACCTTCACCGACTGCCGCTGATCCTCGATCGCGACCGTCGTCTCGTCGCCCGCCTTGACCGTGCGGCGATCGACCGGCGCGAGGGCCTTCAGGATCGTGAGGTCGGCCAGCTCGGCGATCACGGTCCCCTTGAGGACGTACTGCCCCGAGGCGACGGGCGTGGCGACGACCCGGCCGGCGAACGGGGCGCGGAGGGTCAGCCGGTCCAGCTCCAGCCGGGCCAGCTCGACGCGGGCCTCGGCCGCCTCCACCTGCGCCTGGCCGACGGCCGTCGGCGCCTGGGCGGCGAGCGCCTGACGCTCGTGCAGCTCGGCCTCGGCGACCTTGAGCCGCGCGGCGGCCTCGCCGCGGTCCATCTCGGCGAGCTGCTGGGTCTCGCGGACGGCCGAGCCGGCCGGCGCGTCGACGCTCTTCACGAAGCCGTCGGCCGGGGCCACGATCGTCACGCGACGGACCGGCTCCAAAACGGCGACGACCTGGTATCGCTCCGGGGCCGTCAGGGCGATGGGCTCGGCATCGATCGTGGCCGAGGTCGGGGGGCCCTGCCCGCGGGCCCCGGCGGCGAGGCCGAGGGTCGCGATCGCGACGGGGGCGAGTCGGGAGATCCGGGCGTGCATGGCGGCCCTCGCGCTCGGGGTGGAGATGTCCGCGACGTGTCGGCCATTGTACGGCCGGCCCGGGTCCCGGGGACACCCACGCCCTATCATTCGCCCCGGGCTCGCAGTAGGATCGGCGTCGCGGGCCCCCGGCGGATCGTCGCCGACGGCGGCCGGAATCCACTCCCCAATGCGAGGCGGGCGAGGACCATGAGCGATCAGTTCACGAGGCGCGGGTTCGTGGGGACGGCGGGCGCCGTCGGGGCCGCCGCGGCGTTCGCGGCGCCGGCGATCGGCCGGGCGTCGTCGGCCGCCGAGCGCAAGCGGCTGGGGATCATCGGCGCGGGGAGCCGCGGCAACCAGCTCCTGGACGACTTCCTGAAGCAGGAGGACGTCGACCTGGTGGCCGTCGCCGACGTCGACGACCGCCACGCCGGCGAGACCGCCGACCGCATCAAGGAGGCCAAGAAGGGCGAGCGCCCGCACGCCAGCCGCGACTATCGCGAGATGCTCGACCGCAAGGACCTGGACGCGGTCATCATCGCCACGCCCGACCACTGGCACGCCCTGCCGACGATCCACGCCGTCCTCGCCGGCAAGGACGTCTACGTCGAGAAGCCCGTCGCCCACAACGTCGCCGAGGGCCGGGCCATGATCGAGGCCGGCCGGAAGACCGGGAAGATCATCGCCGTCGGCACCCAGCAGCGGTCGTCGAACCACTTCCGCAAGGCCGTCGACATCGTCCGCTCCGGCAAGCTCGGCAAGGTGTTCTGGGTCCAGACCTGGAACTTCGAGAACATCAGCCCGGTCGGCATGGGCCCCTCGCCCGACACCGCCGCGCCGTCGTACGTCGACTACGACCGGTGGCTCGGCCCCGCGCCCGAGCGGCCGTTCAACCTCAACCGCTTCCACCTGCTGTTCCGGTGGTATTCCGACTACGCCGGCGGCATGATGAGCGACTGGGGCGTCCACCTCAACGACATCGTCCTGTGGGCGCTCGACGCCAAGGGCCCGGACAGCGTCTACGCCACCGGCGGCGTCGAGACCACCGACGACGACCGCGACACGCCCGACACGCTCCAGGTCGTTTATGAATTTCCGACGGCCACCCTGACGTACTCGATGCGCAAGGGGAACGGCTACAAGTTCAACGGCCACGACTACGGCATCCTCTTCTGCGGCACCGACGGCAGCCTGCTGCTGGACCGCTCGGGCTACGAGGTCATCCCGGACCAGATCGGCAAGCCGTACGGGATCAAGCTCGTCCACGGCGACCGCGAGACGCGCAAGATCACCCTGGAGGCGTCGAAGGAGAAGGGCGACGACGGCCAGCCGCCGCACGTCCGCAACTTCCTCGACTGCATGGCCTCGCGCGAGAAGCCGACCTCCGACATCGAGATCGCCCATCGCTCGACCAACACCTGCCACCTTGGCAACATCGCCTACAAGGTCGGCCGCAAGCTCAACTGGGACGCCGAGGCCGAGCGCTTCAAGAACGACCCCGAGGCCGACGCCCTCCTCTCGCGCGAGCCGCGCAAGGGCTACGAGCTGCCGAAGGTGTGACGCTCGGTCGACCGCCATCGCCTTCCCACGGCTCGCCCTCCCCGCAGGCTGGGTCGCGACCCAGCCTGCGAGGTTTGAAGTCCGAGGCTCTCGGTCGCCCGCCCCCTCATCCGGCCCTCCGGGCCACCCTCTCCCGCCGGGAGAGGGGATGTCGCGTGCGGTCGCCTCAGGGACGAGACTCCATCCCCGGAACCTGCCTCCGTCGTGCCCGGACGCCGTCGGGGAACAGGCGCTCCTGGTCGAGCATCCCCGCGACGTCGAGCGGGATCGGGAGGAAGTCGGTTTCGAACGCGAGGCCGGGGAGTCGTTCGACCTCGTCGGCGAGCGGGCGCGTCACCCAGAGCGAGGTCAGCTCCAGGGTGTTGGGGATGATCGCCATGCGGGCCTCGGCCGGGTCGATGCGCCAGCAGGTGTCGAGGCAGGCGGCGATCACGTCGCGGTCGGTCGGCATGGCCAGGGGGACGCGGGCCCGCGCCAGGAAGTTGCTGGTGAAGCTGTTCACGCGGACGGGCGTCGGGTCGATCGCCCGGACGAACCGCTCGGTCGTCAGGTCCGCGAAGCCGACACCCAGGGCGTTGCCGCGCGATTCCTCGGAGACGTCGAGCACGGCCAGCCGCGTCACCACCGGCCGGGGGTGGTCGCGCGTCGTCTCGACCTTGAGCCGGCCGATGACCGCCGGGTCCATGCCGGTCCCGCTGTAGTTCTTGCCCAGCTCGCCGACGATCAGGACGTCGAGCTGGTCGAACGGCAGCCCCGGCATCAGCGCCCGGGCCTCGTCGAGCAGGGCCGGTTCGACTTCGAGGATCTCCTCGGGCTCGACCGCGACGACCTTCGCCACGCGGTCGGCCGCGTTCTCCAGGATCGCCAATCCGAGCGCCACGGGCGTCCGCTTCAGGAGGAATGCGCCGACCTCCGGGAGCATCCGCTTCAGCCCCGGCAGCCCCAGCTTGTGGACCTGGGCGGCCCCCTGGCGCTTGCCCAGGCCGATCGTCAGCATCTTGAGCAGGCCGCTCTCGTACCGCCCGGTGAACGAGGTGTGGGGCTTGATCCGGTTGAGCAGGACGATCCCGTCGGCGTCGAACGCGTTGCGGTCGAAGTGGATCGGCAGCCCGAACCCGTCTGTCCCCAGGACGACCGTGCTCATCGCGCTGAGGATCGGGCAGCCGGCCGACCGTTCCGTCACGCCCAGCTCCGCCAGCAGGGCGCGTTGGCCCTCCGACGTGCCGCCGCCGTGGCTCCCCATCGCGGCCACGAGGAACGGCGAGAAGCCGAGCGACCGGACGGAGTCGACGGCCGCGCGGACGATCGTCGGCAGGCCGGCGATCCCCCGGCTGCCGACGGTGATCGCGATCCGCCCCCCTGCGGGTGCCCGGCCCACCAGGGCGCTCGACGTCACGGCGCGGGCGACGGCGGAAGCGACGTCGGCCTCCTCGGGCTGGTCGAAGGTCCGGCGGACGCGGGCGATGGGTGGGAAGTCCATAATCGCATTCTATCCCCGCGAGCTTCCGCTTCGAAACGACGAGGCCCCCGACGCGCCCGGGAGGACGGCGTCGGGGGCCCTAGGCTTCATCGATTCCCGCGGGGTCGCGTCAGGCGGCGCGACGGGTGCGGCGGGACTTGGCGACGGCGACGGCGGCGAGGACGCCGGCCCAGCCTAGCACGGCGGCCGGCTCGGGGATCGGGACCTCCTGGATCGGGCCGCCCTCGGAGGCGTAGGCCGAGGGGTAGACGATCTGCGGGTTGGCGTTCTGGAGGCTCACCAGCTTGTTCGTCCACTTCTCGGTGGTCAGCACGATGATCGTGCCGCTGGTGGCGCCGGCGCCGAGCGGGTCGGACTTCTTGGTGGCGTCCAGGTACTGGAAGGTCAGGGCGCCGGTCTTCTCGCCCGGGAGCCAGGCGATCGAGGACGGGGCCTGCACGACGCTGCCCGGGGAGGCGGCCGGGAGGCTCAGGCTGCCGACGACGCCGTCCTTGACGACGTACACGGCGCTGCCGGGGCCGCCGGCGCCCAGCAGGTCGGCGCGGGTCGGGGTGGCGTTGAACTGGAGCGAGGCGCTGTTGACCGAGGTCGGCTCGCCGGAGCCGTCGGCGACGTTCTTCACGCCGAACTGGTAGGCGTAGGCGTAGACGCCCTCGTAGGCGCCCGTGCCTTCGAACACCTGGGACTGGACGACGCCGGTGACCGGCGTGTTGATGAACTTGTACTCCGAGGTGATCGGCGGGGCCTCGGCGATGGGCTTGAACAGGCTGTTGAACGCCGACGCCGAGATCTCGGGCGAGTCGAGCTGCTGCACGATCGGGGCGGCCGAGGCGGCCGAGGCCAGCGCGAGGCCGGCGCCCAGGGCGAGAGCATACGAAATCTTGTTCATTCGAGTCGATCTTCCAAGGTTGATCCGGGCCGCTCGTCGCATCACGAGGGGCCCCGAGCGAGTCGATCCGTAACTCGTCGACCGGAGAACGTCTCCGGGCGGTACCCGCGCGCCGCTGTCGGGTCGAAGCGGGTCGGGAGGAATCGTGTCGGCGATCCCCGCCGAGACTCCCCTCGATCAGGTGGCTGACCGCAGTCCCGCCGACGTTGTTGGAAGGCGTCGGTTGGAGACGGATGGGGAGGCTATCAGGAACCCCCAGGTCGGTCAACACGAATCCACGCCGCGATTCAGGCGCGGCTCATGGGCGGGGGGCCGCTCTCGCGCGGGGCTTCGAATCGCGCGTCGCGAGGGGCGGGCGGGGGCGGGAGTTCGGCGGGCTCGCCCGGGGCGCCCGGCGCCGCGGCGGGGGCGGCCTGGGGCTCGGGCGCGGCGGAGGCCGGG